>JAQUPQ010000022.1 GCA_028716525.1 Terriglobia bacterium | reverse complement strand
TGATCAATGCCAGGCCAAATGACGCCAAAACGAAAACCAGCAACCCAACGAGATCGCCCACACTCGAGATATGCCATGATTTTTCCGGCCAAATAAAGAAATAGTATGATGAAATGCTGCAAAGCACGATGCTGAACAGCCCCGCCCGAAGCCCTCCATACCAGGCAGCAAATAAAACAGCGGGTAAAAACGTGACGAAGGGGAATATGCTGTGGCTATCGCGAAGCAGCGGACTTAAAGCCATGCGAAAAAGTATCGCCGCGGCAGTGCCCCCGAATGCCGCCCCATATCTTAGAACCCAGGGTCTTTCTCTGAGAGCTGAGCCGCGAATCACGAAGGGCTCCAGCCCGACGACGAAAAGGAAGATGAGTACAAGGGAACCTGCCACCGTCGCGAGGAGCGCTGTCCGGGCGACCTTTTCTCCCTCCACCGAAGCCTGATTTTGAGAGACTTTCTGGCCGCGCCGGACCTCTGAACAGACGGCCCGAATCTCATCCATGAGCCGTTTGCCCCGATCAGTGAGAACAAGGGCTACCGCCGCCCCGGCGCCCTGCGTACGCCGTATTTCAATGGTCTGCCGAAGCTCTTCCAGTTTCTGATTTACCAGCTCGTTCAGCCGCGCCTCATTTCCCGATTGGGTTTGAGATGCAGCCAGCAGACTTTTCAGTTTGGCAAGATCGTTGGGGATAGATTGGACGGCGCGATTGTAGGGTTCGAGATATCGTTCTTCCGCGGTAAGTAAAAACCCGCGCTGGCCCGTTTCGGCGTCGCGGAGATCTGATAAGAGCGTCTCGACTGATTCCTGCGTCTCTCCGGCCAATGCAGCGGCCGCATTCAGACGGCTGTATGCCGTCCACTCCCGATAAGAAAAACCAACCATCACCAACACGATCAGCGCCGCAATACCAAGCATCGCTGCATTCACGTGCTTGTCAGTGGAGTGCCGCGTTGGGGCTGTACGAGTCATCGCCAAGCTTCCTAAGGAGCAACCCTATTCATGAGTTGATGTTTGTATGGCGAATTCACACAAGCCAAAATTCTTCGAGCAGAAACACAAACGCCCCCCCCTCTTAACCAAAAGGAGGAGGCGCACAACTCTCCTTCCAAAAACGGTGCGGAAATATATCGAAACCCAGGGAAAACCTGCAACTAAAACTTATTTTCTCATTGCAAGTACTCTTGTCAACTTAAAAATCACGTTTGACCACAAGAATTTCATTCCGGCATGGTGGGATGGACGTAACAATGAATCAAGAGACCGATCAAAGAGCTTATACGGCCTGAAAGGATCTCGTCCTTGGCCCTACCGTTCTCTCCCGCGCTTCCCTCGCCGTGCGGACCTCAGGGTTTGGAGCCTCATCTAAGATAATTTCACACTGTCACTTCAAGAAAACAGGCTTGACCGTTGCTGACGAGACGGTCCTCAAACCCAAACCCAGAGAAATGTTGCGTAAATCCCGGGAGCAGGTCTATCAAGGCCTCTCACGGGGCACATTCTTCGGTTTTCCCGAATACATCGCACCGCTAATGGTGCCGCCAAATAGGAGGGAGGACACACTGTAAAATTCTGGAGGAGGGTTCGTCTGAAGGAACAACTCGGACTCGGAATCTCCGGATCCATGACCGGCGCATCATTCTCCGCCTACGAGGGCACTCCCGTTGTGAGGTGAGTCCGGCACTGAACGTCAGGCGGCCGCATGGTCCGTGAGTTCGCGCTTCCCACAGACCTGTCTTAGCGCCAGAATCAAGGCTTCCTCTTCCCCCGATGGGCCCGCAGAGGGCGTGATCAGGTAGCACCTTTTGAGATCGCCGACCGGCACATCTTCACCCACCGTCCTCTCTGGAGCACAGGGAATGACGACGCAATCCTGAGATATTTCCTCGAGATATTCCAACGCCGGTCGCAGATCCCTCGCACGGGCCAATGATAGAATGACTATGTCAAAATCAATCCCGGAGAGATTCCGAAAGAGTCCATCCAGTCGTGGCGAGACATGAAACACGGAACAATGATAGCCGCCGCATAGATCCATCCAACGATCGAGGAAATTGGAGTCACGAGTAACAAGCAGGACCCGGATGCGCCGGTCCATTTCTTTCCACATATCCACTCCCTTCCACGATCGCTATAAAGAAGTCTTCTCAAGCCGCTTGGACTCCTTGAACACTGAGCGGACCCTGCTGGTGGACAGCAAGATCATAGATACGCCTGAATTCCTTCCAGTTGACGGGTCGAGGTATATAATCGAATGCACCCTTCCTCAAACACTCCAGGTAGAAGGCCACATCATCGATGGGCGACATCAGGACCACCGCCGTGGAAAGATTTTCATTGCGGACGGCTTCGAGAACCCGACAATGCTCCTGGCTGGGCGCGTCGATACCCATGAAAATGGCGTCGTAATGTCGGCCGGTCGCAAGCAGGTCTAAGGCATGTGATGGGGTTTCTGTGAATTCCACGCGATCGTTGCAGCCATGGGTATGAAGAATGATCTGTTCGCGTTCCACAGCGGAGGCGTTGACCACCAGGACTTTGGGATTGTTTTCCATGTGACACCACTTAGGTTGAACATTCGCCCCGATTAACAGGGCTAATTGGTTATGGGGGAAAAAGGGCCTCTTCACTCGCGTGAGATACCACCAGGCGTGGTATCGCTGTGGCTCCCCAGAAATGGCTTTTCAAATTTTATACTCCCCGCGGGGGGAAAAGTCAAGGCGCCCACCCCAAAGTGCAATAATTGCGCTTTGACCATGAGACATCTAGCCGGACGTGGGGGACGAATCGAACATTGAATTAAGGGCAATGAAAAAACCTATGTCCTTCGGAAAAATCTGCCTCCCAAAACAGGTGTCGGGGCCCGGGTGCCAGGGAAAGTTTTTTGCCCCGAAAATAGCCGCAAGGTTCTCTGCGTCACCTCGGCCCGCCGCGGCGGGTCTCTGCGGTGAACAGTCGTCGAAAAGACAAATCGATTTTATGTATATGGTTGCGACAAACGACCATGAGAAACTGCCCCGAAAATGGGGGCTCTCTGTCGCCCCTGGCGGGGCTGGGCGATCATATCCGTCCGCAAGACTGAAAGACCTGGTCCATGCCTATGCCGCTCCCTGCGGGAGCTACCCCGTATCAGGGGTTCAGCGACCTGAGGCTCACGCCTCAGGCTACGAATATTTCATCCCCCAATGGGGGATTTGAATTGTGTGGTTTCTTCCGAATGCTGGAACTGAAACTATGCCGCTCCCTGCGGGAGCTACCCGGTATCAGGGGTTCAGCGACCTGAGGCTCACGCCTCAGGCTACGAATATTTCATCCCCAAGGGGGATTTGGTTCTCGTGAGCCTTCCTCATCGCGCGGGGTGGTAACCTGCAGGGCGGGAAAATAAGGATTTCGAGCTGATCAGAGCACAGGACCCGAGGCTAGGAATATTCGTAGCTTCGCCTCGATGAGTCGGGGTTTGGGTGTTATGGGGTTTCAGGCTCCACATTCCGCCTCATGAGATGGGTTATCCGGCAACGCGGGATTGTATTTTCCTCCTGGTTCTTCATCGCGGTTGGGGGAAATCGATAAGGATAATAGTCCGCGGCTTATAAGGGCACAGGGCCAGAGGCCCGGAATAGTCGTAGCCTGGGGCGCAAGCCCCAGGCCGGCGCACCCGCAAGAGCAATGAGCTCCCGCAGGGAGCGGCATAGATCCGCGCCTCAACATAGGTACGCCTCGGCCAGACCGCAGGCCCCGACCAAACGGTACTAGTACACTCCCTCAATATATCCGCCATCGACTTGAATACAAGTGCCGGTGATATAACTGGCCCTTTCCGAGGCCAGAAATGCGATGAGCGCACCGAGCTCTTCGGGCTTTCCAAGGCGGCACATCGGGATTCTTTTCTCCCATTCCGCAATAATTTCGTCCTTGGAAACGCCCCGCTGATGGCTTTGAGCCTCCGATAGCTCAGCGAGCCGCTCCGTTAGTGTATAGCCGGGCAAAACAGAATTAACCAGGATGTTCTCAGCCGCAAATTCATTCGAAAGGCTCTTGCACAAGCCCGACAGAGATATCCGAATGACATTCGACAGAATGAGATTGGCAGCCGGCTGTTTGACCGTGATCGAAGTAATGAAGATGATTCGCCCCCAACGCCGCTGCTTCATTTGGGGCACGACGGCGCGACACAGATTGACGGCGCTCATGAGCGTCAGATCAAACGCTTTTTGCCATGCCTCCGGCGGCGTGCCGGCAAAAGTGGTGGCCGGGGGGCCGCCGGCATTCGTAACAAGAATATCAATGCCTCCGAAATGCATCATGGTTTCATTGACCAGACGCTCAATGTCGCCGGACACAGTCACATCGGCAACCAACGGTAGAATCTCAGCTTTTGTCTGACCTCGGATTTCATCAGCGGCTCGCTCAATGGCAGCAGGGTCTCGCGAACACATCGCGAGGCGGGCTCCTTCGCGCCCCAATTCCATGGCTGCCGCCTTCCCCAATCCGTGACTGGAGGCCACCACCAAAGCCCGTTTTCCCTTTAATCCCAAATCCATGAACACCTCCTCTCATTCATTTCCAAAAATTTGGCGTCGCCCAAACAGACGAGCCGGAATCAACAAGCTCTATTTTATAAGGAACACAGGAAACCATGAAATTGAAAACCTAAGACATCAAGAAAAGATATCGTGGGCGAGTGTGGATCAAAGACAAACTCCTTGCTCCCCGGGTTCCTCATGAACAGGGTTCCGCATTTTCGTGCCAGTTTCAGGAACAATAGGTTGGAATCGAGGAGTTGGAGGCGGCGACCCGAATCGAACGGGTGAATAGAAGTTTTGCAGACTTCTGCCTTACCACTTGGCTACGCCGCCACTCGTATGAGGGGATAAAAACAAAAAATGGATTCGGGCGAATCCATTGGAGAGATAGGCAGGCGCAAAAGTTCTCGTGATATTTTTGTCAGGCTGAGAAGTCTGACTGTTCTTTCGCGGCCTGCCTAAACCTGAAAACCGCATCCGGTCAATCTTCTCCCGAGCCCCTACTGAAAATTTTATAACACATTGCAGCAAATGATGCCAACAGAATTCTCCGGATCAAATGGCGCTTACAGCACGAAAATATCTATCTCTCTGGAGGGTAGTGGCTCATAGATCCGCCACCCGTTCAAAATGAGTCAATACCCTCTGGAGTCATCCCTTGACAAAATATTTTCCTCTTCGCTATTATTCGGGGCGTTCATCTTACACTTTTATTTGTTTTGCGAGAGAAAGCACTCTTTGTCTTTAATCCCTTTGACAGGTTGAGGGCAGATTGTGGGAATGCTCAGGTGCCTTTTTAGAGCTTAGACCTTCCGCTCGCGCCGCGCCATTCTGATCTATTGAATCAGTCTGATAAGGAATTTGATTCACGGGACACGGCAGAAAACACCGTACAAGCCCCAACCCTCGAGGTTCTGGGACCGCTTAAGCGGAAGGACCACAACAGTGAGTCCAGTATCTCTCAAACTGCTTTCAAGGAGAAGAATCTATGCTGAAACGAATGACGTTATTGACCTTATTGGCGCTCATCGGCTTCGGGGTATTGGCCTTTGGTGCGCCCAACATCAGAGTCGCAGGGGTTGGAGCCAACGAAGGTAATGCCTGTGCTCAGCAGATTGCAGCTTCAGGTGACTTCCCTGGGACCTTCACATTTCTGTCGGATACGGACACTTTCAACGGCATGTCCCCGGCTCAGTTACGAGCCAATTATGACGTTCTCCTATTCACTTGGGAGTCCGACTCGGACATCAATGCGGATTGGGCCACACGTATCCTGCCGTACTTGGCACTCGGCGGGGGGGTTATTTTTGAAGACCCGGGTAATATTGATGATCTGGCCGCGGTAATTACGAGGGGTGGGAGCCGGAGCACGAGCGGAGCCGTCCTTGCGACAGTCCCTGGCCTGACCAATGGGGTTACTGCGAGCTTTTCTAATGCCCACATGGCCTTCTCTTCCTGGGACCCGGGGTTTACACCCTTTATTACAAATCCCGGCACGGGGGCCACGCTGGGTTTATACGGAACCTTCAGTGGCGGACGGATTGTGGTATCAGGTCCGGATAACCACTTTCATGGCAACCGTTGTTCCACCGGAAGAAGCCTCAACCAATATCAGCTGCTCCTCAATGAGGTTCGCTGGGTGGCTGGATTTGACACTTGTTTCCAGGACAGCACGACCCAAAGTAACATCGTGTTTGACCCGGGAACCGGCGACTTTGTCTTCACCTCATGCCCCGACGAAACAGTGACCACGGGCCACGGTATGGCGTTCTCTTCCGGATGTTTGACCGGATTCGGAGCCGGGGGCGCGGGGCTTGGAATCAAGGGCTTTTCCTCATCCTGCAACAATGTCTTCACGGCCAAATTCTTCATCTTCCGCCCGCCCACATTCGTGATCTTATCCACCTCCAATCCAAATGCAGGTGCTTGTTCCTGTTTGCCACTTCCCGCCCCTGACGCTTACTGCTTATCTTTTTCACCACCCGAGTAGATTTCGAGAGCTTGGAATATCCACCCGGATATTCCAAGCTCTTCAACTTCTGCCAGGGTCACCCCAACCACACGGCATAGTCGCGCCCTTGGCGTCAAAAACGACCCGTCCACTCCAATAATAAATGAGATTGAAAGGAATTCGGGAGGAAAAGAAGTGTTATGGAGCGGGAAACGGGATTCGAACCCGCGACCTCGACCTTGGCAAGGTTGCGCTCTACCAACTGAGCTATTCCCGCCCATTCCAATATCACTGAATCCTGCGGCTGCGAGCGGCCATTCAATGCCAAATCATTCTAGAGACGCCCTCCGGAATTGTCAAGACGCTCGCGATGGAACAGTGATGAGTGGCAAGTGACGAGTGGTGAGTGAGAACAAACAGCCCGAGAATGAGACTTGCCCCGTCATGCTGGCACGTGGCGAGATTCCATTTACCCTACGAAATGCAACATTTGATGACGACAAAATGCAGCGCACGATCCAGTTCGGGTAGCCACGCCCGTTTTGTAGGGCGGGGGCAGTGTCTGCAAGATACTGAAAGCAAATTCGACGGAGTTCGCCCGGCCCAAAAAACGGCCGGGCCCACCGGTTTGAATATAAGAAACGCTCTGGTAGACCCGCCGAGTGCGTTACTCGGCGGGAAACTGGATTTTCCGATGGATCGACACCTACTCAATCCAAGAAAGAAAAGCACTAGACCACAGCTTCGCGCAGGAACTTTGCGGCCTCTTCCGGAGGAGTGGGATTGATGTAAAAGCCTGTACCCCATTCAAATCCGGCCACTTTGGTGAGCCGGGGCATGATCTCAATATGCCAATGATAGAAATCATTGATCTCTTCACCGAAAGGGGATGTGTGAATCATGATATTGTAGGCGGGCCGATCCAACACTTTCGTCATGCGCACCAATGTCTCTTTGGCGATGCTGGCCAAAGCTTCA
The DNA here is from genome assembly GCA_028716525.1 of Terriglobia bacterium. Taxonomy (GTDB): domain Bacteria; phylum Acidobacteriota; class Terriglobia; order JAIQFV01; family JAIQFV01; genus JAQUPQ01. Next base: position 57,677 of record JAQUPQ010000022.1, on the reverse strand, counting down.
TATTCATAGCTCTTCCCTTCCTCAAAACAAGAATCATGCAATTTCGGCAAAATGTAGGTCTCGAAAGGAAACCGCGGCGCATAGGGCGCGATCACCACAAAATCTTTGTTTTCCAAAATCACACGGACGCCTTCTTCACGCTCCTGCCGAATAATATCGCAATAGATGCAACGCTCCCGGTTGGCGAAGTGATTCCGCGAACCCTCCACTTCTTGGAGGACACTCTTGGGCACAATCGGCAACGCGATCAACTGGGAATGGGTGTGTTCCAGTGAGGCACCCGCGGCGGACCCGTGATTCTTGAAAATGAGGATGTACTTGAAGCGCTTGTCCTTCTTAAGATCCAGGACACGATCCCGAAAGGCCCACAAGACGTCTTCGATCTCCTTCTCGGTCAACATGTCAAAAGTCTTCTCATGCTGAGGTGTCTCAATAATCACCTCGTGCGCGCCAATGCCGTTCATCTTGTCATACAACCCTTCCCCTTGCTTATTCAGATCTCCCTCAATCCCCAGAACCGGAAACTTGTTGGGCACGACCCGCAGCTTCCATCCGGGCGTGTTCGGAGCTCCTCCATTGACCCGATAGGCCAGCACCTCGGGTGGAGTCTTTGATTCGTTCCCGGGGCAAAAGGGGCAATTCTGCCCACTCTTGTTTTCCACAGGCTCCAACGCAAAATCCGTGGGACGCTTGGCCCGTTCTGTTGCGATGATCACCCAACGACCGGTAACAATGTCCTTTCGAAATTCAGGCATGTCGAATACGTCTCCTTCCCTCCGCTTAGGCTGCCTTCAGAAGATCATCTAATCAGACCCGCCTGCTGGATTAAGCGGCACACGGGTGCGCCCGCCTGGTCGAATTCCACCGCCGCAATTTCGTATCGGGTATTGACCCGATGCAATCCGGCTTGGCGAAGATAATCAAGCGAGGCGTTCAGAATTTGTCTCTGTTTGAACGGGGTCACAGCCTCTTCCGGACGGCCGTGCTTAACATCGATTCTTGTTTTGACTTCGACAAAACAGAGTATATCACGATCCCAGGCGATCAAATCAACCTCGCCTCGAGGGGAGCGGAAGTTTCGCGCGACCACTTGATACCCCTGTCGCCGCAGAAATCGATAGGCCTGGCGTTCGCCCTCGCGACCCAATGCCAGCGGGTCTTCTCGCCAGGCCGAACCTCTTCGTCGAGGGTGTCCCACCCAGCGTTCCCAAGCTTCAATCACCATTTTGGGCCACATGGTTGCTGTTCCCACGTGCGCTTGAAGCGAACAGAGCGGTCCCGGTCTGATGAATTCCAATCTTCAATCACTAAAGTCCAAATAAGTTCCAACTTCCAAAATCCAAACAAATTCTGTGACACTGCATTTCAGATGAATTTTCGATTGCCTCCCAGGAACAATCATTCCTTGGACTTCATTGGGAATTTCAATCTCAGAACCGGGAATCACCTTTGAATCCGGCAAACTCCCCGGCTTGCTTTGCTATTTCTTTTCAATCCTACCCAGTACCTCTTCGAGGATGTCGATGGCAAGGTCCGCCTGGTGTTCGTTGATGACCAAGGGCGGCATCATGCGCACCACGCTCTCACCGCATCCCAAAATCAACAGGCCTCGCTTGAAGGCCTCATGAAGAACGCGACCTCGTTCCTCCGTGGCTTTCTCCCGAGTGCTCTTATCCCGGACCAGTTCAATCGCCACCATCAGTCCAAGGCCGCGGACGTCGCCTACCAGGCGATGTTTTTGGGGCCAATCGGAAATTCTTTCAAGAATATATTTCCCCATGCGCTCTGCATTAGCGATATAGGTGCGTTCCAGCAATTTTATGGTGGCCAACGCCGCGGCGCAGGAGACGGGATTTCCTCCAAAGGTGGAAGCATGAGCTCCGGGGGGCCAGTCCATGATCTTGTCCCGAGCCACCATGACTCCAATGGGCATTCCCGAAGCCAGTCCCTTGGCTGTGCAGAGAATGTCAGGCTCGATGCCGAAATGCTCAATGGCCCACATCCTTCCTGTCCGACCCATGCCACATTGAACTTCGTCGGCAACCAAGAGAATTCCGAACTCGTCGCAGATGCGCCGCAATTCCAGCAAAAACTCTTTCGGCGGTATGACATATCCGCCTTCCCCGAGCACGGGTTCGACAAAAATAGCGGCCACTTCTTCGGGCGGCACCTCCGTCTTGAATACCACATCACGGAGAAAAGTCCCGCAGTCGATGGAGCACGTCTGGGGATTCAGATTGTAAGGGCAGCGGTAGCAATAGCCGTAAGGAATGTGCGTCACGCCCGGAACCAAGGGGCTGAAGCCGCGCCGCTGGGTGACTTTACTGGCCGTCAGGGACAAGGCTCCCATCGTGCGCCCGTGGAAGGCCCCATAAAACGCAATGAACTTGTCCCGCCGGGTGTGAAAACGCGCCAACTTCATGGCCGCCTCAATCGCCTCCGCGCCGGAATTACCGAAGTACACCTTCCTCTTACCCTTTCCCGGAACCGATGCCGCCAATCGCTCGGCCAGCTCAACCATTTGGGCATAATAGAAATCTGTCCCCGACATATGAATAAACTCAGCCGCCTGTTTCTGAATGGCCGCGACAACCTCGGGATGTGCGTGTCCTGTCGAGCAGACGGCGATCCCGGCACTGAAATCGAGAAAGGTATTTCCATCCACATCTTCGACCCAAGCTCCCCGACCCCGCTTCATGACCAGCGGGTACGGGCGCGTGTACGACGGAGAAACGAATCGTTCATCTCCCGCCAGAATCTTCTTGGCTTTGGGTCCCGGCAGATGGGTCTTGATCCTGGGAACTTGATTTTTCATAAATCCTCCAAGTAAAGAGAAACTGTTTTACGAATGGAAGCGTGTGATCGGAACCCCGATGAACGCCTTGGTACCGGGTATTCCGAGCTCTCAATAATTGGAGAACAATTAGTCGCCACTGAAAAGGTTGGGTCGAACGTCGAGGGGCCGCATTGAGGTGGCTGCCTCAAAGGGGGAAAACCGCATCTTTAATCCTTTCGTTTCCATCGCACACCGTCCTTAGTATCTTCCAGAACGATGCCTCGCGCAAGCAATTGGTCGCGGATTTCATCGGAGCGTTTGAACTGACGGGATTGGCGCGCCGCCTGGCGTTCGGCCATCAGTTGCTCGATTTCCGCCTCCAACATCTGGCTTGCCGGGTCCTTCAATACCGCGAATATATTTTGAAAATCCGCAAACAGTCCCCGAATCGTGGGACGATTGTTTTCTTTCAACGTCTCCCCGGCCAAGGCCACATTGGCTTCATGCACCAGCTCAAAGACGGCGCCCAGCGCCTGGGCCGTGTTGAGATCGTCATCCATCGATTCCACAAATCGCCGGCGAGCCCATCGCGCTTTCTCTTCAATCTTTTCGTTCTGACCCGGCTCGAAATGCCCTGTCTCGACGCGCAGAAGAAATTCCTCCAGACGCTCAATGGCGCTGTGGGATTGATGAACCGATTCAAACGTGAAGTTCAACGGCTTGCGATAGGGAACGGCGGCCAAGGTATAGCGGATGGCGCGCGGCGAAAAGCCTTGGGCCGTCAGATCACGAAGCGTGAAGAAATTCCCCTTCGATTTGGCCATCTTCTCGCCGTTTACTACGAGATGTTCGCCGTGCAGCCAGACATTGACAAAAGGCTGACCGGTGGCGCATTCGCTCTGAGCGATTTCGTTTTCATGGTGAGGAAAGATGTTATCGACGGCGCCGCAGTGAATATCAAAGTGCTCCCCTAAGTATCGCATGGACATGGCGGAGCACTCGATGTGCCATCCGGGGCGGCCTTTTCCCAAAGCCGTGTCCCAGTACAGCTCTCCCTCCTTGCGCTGTTTCCAAAGGGCAAAGTCCCGGACATTTTCTTTCTCGTATTCATCAACATCGACACTGGCGCCCAGTTTCATCCCCGCAACATCCAGTTTGGCCAAGCGCCCGTAAGCCGGGAACGTGGAAATCTTGAAATAGTAGGATCCGTCCCTTTCGTAAGCATGCCCGGATCGCACCAGCTTCTGAATCAAGCTCACCATCTCCGGAATATGATCCGTGGCATTCACTACCAGATCGGGCCGCTCGATATTCAGGGTTTTGCAATCCTCGAAAAACGCCTGCGTGAATTTCAGTGTGAATTCCTTTAAAGCCCCGACTTCGGTGGCTCCGGAATCCCGGAGCGTCTTGTCGTCCACGTCGGTAATGTTCATCACGTGCGTCAATCGGCAGCCCTTGAATTTGAGCCATCGACGCAGCAGGTCCTCGTAGACATAGGTCCGGAAATTTCCGATGTGCGAAAAATTATAAACCGTCGGGCCGCAGGTATACATTCGAACATGGTTGTCATCGAGCGGATGGAACTCTTCCAGTTGACCCGACATGGTGTTGGTGAGTTTCAGCATAAGTCCCCGAACTCGCAGGCGCGCGGCGGCCAGAAGCCAACGCGTCAAAAGAGCGGCCACATTCTAGGCGGCCTTTCACGATGCGTCAAGAAAGGGTGGGCGCAAAAAAATCCCTGTTTCGGTTGGACCGGAACAGGGATTTCGCAAACAACGAATTCCGACTGGAACGCTATTCTATTCTCTCGAGACGCTTTCCCGCGGACCTGCAGATTCGGAGCGCCCCATGCTGCCGCCAAATGAGCCGCCCATGGAGGGTGCCGGAGCTGAAGACGGATGACTTTCTCCTCCGTGGCCGCCGCCTCCGAACGAGCTCCATCCACCCGAGTCTTTGGAGCCGCCCCCGCTGTTACCGAACAACGTCTCATGGCCGCGATTGGTGCTTTCCACCCGACGGGTTCCGTTCGGTTGCTGCACAATGATCACCGGGGGTCCAAAGAAGTTAGGCCCGTAAAAAGAATTGAACCAATAACCGGGAAAGAATGTATAGCCACCAAAGAACGGGTCATAAAACCATCCGCCGCCCCACATCCCGAAATATCCGGCCGGCCAGTAATAGGGCGAATACATCGAGAAGTTATTCATGTATGACCGCATGGCGCGGGCATTGGCCCGGGCCAGTTGATTGGCGCGCCCGGCGCTCCACTCACTCAAGCTATCCATCATATGCGTATCAAACTTTGTAAAGGCAACGGTCCCATTGGCTTCGATGTCGGCTTCAGCCGACTTCTTTAAATTCTTCATGTGACCATTCGAGGCCATGGTTTGCATCTCGCCCTTAAACACCCGGGCGCCCGAAGCGCCGGACGGGTCAACGTCAAACCGATAAATTCCGTCTTTGACAATATAAAAATCGCGGTTGTTCAATGAAACCCGAATCCGCTTCACGGATTTCAAGTTCGTCGCTTCAATCTCCATGGAACCCCGGCGCAAATTCAAATCCAGGCTCATGAGCCCGGTATTGTTCATCCGGACCAGCGAATCGCCGCCCAAACGCGCGTAAGATCCGGGATTCAACAGCAATTCCACATAGCTGTTTTCGGCCACTCTCAACTCATCTCCGTCATGCAATTGAAGGAGCTGTCGAGCCTTTTCCCAACGCAGGTCGCGGGCACCATGAACGTCGGCACGCCCGCTGATGGTATTCACCAAACCACCACGCGTGGAAATATACGGTTGACCCAAAGCCAGCTGGCTCAGGCCAAACAACATTAAAACTCCAAGTACAAACCCTGTTCCTCGGGTCGTCCTCCAAGCCTCGTCTCTCATGGCTGTTCCTCCCTGACCGCCCAAAAACTTTCTCCCCAGCGTGTGGCAATCTACTCTTCTTGATTCGCAGATACGCTAAATGGTTGTCCGGAAAAACACTTAAATATCACCTGGGGACCCTCCTTGTTGAAGCAGACCATCGAAAAACCGCAAAGCATCCGCTGAAACCCAATTATACCCTCCAATCACCTTCTGGCGCACAACACCTTGTGGATCAATGATGTAAGTCTCGGGGTATTTATAAGTTCCATAGATGCTCGGAACCTCTTGGCGTTTGTCCAAAAGCACAGGGAAGCTGATGTCGTGCTCCTTCACGAACAGTTTGACCGGGGCCCAATCCGGATCTGCGCTCACCGTCAGGACAGCGATACGGCTCGGTGATGTGGCCGCAAAACGCCGGTTCAGCTTGTCCAGCGAAGGGGCTTCTTCCACGCACGGCGGGCACCAGGTAGCCCAAAAATTAAGGACCACGTAACGCCCACGGTAGTCACTGAGCTGGACGGAGTGTCCGTTTTCGTCTTGGAGAGAAAAGTTGGGTGCCGCTTTACCTATTTCCGCGGGCATATCCTTGGAATCTCTGGAACGAGAGAAATACACCCCGAATGCGATAAGGATCGCAACAATCCCAAGGACAAAAAGCTTAATTTCCTTCGTCTTTAGAGCACCCATTCTGAATTAAAGCGACCCTTGCTTCGTCATCCGAAAGGCCACACCTGAATTGTAGAGTTCCAAATCTCGTTTGACAAACGAAAAGTTCGACGCATACTGAGACGGACATCTTTAAGGAGTGAGTGTGCCTGAACTTCCTGAAGCGGAAACGATTGTGCGTGGATTGAAGCATCGAGTAGTCAACCGGACGCTCGCCGCGTTTGATTTTCCTCCCGCCAAGCATTTTCGGCCGGAGGTGATCCAACCTCTTGATTTATATCAAGGTGCCCTCATTCAAGATGTTTTCCGCCATGGCAAATCGGTTATCCTCAAGGTTCAATCCCCTGACGCCAGCTTTAACTTCATCCTCATTCGACTGGGGATGACCGGCAAGCTTCTTCTCGATTCAGCGCCCGACCGTCATACTCATGCAATCTTTCATCTGACAAATCCCGATGGTACTTTGAGTTTCCAGGACATCCGCCAATTCGGGCGCATGTATTTTCTCAAAGACTGGCGCGTCATATTTTCAAGCAAACGATCGACGGCCCGGCCAGTGGACTTTGTCGATGGCGAATCTCTCCCTCGAACGACCCAAAGCCCTCAAGCTGAAGCCTTAATTGGTGACGCTTTGACCATGACGCCTCAGCAATTCATTGAACTGTTTTGGAAGCGCCGGGGCATGATCAAAGCGGCCTTGATGAGCCAAAAGCTTCTTGTTGGCGTCGGTAATATTTACGCCGATGAAAGTCTGTTCGCTGCCCGAATTCATCCCCGCCAAACCATCCAAAGACTATCGCGGCGCCGGCTGGAAGATTATTTTCATGCCTTGCAGAAGATTCTCCATACAGCCATTGAGCTGGGAGGATCGTCGATTTCAGATTTTGTTGACGCCGACAATTATCCTGGAGAATTTCAAATGGAGCATCGCGTCTACGGCCGCGAGGGGCGCCGATGCCGGCGCCGAGGATGTCCCGGGGTCATACGGCGTATTCTCGTGGCCAGTCGCGGCACTCATTACTGTCCAAGATGCCAGCGAATGATCTAGCACACTGAAGTACCTCACCGCAGAGACGCAGAGGACACAGAGAAACGCAAAGGAAGACATGAGACTTGAACACTGCATTTGCGTCCCAATGACTCCGTTTGCCTTTTAATAAAGCCACGGGTCTCTGCGCCCTCTGCGGTGAAGCTTTTATCCTCTAATTTTTCTTCTTTTTGAAAAGATCCTGGATGGACTGGATGGTGTTTTGAATGCCGGGTCCGTTGGTAGAATTTCCGGTCTTCATTTCGAGAAGGCTGCGGGTGTCCACTTTGAAGTGGGGTTTGTCAAAGGTCCCTGTAACCACAAAAGGAATGCTCACCTGCTGATTCTTGTTTCCCAGTAATGCCGACATCAGACCGCCTATAGGAGTGGCCGAACGAACATGCTGACTGGCATCCGAAGTGAGATTTCCGACGACATCAAATTGCAGCTCGTTGTTGAAGCTGAAGCCTCCCTTGGCCAGCATGTCAATGTCAGGAATACTAACTTGCAGATTGGTGGTCCTGGCCCAGCCGTTGGCCACGTCGAACTTGCCGCTCAATTTTGTGATGGGTGTTTCTTTGGAGGAGAAGTTCAAACCCATCAGTTGCGCCGCGGTCCCTAATTCCCGCATGACATTCACGTGAGCCCATCGCCCTTTCTCCATGTCGATGGAAAACTCCCCTTTCAGAGCTTGAAACTGATCGGCGGATTTACCCCCCGAAAGGGCCAGAGACGCATCGGCGTTCAAGGAACCGTAGAAAGTATCTTTATTGGCCGTAGCGTCGGAAAGGAACTGATTGACGTCCATCTTCGACAAGCGCGTTCGGATTTGAATATCGCTGTCCGGTTTCGCCAGGAAAACCGTCGCCGACCCGCTTTCCTTTCCCGAATATATGGTGAAATCCAGAGGATCAATTTTCAGTTCTTGTTGCGCCAGGAGAAACTTGCCGGACAAATCCTCGATCCGGATCTTTCCAAAATGGACCTTTTTGGCTTTGAATGTTCCCTGACCGGGAGACCGCGTCACATCGCTCCAATCGATCGGCCCTAATTGTCCCTCCACATTCAGCGGCTCGTCCCTTCCGGCACTGGAGAGAGTCAGCGTGAAAGGAATCACGCCATTCGTGGAAAGATCTGTAGCGCTTAATTCTGGAATGTCGTATTGGTCGGAATCATTGGGATGCGCCTTGTCGACCACACTAAGCCTGCCGTCTTTCATGGAGAATTTCGAAACATCGAATCCCGTCAAGGTTGGCGTAACCCCGACCGATGCGGATCGAATCGGCGTTCCCGGTGCGGTGTTCCCCAATGATGAGACATTCCACACACCCGCCCTGTTCCGGACCAGCCATACATTAGGCCCCACCATCTCCAGCGAGGTGAGGCGGATCCTTCCTCGAATCAACGCCCCCAGGTCCATATGAAGCTTTAACTTCTGGACCGAAATGAAATCTCCATTTTGGAATGCCGGATCATCAGCGATGTGAACATCGCTGGTTTCCAGCGCCGCGGGGAGCAACGAAATCTGCAAGGCATTGAGCTTCACCCGGCGGTTGAGCGATTCGCTCAGCTTCTGCTCGATGAGCCCGCGGTAGGAATCCACATTCACAAAATAAGGAACAATCAGCACCACAACAACCAGCGCCGCGAGAACGGCTGCAAGCACCCACCATTTCCGCTTGATTGCTTTTCGTTTTGGAGTCACGCGTCAATTTTACTCCGTTCGGGCGACACGACCAAACTCTTTTGACCGGGAATATGTGGGGGCGTACTACTCCGGATCACGGTGTTCCAGAAATCCATCGATCTCTGCCGCCATGTCCCGTTGAACAACCCGCTTTTGAATGTTGACATTGTGCCCAGTCCACTTACAATAGGACTCCGTTTCACTCCGGGTCTCAAACATCCATCCTGCGAGGTGGCACCCGTGCTTCATGAAGGCGATAAAGCTCCGGAATTTTCGACGCTCGACAGCACCGGTCAAAGCGTCAGTTTGAAGGATTTCAAAGGCAAGAATGTTGTGCTGTATTTTTTTCCCAAAGCCAATACGCCCGGCTGCACTATGGAAACCTGCGATTTCCGGGATGAGTATGGCGACATCCGTAAACGCGCAGTTATCCTGGGAATGAGCGGCGATCCCATCAAGGCCCAGTCAAGCTTTTCCACCAAATATCACGTCCCCTTTCCTCTGCTTTGCGATGAAGACAAGAAGATTTTGAAAGCCTATGGTGTGTGGAAAGAAAAAAGCCTTTACGGGCGCAAATTCATGGGGATTGAGCGGACCACGTTTATCATCGATAAGAACGGGATCATCAAGAAGATCTTTCCCAAAGTTAAAGTGAAGGGCCATGTGGCCGAAGTCATTGAAGCCCTGAAATAATCGGAGCCGCGGGCTTCCCTTGTCCCAATAAAACCGGATTCTCCAATCCCTGGAGGAAAGACCCTATGAGGCACTTGATTCTCTGCACTTTCGGCATCCTGTTGTCGTTGCCGCTCTGGGCGCAATCCAACAGCCCCGTGATTCTCATCAAGGCAGGCCATGTGCTGGATGTCAAGACCGGCCAAATGCTGAACGACCGGGAGATCCTTGTTCAGGGCGACCGTATTCGCTCCATGGGGGCCGCCGGTTCCAATCGTGATTTTAAAGGTACGGTGATTGACCTGAGCCGAGCGACAGTGTTGCCTGGATTAATCGATTGCCACACGCACCTGTTTTTGCACCCGGGCATTTTGGAAGAGCAGGCAACCAAGGAAACCGCCACCTACCGGACGTTGATTGCAGGAGTAAATGCGCGAAAAACTCTTGAAGCCGGGTTCACGGCCTTGCGGGATCTTGGCAATGAGGGCGCTGATTTCGGAGATGTTTCCGTGCGCGATGCCATCAACAACGGCTTCATTCCCGGTCCGCGCTTGCAAGTGGCTACCCGCGCCATCGCCATGACGGGCTCGCATGACGATATTAAGGGCTACAATTTCGAGCTCCACCTGCCGGGCTTCAGCATGATTGCCGATGGACCCGATGAAGTTCGCAAGGCCGTCCGCACTCAGATCAAGTACGGCGCCGATATCATCAAGGTATACGCCACGGGCGGCATCATGACGCCGGGAGATGAGCCCGAATACAGCGAATTCACCGAACAGGAAATTCGCGTGGCGGTAGAAGAAGCCGCGCATCAAGGACGGAAGGTCGCCGCCCATGCCATGGGTCCCCAAGGCATCAAAAACGCCGTGAGAGCCGGTGTGGCCTCCATCGAGCACGGAGATTTGATTGATGACGAGGCCATTCGAATGATGGCCGCCAAACATGTCTATCTCGTCCCCACCTTGACAGCGGGTGACGAAATTCTCAAGAGTCCCAACCTTCCTGATTTTGCACTGCGCAAAATGCGGCGCGTCGCCGATATTCAAAAGACGGGACTGCTCAAAGCCGTGAAAGCCGGGGTCCCTATCGCCTTGGGAACTGATGCCGGCGACTTCCCCCACGGCCAGAACGCCCGGGAGTTCGCCTTGATGGTTGACGTTGGCATGACGCCCCTTCAAGCTCTCCAAGCCGGCACCATCAATGCCGCTGAACTGTTGGGATGGAGCGATCGCATGGGCGCACTCGAGCCTGGAAAGTTTGCAGACATCATTGCATTCGAAGGGGATCCCTTGAGGGATGTCCACGTTCTTGAGCATGTCCATTTCGTCATGAAAGGCGGAGTGGTTGTGAAGAACGACTGGGCCCGATAGCTTTCCGCGGGATCACCTTCAGCAGGCCGCTCGGAAAATTTGTTTGGGATGATCCAATCCAGAACCCGATGAGGTGACGATGAAAAAACAATGGATCGCGCTCCTAGGACTCTTGCTCTTCCCCGCCCTTCTTGCGGCTCAGACGACCGCCAAATCTAAACCCTTCACTCTCATCTTGGCGGGAAAGTTGCTTGATGTGCGGACAGGAAAACTGCTTATTAACCAGAAAATCTTGATCGCCGGCGATCGGATTGAAGCCGTGGGTCAAATTGAAACCAAACGAGCTTTGAACGCCGAAGTCATCGATCTCAGCGATAAAGTCGTTCTGCCGGGTTTGATTGACGCCCACACCCATTTGACGATGGACCCTCAGGACATGGGTTATTCCTCATTGGGCCTTTCTATTCCCCGACAAGCTCTCACGGGCGCTAAAAATGCGCGACTCACTTTGATGGCCGGATTCACCACGGTGCGCAATGTTGCCGCGGCCGGATATTCCGATATTGCGCTTCGAGACAGCATCAACGCCGGCGAGATTCCCGGGCCGCGCATCGACGCCTCCGGTCCGGCCCTCAGCATCACGGGCGGCCATTGCGACAACAACCTGCTGGCGCCTCAGTTTCATGCCCAGGAAGATGGAGTCGCAGACGGCGTCGAGGCGGTTCAAAAGAAAGTTCGAGAGAATATAAAATTCGGGGCCGATGTGATCAAGGTATGCGCCACGGGTGGAGTGCTTTCGAAGGGAGATGATCCCAACGCCTCGGCTTTTACCATGGCCGAACTGGAAGCGATTGTGAACGACGCTCATCGCCTGGGCCGAAAGGTGGCCGCCCATGCGCACGGCGCCGAGGGCATCAAATTTGCCGTTGAAGCGGGTGTGGATTCAATCGAGCACGGCAGTTTCATAAACGAAGAAGACATTCAGCTCATGAAGCAACACGGTACTTATCTTGTGCCGACGCTTTATCTCGGGGACTGGTTCCTCGAAAACGCGGAAGCCATCCACGTTCCGCCCTTCATGATTGAAAAGGCAAAAGTTGTCATGCCCGCAGCGCGCGCCAACCTCGCAAAAGCCTTCAAAGAGGGCGTAAAAGTTGCGTTCGGTACGGACGCGGCTGTTTATCCCCATGGATTGAATGGGCGCGAATTTGCCGTCATGGTTCAAGTCGGTCTCTCACCCCTGGCTGCACTACAAGCCGCCACTATTAATGCCGCGGACCTTTTGGGTTGGAGTCAAAACATTGGCGCCATTGAACCCGGAAAATGGGCCGATATAATTGCGGTCAATCAAAATCCACTGGACGACGTCCACACCCTGGAAAACGTTCCCTTTGTCATGAAGAGTGGTGTGGTTTATAAAAATGAAAAATAAGGATCAGCTCTTTCGCGAAATCCCATCTCGCCAAGCTGCTCGATTTAATTGAGCGGAGAGAGATCGCCCGGCCGACAGTTTGTTTCTACGCATGTTTGAATCGACCATCCACTCCAATCAAGGAATGCGCCACCGCAAGATTTATTCTGTTCTTTTTCTCCTGGCAATCCCGGTTCTCTGTCTAGCCTTCTTCTCGCCCAAATCAAATTCTCCATCCTTAGATTCCCGCTCGGGGAGAGTCCAAATCATTGGCGTGACAATCGTCAATGTGAATGCGACTACAGAACGTTCGGCTCTGCGTCCCAACATGACCATTCTGATTCGGGGAGATCGGATTGAAGATATCCGGCCCACCACAGAGGCCGACTTGATCCTTCTGGATTCCGACCAGAAGACCCCAAAGGTCGGTGTCCGCAATGACTCCAGGGTCATCGACGGGAGGGGTTTATTCGCCATTCCGGGTTTGATCGATACGCATGTTCACCTCGAGTGGGAAGGACAGGAAGCGCTGATGTTTCGCCTTTTTCTGGCGAATGGTGTCACGGCCATCCTTGAAGCCGGCAATCCTTCTCCGAAGGTGTACGTCTGGCGCCGCCAGTCTCAAGAGCCGGCTTTTGTGGGGCCTCGCATGGAGGTGTGCGGGCCCATCATGACAGGGCCGCCGGCTGCCTGGAATGGAATGACCGTTCTTACTTCGGTTGCGCAAGTCCGTTCTGCTATTGCAGTTCGAGCCACCGGAGGAGCTCGTTTCGCAAAGATCTACGCCCAGCTTCCGCCCGAACTTTCGGTCGATGTCATCAACGCGGCGCAGCGCCGGGGCTTGCGCGTCATGGGCCACTTGGGGCGGACAAACGCTCTCGAGGCCACTGCATTCGGAATCAACATTATTACCCATCTTTCCGGCGTTCCCGATTCGGCTGTCCCGGACCCCGAAGCCGTTCGAGCTCAACACGCGCTTGGATTTTCCGCGGGTTGGCAGGCCACCAACGCCGCGTGGAAACAAGCAACACCGGCCGGTTTGAATCAACTCATCCAACACATGGTGGCCAACCGCGTGGCTCTATCGCCGACCCTGTGGTATCAAAAAGTTTTTGCGACTTTGAATGAAGATACTCCGGAAAAGCGCGAGGCTTTGCAATTTGGCCATGTACCCTCAGCCATTTCCAAAGATTGGAATCACTTCACCATGGATGTGGGCGATCCGAAGATTTACAAAGAGGCTTGGCCTTTTCAAAAGAAGTTCGTAAAAGCTTTTCATGATGCCGGAGGAATGGTCATTGCCGGCACCGATACGGCCAACCAATATGTGTCGCCGGGCTTTGGGTTGCATCAGGAAATTGAGACGCTTCATGAGGCAGGTCTCTCCAATCTCGAGGCTTTGAAATCCGCCACGGTGTTCGCAAGCCGCGCCATGGGAACGGAACAAAACTACGGCTCCATCGAAATCGGAAATCACGCCGATGTGGTCTTGCTTGGGGGAAATCCCTTAGACGATCTCAAGAATGCACGCCAGATCGTTACTGTTATTCGCAGCGGCTTGATCTACAGTCCCCGCCAACTGCTAAGCACTCTTCCAAAGTAAGCCTCGAGGCTGACACCTCCGCCGACCGCAAACTCCCAACTCACAACTTCAGACGTTTACTCCACTGAGCCGCTCGGGGCTTCATTGCTCACAGTCCGTTTCGTTGCATCAGCAGGTGAAACAGGGCCAGATCGTCAGGGCTCTCAGCGATGACTATTTCGGAGAGTAGCTGCGGATCACGCGTGTACGCCATCACAAAATTAAACGTCGGTTCCAGCGGGATGACATTGGCCATGGTACGCGCTCGTCCTATTTGCACCACTCCGTCCGGGATCTTTCCGGCCCGAAGAAGTGCCACTCCGGACTGATAGAGAATCTCGTAATTCGAGATATCGCACCTGAGCGCCTGCAGGTAGTTGTCCTCGGCCGTCTGGTGCTCATTGAGTTCGCTGTACAAACGCGCCCGCAAAGCCCAGTACTCGCCACATCCCGGAGCCAGCTCCAATGCTCCGTTTGCAGCCATGATCCCGTTCCGCCGCAGATCGGCGCTTTCGATCATGTTGTAGCCCGGCCGGGCGGCTTCCATCTCGAACGCCGTCCCGCGCCCATAGCGCCACTCGCTGGCCAGCGGCAAAAACCATCGCGGCCGGGCGAAAATTTGATCATAGTTTGTTATGGTCCCCGGATGGGCGACGATCGACCGCCATCGCATTAAGGCGCTCTGCGTCTGGAAAGAATAGTATGACAGCACCAGAAAAAGGCAGCCGAGCGATCCAACCGTGAGCAACATGAAGGTACGGGACCGCGGTGTCAAGGTTCCGACCACGGTGGGTGTGATCGAGCGCTCGCCTTCCTCCCTTGTCGTGGCTGTGATCAGGACCACCGCGGCCATTGCGAAAGCGGTCAAAGCATTGGCCGGCATATGGAAATTAAAATCGAGCAAGGAATGCGCCATCAGAGCCAACAGCCCTATTGTGCCTCCAAACAAATAGCTCCTGATCTCCTTATCGCGACGCTGCGAGTAACGCAACCGCACATTCTTGAAAAACACCCAGACCATCAGAGCAATCAGCGTCATGCCGATAAATCCAAGCTCAATGACGGCTTGCAACCAGTCACTCTCCAGATAAACGGATTTCACCTCGAAATGGCTTCGTTTATAGGCCGGGAAAACCTCATTGAAAGCCCCCAGACCCACGCCAAAAAGCGGAAAGTCCTTGATCATGCGCGCCGAGTCATGCCACATATCCAGTCGATACATGTTCGTATATGAAGCGAGGTTGGAAAATCGATGTACCAGCGTGGAGGCCCCAATCAGGGCCAAGGCCGACACCACCACCAGGACGAGCACAAAAGGAACCAAGGGAATTCGCAGCGTGGATGCGCGATGGGCCGGCAACAGCATCTTGGTCAGCGGCAGCGCCAGGACTAAAGCCAGCAGCGCGCCGCGGGAGAGCGAGTAGATAATGGCGGTCAAAAGAATAACCAGGACGAACATTCCCAGGAAGACCACGGGCACTTCATGGCTCGCAATCCACACGAACTTCTTTCTCCACCCCTGCACCCGGAAATCGCCGGGGCTCGCAAATCGGCTCAGCGTTATGGCGATGCATGCGCCCAGCGCCAATTCGATATATCCCGCAAAGTTGTTGTGATTGAAATAGCTCCCGAAAGATGTCCCGGATTCCGTCGGAACAACCCAGTAGAGCTTGCCATTCCAAAATGCGCGTTGGACCAAAGCGAACAGCGAGAGTAAAAGGCCGTTCCCGGCAATCAAGTAGAAAAACCGGCGGATTCGGTCTTTGGATCCATAGGTGTTCACTATGGCGAAGAAGATGACAAAGTATGAACCAAACAGCAGCAGATCATCGACCGTCCGCATGGGATCCATCGAGAGTCGATAGATCGGACGAATATTGACGCCCAAATTAAGCAAAGCGTCCGAAGCCTGGGCGCTCTTCGGAGATAGCCAACGGACCAGCCCGTGGGGCAAATGCATGATGGTCGAAGCCGCATACAGAAACGTGAAAAGCGAAAGCTGCTGAAGTGCCGTCGCCACAAAAGTGATCTTCTCCTTCCGCAGAAGTGAGATCACCCACATGAGCGCCAGAGAGCCCGCCACGGCCTCAATCAGAAATTTTGTCCAGGGCAGGGCTCCGCCAAAAGCCCAAGGCAAAATGACCAACAGGATCGACAGGACAACCTCAACAAAAGTCGGGTTCATGAGAAAATAATTCCTTGGATTTTATGATTGCGCTACCATGCCCCACATGAAAGTCGCCTTAGACCTCGCCAAAGCACACGATTTCGGAATTGGTACGTATATTCGAAACCTGGTGCACCATTTGGCGCGCCTCGACGAGGAAAATACATACTTCCTATTGGGAACCCGTTCCGCCAATTCCTTTGTCCTGCCGCAAAAAGACAACTTTCATCCGGTCGAAATTCATGATGGGAAACGAGCCGAACTGGACCGTGGTAAAGTCATTCGGTTTCTTAAACAAAACAAGATCGATGTCTGTCATATACCCTACGACGAGGTACCCTGGCGAATTCCGTGTCATTATGTCGTAACGGTGCATGATTGTGTCAATACCCTATTCCCGGCGAAGATGCGGCCTCAATGGATGCAGGCGTTGCATTTCCAACTGAAGCGGCATCGATTGCTTCGCGCCTCCCATATCATCGCCGTCTCGGAGGCCACCAAACACGATGTGGAGCGCCTCTATGCGATTCCCGACGATCACATCACCGTAATTCACAATGCCTTGGACGAGGAACTCGCCACACTGCCCGCAAATCTGGAACCCCGCAGTGTGTTGGAACGGTATCAGATTGTTGATCCGTATCTTCTCTATGCCGGAAGTGTCCGGCCCCACAAAAATCTGACCCGGCTCATCGAGGCCTTCGCCGTCGCTCGAACGGAGTTTTCCAACCATCCCGCTTATGCGCGGCTGAAACTCCTGATCATCGGAGACGAGCTGGCCAAACATCAGGCTTTGCGCCGCGCCGTGGTCATCAGCCGAGTGCAGAATGAAGTTCGATTCCTGGGTTTTGTTTCTCCCGACATACTGCGTGTTTTTTATCAAAACGCCGCCGCTTTTGTATTTCCTTCCTTGTACGAAGGATTTGGACTTCCGCCGCTGGAAGCGATGTCCTTTGGGACCCCGGTCCTCACTTCCAACACCTCTTCCCTTCCCGAAGTGGTTGGAGATGCCGCTGTATTAGTAAATCCCGAGAATGTCTTCGAGATCGCCCGAGGCATCCGCCAAATTTTGTGCGACGAAACTCTCCGCGCGCAACTCATTCAGCGAGGCTTCGCGCAAATCCGCTCCTTTTCCTGGATGGACTCTGCCCGAAAAACCCTTCAGCTGTATCAGCAGGCGGCCGATTAAAAGATTTGTTTGTTTCATCACTAACGCTCTTCCTCTCATTGCGACGCCTCGCCGGATTCGAAGGGAAGAGAATATGGAGCCCGCCGGATCCACTGGTGCAAGTAGGAAAGCGGAACTCTCCTTTTCTCGAGAATCAACCTTCTTCGCCGCCAACGCTTTCGAAAATGTTTCAGAACAAATGTCAACCCGGGCAGGGATGAACGTTCTACCAGCAAAACATAGCCCAGCACCTGCAGATCGCGAAACGTCATCGGTAACATGAATCGCAGTCCTGTCAGCGTACACACATTGTTCATCCGGAAAAGGAACCGATTCTTGACGGAATGCATATTCAACTCCGCAGCGACTTCCGACCGCCGATCCGGCAGGACCTTGCGGACATGGGCTCCCACCGCTTCCGGAACATACACGCACTTCCACCCGGCACTCTGCATACGCCAGGCCAGATCCGCATCCTCTCGATAGGCAAAGAAATCCTCATCGAAATACTCCCCCTCGATCTTGATGTCTTCCAGCATGGCACGACGATAAAAGGCAGCGGCCCCGGTCACCCCGAACACCCATTCTCTTTTTTGAAATCGACCCGCTTCCACTTCATTGGAGCCGCGGTCTAAATGCCGAAAACCGGGAGTAAAACAAGTTCCGGTGGAGTCCAACAAGCTCTGGGGTGTTGGAAGCTCAACGTCGGACTCCGGCTTGTGCAAACGGTACAGCCTTCCGGCCACCGCCCCAATCTTGCGATCCCATTGCATTGCGCGCGTAACCCAATCCAAATAGTCCCGGCCCGGATAGCAATCGGGGTTCAAGACCAACACCGCCTCGGCGGTCGATTGAGTGATATTTCGATTGTGGGCCGCCGCAAAACCGATGTTCACCGGAGAGATGTGCAACTTGATTTGCGGATGACTCACCTTTCTAAGCCACTCCGCCGTACCGTCCGAAGAGGCATTGTCCCACACCGAGATTTCGAATGACGGATACGATTGGCGCGAAAGGCAATCGAGGCAGCGTCCTATTTCGGAAATGGAATTGAAGGTCACAATGGACACCGTGACCGCTGGAGTCACTGAAATAGGGCCTCCTTCATCACATTGCAATAGGCCATCCTCAGTTCCCTTCGCACCACGGACGCGGCCCCATTTCTGATTCCGCGAGAAACTCTTGCCCGTGCTCGTCTGCTCAGGAGGATGGCGCCCAGACGAACGAGCATTCCCACAACAACCGACAACCGAATCATCCGCTGCTGCCACGGGCCAAAAGCCTTTGCCGAATAACGAATCATATTCTTGAAGAAATGTTCGGTCGCTCCTCCGGCAGGCATTCCGGCAATGCTGCTCCCCCCAATGTGGACGGTTTCAGCCTGGGCGCAAAAGGCCACCCGATAACCTTGTTTTTTGATCCTCCGAAACAAATCCACATCCTCGAACCATGCAGGAAAGAAACTTTCGTCGAAGCCACCGAGCGCCTCGAAAATGTCCCGCCGGATCATAAAACAGGCACCGGCGGGCTGTTCCACTTCTCCATCTCGGTCCCAAGGGAAATTCAGAAGTCGGTAGGAGCGGTTCCAGCGGTTGTTGGGAAAAGCTTGGTTGATGAGAAGAGACTCGAAACACAGGTCGATAAATCTCGGAAGCGACCTGAAACAAAATCCCACCTGAGGTTCGCCGTTTTCATGAAGAAGCTTACCGCCCACAGCAACGCTCGAAGTCGTGGAATCCAAAACCCGGAGCATCGCAGAAATTGCTTCCGGTTGAGGCCGACAATCCGGATTCAAAAATAGAATAAAAGGGCTGTTTCCCAATCGGGCGCCCTGATTGCACGCGGCTGAAAAGCCACAATTGGCGGGGTTGGATTGAAGGTGGATTTGAGAAGAGACCCAAGGCTGTATCAAAGCCGGAGTGCCATCGCCAGAAGCGTTGTCAACAATGTAAACGTTGAAACGCACATTCGAAATTTCATGAAGCGATTGGAGACAACGGCCTATCACCTCTGCGCTGTTCCAAGCCACAATCACAACATCGACAACGCTTCCTTCTTGCGCGGGTTGTGTCATTCGTCAAGGCCCCGAGACGCCGGCGCGAGGTTTCGAGGAGTCGAAGAGGCTGGATTGTTCTTCCCTCTCTCAACACCCCGGTAAATCGGAATCAACTCTTCAATGTTCTCTTCAATTGAAGCCACCGAACCCCGTTGCGGTCGTAAATTCTCGCCCAATTCGGGTTCATTCAGAAATCGCCTCAAGCATCCCCGCAGTGCCTCCACATTCCCCACCTCAAAAGTCAAACCATTCTTCTCATGGCTGACAACTTCAGCCATTCCACCGAGATTGCTGCAAATCACCGGGGTTCGCAACGCCAGAGCCGTATAGATGACCAAGGGCGTGTTCTCATACCACACCGAAGGCACCACCAAGACATCGATATTCCGAAACACCTCCTGAATTTCCTCATGCGGAAAAGTGCCTTCAAATCGAATGCGCGGATCCCCCTCCGCCAAACGCGCAATCTCGTCTCCATACAAGGGATCGGTTTCCCAGCTGCCATACACTCTGAGTATGGCTGCTGCCGACCGCGGAATTCCCCGCAACGCTTCGATGAGCAGATGCAGTCCCTTGTGCTTTGAAATCGTTCCAATAAATCCAAAACGCACATCCGCTGAAGAGCTCTTTTCAGACTTCGCGTTCAAAAGCCCGGAATCCAGGCCAAACGGCAAGTGCATACGATGCGGGTTCGTCAAACCGTTCTGAACAAACATTCTCTCCAAAAACAATGAGGGGGCAATGAAATAGTCCAATGAATTGAGAATACCAAGGTTCCAGCGGGCCCGTTCCGCCGCACCCTGCAGCACCTGCCAATGCCATGCCTTGTGTTCCCCGGAGCGGGCTATCGCGGCCAATCGGGTTAATACCGAATCGGGAAGTAGCTTCATCACCCCACGATACTTTCGGCCCCGCTTCGCCAGGTGGGTGTAGCATCGAAAGCAATCCGCAATGTTTGTGGGGCCATCGCATAAGCTGGAGTTCCACCGCAGCAACTGCGAGTTGGGGCACAACATCCAAAAATCGGTGGCCGTAAAAATGACTGGAATATCCAGTTTCTGAGCGGCCGTTACCACGGCTGTCGTGAGATAGGCGAAATGAATTGCATGAATGACGTCGGGACGAACCTTTTGAAAATACTCCATCAAGTGCTTTTCGACATGAGGGTTGAAATATTCCGAACGCGCCGGCTTGTCCATCAGTCGGGCATTCAGAAACATTCGATGCACCTTCAAATCGCAATACAAATCCTCCTCCGCCCGAACCTCGTTGCGACCGCCCGTCTTGAACGATTCGCAGGTCAAAACGTGAACCTCGTGTCCACGACGCTTCATTTCAGACGCGGCGTTGAACGTGTAGATTTCTGTCCCCCGGGAAGACTTCGGCAGGAATAAGTGACTCACATAAAGGATCTTCATGCTGGATTGCTCTTGTCGTCCCTCTCCTTGCGATCAGGAATCCTGCAGAATCGGAAGTTCCTTTTGATCTAAAATCCAGGCCCAAGTTCTACGGAGACCTTCCTCAAATGAGACTTGCGGGTTCCAGTTCAGGACTCGTTGGATTTTCCGATTGTCGAGAATGTTTTGCGGAACGTCAAACTTTCTCTCCGCTTCACGAACGATCTCAAAACTCTGGCCGGTGACAACCGTCAAAGTGCGCAGCAGCTCGGAAATTGAGATCCCCTCGTTGGCTGAGACGTTGAATATTCTTTCAGGGCCGGTATATTCCATGGCGAGTCTGAATGCGCGGACTACATCTTTGACGTACACAAAATCCCGGACCACCGAACCGTCTCCCCACAGATGAATCGGGCGCCGCAACGCTGCACTTCCCAAAAATACTGCGACAACTCCCTGTGAGGCATCCAATCGTTGCCGCTCTCCATAGCAGTTGGAGATTCTTAAAATGGAATAATCCAACCCCGCCGTCCGTGCGTACAGTTGTATGTATTTCTCAATGGCCAGTTTGCTGATGCCGTATGAACAGATCGGGTGTGTGGAATGTTGCTCATCGATCGGACTTCGTTCGGGAACGCCGTAAACCGTTCCTCCGGAGGACGAAAAAATAATCTTCTTTGGCCGACTGCGAGCACAGAGCTCCAACAATCGGATGGACCCGATAACGTTGGATTCCACATCGTAAGCCGGATTGGTGTTTGAACTAGCCGGCAGGGTGGTACCGACAAGATGAAAGATCACCTCACTATCGGATACCACATCTTGCAAGTCGGCCTCATTTTGGAAATCTCCTTCACAAATTTCAATTTGATTCGCGATGGCGGCCAAATTGCGACGATCCCGTTCCGGTCGATCGAACACCCGCACTCGATAGCCTTTCTCCAACAGCTCTTCGGCCAAATGCGATCCCATAAATCCACCGCCGCCCAGGATCAAGCAGCGGGATTTAATTTGATGTGGATTTAGCACCATCGGTCTCCGTCAAAACGTTCTCTCACCAATAAGGCTATAGTGTCTGTGATCGGATTATACAATTCGATTCCTGAAACGTGATCTCCAATATCAGTATCGTCGTTTCAATTCCCAATTCCAGGCGGACTCGATAATGGAGTCCAGATCCGACAATCGAGGCGACCAATGCAGGCGATCTCGGGCCAACGAATTGTCGCAGACCAGGCTCGGAGGATCGCCCGCGCGTCTCTCAGAATACTTCACCTCGAAAGGTCTCGCGGTGATGGTCCTGGCTCGATCCACGATCTGGCGGACGGAATAGCCGCATCCATGGCCAAGATTCGCAAAAAGATTCTCACCGCGGGCAGTCAGATACTCAAGCGCCAGGATGTGCGCCTCCGCCAAATCATTGACATGAACGTAATCCCGAACGCAGGTGCCATCGCTTGTGGAATAGTCCGAACCATACACCTCCACCTTCTGAAGTTGGCCGTTCGCCGCGGCCAACACCCTCGGGATAAGGTGAGTTTCGGGATGATGCGACTCTCCGATGAGGCCTGAGGAGTCGGCACCGGCGGCGTTAAAATATCGCAAGGCCACAAATCGAAAATGATAGGCTCGAGCGAAATCCTCCAACATGTTCTCGTCCACGGCCTTTGTCAGCCCGTAGGGGTTGATAGGAGCCTTGGCCTGGGACTCCACAATAGGAACTTGCACGGGAATTCCATACACGGCAGCGGTCGATGAAAACACCATGAGCCGGATTCCGTGGCGCAGTAACGCCTCCATGAAAATCAGAAAGTTCAAGACATTGTTGCGGTAATACAATTCCGGTTTTTCAATGGACTCCCCCACGTAACACCGGGCCGCGAAATACATGACCGCGCTGAAGGAGTGGCGTGAGAAGAGGTCCTCCAAAAGCGCATTGTCCCCGACATCTCCCCGGATCAGTTCAACATCACCCAGGGCCTCGCGATGGCCTTCGGAGAGATTATCCAGAACCACAACCGAGAATCCGCGCTCCGCCAGCATTTTCACCGTATGGCTGCCGATGTAACCGGCCCCACCGGTGACCAGGATTTTATTCATGAATATCTTTCAAAGCTTCAGCAACTGCCAATCAGACCATCTCCCGAAAGTAGGCAACTGTCTTCTCGAGGCCCTTCCGGAGAGGAATCGTTGGTTTCCAATGCAATAAGCGTTTGGCTTGAGTGATGTCCGGACAGCGTTGTTTGGGATCGTCGCTCGGCATGGGTTTTTGAATAAGTTTGGATTTGGAGGCGGTCAGGGAAATCACCTCGCGGGCCAGCTCCCGGATGGTGAACTCTGAGGGATTGCCCAGGTTGACCGGGCCGACAAACTTCTTGTAATTCATCAATCGAACCAAACCTTCAATGAGGTCATCCACATAACAGAACGATCTCGTCTGCTGGCCTTTCCCGTAGATGGTGAGGGACTTTCCACGCAGCGCCTGAACAATAAAATTCGACACCACGCGGCCGTCGTTCATGGCCATTCGAGGTCCGTATGTATTGAAGATTCTTGCAATTCGAATGTCCACATGATTCTGCCGGCGGTAATCCATCATGAGGGTCTCAGCGACTCTTTTGCCTTCGTCATAACAGCTTCTTATTCCAATGGGATTGACATTACCCCAATAGGACTCCTTTTGCGGGTGAACATGCGGATCGCCGTAAACCTCTGACGTGGAAGCCTGTAAAATGCGGGCCCCAATGCGTTTCGCCAGACCCAACATATTCATCGTTCCCATGACATTCGCTTTGACAGTCTTGATCGCGTTCATCTGATAGTGCACAGGTGAAGCCGGGCATGCCAAATTGTAGATCTGGTCCACTTCCAGAAGAATCGGTTCCACCACATCGTGCCGTACGAATTCGAAATGCGGGTTGGCCAACAGCGGCTCGATATTTCGCTTCGCCCCCGTGAAGAGATTGTCCAGGCAAATCACTTCATGCCCATCTGTGAGCAAACGTTCGCACAAGTGTGACCCCAGGAAACCCGCTCCCCCGGTAACTAGGATTCTCATATCTCCTGCCATTTAACCAAGAGTAGCAACCCAAACGCTCCGTATTATCAGGGGGATGTTCGGACCTGTCAACGAAATGGCAGGAACGGGGATAGCAGCCTCATCGTGGAAGAAACAGGCTTGGAATTAATTCCCCATCCAAAGGAGGGTCAAATGTTGGGATCGCATCCTTGCAAAGTGCTCTTATTTACCGGGGTGCGTGAATCATTTTGAAAAAGCAATCCTTCATGTATACTTCAAATCACAGATCTTTCGCTCTACCATAGTCCAGTTCTAAAAATAACGCCCTATAACGGAGGACCGTGAAATGCCCCCAGAGAGTTTATCGTCAAGCCGCGACCTGACAAAGCGATGGGCTCTTTTGTGTGCTCTCCTCCTTTTCCTTCTGCCTTTTTGCATTTTTTGGCAGGTAACCATTGGGCACAAGATTTGGGCAATAGGAGATTTCGCTTCCTATCAAGTCCCCATGAACACACTGGGTACAGCGACGTGGAGGCACGGAATACTCCCTTTGTGGAATCCTTACATGGAAGGCGGAATGGTGCTGGGTGCCACTCAAAATCCCGGTTCCTTTTATCCACTCAATGTGCTGATGTGGCTCCTGATGCCGGCCTGGTTGGTCCTGGCATACTCCATTATGGTTCACCTGGCTTTAACGGGTGTGACCACATTCCTGTTCTTGCGATCGTTGCGATTTCATATTCTTTCAGCGCTGCTCGGGGCCTTAGCCTTTCAATGGAGCGGGTTTGCCATGTCTCATCTGGGGCATGTGATGTACTTGCGGGCCCTTCCTTGGATTGGACTCGCACTATTCGCCTTCAATCGCTGGCTCGAAACCTGTAAGGCCCGTTTCCTGGCGCTGATTTCAATTTCTGTTTTCTTCCTGTATTTGAGCGGCTATCCCCAAGTCATTACTTACGCAACCCTCCTCATCGGAACCTATTTCCTCTTTGCTCGCGCTCTGAAGCCTCGACTCCTTCTTTTCGCAGTAGCCGCTGCACTTCTGGGAGTCGGATTGAGCGCGCCCCAGGTCCTTCCCGGTTTGGCGACATGGAGCTCCGGCGAGTTTTTGAGGCCGGGACAAGGCGTGTACTCATCCTTCACCAGCTATTCATTTCATCCGGCCTACACTTTGACGTTTCTATTCCCCTTGGCACGGTTGGGAGGATTCGCCGAAATGGTGGGTTATATTGGAGTTGCACCATTTCTCTTGGCGCTGCTGGCCATGATCACGGTGGATCCTGATGAAGATCGCAGAATAAAGCGATTTTTTGTCGTTTGGGCGGCTGTCGCACTACCCCTGGCCTTCGGACGATACATTGCCCCGGTCACAAAAATCTCGTTTCATATCCCCATTTACGGGGCCTTCGAGGGCATCTATCGCCACTTATTGGAGTTCGATTTCAGTTTCATTGTCCTGGCAGCATTCGGTATGGAAAAACTTCGCAAGGGGAATTGGGCGAAGCAACTGAAGATCTCACGTGTCGTGCCATTGGCGGTCTACGTCTGTCTTATTGCCATCCTGGCTCTTGTCTCTCCCTTCGCAGACCAGACTTTGCCCCTTCAATGGTCGCCGGCCAGTCAGGCTCTATGGAAACCCATTCTCTTCATCTTCATCGCACTTTTGTTGGGCGGAATTGCAATGCTTAATCGCAGGCGGTTTTCAACGATTGCCTTGATCGGCCTATTGATCCTAACGGTCTATGACCTTGCCGATTTTGGCATTCCCATTTATTCCGGCGGTTTCACTTCCCCAAATTTTTACACCAAGGATCCCGCCGCGGCGGAACTTATTCACCAACGGATCGCACCCACCAATCCTTATCGCATATTGTCTTTCGAGGCGCCCGGTGCCATGGATGACCGCGAGCTGGGGAAAGAACTCCTGGCGGCCAACTATTTTGTCACCTACCAATTGGAAAGCTTGATCGGACATGAAGGCTTGCAGCTTCGACGCTTCAATGCAGCTTTTGAGGGCAAGATTCCACCTTGGGGAAATGTAGAGATTCAATCAATCAAGAACCTTCCCTTCCGAAAAATGATTAATGACTTTGGAGTGAAATATATCTTAGCGAGAAACGCCGGGGCTCCCCAGTTGTCGACTTATTACAACGTCGTGGGTACTTTCGGCCCTATCACTTTGTTCGAAAATCCGATGGCAAAGCCGCGTCTTTTCATTGACGAACCGGAGCCGACGACTCCTACCCCTACGATTGAAGATGCCATTCAAATCCGGAAATACCGCGGAGACCGCATCGAAGCCGATGTAAATTTCAAACAAACAAGAACGCTCGTTCATGGAACGAGCTACGTGAAGGGCTGGAAGGCAAGAGTTGACGGGAAGGAAACTCCAGTTTTCCTGGTTGATGAGGTGTTACAGGGAATTCGCGTACCGGCGGGAAACCATCGCATTGAATTTTATTACGATCCCAAGAGCTTTAAACAGGGTCTTGCGATCTCAATTGTTTCGTTGGGCTTACTGCTGGGAATGTGCCTTCGGATTCGTCTTCGTAATAAATCGAATCCATTCAAGGCTGAAGGCGCCAATATCTAGCGATCCCCCATTTGTCCAGCCGGTAACGCAGTGCTTCATACAAACAGGCCCAACCGTACCGCATGCTCCTCCAAAAGTTGATGGAGGAGGCCTCCTCGAAATATCGAGTTGGACAAGAGATCTCTCCAAACCGAAACCCGAAGTGCTTGGCCTGGATCAGGATTTGGTTGTCGAAAATGAAATCATCGGAATTCTTCTCGTAGGGGATCGCGGTCAGTACTTTGCGAGTGTAGGCTCTGTACCCGGTGTGGTATTCCGAAAGCTTCATCCCGATCATCCAGTTTTCCAGAAGCGTCAGAAAACGATTCGAAACATATTTGTAAAGCGGCATTCCCCCGCTACGAGCCGTACCCCCTAAGATTCGTGACGCCAACACGACATCATAAACGTCGTTCACCAACATCGAAGCCATGGCCGGCACCAATCGTGGCGTGTATTGATAATCCGGGTGAACCATGACCACGATGTCCGCCCGGAGCTTCAGAGCTTCGCGAAAACAGGTTTTCTGATTCCCGCCGTACCCCAGATTATTGGTGTGCCTGTGAACCTTGAGGTGTAGGCTTTCGGCGAGTTGAACCGTTCCATCGGTGCTTCCGTCATCCACCAACACAATCTCATCGACAATCTCGCGATCAATTTCTGAGACAGTTTTAGCGAGCGTTTTCTCGGCGTTGAAGGCTGGAAGAATCACGATAATTCTTTGGCCCAATAGCATTTCGACGGAACTCCTACCAATATCGTGTGTCCAAGGTAGAGCTTTACGAAAATTCGGTAACGATGTTATCCCATGAAGATACTAGCGCTTCACCCTCAGGAGTTGGACGTAGGCGTTATCGTTCCAGAAATACGCGCCGTCCACATATTCAAAACCTCCGGCAAAGGCCATGGCTTTAAACGCTGTGACCGTGGGCAACCACCACCACGGAACGTACGAGGTATTCACCCAGGAGTGGATTTCATGTGTCAATCCGACCGCACCGTCGGCGACATATGTCTTCCAATAAGATTGGACGATTCTCCGCTCTTTTTCTCCCAGAGCCGGAATAAAAAGGCAGGCTCCTTCCGGAATCGATAGCTGCCCTTCCGGACCGATTACTTGAGTGGATGTGACGATCGATCCCACTACCGCATATTCCCGCGTAACTCTTCGCAAGGCTTCAAATAACCGCAGGGGGTCCGGGAGATGATACAAGACTCCCGAACAATGAGTCACATCGTATTGCTCGCAGTCCGTTCCTTGTCCCAGCGCCAGGATATCCTCCGAACGACACTCCACGTGGGGCAAAGCAAGCGATTTACAGTGCTCCTCGAAAGCTCTCCAGTCCGGCTCCTCTTTCGTGATCCGATCAATCATGGTCAGCGCGGATGCTCCGTGGCGGTGTGCTACGGATACCTTCTCATTGACCGTACCCCAAAGCCCTCCCAAATCAGCGAAAGTCTTCCCTCGCACCACTCGACCAATAAGACCATCTCTAGGATCACTCATACACAGAAACCCTCCACATTCGGCAGCACGTAGATTCTGGCGCCAATCATTTATGAATGCACCGAAACTCCCGCCAGTTCGGAATATCGCTTTTCCAAGCGATCCACATAGGAATTGAAGTCGAACCGCTCTCTTGCCACCTGTGCCGCTTCCTCGCCCAACCGGTGGCGCAAGGCATCATCGAGAATCAGCCGCTCCATCGCTTTCGACAGGGCATGGACATCCTGGGGAGGAACGAGAATCCCTGTGCGACCATCCTCGATTGCCTCAGGTGTTCCACCGGCAGTGGTTGCAATCACCGCCATCCCGCACGCCATGGCTTCGACAGGGACGGCTGCAAAAGGTTCCTCCCACACGGAAGGAAACAGCAGGACATCATGCTTGCGAAAAGTGTCGGGCAGCGAGAGGCGATCGACAAAACCATGAAATCTCACAATCTTCTCAACGCCCGCCACACGAATTTCCTCCTGCAGGAAATTCATAAAGTCAGAAGTCCCTGATCCATAGAAATTGAGCTCCAACTTGGGCAGACCGGGCTTACCTTTGAGGATCCCTAATGCGCGGATGGCAAAATGGGCCCCCTTCCCTTCCCACAACGACCCGACATATAAGAATCGAATACACCCATCTTGACTTGAAGTTCGATTGGAGTTGTTGAATACATTCAGCGGAACACCCAGCCGAATTGCTTCAATAGCGGAGCCATCAAAACCCGCTTCGATGTAAACGCGGCGGATGAATTCAGAAATGGTAATAATGGGTTTGGGTCGGGCAAGTGAGAACAGAATAGGTTGAAGTCTCATCTGAAGGAAATCAGCGATCCGACGCTTTCGGGGATTTTGTGTGCCCACGAGCGGCCGCCAATCCTTTAGCCCATAATAAAGCCATCGATCAGCGGTGTGAATCACCAGTGGAATGCCTGTTCTCCGGGCGGCGATCAGGGGAGCCATCGAAGCCACCCATAAATTCCACACGACGACCAGGTCGGGTTTTATTTCCAGCAGCTTTGAGCGTACATCGCGGTAGGTACGGTAGTTGAACAAATGCCATTCTACGTGCTCCCATGCCGAAGGCTGTCGCGCCCCCAAAAAGTAATCGGCTTTACGATCCAAATCGATGTCAATAACCCCGTGTGTAAATCCATCCTGAGGCAATTTGGAGCCGCGCCCGACCAGCGCATGGACTTCATGTCCGCGGTCGCGCAATGCTCCGATAACTTCGTGAGCCAGCATCTCGTTCCCCCCCACAATATAGGGCGGAAATAAATTATTCAGGAATGCCAGTCTCAATGGGACCTCGATTCCACCAATCGTCGACACGCCGCCTCAAATTGTTCGCCCAGCACCGACCAGGAGAAATTGGCTTGGACGTAGGGCCTGGCTTTTTCAATCAAAGCCCTTCCCAACTCCGGGTTCCTCAAGAGTTCCGCCGTGTGCTCAGCAAAAAGCTCCGGGTCATCGGCAACCATCAGATGTTCCCGATTTTTCATTCCTATCCCTTCCGCCCCAACTGATGTGCTGACAACGGGACGTCCCACCGCAATCGATTCCATGATCTTCAGCCTTGTTCCCCCTCCCAAGCGAAGAGGCACAATGCAGACATGGCACTCTTTCAAATAAGGGCGAATATCGGGAACACTGCCTGTAATTTGCACTCCTTGAAATTTTGCCCAGTTCAAAATCTCCGGCGGCGGATTGTGCCCTACCACATTTATTCGAACCTCCGGGACACGAGCCTTCAAGTGAGGGTAGATGGCTTCAAAGAAATAATGAACGGCGTCGATATTGGGATAATAATTCATTGTGCCGATGTAAAGAACCGTAGGAGGCCCTGACCATCCCAGCTGGGAAGTGAAGTAATTGAAGTCCACGCCGTTGGGAATTACCGTCAGCGGCATTCCGGCGTTCAATTCTCTCAAAACGCCCGCATCGCTTTCCGAACAACAGACACCCGCATGGAAATTCCCCAATGTGCGCCGTTCATATCGGCAAAGCTTCTGGACTTCCAGGAGTTGCAAAAGTTTTTCTTTACCCCATCTCTGCTTGGAAGCCACTTCCCGGAAATGCAGGCAGTCGATTTTTTGCCGCATGATCAGGCGCGGACCGTCAAACGACTTCACATAGGGGGCCATACATAACTCATCCGCCGCGGCCATGGAGTATGAACACACTTGCAGGCGGGATTCCGCCCGGGCTGCTGTTTCCGTTGAATTAAAGTGCTCTATGACTCGAGGCAAGTCCTCGGCAATACATCTCCAGGCGCGAGAGGCGGTGTTTTGAGATTTGCGAAGCTCATACTGAAATATGTTACGGCACATCCGGGGAAGATCCGTCCCGGCATGGGGCGCTTCGCCATAATGGACCGTGAACAAATCCACGTCATGCTGACGTGTGAGTGCCTTCAAGAGATAAAACGTTCGAAGTTTACCGCCAGTATCTGGAGGGTTTGGAAGATAAGGAGTAAAAAAAGCGATTTTCACAGACGATCGATCTTGCGCCTCACCTCCGACACGCAACCGCGAGTCGTTTTTCGACAGCCTCTTTCAGTCGGAAGGGGTAAAACCTCCTATCGCTCAGAATAGAGCTTGAGATCAGCATCGACCATTTCTCTTACCAAATCGCCAAACGTTAAGCTGTAATTCCATCCCAGCTTCTGTTTGGCTTTGCTCGAATCCCCCAACAACAAATCCACCTCAGCGGCACGGAAGAATTCCTGATCGATTTGGACATAATCCTGGTAGTCGAGCCCGACACACTCAAATGCCATTTTCACAAACTCCCGCACACTGTGGGCCTCTCCGGTACAGATCAAGTAATCGTCCGGCTCCGCCTGCTGTAACATCAACCACATCGCTTTGACGTAATGTTGAGCATTCCCCCAATCACGTTGGGCATCCAGATTCCCCAACCGCAACTGTTTCTCTTGTCCCAATTTGATCTTGGCAACGTGAGAAGTGATTTTTCGAGTCACAAACTCGAAACCCCGGCGCGGGGATTCATGGTTGTACAGAATTCCCGACAGAGCAAACATACCATACGCTTCACGATAATTTCTGGTGAGATGGAAACCCGCAACTTTCGAAATGCCGTAGGCCGACCGGGGGTGAAAAGGCGTCAATTCCGTCTGTGGAACCTGATGAACTTTCCCGAACATTTCACTGGAGGCTGCAAAATACAATCGAACTTCGGGGACCAAGTCCCTGAGCGCCGACAAGATGTAATGCGTCCCGTTGACGTTCGTGTTCATCGTCGAGAATTCGTCCTCAAACGAATAGCTGACAAAGCTTTGGGCTGCCAAATGGTAGCATTCGTCAGGATTCACCTTCTGGATGACCTGATAAAGGCTGGGATAACTTTCGAGCGAGGCGGCGTGGAGTCGAATGCGGTCCTTCAAATGCCGAATCCTCCACATGCGGTGTTCAGGGTCTTCCATGGCAACCCGGCGGACGATTCCATGCACCTCATAGCCCTTCTCAAGGAGAAACTCGGCAAGATACGATCCATCCTGACCCGTGATACCTGTAATGAGCGCCTTCTTCATCACTCTCCCAAGCGATCCCAAAAACGATTAATCCTGCCAACACTTCAGGAAATAGAATTGTGACCGGTCAAGCATCAAATCAACACTCTCACTTGAACAACCCCAGAAGCTTTGCCAGAAGCAAAACGAGTCCCGGCCCAATCACAATCACCGCGATGAGCAATCCCACGATCGACAGGCGCTGAAGTTTTTCAAGTCGAATGAGCCGGGCTTCAAGTTGGGTCTGGAGGTCTTCAGCCATCTTCTTCCAGCTTAATCTCTGGTCGTCCAACCATTCCTTGCCCTTTTCGATCTCCTGAATCCAGACATCTTTCTCATTGATCAAATGTTCCTGCTCTTTGATCAAATGTTCCTGGTCCGCAGCGCCCCTCTGCAAACGTTTCAGTTCCTCATCAAGCCAGGCTTTGCCTTTTTCCAATTCGTTAATCCAGCGGCGATGCTCCTCCAAGATCTTTGCCGTGTCCGATGCCGATTTCTTCAGCACCGAATTTTCAGATTCCTGCTGCGAGAGGCTTTGCGTTAAGCCGGCAGCCCAAATCTTCACCTTCCCCAAGCCGGTGAGAGCCGCCCTCAGCAACACCCCATCAGACTTGCGGTCGGTTTCCTTAATGAAGTAATCCACAGCGCGGCGGGCCGCCTGCAAACCCTCTTGCACGCCCTTTTCATACCGGAAATCATGCGAGGCATTTTTACCGTGCCAGCGATAACGCACCAAGGGCGAACTGATAAAAGCCACGGGATGCTTCACGCACACCTTCATCCACATTTCATAATCGCTCGTGAAGCTCAACTCCTCGTCGAAGCCGCCCAATTCCAAAAGCAACTTCCGCCGCGCCACCACGGTCGGCGCGCATACGATATTTCCGTGAAACAAGAGCTTCAGAAAATATTCATACCCGTCGGATTGAAAATCTTCAAAAGATTTTTCTATCCAATCGACCGGCGCAGCCGGGGCTGAGGAGTCAACCAGAAGTCCTGCGCCGGAATGAACAAAACCCAGCTCGGGGTCGGCCATCAAACAGGCCACCTTCTTCGAGAGGTTCTCCGGAAGCATGACATCATCTTGATGAAAGATGCAGAGGTACTCCCCCTGCGCCAACTGCACACAACGGTTCCAATTGCCCGGAAGCCCCAAATGGTCCTCATTCCGGGTGAACCGAATCCGGGAATCGGAAAAGGACTTGATGATATCGAGGGTTTTGTCGCCGGACCGATCATCGACTAACAGAAGTTCGAAGTCGCGATAATCCTGGCTGAGAACACTTTGGATGGCTTCTGAGAGAAACGCTTCGCCGTTGTACGTCGGAATCGCGACACTGACTTTCGCCACCGAGCCTCCACGAACTCTTGTGATGGGAAACTGGAAACAAACCGAGGAGCGACTTCACGCTTCAGGCGGGTCCCCTGATGGAACGATCCCCCAAAAAAACACCTCGAACAGCGCGAAGCAAAGCCCTATTGATACCACGGCAGAACATCTGTAGTGCGGCGTTCACTATAGCAGCCGGACCATCAAATTTCCACACCCTTGAAGCAGTGCGGCCATTCTTCAAGCAAGACCATGGCTTTAAAAAGATCGAATCAGTCGGCGATAAAACCTCCAGAAAAATGAGCCTTTCACACTTTCTTCAAACCTCTTCAAAATATGAACCGTATCCTTCAACTCCTGAAGCTGAGCGATGTGCGTTTGGATCAACAAATCCCTTTCCTGAAGGATCCTGCCTTCCTGGGCCAGAACATCCTTTATTCGAGTGAGTTCCTGTTCACGATTACCCAATTCGCCTTGCGCCCACTTTTGCCAGTCTTGAAATTGGGACATCTCTTTAAGCAGATGCCCAATTTGAGTATTCAATCCTTCGATTTGCGACTTGAGCCAGGTGTTGTGCGCCTCAACTTCTTGAAGGAGAGATTCAGATGCATCATTCCATATTCCTGCCATGAATCTTTTCAAAGGAGCTTGAACCGGCGCTTTCGAACAAACCGCAATGGCATATTTTGAACCGTATCCAGGCGCCCCATCGCGAACCTTGAAAAAACCTTCACGGTTTTCAACCTCGACAAATCCCACCTGACCGTCCTGTCCGGAGTTATCCCGACCCTCCTGAATCAACAGAGACCCCACGCATCCCTTCTGGCCAAAAATGATGACCTCCTCAAAATGCCTTTCAAGAAGCGCCTTGAATTCGTCCAAGTACAATTCCTTGGCGTGGAATGGATTTTCGTATCGCGGCTCGTCCGAATAAAATTTCTTATCGGGCGACGAAACAACCAACACCCCCCGCGGTCCGAGCACCCGCTTCACTTCGTGAAGAAGCTGCTCCTGGTCGTTAACATGCTCAATCAATTCAAAGCAAACCACCAGGTCGAACTCGCCATCGGCGCACGGCGTGTGGCGGCAATCGCCCACTTCGTAATGAAGATTGGGTCGCGGGTATACTTTTCGAGCATGCTCGATAGCCTCCGCCGATAGATCCAATCCCAGTACACTCTGCGCCACTTCCGCCAAACCGGCCGAACCGTATCCCTCTCCGCATCCCAGATCCAGCACTTTCATCCCCGACGCCACTTGACGCGCCAGCCAATAGCGATGCAAATGCTCGTAGGCGATACGCGCACCACCTTCTCCGGGAACGAAGCGCTCCCCGGTAAAAGGAATTCGTGGACTCTTGGTCTCGACCATCACATCATCCCGGGCGAAGCACGTCGCTTTGTCTCCGCCTAAAACACCCTGGTTTCAATTTTCAATCGCATCAGCCCGTGAATGAGTTCTCCGCTCTCCACACTGAAGACCACCGCATTGTCAATCCAGTCGCACATAACATGGTGAGAGGCCGTGCCGTCAGCCACCGCTGGGCACAAAGAATAATTGCCTTGGCGTAAAAAAGGCAGCTGAAGCGAGAATTCCACGGTCCGAATTTCTCCAGTTTCAACTGACCCGAGCGGAGCCTCCTCATATTCGGTATTCGTCGCCATCAAGTCGATCCCGAGGCGGTCACGCAGAATAAATCCTACGATGGGCTGCACCAGACTTTCCCTGAAACGCGTCGAGATCTTGACGCGAATCCGCTCTTGTGGAGCAAAAGATCGTTTGGGAATCCCTTCTTCTCCAAAGACTTCAATCCCCAGCACCTCGGCGCGTCCATCTCCAAAGCGATGGTCCACGTTGGGAATGCCCATGATCAAATGTTCCTGAGAAGAATCAAAGAAGTTCCGTCGTTCCGGACCTGATGCAGCCGTCTCAGAGGATCCGCCGTTGGAATAGCGTTTTTCACGCGCGTAAGTCAGTTCCAGGTACTTCTGGACCATGGAATCCGCATTCCCCTTCCCCAGCAACTTCCCCGCGTCGAGAAGCAACACCTCATCACACAGTTTCTTCACCGCGGAGTTGTCGTGGGAGACCAGGAATATGGTCTTCCCGTTCTTCCGAAGCTCCAGAATTTTGCGCATGCAGCGATGCTGGAAAATAGCGTCCCCAACAGCCAGCGCTTCATCCACGATCAAGATGTCCGGATCCACATTGATGGCCACGGCAAAGGCCAGCCGCACAAACATGCCGCTGGAGTAGGTCTTCACGGCCTGATCGAAAAATTCGCCGATCTCGGCAAATTGTTCGATCGCACTCATCCGGGCCTCAATTTCTCCGGGTCTCAAGCCCAACAGAGCGCCGTTGATGAACACATTCTCACGGCCGGTGAATTCGAGATTGAATCCGGAGCCCAACTCCAACAGGGCGGAGATTCTTCCGCGCGCCGTCACCGAACCGCGGCTGGGTTGCAGAATACCGGCAATCAACTGCAGCAGGGTGGACTTGCCCGACCCGTTCACACCGATAATGCCGACCGTCTGGCCTTCCTCGGCTTCAAAACTGACATCGTCGAGAGCCCAAAAATCGTGATGCCTCGAGATGCGATTGAAAGTCAACAGCTCCTGAAGCCGGGCCGAAGGTTTGGGATAGATTCGATAACTTTTGGCGAGGTGTTCTGCGCGAACGCAAATCATGATTCGTCCACTTTAGCGCTTGGCATACATTCGTTCATAGTAGGTCCGGTAATCCCCGCTGGTCACCTGGTCAAGCCAGGCTTCATGTTCCAAGTACCATCGAATAGTCCAGCGCAACCCGTCTTCAAACTTTGTTTCGGCTTTCCAATCCAATTCCTTGCCAATCTTGCCGGCATCGATGGCATAGCGGCGGTCATGTCCCGGCCGATCCTGGACAAATTGCAGCAACGATTCCGGCTTCCCCAATTCCTTCAACACCAGCCTGGCGACTTCGATGTTTTGCCACTCGTTATGGCCGCCGATGTTGTAAATTTCACCGACGCGTCCTTTCCGCATGACCCGATCGATGGCCCGGCAATGGTCGCGGGCAAAGAGCCAATCCCGGACATTCTCTCCATCCCCATAAATGGGAAGTTTCTTTCCGAGGCGGGCGTTATTGATCATTAAAGGAAGGAATTTTTCCGGAAATTGATAAGCGCCATAGTTGTTGGAGCAGCGAGTGATCAAGGCGGGGAATCGATGGGTGTGAACATACGACCGTACCAGCAAGTCCGCTGCGGCCTTGGAGGCCGAATAGGGGCTGTTGGGCGAAAGCGGCGTCTCTTCTGTAAAGCGACCGCTGGGCGGAAGTGATCCGTACACCTCATCGGTAGAAATCTGAACGAAGCGTTCGACGCGCTGCTCCCTCGCGGCCTCCAGGAGGCAATAGGTCCCCAGAACATTTGTTTCCACAAATGATCGCGCCTCATGAATGGAGCGGTCCACATGCGTCTCCGCGGCAAAATGGATCACCGCGTCGGGACGCGCGGACATCAGCTCGTTGACGATCTGCAGATCACAGATATCACCACGAACAAACCGGTAGTGCGAATCCCCTTCCAGATCCCGTAAGTTATCAAGATTCCCGGCGTAGGTTAACTTGTCCAAATTCGTAATGAACAGGTCGGGGTAAACCTCCCGCATATATCGGATGAAGTTCGATCCGATGAATCCCGCTCCGCCTGTGACTAGAATCTTCATGTCTTTGGATGATCCCGGAAACCGACATCTTTCCGACGCTCAAGATTGCCGCACAACACCCGGAGAGCGCCGCTCACCTGCTCTGTGCACACATTCATTCTCCGCGCATTTCCCCGTCGAGTCTGTGACTAATTTTGTAAAGTATCTAGTTTTCGATTAAGGAGTCAAACAGTTTTTCATATTGGGTGGTGATGGCGTCCCAAGAGTAGAACGATTCCACCCGATCTTTGGCGAGCGTTCTCAATCGGTCCTTATTCGAAAGCCCGGAGGCGAGTTCTTGGAGGCCCTTTACCAAAGCCGCTTCATCATGCATATCGATGATAATTCCGGCGTCGCCCACCACTTCGCGATTCTCGGGAGTATCGTGAACGATGACGACATTCCCGTGGCCCATCGCTTCCAGCAAGGCCGGGTGAGCTCCTCCGACTTCCGTGGCGTGCAAATAGCACAAGGCGTGGGCCTGCAACTCATGATAGCCGGTCCCATAAATCGCCCCGGTAAAGAGGATATTCTTCGACGCCGTAGTCTTCAGTTCCCGAATATATTCTTCGCTGTAGGGCGCATCCCCCACGATGAGAAGCTTTAAATCCGTCTTCACTCTCTCGAAGGCCTGAATGACGAGGTGGGCGTTGTTTTCCGGTTCCAAACGGCTCACGTAGAGAAAGTACTTTCGGGGCTCCACATTCAATCGAGAAAGCACGCCGTCGCTGGCCGTGGTATCCACCGCCGCTCCATAGGGGATCAGATAGGATTCGGCATGATATCGAGCGCGGTAATAATCCCGAATGGCGGCGGCGTCCGTCACCATCGCCGAAGGCAGCCAGGTGGCCAGCCATTCAGAAATTCGATAAACAGATCGACCCAGGACGTTCCATTTCTTTCTCTTTCGTTCCAACCCGTCCACGTTCAGAACCACCTTCGTTCCGCCCAAGGAAGGTATCCAGGAAAAAACGGCATTGGCTGCATTGCATATTAAGATGCATTCAAATCCCCGTCCCAGCGAATCAATGACCGAGAGGGCCGTATGAGCGACCGTGTCCAAGTATTTGGTTCTGAGGCTCGGCAAGACGCGCAGGCGAATGCCGTGGTAGGACTCAAGGTGAGGGTCAACATAATGGGAGCGGCCGTAAACTGTAACTGCATGGCCTCGGGCGGCAAGCCTCCATCCCATCTCCTCGGCGAAAGTTTCAAAACCGCCGTAGTTGGCTGGAACGCCTCGAATGCCCATGATAGCAATCTTCATGAGCTCTATCCCAAAAGGACACGTTTCACATCCGGTTCAACATTGGCTTTCATCAGCACCAAAACCACGTCCTTGGGTGAAAACACCGTTTCACCGCGGGGCACCACGGCGTCGTTATTCCGCAGGATGGTTACAATGTTGGAATCCTTCGGCATGGTCAGGTCGCGGATCGGATGGCCAATCACCGGGGCTTCATCTTCCAAGTCGTACTCAACAATCTCCAGGTTGCTCGACTTGAAATCCAACAATGTCTTAATGGTACTCATCGGAAGTTCGCGCTCAATCATTTGGGCAATGATGCCCGTCGAGCTGACCGTGACATCCACTCCCAGGCGCTGGAGAATGGCCTCGTTTCTGGGGTTCTTCACGCGCGCAATGGCCTTCTTGACGCCGAAACGGGACTTGGCCACCTGGCAGGCGATGAGATTGTCGTGATCGTGATTGGTGACGGCCACGAAGACGTCCGCACGGTTGGCGCCCGCTTGTTCCAACACGGGAATCGTCGAACCGTCGCCGAAGATCACATTGCAATCAATCTGATGAATGATGATGTTGTATTTTTCGGGATCGTCCTCAATGATGGTCACCTCGTGTCCTTTGGCCATGAGGTTGCGGGCCAGGAAATAGCCCACCAAACTACCCCCCAGAATAATCACGTAATAGTTCTTACCCTGGGTGGCCACACTGCGCACCGGTTCCTTCACCAGCTTCATCATTTCATCGTGCGCGCGTTTCCAGGCCCCCCGCAAATCGCCGGCGGGAGTCTTTGTAATCTGGGACGCCAGATACTCTGCACCGGCCAGCGTCAAACAAAAGGTCTCAATTCCCGCCTCATGATAACTGGCTTCACGGCTGGGGTCGTAAATCATGGCAATGACTTTGGGGACATTGAAAACGATCCGCGCCACTTGCGCCACCATCAGATTGGTGTTTTCGTCCCGGGTGGTGGCAAAAAGGACATCGGCATCTTCAACACCGGCTTCTTTCAAAATCTCCGCATCAATGGCATTACCGATCATCAGCCGGGTCGGCAGCGAAGCCAAGGGATGATCGGCCATATGGCGTTCCTGGTCGATCACGGTCACCTCATGCTGCTTGGTGCCTAATTGCTGGACCAGTTGCGTTCCGACTCGTCCGAATCCCACAATGATAATTCGCATGATCTTCTAAGACTCCGTTCATAAATAAAGCCGCGTCGGGCGAAACGCCCTCACTCCATCCGCACACTTCACATACTTTCCGGCGAGAGCAAATCGCTGACCGGGATGTGATCGACGATGACTTCGCAGGAAGCCTCGCTGAGTATCCGTTCGGTGGTTTTTCCGGAGAATTTTTTCAGAGCCGTTTTCCGCGGATCGATGGATAAGATCAACAGGTCGGCCTCATGTTCCCGGGAGGCCCGCAAAATGCCGCGGGCGGCTTCCCGATCGCGGCCAATGCTGCCCACAGCACTCAGTTGATGCAGCTTGATGATGTTCAAGGCCCGGTTGACGGCCTCGTCGGCTTTCTTCTCTTCCTGGTCCAGCTTAATTCCCAAGGGAAGCGTCAACGGCACCTCGATGATGTAACTGACCACAATTTCCGATTTCTGCTCCTGCCCAAGCCGGCAAGCCAGTTCCACAGCCCGATCATCGTACCGCATCCCTCGCGTGGTCACCATGATGCGTCGGAACGCGCTGATCGAGCGCCGGGCTTTGGCCACGGCGGCTTCAACCTGTGGAGGCGGATGCAACATCCACCACAAGACTGAAACCATGGACGTGACAAAGACCACGGAAATCACGATACCCAGAGGACTGAAAACAAGTGTCGGATGCATATCACATTCGAGGCCGCGCGGCTCTACGAGGGAGCGACGGCGGCTTCAGCGTTCCATTCAAAGCTCGATGGTAAAGATTCAACCGATAAACACCGAAGAATGCCAATATCGCGCCGGTGACGACAGCCAACCACGCTCCCGGTCTTCCCCAGGATCGCCACACCACCACCACACCACACGCTATGAAAATCCAGGCGTTCAGGCGCTTCCAGCGATCAGCCCAGTGCAGTTCAGATCTTGGTTCCATTGACTTTCTTCTTCAGTATTTTGTCACGTTCCAACAACGCCAGTTTGTACCGCTCAAGCAGATCGTACTCCTCGGCTGAGGTCAGTACAGCCATCTGTTCTTTCTCCCAATCATGTTTAACGCTGCCCAGAACAGGGAGCTTCAAAGAACGCCGATAAAAAACGTAATAAAGAAGACACAGGGCGACCCAAGCTGGACCGGCGATGCGGCCGATGGCGTGTGTGTAAACCACAAAGAAGAAAATCATGCTCACACCCACCATCCCCAAGAATCCCAGTATCGGCACTTGGACCGGAACCTGACCCGGTCGCTTCCAACTGAAATTAATGGGCACATGATACGGCCGGGGCGTATAAGGGTCGACAAAGCGCAATTTGATCAGCGAGGCAAAAACGATGATGTAACCCAGCGTCGCCCCAAAAGCATACATATTCCCCAAGGTATCGATAATCTGCGGAGTAAATGCCGAGGCCGCGACAAACAGGATTCCCAATCCCGAAAAAAAGGCGATGGTTCGCGCCGGGGTGCGATACCTCTGGTGGACCTTGTCGAACCAGGGGCTCAACAGCTTCAGCTGGCTCATCGAAAACGTCAGACGGGAAGCGCTCATGATGCCGGAATTCGCCGAGATCGCCAAGATCGTCATCCCAAGAAACGCCGCGAAAGGCCCCGCGATAAACCCAATAAAGGGAATCAACGTCGCGAGATAGGCCACCGGATCTTCCATGTGGGTTTCAAAGTTCTGCCACGGAGAAACACCCAAGCTGAGGTTAGAAAACGCCACGGCAAAAACAAACACCGTGATGATCAACGTAATAGAAGTCCTGGGTATGATAGTGGCGGGGCGGCGGGTCTCCTGCGCGGCTTGAGAAATGGATTCCAATCCCACAAAGCAAATTATACCCAGAGAGGTTCCGTAGGCGAAACGATGCAGGTCGAAGTGGTGCCAGGTTTCCAAAAACTGCGACGAGATCAGTTCCGGCCGCCAGGCAAAAACAAACCCACATACCACCAAGGTGGACTCGGTGACAATATCAAGCGCTCCCAAGATCTCGTTAAACAACGACGATTCCTTCATGCCGCGGATGTTCAACCAGATCAAGAAGAGGATCAAGGCGAGGGACACCACCACCATTACCCAATCATAGATCACAACCGAAGAGGTCAGATGAATCTGATGTTTGATGCGCTCGGCGTGCGTGATGATCTTCGACCAGAAGGAGAGAAAATAACCCGCGGAGGCCACTGAGAAAAGCGAGATATCGATGGTGTAATCCAGCAGCAGCGCCACGCCCGCCACAAAGCCCCAAAAATCACCCAGGCCGCGCAACGCATAATAATGCCCTCCGCCGGCAACGGGATAGGCCGAGGCCAATTCCGTATAAGCCAAACCGATGCAGATGTACACCAATCCCGCAATGGCAAAAGCGACACTGGCCATGCCTTGGGCGGCCGCGATCACTAAACCCAGCGCCGTATAAATGTCGGCCCCGACATCCGCGTATCCCCACATGAAGGAGCCCCAAATGCTGACATCGCGGCGCAACTCGACGTTGGGTTCCGGTCCCAGCTGTAAGGTGTCCGTGCTCACGCGCTAGTATTCCTTGGCTATCGCCCGTCCGTGAATATACACAGCCCCATTCGATTTCAAATGAATCCAGAAACAACCGTGGAATGGAGCAGACCCTTGATTCTGCGGCTTAAACGGGTAGATTGGCATGCGATGCTTGAAATTGTTTGGTCCCAACACGCAACAAACCAGCGAGGGCAAAAAAAATCCACAGAGCATCTGTGGATGGCGTGCGTCGATACTCCCATCATGCCCTTTCAAATCGACGTTTCTTGGAGAGCTTTCCCGACCGCTCTCCAGAAAACCTCAGGCGCCGGCGAGGTTAGCTGACGGGTTCGAGCTTGAAAGTGCCCTACTTCGATAAACTCCCTCGAAGATTCACCCCACGTACCTGGGTCCCCCGCATCCCGACGGTTCGGAATTTTGGCGACACGAGATCAGGTCAAAACACCCTGAATCGAACCCGCCCATTCTACTCCTAAAAGTCGGGCTGTCAAGCAACGGTCCGCCGCCGGTCTCGCTGCCATCGCCTTGGAATGAATCTCACCCCTCAATGCGTGATCAGTTTATCCAAGGACTCACTGACAACGGCTGCCATTAATTGCGTCAAGGGCGTTGTGTCCATGCCCAAACCCGACTCAATAGCTTTCCGATAGGTTTCCGATTGAGTTTGGCCAATTACAGCCGGGGGAAAGCCAGCTCGAAGCATTATCCATTGGCTACCACTCGTGATGTTCGAGCTGTAGCTTCAACGAAGGGGCTAATATCAAGCAGCCTTATGAGCACCAGGGCCGACTGCTGAACGGGATGCAGCTCTCCAAAGCTGTCGGCGCGCGTCCATTCGGTCAGACGATCCACGAGGGCCGAGATCATCGAGGCGTCGCATGGTTCGTGATTTGCACAAAGTGGGATACCCTCTTGAGATCGAAACTGGCCTCCCTGATCACTTAAGCTAAATACCATTAGCGCATGAATAGTTTTTAAGGCGATGGAAATGTCGGCCGAATCTTCCGGGTGCTGAAAGAGCCAGGCTGTTGCAGCTCGATGGTTCTTTACCGCCGTGGGCATGGCTACAGTCGCCACTCCATCCAAGGCGCAATCACCCATCGCCCACTCCTCTGTCAAGGGTTGCACTCTTTCAAGCAAAGACATCTTTCCGGCCAAAATCCGATCCTTCTTGCGATCGAGTTCCGCAAACAATCCCACTTTGAAGACATTAAATTCAGGTGATGACATATCTATACGCTCGCTAAAGTTCCGGAAATTCCGCAGACTTGGATGCCGGGCCCTCGGAAGCCGGCGAAATTGTTGCCCGGGTAGCGAGGCTCGCACACCCATTCCATGTCGGGCACACAGCCCGGCTCATTTTCGGCCTGACCGCATGGCGGCACGAGCCTCGCGATCCGTCTCTTTTTTCCGGATCGATTCCCGCTTGTCGTGTGTGTGCTTTCCCTTCGCCAATGCCACTTCGCATTTGATTCGTCCGCGTTGCGCAAAAAGCTGCAGTGGAATCAACGTGAAACCGCGCTCCACCGTTTTGCCAATGAGCCGTCGAATCTCCATCTTGTGCAACAATAACTTACGAGGCCGCAAGGGATCGTGATTTTGACGATTGCCGAAGGAGTAAGGGCTGATGTGACAGTTCATCAACCAGACCTCGTTGTTTTTTACTTGGGCGTAGCTGTCCTTCAAATTCGCCCGGCCCTCCCGGATGGATTTGACCTCCGTACCGCGCAGCGCCAGACCGGCCTCGTACTTGTCAAAAAGAAAATAGTTGTGCGAAGCCGCTCGATTGAACGCAAATACTTTTCTTTCCTCTGATTTTGGCATGTGGAATGGTTTGGGAGTCCTCACCACCCGGAAATCGGCACCCGATGATGCAAGGCTCAGGCCGTTCACCGGAGAGCGATTATACCTTGGCGGAAAAATAGCGTACAGCTTCCCGAGCTGTTCACCCCCCCGATCAATTTCCGTCCTGTCAGGGTTTTCTAATGGGATAACGCTGTGGAACCGGTTGACTCGTTCCCTGCGATTGCGGGTTTTGAGCCGTCGGATTAAACGGGTTGGGAGGAGGATAGGGCCGCGCCGGAGCCTGTTGGTCGTTGGAGACGGCCGCTCCACCGGCTTCCGGAAACGGCAAAAAT
This sequence comes from Terriglobia bacterium, assembly GCA_028716525.1. Classification (GTDB taxonomy): domain Bacteria; phylum Acidobacteriota; class Terriglobia; order JAIQFV01; family JAIQFV01; genus JAQUPQ01. Next base: position 14,202 of record JAQUPQ010000022.1, on the reverse strand, counting down.
TGTCCGGTGGCTCTTGGGACGGGTTCCTGATTCATGGTTCGACCGGAGAAAATGCCCGGCTGATTCGCATACGGATTGGGTTGCACCGCATTCACTTCACCGGGCTGATTGATCGCGGCGGTTGCCGTGTCTTTGGGCGCAAATCCCAACAACATCAGCTTCTTCACGCCGTCTTTGGATTTTGGATCGCCCACGATAATGTAATCGATATTGCTTCCATCCAGAACCTTGAGAAGGGCGTCGTGCAATGCCATATTGACGAAAGAGACGCTTTCTCGGAATGATGAAACGCTGGGATCCACCGATAATTGGATTCCCGTCCGGGCTGCAATGGCGCTCACGATTTGAGCCACGGAAGCGTCCTCAAATCGAACCGAGAGCTTCGAATTCTGCCAGGTGACCGCCGGCAGGGCGGGCTGCGCCCACATCAGACCGCTTCCCCCCGCTGCTACCAGTCCGATGAACAAATTCCTCAACATCCCAAAATAGAACTTCTTCATTACCAAACTCCTTCCCGCAACTCGCATGCTACCATACCTGACCCTTCCCCGGGGCCATTCCTTAAGACGCCGCCAGGCGGCTGATAGTTCTTCATGTGTGAGGTGAATCCGTGGCCACGGTGGATTTAAAGAGCGCCACGAGTTGATAAGACGATGGGGATGGTTCGGAGAAAAATCTTCAAGTCCAGAAGCAACGACCAGTTATCGATATATTCCAAGTCCAACTGCATCCATCGATCGAAGTTCAGATGATTTCGTCCTTCCAAAATCCACAAACACGTCAAACCCGGGCGCATGCGGAGCCGCCGGCGCTGCCAGCGAGCGTATTGCTGCACTTCGCGAGGAAGCGGGGGACGCGGACCCACAAACGACATGTCACCCTTCCAAACATTGAAGAGCTGCGGGAGTTCGTCGAGCGAGAGCTTCCTCAAAATCCTGCCCAAAGGCGTGCACCGGGGATCCCGCGTCAATTTAAAGACCGGCCCGTCCATCTCATTCAGTTCTTCAAGTGCCGTTTTCTGGTCCTCAGCGCCGTCGATCATCGATCTAAATTTATAAAGCGTGAATGGACGACCGCCCAAACCCGAACGGACCTGGCGGAAAATGATGGGACCCCGGGAGGTGATCTTGACCAGGAGGGCAACACACACGATGAGCGGCGAAACAACCACCAGACTCAAGGTGGCCGCGAAGAAATCAATGATGCGCTTCACAAACAACAGATACTCATTAACCGGAGTGGAAGAGAACGTAAGCAACGGCTTGGACTCCAGCCAATCCAGCTGCATCTTGGAGATGACGTGTGGAAAAAGATTCAAAAGAATCCGGGTTTTCACTCCCTCCTCTTCGCACAGCAAAAACATCTCTTCCAAATCTCCCAATTTTTCCTTGGGCACGGCAAAAATGATTTCATCGATAATGTGGTCGTGAACCAAGCTGGGCAAATCACTCAGCTGCGTAATGTTGGAAGAAATCTTCCGGGCTTCTTCCAGGTCGGCCTTCCCATCGGCTGCGTCCACGATTCCAACCAACTTGGTTCCCAGCAGCTCGTGTCCGTGGATGCGCCGTGCAATGTCGAGCGCCTCGGGATTGGTTCCCACCACCACGAAAGAATGGAGTCCCCCGAATTTCTTTCGCATGAGATGGCGCAGCCGCTTTGATGAAACCCGGAAAACCGACAGAACCACCCAATTCAAACCCAGAAAAATCCCAATCAGGCTGCGGCTGATATCCAACTTGAAAACCGCCAGAGCCAACAAGATCACCACGCCCCCCAAAGCCACTTGTTGAGTCGCCTTGCGGACCCCCACAATGTTTTCCTGGTGTTCGACGATGTGATACGCATCCAGCAGAATCGCAAGAAGCATCCACAAGACCAGCGTCAGGACCAAAAGCAGGGAGTAGCCGGCGAGCGGATGGATCTCGCGGGGCAAAGGCAACGCCCGTCGAATCAGGAAGGCGCCAAAAAAAGACACGCTGGTCAAAAGGATTTCCAGCGTGGCCAGCACGATGGCGGTGATGCGGGTCTTCCGCTTCACCATCCCGTCTCGAGGAAAGGAGGCACTCATGGAATAGGTATATGAAATTTCAGGATGAGAGCCATTCTCTAATAAATTTGACATGCTGAAATGCCGCGCATCCCGATGCTTAAACGGGAGCGCCCACAGTCCGTTTCTGGGCTACCAAATCATTGGCACGATGCAAAGATTCGAAAGTCCCCGCGTCCGTCCACCACCCCGCCACCACGTCATACGACATCACCCCGCGGTCGATGTAGGCATTATTCACATCCGTAATTTCCAGCTCGCCGCGGCCCGACGGCTTCAAAGCCCTTACAATGTCGAAGACGTTGGGGTCGTAAAAATAAATACCGGTCACCGCAAATTTGGATTGGGGATATTGAGGTTTCTCCTCGATCCGAACCACGCGCGGGCCCTCCAGAATGGCCACTCCAAACCGTTCCGGATCGGAGACCTCTTTCAAAAGGATGCGCGCTCCCTGTCCTTGCTTTCGAAACGCTTCAATGGAGGGACGGATGGAATCTTCCATAATATTGTCGCCCAAAATGACACAGACAGACTCCCCGGCGACAAAAAACTCGGCCAAAGAAAGAGCCTGAGCGATTCCACCCTCTCCTTCCTGATAGGTATAGTTGATGTGCCGGAGTCCAAACTCCTTGCCGTTCCCCAACAGCTTCAAAAATTCCCCGGCATGATTTCCTCCCGTGACCACCATGATATCCGTAATCCCGGCTTCCACCAGGGTCTGGATGGGATAATAAATCATGGGTTTATCGAATACGGGCAGGAGGTGCTTGTTGGTGACGCGCGTCAAAGGATAGAGTCGCGTCCCCAAACCTCCCGCCAAAACCACACCTTTCATCTGCCGCTCCGCAAAGGGCTTAATGGAAAAAATTAGCGCGAACGCGCCTGAAGAAGATCAGCGCGAGTGTAACGCGCGGCGCGCAATAGTGTCAAAAGAATTTGTTGTGGCTCAAACTTTTGCATGTTATTCTTCGTCTAATTCGATGTTAGGAAAATGGTTAATCGAGATTCGTCGACGAAGCAATCTCATCTTTCATCCTTCGACATACCGTGGGTTAAAACAGGTTCAAGGGAGTATGCTGCCGTGAAAGAGAATAGCCCCCGATCTTTATTCATTGTGTGTCTCCTGCTTCTGACGCTGGCTCTGGCAGGTTGCGAGGGCAGTGCCGAATTCCGGCAAGGGCAAAAGAGGGAATCCGAGAAAAATCTGGATGAGGCCGTCATCGCCTACCAAAAGGCCCTTGAAAAGGATCCTCGGAATCCCGAATATCGGCTCAATTACGAACGGACGCGCTCCAAAGCGAGCTTTCAGCATCAAGAGAAGGCTGAGAAACTGGAAAAAGACGGGAAATACGAGCTGGCTTTGACGGAGTATGATCTGGCCAACAAAATTGATCCCTCCAATGTGATGGCTCAGACCGAGTACGACCGCCTCAAAAAATTCATAGAGAACCCGACACCGGGGGCCCCGCCGACTGAAATTTTGCAACGCATGCGCCAAAATGAAACCGATCCCAACCGCGTGATTCCCCTTTCGCCGGTCGCCACGACTCCCCTCACCCTGAAGATTACAGATACCGCCAAACGGGATTATGAAACCATCGCAAAATTGGCCGGCGTTAACGTTGTGTTTGACCCGGATTTTGACCGCTCCGGCGGGCTCGAACGCATGAGCCTGGAACTCAATAATGTTTCCCTGGTGGATGCTTTGGAAATCATGGCCATTCGGTCACGCACTTTCTGGAAGCCGTTAAATTCCAATACCATCCTGGTCGTTCCCGACAATCAAAGCAAGCGCCGCGATTACGAAGACCAGATCGTCAAGACCATTTACCTTTCCAACTCTCTCGCTCCCACGGACTTGACCGAAACCGTCAACGCCGTGCGGCAGCTTTTGACTCTGAAAGCCATTGTCCAGTCCAATGCATTAAACGCTATCATCATCCGCGATACCCCCGACAAGGTGGCCATTGCGGAAAAAATTATTCAGTCCATCGACAAAGCCAAACCCGAAGTAATCATCGACGTGGCCGTCCTGGAAGTGGACAGCAATTTGCTTCGCGATTTCGGAATCACCCCGGTCTCCCCCGGTGGAGCCGGACTCTCCACCACCGGGACTTTTAACAACATGCTCTCGGGCGGAGCGCAGACTACCGCACCCACCGGCGGCACTGGAACCACCGGTGGTACAACAACCGGTGGAACGACGACCAACTTGACCCCCGGCACTGTTCCCATCAACCGCTTGGGACACATCACCGGCGGCAGCTTTAGCGTGGTAATTCCCTCCGTGCAGGCGCAGGCTCTCGAAAGTTCGACGCGTGCGAAGCTCCTTCAAAACCCGCAACTGCGCGCTTCCGATGGAAAACTGGCCAAGATCCGTATCGGCCAGAAGGTTCCCATTTCCACGGGAAGCTTTACTCCGTTCAGCGGTGGCGGAGCAGTGGCCGGAAATATTTTCAGCCAGTTCCAGTATCAGGATGTCGGCGTCAATATGGACATCACGCCCAAGGTTCATTTGGATCGCCAAATCTCACTGACCGTCAAGGTGGAAATCTCCTCCGTGGCGGGCAATCAAAACTTTGCGGGATTGTTGGAACCCATCTTCAACACCCGTTCGGTGGAACATGACATTACCCTGAAGGAAGGCGAAGCCAACATCCTGGCGGGTATCATCTCGGACCAGGACACCAAGACGATCAGCGGCATTCCGGGTTTGAGCCGCGTGCCCTTCTTCGGATCGTTGTTCACCGCGCAACACACCGATCGGCAGCAACAGGAATTCATCATTGTGCTCACACCGCACATTGTGCGGCTTCCCAAGTTCGAGGAGGCGAATCTCCAAGGGCTCTATGTGGGAACCGATTCATTTATCGAATACAAGGGCGCTCTGCCTCGATTGGGGCAAGAGCCCGCTCCTGCGGCTGCAACACCGGCCTCGGCGCAGGGTGCGATTCAGACCGCTCCGCCCATGACGCCATCTGTGAGCCCCGCCACACCTCAGCCAACTCCGCCCGCGGCGGCTCCTCCAGTGGGGACTCCTTTCCGGCTGACTCCCTCGACGGGCGTCTTTCCGCCGGACAAGCCGTTCACCATGACCATCAATGTGGAGGATATACACGATCTGTTTTCCGCTTCGCTGGCGTTAGCTTGGGATCCGAAGGTGATTCGCCTCAAGGACGTCACGGAAGGAGGATTTCTGGGGCGCGATGAACAGCCTATCGCACTTGTTCAACGACCGGACAACGATGCAGGAACGGTCATTATCACATTGACCAGGCCGCCCGAAACTTCAGCCATGAGCGGCTCCGGAAATCTGGTGACCTTGAGCTTTGAACCGGTAGCGCCGGGTCAAACGTCCGTGGTGGTTTCACAGCTGTTCGCCCGAAATCCCGTGGGTGAACGCATTCCCGCGGCTCCCAGCGCCAGCCAGATCCAGATCAAGGCGCAGTGAGATGGCCGCATCCGGGCTAAGGAAAAGATTGATGTTACAACGACGATCATCAGCACGATCCACATCGGCCTACAGCGTTGTGGAATTGATCGTCGCTTTCACGATTCTTTCAATCCTTGTGTCCGCAGCCCTGCCCTTGTTGCGGGTCTCCATTCAGCGCCAGAGGGAAACCGATTTAAGGCGGGCGCTTCGGGAAATGCGCGACGCCATTGACCGCTACAAGATTGCTTCCGATCAAAACCTGATCGAAAAGAAATTGGATACGGAAGGTTACCCACCGGATCTGCAAACCATGGTCGACGGCGTCCCCATGCTCAACACGGTCGACAAGAAGCTCAAGTTCCTCAGGCGCATTCCCAAAGATCCCATGACGGGAACCACGGACTGGGGATTGCGATCGTATCAGGACGATCCGGAATCGACCTCGTGGGGCGGCCAGAATGTCTTTGACGTATACACCAAGAGCACGGCAACAGCACTCGACGGCACCAAATATTCCGATTGGTAAGATCCATGAAACTTCTCGCACAATCATTTCAGGCCTTTCATATTCGGCGCCCCGGCGCCCGCAGTGAACGGGCTTTCACGCTCATTGAGCTGTTGATTGTCGTTTCGATCATACTTATTTTGACCACCGTCGTCATTCCAAACTATCGAGCCTCCATCATCCGCGCCAAGGAAGCTGTGCTGAAAGACGATCTCTACCAGCTTCGTTCCTTAATCGACCAATACACCGTTGATAAACAGAAGGCGCCGCAGGCGCTGGACGACCTCGTGACCGCCGGTTACATCCGCGAAATTCCCAAAGATCCCTTCACACGATCCAACCAAACCTGGCAGGTGAATTTTAGCGACGCACTGTCTAATGTCGGCCAAACCGAATCCGGCATCGTCGATGTTCACAGCGGCGCACCCGGAACGTCATTGGACGGGACACCGTATAGCAGCTGGTGAGGAACAGGGATCAGGTGCCAGGGGTCGGGTGCTAGGGGTCAGGTGTCGGGTGTCAGGTATCAGGTGTCGGGGGTCAGGTATCAGGTGTCGGGGGTCAGGTGCCAGGAAATGCAAAATCGTTTCATTCGACGTTTGTTGAAAGCCGCGGGTTCTTGAGACTCATTTTTGAGCAAAGCTCCCACAAATACTTACGTTCTTCCCAGGACCTGAAACCCGATACCTGACACCCGACCCCTGACACCTGGCCCCTGGTTTTCCCCCTTGACGAATCCTGTAGGCACAGTTATTCTCAACTGGATTTTGATATGACGCGGGTTGGAGTCCACCGCGGTGGAGTAGCTTGTAGGGCTCCCGTTTCAGCTCTGAGGGATGAAAAGTTAGTTTTGTCGCGGGGTGGAGCAGCCTGGTAGCTCGTCGGGCTCATAACCCGAAGGTCCTTGGTTCAAATCCAAGCCCCGCAACCAAATCTGGGCTCATTCTGAATGACAGGATGGGCCCTTCTCGTTTTCGAGCGGGATGCCAATTTTTCTAACCCTATCTGAAAATCTCTAGCCTTGTTCAAGGGCTCATAATCCCCCGCGCGTCCCCCTTTGGGGGATTGGTTCAAATCTTTACCCCGCAACCAATTTCGAAGGCCCACATTTCCGGGTCGTGGAAAAGTGAGCCTTTTGCTTTTCTTATGAGGGCTCATAATTCCCCGCAGAAGCTCATTCATTCTGTCCTTGTTATCAGTGTCTCTGACTTGGGGTCCGGTCCAAATCATGCTTTTAGGAAAATTGGTGGCTGTCTCTATCTATCAAGCCAGTCCGCCTTGTGCGGACGGGATGACCGTAGCCTGGGAATGAAGGGGGTCAGACCTGGACATTAGACATTGCAACACGGTGTAAGGTAGCAGTTTCCCGTCATGTCACAGGGTGAGTGACGCTAATTCCCCCAGCGGAAGCTGGGCGATGAGTCATTTCTCACCTACCAATGCTCGAGCCCCGCAGGGCGGGGCGTAAGCCTCAGGTGCAGGCGAATGACCACAGCACAAATGAGCCCCTGAAGGGGGCGACACAGCGAAATTGTGCAACGCCTCAAGCGCGCACCAATCTCAAAGGACAATCGGGGAACCCAAAAACAAAACGAACCACTCTCTGCCGCCCCTCTCCATATATGACTTATGCATTCCTTGTCCGCCCCGGTAACAGAAACGCGGCGCCGCAATGACGTTCAACTGCCCCGCAGCAAATTCTCCAATTTTGGTCGATCAAATCCCACTACCACTTGATCATCCACTAAAATCACCGGCGTCGTCATATAGCCGAGTTTCTCAATTTCCTTGAGTGCTGTCTCATCCGCGGCGATGTTCCGATCCGTAAAGTCTATCTTTTTCTGTGAAAGAAACTCTTTCACCTTTCCGCAAAACATTCAGCCGGGTTGGCTGAATACCACGACCTTTTTGTTCATCGAGAATCTCCTTGATCTACCTCCGCACTTTGCCAAACTGGCAAGGCAGGATGGGGAGGCAAATTACGGTCTTCCGGTGAGGAAACCGCCAAAGAAAAAGCCGAATCCAAGAACAGCATCACAATGCGGACACGAATACATGATTTCCTTTTTTACCAGGCCATGTACTTCTTTATGTACTTCCTCGCTGACATCGGCTGATTCTCTCTTGGCTTTTTCCAAAGTGACCTCTTGTTTGCAGTACGGGCATTTTGCCATGCGCTTCTCCTTGTGCGTGTATTGCCAGATTCCAGGACCTTCAGTTCCGCCTAACAATGATTATACAGTCTGTATAAGACAATGACGGGGGTCAAACCTGGACATTAGACAATTTGAGAAGAACGACTCCGGAACCAAATCTGTGTGTCTCCATGAGCTTTAGGTTGATCCTGTCGCCCAAGTGCGGAAACATCGGTTTGCCGCTTCCAAGAATAATTGGGTAAACATATAGCCAATATTCATCGATCAAACCGCGTTTCATGAAGGTCGAAGCAAGATTAGGACCACCGATAAACATGTCTTTTCCCGGTTGTGCTTTCAGCTTATGCATCTCTTCTGAGATATTCCCTCTGAATAATTGACAATTACCGCCGACTTGAGCCAGCGTCTTCGAAAACACGATTTTCCTTCTTTCCTTCCAGATTTGAGCATATTCGATATCGAATTTTGTTGCTGAAGGATCTTCACCTGCTTTTAGCCAATATGGATACATGGTTTCGTACAGCCGCCGTCCGTAGAGATGGGTATCGATTGTGCTCTCCCGACCGATGACGTGTTGCTGCAATTCCGGGTCGGGAGAAGCCCAGCTTAGATCGCCGCTAGCCGTTTCGACAAAGCCATCGACCGATACCGACATGGCAAATATTATTTTACGCATGGTGTCCTCGTATGGAGTGCTGGCGCCGCCTGACGACCAGCGTCAAATGTCCGGGTCCGATCCCTTTTGAACTTGCCCCGTTTGAACTTGCGACTACCCTCAAATTATTTCACTTTGGCCCTGCGCTTGACGTAACACAAACCACGCCATCAGCCCCTGGCCGACGTCAACGAGTGCATGCAATGCCATGGCCGGATAGAGCGATCCGGAAATCAGCACCACAAGTGTAAGCAGGATGCCGACAATACCAGCCAACAATATACCTTTTATTCCTTGGTACGCGTGCGCGGCCGCGAACACAACCACCGAAAATGCAGCAGCGCCCCACAAACCGAGCATCGGCTGAAAGGCCCAGATGAGGTATCCGCGAAAGAGGAACTCTTCACAAAACCCAGCTGACAGCGATAGCGCCACCCACCAACCTAGTTCAAATCGTGTATGTGGCGAAAGTTTTTCGACATGTGGGTTTCCCAGTTTGACCCGCTTCGGGCGGTTGCTTCGTGCGATCCTAAGGATGGGTCGGCCGTAAGCTATTGCAAGCGCCAACACGAGACCGATTGCGCCCCATAGCCGCCACCCGTGAGGGGTCATGAATCGGAGTGCCCCCCAAGTTCGTGCCTCGAGCAGCCACACCGCAAATCCGGCGGCAACCAGCGTCCACAACATGCTCATCCAAGCCGACCAAATCCACACCCGAGCCCGACCTGGATCAGATTGTGACCGCCGAAGGAACATGGGCCACAGCATGAAACTGTCGAGCAACAATAGGATCGCTATAAGCGCCAAATAGAGGAAATCAGGTTGTGTCATCGAAGCTCCCGTTCGGCTGAGTTCTAACGGACCGGACCTAAGCTGCGGCGTGGTCAACTTTACTAACGTACTATCCGCACTGCAGTCCAACATTGGCGGCGCGCGTCTAATACTGACTCATTTTCTTGCGCGCAGCGTGAAACCACCGCAGCTTCGGCCGTCAGCCAGCTTGTTGAGTTCCGGCGACTTTGTCGCCGGACGAAACCCCGATGTTCTTGATCGGGGAGCAACTGGGTGGGCAGCACTGACGAATTTATAAAGTTGACAACAAAATATTTATACACTTCCGGTTGTGACTGCGCCTGCACGCTCGTAATTCGCGATAATGATGCCATTGGGGGAGACTTTGCTATACGTCACCTTGAACGCCGCCGGGATGGTGCCGTCGGCAAACAACCGTTTTCCACTGCCCAACGTCAGCGGATAGATCTTGAGCCAGAACGCATCGACCAGATCATGCTTCATGAGCGTCTGAAGGAGATTTGCACTTCCGTAAACGTGCAAATCCGGACCTGGCTGCTGCTTGAGTTTGCTGACTTTTTCCGCAATGTCTCCGCTTAAAAACACGGAGGGCTGCCATTCGTGAGAAGTCAAGGTATTGGAGGCGATGTACTTGGTCGCAGGATTGACACCGGCCATATGTCCGCATGGTGCGGCCAGTATGGCGCCCAAATTTCAAAGGTCTTGCGCCCTAACAACAGATCAAACGGCATGTTCATCTGCCTGTTCAAGACGCTTCCAAGAACGTCATCGGAATATGGAGCTTGCCACCCGCCATACGCGAAGCCGCCACTGCTATCTTCCTCCGGCCCGCCTCCGGCTTGTATGACACCATCAAGGGTGATAAATTCGAGGACAATGACTTTCCTCATGACCGCGTTCCTCCATTCTTGGTATCTATTGAATCATTTGCGACTTTGTTGTGCGAGCAAAAAGCAATGTCAATAACAAGGATAATTGCGACAATAAATGAAGGGGAATGAAGGGGATCAAACCTGGACACTGGACATGCGGGAAACTGCTACCTTGCACCGCGTTGCTTTGTCGAATGTCCAGGTTTGACCACTTTTTATGTCCGATGACTAGGTACTCGCTGGAGCTTTCGGCCATCTCCACGCGTACCAGACGATGAGTGACGTGAGCGAGATTTCAATGACTCCGTAGAAGACAAGAAACACCCAGCCCCACATTGTTTTCAGGATGATTGCCGTGTAGACGGCTCCGGCGATGATGTTTAGCCATCGATTGAAGACGGGTGGCAACACCACTGACAGAAAAATCATTAAGCTCGGGATCGCCAACATGAGTGAGGCGCCCAACAAGACCCCTTGAGTCGTCGGTCCGACTCCAAAAAACTCGCCGTTGAGAATGGCCTGCAGCTTTCCCGGCTCGTATAGCACGAAGTAGTCGGCATAAATGTAGCAGAACATGACGCTGCCCCAGAGGGCTGACAGCTTGATCTTCACGTTGATCTTGAGGTCTTCGAGACCGCGTGGGGTGTTGGCTATTCCGTTCAATTTGTGTGTCCTTTCTCGGGTTCGAACAGTCCGGCGTTAGTGAATGAAGGGGGTCAGACCTGGACATTCGACAAAGCAACATGGTGCAAGGTAGCAGTTTCCCGTCTGTCCAGTGTCCAGGTTTGACCCTTTTTATGCTCCCACGGCCTTCACAAACCTTGCAAAAGCTTCTTCTGCTGCTCGACCTGGCTCATCCGAGAGGTAGTCCCAACCGTATGAACGCTGTTCTTCAGCCACAATTCTATTGAATTCCTCTAACGCGGCGCCCTTTCGTAAAATGGAGAACATCACCGCGGCCTGAGCCAAGTGCCGAGTGTACCGGTCGCGATCCTCTGCACGATGTGTTTTTTCTCTGCACTCGGCAAGAACGAAGATATAGTTCGCAACAGAGTCTTCAAGGTTTTTCATTTTTGTTGGTCCGTCTAACTACTGATTATATGGTTTCCAGACAATCTCATTCTTCGGGTTCCCTCCAAATCATACAACAACCGATGATCTTTGCAACGAGTAGATTTTCAAAGTCTTATGCTCGGCCGATTCCTTTGCCCGGAGTGTTATCCGGCTTCCGCATAACACGCAGGCGTCCCCTCACAAGTTGTCTATGGGGCTCTTCTCAGAGGATATGAAAGCATCTCGCGGGTGTCCGAGGTTTATTGCGACGGCGCGCAAAAGCCGCAGCCTTCGTCTGGACTGCTGACTCGGCTGCGCTACCAAAGCTGGGGGGAGAGCACGGCTGTCGCCATGCGGGCGCAAAATCGGATTCCTCGGGCCGCAATGAAGGGGGTCAGAGTTGGACATTCGACAAAGCAACGCGGTGCAAGGTAGCAGTTTCCCCTCTGTCCAGTGTCCAGGTTTGACCCCTTTTTATGTAGCTCCAAGTCCTGGGACCGACGGATCTTAGCATGGGGTCTCGGCCTGCTGCCATCCAGCGGTTGGGGAGTCGTACCGCTTTCGCTACAAGAGGACACGGAGCAGCAGCAACGTCTGGTCGTCTTGCTGCGTGCCGTGGTGTTTGACCTCGGTCATGATGCACTCGCAAAGCTGCTGGAGTGGCCGTGCCGCGTTGTGAACCAGCAACTGCTCGAGGCGTGCAAGGCCAAAGTCCTCATCTTTCGCATTGGGTACTTCCGAGATCCCATCGGTCAGCATCAGAAACAAATCCCCTGCAGCGTAGGTGACGCGCTGGCTTGAATAGCGACCGCCCGGAAGCAGCCCCAAGGGGAACTGCTCCATCGAGAGCTGCGACGTATCGCCGGTATGCGCACGATAATGCAGTATCGGCGGATGGCCAGCTAGCGCATACTCGGCCTCAGAGGATCCGTCGAAACACAGGAGCGCGAGCGTGGCGTACAAGTTCGGTTCTTTGACGGCCGGCAGCACGCGATCTGCACTTTCGAGCGCGGCCACTGGTTGCTGTCCGAGCTGACGTGAGACACGAATTGCTGTCTTCAACATTCCCATAAGCTGCCCGGCGGCCAGGCCGTGTCCGGACACATCAGCGACATAAGCCAGCAGGGTTCCGTCGCTCTCGATTGTATCGATCAGGTCGCCCCCCATTTCTCTGCTGGGCATAGACTTGCCGTATATCTCGAAGCGGGCGGTCCGAAAAGAAATCAATGGAACCAGAGTCGCCTGAATGCCGTGCGCGAGGGACAGTTCGGTTTGCATGCGGACACTCGCGATGCCTTCGGTGCGGATGAAGGCCACGAGCCAACGATATCCGATGAGGGTGCCCGCCAAGATGCCGATGGCGTCAAACACGACTCGACGTTTCAGCGCGGCCGCATCCGGCCAGGCCGGGGAAGTATGCGAGACCCTCATGCCCAGCCAAAGGCCAGCCACCAGAATCAGCAGAGGAACGGGGAGGAGATGAATCCGCTTTATCCTGACCGCGAGACAGACTGTCCCCAAAATCCCGCTGAACAGTGGCCAGAACAACCCTCGACCCAAAGACTGATAGTTGAGCAGGAGTAGATCGATGGCGAAACCAAGTGCGCCGAAGGTGAAGAACAGCGAGGCGAGCAGCTTTCTCATACTCCGCATTGGCAGCGTTCGCCAGTAAGGACCCGTATTGGCCACCCATCTCGCACGGAGAATCGCTTTTAGTCGAGAAAACAACGGTTTACCTGTCACTTTACAGTTGGCTTAGCGCGTGAACACGACGTGCCAAAACACTGAGCTCATGGCAAGCGCCCGGCCTTGACTCTTGAGCCACAGGAACATCTTAAACCCACACGCGAGGCTCGGCGATGTACAAAAGTTCGATCGCGACGCACTGCAACACCGCGAAGATCTCAACTCATCTCTCCACGCCTTCTCCTGCTGATTGCTGGTCGTGGGACCTGCGGTTGCTAGCGCACGATTCCGTCGCTGCCTAACGGATGGGCTGTGCGGCAAAATTGAAGGACACGAATACTGTAGACATGAGCGCCGAAGTTTTGTCCGCACCAGCCGCTGGTTGGGCAACACCAGACCAGAACGTCTTATTTGGATGCCCTGCACGACAGTTTCCACATCCAAATACTCAGAGAACCCAAAAACACAAAAGCGAGCGCGCTGAGCCACATCGGCAGTTCGTACCCAACAACAAACACTTGAAAATGTGTCAGAAAACGCGTTAGCTGAGCCAGAGACATCAGACCAAAAACAGTTCCAGCGACCCGCAATCCCATTATCTGTGATTTCATATATTCTCCATAGGTACTTGATTCACCAAGCTGATGGCAATCCGCAACACCGATGGCGCGGCGCGAAGCAAGGCACCCTTCGCGACACCAAGTTAGTTACGAAACACGCTCCCGCCGCTCGCGTCCAACGAATTGTTATGCGGCGCACTTCCCTTGCCACGCTTCTCACCAAACCGGCTAGTACGATGCTGGACTCATGGCTCTCTACGCGACCTATTCCTTTTGGTCCAATCGGCGCCCAAGACCTAGTGTAGTGCGTCTAACGCTTCTTTACATTTGTTGATCTTCGACAAGATTTGATGAACCGACGCCGTCCAGAGGAAGATTCGGGGGTGCTGATTGTTTTCCTGGATGTATTCTTTGATGGCCGC
>JAQUPQ010000021.1 GCA_028716525.1 Terriglobia bacterium | reverse complement strand
ACAACAATTGGGGACCGCGTGCTTCACTGGCTTGGGCCCCGTTTCACTCCGATAGGACACTGCTTCGAGCCGGTTTCGGGATTTTCTATAACCGCGTGCTGCTGCGGTCGTTCGGCGATTTTGCGGGAAAGACGGGATTGCGATTCGTCGACCTTCGGACCGGTGAAGATGTGTTGAAACTCTTCCCTGGTCTTTCCGCAGCGGACGTGAATCAATTTCTATCAGCCTTGTTCCCGCGGATTCTCCCCAACAACGCCGACGTTTATGGGGCCGCGACTCCGCCCGAAGACACGCGACGCATCGCGCCGGATCTTCGGATTTCATACTCCGAACAGGCCTCGCTGGGAGTGGAGCGGGAAATCCGGCGCGGCATGGTGGTCGAAGCCTCCTATCAATTCAACCGCGGCATCAAACTGTGGCGAGATCATAACATCAATGCGCCGATTCCCCCGGCGGGCGGTTTAACCCGGTATTTGTTGGACCAAACGTTTTCCTTGAAGCTGGATTCGACCACTTATTCCAACGTCCGGTTTGATCTGGGAACCAACACCTCCGTCCCTGCTCCCAATGGAGGAATCATCAAAGCCCCGATTACACTGGGTCTGAACGCCCCTTCGCAGATATCGAATTCTTCGACCAGCCGGTTTGTTCGACTGCTTTGGGCCGCCGTGAAGCCGCTGCGTCCTTTTCCGGATCTTTTTGGCATCGATCAACTTGAATCCTCCGGATCTTCCGTTTATCACGGCATGACCCTGTCGGTGAGCCAGCGCGCCACGCCACGAATATCTTTTCGGGCCTCCTACACGCTCTCGAAGTTGATGGAAGATACCTTCATCAATACTTCCACACCGCAGGATGAATTCAATTACCGTCCGGAGTGGTCCCTCGGGAACACCGATCAGCGTCACCGTTTCATTTTTCAGGGAGTGTTTGAAATTCCGAAGGTGAAATTGACCATGGTTCCGGTGGTCATGTTCGCATCAGGGCGCCCCTTCACAATCGGGAACGGGGGCAGCGATCGCAATCTCAGCGATCGCGCTACAGATCGCCCCAACCTGATTCGACAGCTTTCATCGCCGCCCACTCTGGTAAGTCTCCCGGGCAATCAATCTTCCCTTGATCCCAAAATGTATTTTTCGCCGGCCACAATTGGAAGCAGCGGAAATCTCGGCCGAAACATTGGAATCGGTCCGGCGCAACGGCAGATCAACCTGGCGATCTCCCGCAATTTCCGATTTAAAGAGCGTGTGAATATGCGTCCCCAGATTGAATTCTTTAACGTCTTCAACAATGCCGTGTTTTTTGTAAACGGATTCGTGGACGTCAACGACAGCGACTTTTTGCAGCCTCGGGCCGCACGGAAGGCCCGCGTGGTTCAGCTGTCGCTGCGCCTGGATTTTTGAGCGGCGGAGAGAAAGCAAATCATTGCTCGGGAGAAGGAGTGAATGTAAAGCGAATCGGAGGGGTTCGGAATTCCGGCTTGGAGGTCAAAACGGCAGTGACCTGGTAGTCCCCCGCGGGAAGCGCCAGGTGGTGCGAGTCGCGGCCTCTCCATTCAGCGGAGAATTCTTTTGTTTCTCCCGGGAGTAGACCTTCAGCCCGTTTGACCTTCGAAAAATAATGCTCCGTCGACCATTGCCAGAGGGGCGTGGAAGATCCCGCCGGAGAAACCAGAAAGTCGAAGCTCTGATCGTTATCGAAAGTCAGCGGAATCATTTTCTTGTCATTGTTTTGAATCTGCAGGGTGAATTTGACTTTGCCCGGACTCGTTTCCACGGTCACAGTCAGTTCCGGACCGGAGGAAGCATAAGGATCGGGCGGCTTGATGACGGCCGGCGGCTGTTCGCGAGTCACCAGCTCTTTGGGTTTGTCGAGTTGGGCGTTGACATCGATTTTTTCGGTTTTAACGAGGGAATATTTTTCGATGCCCAACTCCGTGACGAATTGGGCGGAGGTAATACCTACGCCATAACGCAAAACCACTTCATCTTGTTGCGACAGATTGGCCAGGGGTGTTCGAAGCTTGGGAGAAAATGTGATTTTGAGGATGGAGAAATCCTCTTTTCCTTGGGGCGTTATCCCGAAGGAATAATCCACAGCCTGATCGCCCTCGGTGGGCCACAAAGGAAGGTCCTGGTCCTTGAGCATCAGGTAAAACGTCTGCCTGGCCCGATCGTACCGCAGCCGTGGAATCTCCGGAACCTCGATGGCTGCAAACGGGAACTGGTTGAACAGGTAATACGAGCGGAAGTTGTTGACGAACATCTTTTGACATTCAACGATCAGCGGGGTGGGGCGCTTCTTCCCGTTGAGTTCCACGTCGTAGGTCCATTGTCTGCCCGCATCCAACGGCAAGTACGACGCAGGGAATTGCAGGCCGGGTGGCAAAGGCGGCGGAGCCTCCGGTGTTGTTGTATCCAGCCGGGGGGGACGGGTCTGACCTGCCGGCGGCTCATTCGGAGAGGTGGGACGAGGCAGTTGTGCAGAGAGGGTCGCAGGTGCAGCAAGAGCCGCCACAGCCAGCCACAAAAAAATCCTTTGAATCCGCAGTCCTTGGAGGCGGCGAAAGAAGTTGTTACACGTATTCAAAGGGTACCTGCTCAACAATCGTGATACCGTAACCTTCCAGTCCCACCAATTTGCGAGGATGGTTCGTGAGGATGCGAATTCGATGCAGCTTCAGGCTGGAAAGTATCTGCGAACCGATCCCGATTTCACGTTGATTGATGCGACTGGCTTCGCCTTCTCCGGCGGCATTCTCGCTGTGCCCGTGAAAAGCGATTTCATATTTTCCATCGGTCTTCTGCAATCCAAATCCACGCCCCGTTTGGTGGAGATAAACAAAGACCCCTTGCCCGGCGCGCGAAATCATGCGCAGAGCGGCTTCAATGCTCTTCTGGCAATCACAGGTCTTGGAGCCCAGCACGTCACCGGTCAAACAATGGGCATGGACGCGCACAAGAACGGGATCGCCGTTTTCAATGTTTCCTTTCACCAGTGCGATGTGGGTTTCGCCGTCCACCATGCTTTCGTAAGCGATCATTCGAAAATCGCCGTAGGCGGTGGGAAGCACCGTTTCTGCTACGGGATGAACATACCGCTCGGTCCGCATGCGATATCGAATCAGATCGGCGACCGTCACGAGTTTGAGCTTGTGAGTTCGGCAGAAATTCATCAGCTGCGGGACCCGCGCCATGGTCCCGTCTTCATTCATGACTTCGCAAATGACGCCCGCCGGGTTCAAGCCCGCGATCCGGGCGAGGTCCACAGCAGCCTCGGTTTGGCCGGCGCGCACCAGCACGCCGCCGCGACGCGCCCGCAAGGGAAAGATGTGACCCGGACGTGCCAGGTCGTTGGCTTTGGTGGAAGGATCGAGCGTGACCAGGATGGTGTTGGCGCGGTCCGCCGCAGAAATTCCCGTCGTTACTTTGTGCCTGGCTTCAATTGAAACGCAAAACGCCGTGCCGTAATTCGAGGTGTTCTCCGTGACCATCATGGGAATTTGAAGCTCGTCGAGCCGCTCCGGTGTCATGGCGAGACAAATCAAACCGCGGCCATGCTTGGCCATGAAATTGATGGCCTCGGGGGTTACTTTTTCGGCGGCCAGCGTCAAATCGCCTTCGTTCTCGCGATCTTCATCGTCCACCACAACCACCATCTTGCCGGCCCGGATGTCTTCAATGGCATCCTCCGCGGTCGCAAAGTCCAACAGCAACTCGCCGCGTGCAATAGGAACCACGTTGTGTTTTTCAGCCATCTCTGTCGGTATCCTTAAGCGAACTTCTCGATTCCAAAGTCCACTGGGCGTACTGCCTCAACGTCCTGGCAAATGGACCAGCAGGAATTCTAAATCAGATAGGCGTTAACGGCAAGGAAAGGAGCGCCTGTCGATAGTGCTCTTGCCCTGATAGGGCATCTTGCTAGTTCTTCTCTTGAAAGAGCGTCCTTTTTGCTATTGGCCTGAAAGGGCATCCATCTTGCCCTTGCCCCGAAGGGGCATACTTGTTGTTCATGCCCTGAAAGGGCAATCTTGAATAGCCCAGGGCAACGCCCTGGGATCGAAGACCTCAGTTGATTACCTCCTTGCTCTGAAAGGGCAATCTAAAAATCGTATTTTGAAGAATTCGATGCCGGTACCACGAGCGCCCAAGCCCAAATGCGAGCAACCGGTCCTCATGAAGAGGCGAGTGTTTTCCCGGCGCACTAAAAGCCGCTGCCTGCGTCCCCCGCGGGGGACTTGGCATCGCTACCATAACCGCAAACGCCGAGAAGAGAGTGTCAGATCATTGCATTTGGCAATTGAGTTGGGGGCCTTTGACATAAGGCGTCACCTACCCATTCGATTCAAATCTCATCGAGGTAATGGCCCTTGCAAGTAGTGCATTTGCCCTGAAAGGGCAAGATGGATGCCCTTTCAGGGCAAGAGCAAAAAAATGCTCTCTCCAAGACAAGAGGAACATTAGCGCTGCTGATGCCTTCGACAGTTCAAAGGCGGCCTATTTAGGGCGACAAGAAGAACATCATCGCTGGCGCTGCCCACAGTTGGTCCATATAGCTCCTTTAGGGCAAATCGCCTTTCAATTTCCGGCTTAATGCAGATCGATCACCTGCTTACAGATGATGACAGAATATAGTGACGCCTCGAGGCCCGCGGTGCAGAAACCACACTGCGGCTACCCGAGCCATGACGCGTCGAAACGAGTCACTGTCTGTCACTATATTTTATCTTCATCCCTAAAATCCCATCTGTCGCAAGGATTGCACGGTGAGTTTCACCTTTGCGGAGCGAGAGGACTTTGCTTTTGGCAGGCGGATCTTTTCGAGCATTTGCTGCACATATTTGGCGACGACGTCGAACTCCAAATTGACACCTTGGCCGCGTTTCAAGGTCTTGAAATTTGTAACGTCGTGAGTGTGGGGGATAATCGCGATGGTGATGCGAAAAACTCTGCGCTTTTGAAGCGCAGGACCCGTTTCCAGTTCGGCGATGGTCAGGCTGACGCCGTCGATGGCGATGGATCCCTTGAAGACCGCCAAAGGCAGAAACTCAATTGGAACTTCAAAGGCGTACATCCAGGAATCTTTCAAAGCAGCGGCGCCCACGAATCTTCCAACCGTATCGATATGTCCCTGAACAATGTGGCCGCCGAAACGAGCCTGGGCACTCATCGGCCTTTCCAAATTGACGGGCGTTCCGACAGACATCTTCGAGAACGTGGTGCGGCGAACCGTTTCGGTCGAAAGCTCGGTGAAGAACGTTTGCTTCCCGAAACGAATGGTTGTCAAACAAACCCCATTGACGGCGATTGAAGAGCCCACCTTCAAATCTTCCAAGACTGCTTTGGCCCTGACTTCAACGGTCTTTCCGCGTGTTCCCAACGGACGAATGCCGACGATCTTTCCGCATTCTTCAATGATTCCAGTAAACATAGAACATTCCTTTTGTAAATGGGGTCGCCGATATCACGGACTAATTTACGGCATAGGCTGTCACAAGCAAATCTTCGCCAACGAATTCGATACTCCAAAGGTCCACAGATGCCGGCACTCGCGAAGATCGACCAAGGTCTTCCGCGAACACGGGCACGGCGTCTCGTCCATTCAAAATCTTCGGGGCAATGAAAAAATGAAATTTATCCACCACTCCAGCTCGGAGTGCACTACTGTTGGTGGCCGCACCACCCTCAATCAGAAGGCTTTGAATTTGCCTTTTGCCGAGTTCCTTCAAGATGTTGTTCCAATTCGCCGAAGTCGAAAGACCTGTCTTCAAACAAGGCACGACTTCAACTCCGTGTTTTGCCAATGCCGGGCCCGCCGATTTCTTGGCGCTGGTCTGACAAAAAGCCAGAACATCTTCGTGGGCCGACCGAACAATCTGACTGCGCAAGGGGAGACGCAATTGGGCGTCGAGGATCACGCGAAGAAGACGGCGTCGGCGGGGTCGGCCGGAACGATCGGTGAGCTGCGGATCGTCCTTCAAAACAGTGTTAATACCCACAAGGATGGCATCGTGAGCATGGCGAATGTCATGGACGCGCCGGCGCGCCGATTCTCCCGTAATCCATGTGATCGATCCGCGCTTCTGATTTGGAAACGCGATCTTTCCATCCAGTGTCATGGCCGTTTTCAGGGTCACGAAGGGCTTGCCGGTGGCAACATGCTTGACGAATTGTTCGTTGAGTCGAGCGGCTTCGTCGCCCAACAGACCCGTTTCAACAGGAATTCCGGCCTTCCGCAACTTTTGGAATCCTTTTCCGGAAACCAGCGGGTTGGGATCTTTCATGGCGCAGACCACGCGGCGAATCTTGTTTTGAATCAGAAAATCGGCGCAGGGCGGAGTCCTTCCAAAGTGGGAGCAAGGTTCGAGATTGAGGTAGAGAGTGGCTCCAGCCGCCTTCCTTCCCGCTTTCTCGACCGCAATTACTTCTGCATGCTTCCTTCGATCATACTGGTAAAATCCCTCTCCAACGATGTCCCCATGTTTTACCACGACTGCGCCGACAAGTGCTCCCGGCGACACCTGACCGATACCTCGCCGGGCCAATTCCAGCGCTTTCTTCATAAACGTGAGGTCGTCAGCTGAGGTGTTCATAGAGTTTAGAGTCTAAGATTTTGAAGAAACCCTTCGGCTTCCTTTCCGGAGGCGCTGGTGATTTCTTTCCGAATGCATTATTCGAACAGGGAGTCGACGAACTCTTCAGCGTCGAAGGGAATGAGATCGTCAATTTTCTCGCCGACACCGACAAACTGAATTGGAATATTCAGTTCTTTGGCAATGGCCACCACCACTCCACCTTTGGCGGTACCATCCAGTTTGGTAAGCACAATGCCCGTCACGCCCGCAGACTTCGTAAATTCACGAGCTTGTTGAACACCGTTTTGTCCGGTGACGGCATCGATGACCAGCAAGACTTCGTGGGGTGCGCCCTCCACTTCGCGAGCTGCAATCCGCCGCATTTTCTCAAGTTCCTGCATGAGATTATGTTTGGTGTGAAGACGGCCCGCCGTGTCGACAATGACCACGTCGGTGTGGGCGGCCTTGGAAGCCTTCAGGGCGTCAAATAGAACGGCCGACGGATCGGCCCCGTGCTTCTGTCGGACGATCTCCACGCCGGCCCGTTGTCCCCATATTTCCAGTTGCTCGACGGCGGCCGCACGAAAGGTGTCGGCAGCGCAGATTTTTACCGACCTTCCGTCTCTCCGAAACTGGTTGGCGAGCTTGCCGATGGTCGTGGTTTTTCCCACGCCATTGACTCCGACAATGATGATGACGTGCGGTTTTTGAGTTAACGAAACGGGATGAGCAGTCTCTCCCCGCACCACTTTCAACAGTTCATTTCGAATGAGAGATTTTACCTCAGCCGCATCTTTCAGCCCCTGGCGGCTGGCCTGGTCGCGGATCTTCTCAATAAGATGGGATGTAGTGGCCGGCCCGATGTCGGCCCCCAGAAGCGCCATTTCCAGCGATTCCAAAGTGGATTTGTCGATGGCTTTCTTGAGAGTGAAGATTTCTTCGACCGGCGTGTTCAGAACATCGCGGGTTTTTGCAACCGCGTTCTTGAGCCTGGAAAAAAATCCGGACTTCTTTTTCTCGGTGGCGTCTTGGCCGGCGGGTATCACTTTCGAACATCCTCTTCTCAGGAGAAGTTTAGGAATTGGTGCGCGCAGTTCCGGTTAGGCCGCTTTGGAGCCGCGGTCGCGTTTGGCCAACAGGTAGGCTTTGATCAGTCCATCCAAATCGCCATCGAGCACGCGGTCGGCGTCTCCCACTTCAAATTTCGTGCGGTGATCCTTGACCAGCCGGTAGGGGTGTAACACGTAGCTGCGAATTTGCGACCCGAAATCAATGTCCAACTTGGCATCTTCCTGCCGTTGACTTTCCTGACGGCGTTTCTCGAGCTCCACTTCGTAAAGCTTCGATCTCAAAACCTTGAAGGCCACGTCGCGGTTCTTGTGTTGCGAGCGCTCGTTTTGACAAGTGACCACGATACCGCTGGGCATATGGGTGATTCGAACCGCGGAGTCCGTGGTGTTGACGTGTTGTCCTCCCGCGCCCGTGGAGCGAAACGTGTCGACCCGCAGATCTTTATCTTCGATCTTGATTTCGATGGACTCGTCAATTTCAGGGGAAACGAACACCGAGGCAAATGAGGTATGGCGGCGTTTATTGGCATCAAAGGGCGAGATGCGCACCAATCGATGAACCCCGATTTCGGACATC
The DNA here is from genome assembly GCA_028716525.1 of Terriglobia bacterium. Classification (GTDB taxonomy): domain Bacteria; phylum Acidobacteriota; class Terriglobia; order JAIQFV01; family JAIQFV01; genus JAQUPQ01. Next base: position 58,712 of record JAQUPQ010000021.1, on the reverse strand, counting down.
AGCAAACCATAAGCATGCTCGCCATTCACTGTGAAGGTGGCGCTCTTGATGCCCGCTTCTTCGCCGTCCTGAAGATCCAGCATCTCCGTCCGAAAACCATGCCGTTCGGCCCATCGCAGATACATCCGCAGCAACATCTGGGCCCAGTCCTGTGACTCCGTCCCACCGGCGCCGGGATGAATGGTGACGATGGCATTGAGATGGTCGTTTTCGCCGTTCAGCAGGCTTTCGGTCTCCACGGTGCCGAGAAAGCTTTCCAGCCGGCCGAGTTCGGCCTGGATATCGCCTTCAACAGATTCTCCTTCGCGGGCCAGCTCGAAGTACGCCGAGATGTCTTCCACACTCCGGCCAAGGCGAGAATCGGTTTCGACCTGGTTCTCAAGCCATTTTCGTTTTTGAAGGATTCTCTGGGAGTTTTTCTGGTCGTTCCAAAAATCGGGCTGATGGGTCAGCTTTTCGAGCGCTTCAATTTCGCGCTGCTTGACGGGGGCGTCAAAGAAAGCTCCGGATGTCGTGGACTCGCACCTTCAACTTTTCAAATGCATGGGATAGTTCTTCAATCATATCCGCCGACACCTTCTGTTAATCTGATTGCTCTCCAAGCGCGCCATTTTAGAGGAAAGCGAAGGGGTCTGTCAAACCGGCCCATTGCTGCTTGAAAACGGCCGGCTCAATTCAAGGGGAGCGCTACGAACACTCCGCTGCTGTCGAGAAAATCAAGATGTAATTGCAGGGCGGTGACGGACGGATTCCAAACAATGAATTCCGTTTGATATCCACCCCCATTGGCGATTTGTGGAATCACAACAGGATAGTTGAGGGCGCGAATCGAGGTGCTGGCGGGAATCGCCGAAAGCAGGGTTTCGCCGCGTTGGTTTGTGGTTTGCCGCAGAATCAACGGACACACCGGAAAACTCGAAGTCATGTGCAGGATGCCTTCAAAGTCAGCCGGCAGGTCGAGAAAAATTTCATTAATAAACTTTGCAAAATGGCCATGCGGTCCCATGACTATTGTTCCGTTCCGGACACTGCCATCTGTCCCTGCCAGGACCAGGCCGACATTTGTACCTGAGGTGTTGTTGTTGACCAGGGCGATGCCGGTGTTGCGTCGGAGGGGAGATGATGCCACCTGCATGAACGCCTCCTCGGTGACGGTCGGAACGGCGGCCAAGACTCCCACTTGTGAGGAAGTTCCCGAGATTCCATTTATGGAGAAGACAATGCTCCCGATGGGCGCCGGTCCTGAGCCGGGTGTGATCAATACATACCCGACGGCCAAAGGTCCCAAGCCGGTGGTGGAGATTTTTTGCATGGCGCTTGGGCCGATCGAATAGTTCTGCGTACTTTGAGTCCCGATGCTTCCCCCGAAGTCCAAAGGCAATGGATTTCCATTGTCATCGAAGAAGGCCAGGGTTCCACTGCCGGATTGCACATCCGAGGGATTCATCAACAGTATCTGTGTTGCCGAGCCGCCTCCATTAATGATTTGCGGAAAGACCGCCATGGGGCCCGCCGGCAGGTTGTTAAAATCCACTGCCGGCAAAGCGCTCAATATCGAATCCCCGCGACCGTTCAGAGTGGAACGAAGATTGACTACTGCAAAGGGACCATTGCCCGACAAGGTCAGGGTTCCCAGGAAGGGGCTTGTTAGATTGCTCAAGCCCAGTTCATTCAGAAATCTCGCAGTCTGTGCGCCGGGACCCAGTGTGAGCGAGCCGAGGCTTACTAATCCGCCCGTTTGGCCGCGAAGTGACAGACTCAAAACGAGAGAGGAACTTCCGGTATTAGCCACTGCAACTCCGCTGTTGGTGGTACTTGAAAAATCCACAAACAGCCGCGTCTGGTTCAAGAGGGCAGTGGCCGGGATGCTGACTTCAGAGACGAGTGCGCCATTAAGGGTCAACGAGAAGATGGCCAGCGCCGCAGGCGGAGGCAGAAGAGTGGATAGTAATATTCCATGATCGACCGCCAGATTGCTGGCTCCGTTTGAGGTTTTATGAAGCAGGCGGGAAGCAGGTATCGTGGCATCAAATCCCAACGATCCCGTTCCAATTTGAAGGATCGCAAAGGTTGTCCCGGCAAGATTCACCTGGGCCGACCGGGCTCCCAGAGAATTGTTCGTGCCCAGCGAAAAAGTGATGGTGGAGTTGCCGGTGCCGAATGCTGTAGGGCTGAACGTCACCCAGGAGGCATCACTGCTGGCGTTCCATGGGCAATCTGAAACGGATGTCCCCACTGAAACATTTCCGGATCCTCCCGACATAGGAAATGACTGCTGGGAGATGTTGGTCGAGTAGTTGCACTGCAGCGTGGAAAACGAGGAGTCGCCTCCGAATGCAGTACCCGCCGCATTGGTAGCCACAATTTGAAAATGGTAGTCGGTGTTTTGAGTCAAACCGGACAGTCCAAAGGCGACCTGCACGTCACTGGTTCCTGAGCCGATCGATTGCTGCGGTGTGACATTGCCGTATGCGGTCGTGGTACCCCATTGGAGATACACCGAGGTTGCTGTGCCATTCGGATTCACCGCGGCACTTAGCGTTGCAGAAGTTGCCATCACATTTCCCGGCGGCGCGGTACTAACGGCGGGGGTTCCGGCGATGGCAGCGAGACATGCCGCATTGGCCACCGAGACGACAAAACTCGAAACGGCGTCTTGAGACTTGGAAGAAAAATTATTCGGGCCTGCCGGCTGGATGGCTGAACACATCAAAAATCCATTGCCGGGGCAACTCAGGATCGGCGGAGGAGATTGATCATCGTGCTCTGCGCCGAGGTTGTGTCCAATCTCATGCGCCGCCACCTTCAGAGTGAACGGTGTCGTGTCCGAGGTGACCCCATATTCAAAAGATGGATCGCACGCGGAACCCACATAGGCGATTCCTACGATGTTGCTATTCAGAGTTTTTCCGGTAAAAAGATGAGCGACGTCCCGCACTACCAAAGTGTTGGAACTCCAATGAGCCACAAATTGATCCAAAAGCGTGTTGGCATCGGTGGATGTGTATGGGTTCAAAGGAGTCGTGTAAACATTTTGGAAGGTGATGGCCACATTCAGGTTCAGATCGGAAGCATAAATCCCATTCACTTGGTTCATGATTCCCGCAATATAAGAGTTACTGGACGACCCGTGGACCTGGAAGAATTCAAAGTCGGCATCCGTGGCGACCTTCAATAAGCGCAGAATCGCAGCCGGCCGAGGATTGCTCTTGGCGGCTGAAGGCAAAGTGGGGCGCAAGTGCCGCGCGATATCGTGCAGCGGACCGGTCCCGCAAAGGGCCTGAAATTCCGGTCGAATGTCACGTTCGTGATAGGCCACCACTTGTCGGGGAGAACTCCCAAACGAATATTTGGAAAGAGGATCGATGAACAGATAATCGTCACCTCGCCGGATGTAACCCATGAAAAGATCGGGCTGGATGGTGAGGCGGACTTGACTCGTCGAATCACCATCGACATATCCTTTGTAAGTCGTCACCGGGGGTGGGGGAAGTTCAAAGACCCCAAAAGGTGTGGTTTCAGTCCAACGTGATTCGGGAGTCCAGAGGTTACTGGCTTCCAGGATCAAGTCGCAGACCGTCCCATCGATCTGAACTGTCAAGCGGCGGGTGGATTGAACGCTGCTTGAAATTTCCTCGAGATTCAAGTCCAGGATCTGGTAGGAATAGAGAGCGCGGTTCAAAGACGCTATTCGGATGGAAGAGGCTTGGGCATTAAATGTAATTTCTGAATGGGGACTTGAGGCGGACCAAAAAGGGATGCAGAAAAGTGACGACAGCAACCAAAAACCGACGAAAAGGAATTTCCCCAACCTATTGGCCATCAAACTTCTTCGATGTTTCATAAAATCTTAATTCAGCCCGGATTACTTTGAGTGCCCGGTCGACTTCTTGTCCTGCTTCGTGTGTTCGTGGGGCAACAGATTCATGACTGTGATCATTTGGACTCCACGGAACTGTCCGCAGCGCGCTTCGAATGTGTACAGCTCCGGCTTGTCCATGGCATCCACAGGATAAAGGTCGATAGACAGGTAGGGATGATCGGGGTTATCGAAAGTGGTATCCAGCGGCACCACAACCTGGTGAGCGGCATTGGAAAACGAAAGACTGAATTTTCGACCCGGCTCCAGAAGGATTCCAAAAGCGTAATCGCCTTTGGGAACCGGTTGATCGCCGACCTGAATGTCAAAATCCAAATGGGCCTTGCCGATGGCACTCCACACGTTCTTGTTCAAGCTATTTCGATAGGCTTCGGTGGACATGGCCCGCTCATAGTTCGGCCCATTCCAGTGCATCCCTTTGTATGTGATCTCGACTTTCCCTTCGCCACCCACCAGCAGCGAAGTGGCGAAATCTTTTGATGTGGTGCGCGGATCGTGGGCCAAAAGAACCACAGAGAAACATAGCGCCACGAGACCCGCCGCCCGATACATTGCTCGCGTCCTGATCATGACGACCCTCCCCATAGGGGCTTGGAATTGTTACCGCGACTTCCCTCCATGCAGCGCGGAGACAGTCTCGCTTCAGCCGTTGCCAACCCTACCCGCTTTTCACAACTACTTCTTGGTCGCCGAGGAGGTCTTACTCTTACTGGAGGCCCCGCTCTTGGTGGTGTGAGTGGGGATCGCGCTCTTCGGTCCCTTCAGATAGACACGCTTCATCACGACATCAGTCAGCGGATGGTCCGACGGGTCCCGTTGAACTTCAGATATCTTCTTGGCAACGGCCAGCGAGGCCCCGTCGACCAGCTGCCCGAAAATGGTGTATTGTCCATCCAAGTGACTGGGAGTACCCACACAGATATAAAATTGCGTCGAGGCGCTGTTGGGATCGGAGGTTCGAGCGGCCGCCACGGTCCCCGGAATGTGATGAAGATCCGCGTGAAATTCTGCTGGAATCTTCTCTTCATTGGGACGGCCCATTCCCCATTTGGATTTGTCGGGGAATTTGCTCATGTAGTCGCCCCCCTGAATCATGAAACCGGGAATAACGCGGTGGAATTTCAAGCCGTTGTAAAATCCCTCGCCCACCAACTTCTTGAAATGCGCCACCATCTTTGGCGCGGCTTTTCCGTAGAGCTGCATGGTCATGGTTCCCAGATTGGTTTCGATGACGACTTGGGATTTGTCGGGTGTTTTCAATGCCAGGGCCTCCGAAGTGTCCAGCGTCCGGGCATTTGCAACCGTCGGCGCCTGAGCGAAGGTTTTTGTGAATAACGACAACACTAAAATCGCAGCGATCAACGCAAAGCTTCTCTTCATGAATGAAGGCTCCTTGAATTTAATGTAATTGACAGGCATTCATCTTTTGGGATTGCACAATGCCCTGCAAGCCCTCCAGGGGCCTGGCTGAATTCCCAACGGTTGCGCACCGTTTCTTTTATCAGGAATTTGCTATTCCTTAAACGAAGATATTCTGCGCTTTGAAGCGGAATTTATCAAGAGTCCGGCGGTGTGTTATAGTGCCTGTCTTTATCATAAGACTTTTGATCTCAAGGAAGGGCGGCGGTGTTTGATTCCATTCGGCGTGTGTTGACGAGCCTGTCGGTTCCCGGGGAATCCGGTTCGCCCTGGAGTTCCCGGGCGGACGCTTTGGAAATTGCCGTGTGCGTCGTCCTGCTGGAAGTCGCCTATGCCGATGACGCGTTGTCCCCTGAAGATCGGGCCCGCTTGCTGGAATTTGTCGAGAGTCGGGCCCGTTTATCAGAAACCGCCGCCGAAGAACTGCTCGAGCTGGCCGATCAGGTTCGGCGCCAGGCGGTGGAATTGTGGCAATTTACCCATTTCATCGGCGAGAATTTCTCTCTCGAACAAAAGAGAGATTTGGTCGAGATGATGTGGAAGATCATTTACGACGACGGCAAGTTGGAGATGCAGGAAGACAATTTAATTCACAAGCTTTCCAGCCTCGTCGGTCTCCGCCACAGCGAGCTCATCGAGGCCAAATTGAAAGTACTTCGAGAGCTGAACAACGGGAATTCAGCAGAGCCGACTCCGCCGGAAGACGAGAATTCATCTTGAGGGTCCCCATCTCCTGGCAGTTCGTGGATTCCTGCAGTTGCTTCGAACTATTGGAATCCATATAATGCCTTTTCAGTTCTATTCCAAATTGAACAGCGGGTCAATTTTCCCAGGGAGGGAAACTATGCACGCTCTCATGAGAGCGCTGTCAATCATGTTGGTAGGTTGTGCCGCGCTACTTTATGTTTTCATCGCCAGGGCGGAACAGCCCTTACATCTATCCTGGATTCCGGCTATGCAGGGATCGACCCCGGCGCCGCAAACCAAACCGGAGGACCAGAAGACCCCGCCACCTAATGCTGCTGCGGCGCCAGGGCGTCAGGCGCTGCCGGAGCCCAAGGATCTTCAACTCCTCAAAGACATGCCGATGCCGCAAGTGATCCAACAAATGCGCGCCATGGCCGCGGCGCTGGGTGTGGAGTGCAGTTACTGCCATGTCAATCCTTTCTCGCAGTTGACGCCACGCAAAAGCACGGCGCGGCTTATGTTGCGTGATTATGTGATGGGCCTTAAGCATAAAGATGGGACGGCATTGACATGCAATGATTGTCACATGGGCCAGGCCAACTTTTTGCGCAGCCGCCCCTTTGAAAACGCCGTCAACACGGCGAATTCGCATCGCCAATTAAAGACCATCACCCGCGACAACATGCTGGATGTGATGAACGCCTTTTCCAAGGCCTTGGGCGTGAAATGCGACTATTGCCATACCAGCGATCCTGAAGAGGAAACGCCGCGCAAGCAGATCGCCCGCTTCATGTTTGCACAATTCACTCAAGGACTGGTCAAGAAGGATGGCTCCGCGATCACTTGCATGGATTGTCATCAAGGGCATGCCCGGCCTTTGACGGTGCTGCCGTTTCCGCGGCCCCAACGTTCCGGCGCCCGCCCGGCGGCCGCAGGAGAATCCAAGAAATCGGAGGGTTGAAAAGGTTCTTTCGACAAGCCGGCGAAGGAAACCCGAACAACGGAACTGTTAACCAGAGGGTTCGATTTCCGGCGAATTTACTTTTAAAGCTGGATTTTCAAAATTTAGAACATCATGTACAATGAAAATGGACTTCGGGGTTTTTCCGCATGGGGAGGGAATGGCCCCGGAGTTTGATAAGGCATTTGGAACTTCGCAGGTAGACTGAAATCCAGAATTACCGCTGGTTCACAAATACTATTACCAAGGGACAAGGAGACCATGAATACCAAACGACTCTTAGCGGTAGCACGAAGAATTGAGAGCTTGGAACGCCAACTCATCAACTTGAAGGGAGAAGCCCAAAAGCTGGTGGGCGGATCAGCCGGGTCGGCGGGATTTAAGACCAAGACCATGTCGCCCGCGGCTCGGAAAAAGATAGCCGAAGCCATGCGTCGTCGCTGGGCTGCCGTAAAACGGGGATAGATTCTTCCTTTAAAGATTCCCCTCGTTTTGAATTCGATGAGGGGCAACTCGGGCGTTGCCCCTTATCTCTTGCCAAGATTGCTCATTCAATTCCCCCGCCAAATTCCACGGAAATTTTTTTTGCAAATTGTAAGGAGATGATGGCTGTTTCTGTTCCATTTATGGAAGGAAACAAGAACGGACTGATTTACCGTTGGCTTGGCGCGGGCTGCCATGTGGCGGCAGAGTTTTGGAGTGCTCCGACGTGTCGGGGCTTTGGATTTAAATCGAATTTCTGGAGTCAGATCGGGACTTCTGGACAATTCCGAATTTGAGTGTCCGACCGGGGCAATGGAATTTGCTACATTGGCGCGTCGGATTCGAATTTTCAAAATTGACAAGAGATTATTTATTTGCCATAGAAAAGCAGTAACAGCCGGCCGTTCTTATTTATTATTACAGGGAACCCACACCCAATGGCTCATCAAACTTCCGAACACTGTTGGATGGAACCCTTGAAGAGGGATCAACTCAATCGCGCCGTGCGAATGTTAGCAACCCGCATGTATTGTTTTAAGGTGGGAATGTCCTTAAGGCCGGATCGAGCCAGAGTTCTTGGTGGAGGCGGCGGGAGTCGAACCCGCGTCCGAAAATGATCCGCTTCAAAAGCCTACATGCTTAGCCGTTTCACATCTTTCACGGCAGCCTGCGCCGCCGGAGAAGAATCTCGCCAACCTTCTTATGAACCGGCAAGAGTGAAGGTCAGCCAGCCCTAAATTTTCATTCCCGGGTTCAGGCGGCCCCGGAACTTATCCCGCTGAGTCGACGCCTCGTTCCCGCGCGCGGGCTCGCGAGAGGAGACGCACTGCTTAATTAAGCAGCGAGAGCCAATTCAGTGTTGGCAGTTGTATTGTGCCACGTGTTTAACGAGGAACGTGACGACCTCGGCATGCCTCTTGAGCTTCACGATTCCCGTCGAAACCGTTTCGCCCCCAAGATGTTGTCTTTCGGCCTCTTCAAATCGGTTGAAGAACCACTAAAAGACTAGCACCGGTCGGCGCACCCGTCAAGAAAGGCACGCCATTCCTAGGCCCGAAATGGTCCTCCGGTTCGGCTTGGGGGCATGAATTTCGTGTGTCCACGAGCGAGGGCGCCAAGGGTCTTTCAAAGGAAACTAGAATTAATCAGGCGCGGATTTGTACCCGCGTTTTGGAGGTCTGGGGAGCCGACATTGTCGGAGATGGACAGCAGGATTCAGTGGAACGAGGCCGCTTTTTGATCGAGAGTTTTGTTTCTTTAGGATCGATGGCTCAATTCGTGCGAATGCCCCCTTGCTCGGCCAATTTGAGCAGGCGTGGGGCGGGACGTTCCAGTCTTGAGCCTCGTTTACGAGGCTTGCTTCTCTCAGCCCGCCGGTTGACCGGCGGGGAAGGAGGGCCAAAACGTTATTGTTTTTCTGGTTTTGTTTTGAGCCCCGTTCAGGGGACGACAGAGATTCTAGATAACGATTCCATTCCGCCCCCTCAAGGGAAGGCTCCTGGAAACCAAGCCCCGTGAACGGGACTATGAAAAATCAATTGATTCGTTGTATTCGTTCCCGCTCCGATAGATCGGAGCGGGCTGAGGGAAAGCAATTCCGCTGAAGCAGACTCGAACCCAGTTCGTCCCTCGCAGATATACTGGACTAGGGGAAACATTTCCTCTGGGGAGGAATGTTGTTTGCTTTTTATGGCATCAAACCTCCCCGTGGGTTCAGACCTGGACGTGAAATCTTCAAGAATGAAGGCATTTTCGCCAATATTCACAGAGGGTCACAATTTGAACCCAGCCAGTTTGGACAGCATTGAGTGGCCTCCCTTTGAAGCGGATGAGGAGTCGGGCAGGCTTTGGTAGTCGCGATCGTGCTTGTGGGGATCGCGGCATTTTTCTTACAGGTTGCGGCTCTCCGCTCCGATGGATCGGAGCGGCTACCAGAGCGCATCCTGCCGGGGCGAGCCCTGAAGCGTCACTATAATTTTTCACTCTCAATGAGGACGAGAGCCGCTTGGGAGCGGCAAGGTAAAATGGAAAACAGATCCGCGGCCGAGTTGACTGGTCACGCCGACGGTTCCCCCATGAGCTTCCACAATGGCTTTCACAATTGCAAGTCCCATACCGGTTCCTTGAACCGAGTAGCGTTGTTCTCGTCCGCGATAAAATTTGTCGAAAATGAGTGCTTGTTCGAAGTCGTCGATGCCCATGCCCCGGTCCGACACGCTGACAGTAATCGCGCCGCCACTTGTTTCTGCGGTCAATCGAATGGACGAACCCACAGGAGAATATTTCGCAGCGTTTTCCAGAAGGTGACTCAGCACTTCCTGAATCCGGCCCAGATCCATAGAAAGCGTGGGCAGGTCAGCAGGAATGCTCACCTCGACCGGGTGGTCGCTCAGGGCTTGTTTGGAATAATCCAACGCCGCATGGATGGCGTCCTGAATGGGGTGAGGTTGAATTTCAAGCTGAATTTCGTGACCCTCGAGTTTGGCCATCTCGGCCGCTTCTCCGACCAAACGATTCAAGCGGTCGCATTCCTCATCGATGACGGTCAACAGTTCGAGACGGTCTGCTTCTTTCAATTCAAAATTCGAAAGAAGACTGGTCACGGAGGCTTTGATTCCCGTGAGCGGCGTCTTGAACTCATGGGTGACCGCGTCCAACAAGGCGGTCCGCAACTTTTCGTTCTCGCGTGTAGCTTCGGCGCGGGTTAGAGATTCCACGGTGTGGGCGCGCTCGATGGCGATGGCGATCAATCCGCCGATGGCTTCCAGCGTTTCACGCGACAGAGATCCGGCCACGGCGAAAGCCCCGACCGTCCGCACACCAAATCGCACCGGCACCAGACAGATATTCCGGTTGAAATCAACAGTCATCTCGCCGCGTGCCAACGTGGCTTTCATTTCATCCAATTCCAGTTTCCGCGTATGCGGCCCGGACCGGTATATCTCACCGCTGCTTTGAAGCAGCAAAGCAGCATCGGAGACATCGAATGACCGTACGATGTGATTGGGGATCGCATTCAACAACTGTAACACGTTTTCCGTCACCAGCAATTGTTGGCTGAAGGCATACAGTCGTTCCACTTCGCGGCGGCGGCGGTGAGCATCCAAGGCCTCTCGCCGGGCGCGCTCCGACAACTGGCTGGCAATCACCGCCGTCACAAGAAAAGCAAACAGAGCCACCCAGTTCTGGGGATCGGCAATGGTAAGGGTCCCGACCGGCGGAAGAAAAAAGTAGTTGAAAGCCAACGTCGCGATCAGCGCCAGAAAGACGGCCTCCCGAAGGCCCCAGGTCGCAGAGACCACGAGGACCATTAACAAAAATGTCAGGGCCACGGTCGTGGGATTCACATGAATCGCCTGGCGGTAAAGAAGCGTCACCAACAGCACGGAGATCAACGTCATGGCGAAACGATAGGAGAGCTTCCAGAGATGATCTCTCATGGCAGCCATTATATACGCGCGGGATTCGACTTTTGAACTTTCGTTTAGGATAATACGGGCCATGCCCAAGACGCCGGAACAATGGTTGGAAGAAGCGAGCCCCGATCGGAAGTCCATCTTCAAACTTTTCATTGGGTATGCTCCCGGTGTCGGCAAGACCTATAACATGCTCAGCGAGGCCATCCGGCGGCACAGCCGGGGAGAAGATATCGTGCTGGGCGTGGTTGAAACTCATGGACGCGCGGCAGTCGGGGAACTGGCTTCGCGACTTGAATCCGTTCCGCCGCGTTCATTGGAATACAAAGGAACCCTTTTTCAGGAAATGGATGTGGATGCCATCTTGGCTCGAAAACCCCAGGTCGCTTTAGTCGACGAACTGGCCCACACCAATGTGGATGGCAGCAAACATCGCAAACGATACGAGGACGTCATGGAGTTGATTGACCATCACATCGATGTCCTCTCGACGATGAACGTTCAGCATATCGAGAGCCTGGGGCCGACGGTTCGACAAATCACAGGAATTCAAGTGCGGGAGACGGTTCCGGATTGGGTAATGCAACGTGTCGATGAAATCGTTCTGGCCGACCTGACCCCGCAGGCTCTCGAGAGCCGCATGCAACGCGGCGATGTATATCCTCCTGATCGGGCAGGACGAGCGCTGGCCAATTTTTTCCGGCAGGGGAACTTAATCGCCTTGCGCGAGTTGGCCCTCCGCCAGGTCACGCAGGTGGTGGATAGAAGTTTGGAAGCTTACGCCGAACGCGAGCATTGGGAGGCGCATAAGGGGGCGCGCGAACGTATCGCGGTGTGCATCAGTTCCAATCCTGCCTCGCAATACTTGATCGCCCGGGGATCGCGCATGGCCCAGGCCATTGCGGGGGAACTTTTGGTGGTTTATGTCAATGTCCGCGAGGACGATTTTCCGGAAAACCAGAAAACACTCTTGGAAAACATTCGCTTTGCGGAGAATCTGGGGGCCACGGTTCGACGCCTGGACGGGCCGAACGTGGCGAAAGCCGTGGCTGACTTTGTTCGCGAAAAGCACATCACTCAAGTCGTCTTCGGGCGTTCCGCCCGCTCCCGATGGCAACGCTACCTTTATATGACGGCCATCCAACGCTTCCTTCGCGATGCACCGGCCGTGGATGTTCACATTGTCAGCCAATAGAGGGCTTCCTCAATGTCCGAGAATCAACGCATTCTGGTGGTGGATGATGAGCCGCAAATTACGCGCGTCCTGCGTACGGCGTTGACCGCCCATCAGTATGAAGTGCGGGTCGCCAATGACGGCGAGATGGCCCTTGAGATCATGAAAAACTGGGTGCCCCACTTGATCATCACGGATTTGATGATGCCGAATCTGGACGGCGTGGAGCTGTGCCGGCGCGTCCGGGCATTGGGAGACTGTCCCATCTTGATTCTCTCGGTGCGGGGACAGGAGCAGTGGAAGGTCAAGGCGTTGGATGCCGGCGCGGACGATTACGTTACAAAACCTTTCAACATGAACGAGCTGATGGCGCGCGTCCGAGCGCATTTGCGGCGACAGCCACTGACCCCTTCGGAAGCATTACCCCATATTCAGATAGGTGATTTTCAGGTTGATGTCGGCGGGCACGAGGTCAAGGTCCGCGGACTGGACGTTCGACTCACCCCCAAGGAATTTGATCTGCTTCTGTACCTCGTGCGAAATGCCGGGAAAGTCGTTACCCACCGGACTTTGCTTTCTGCCGTGTGGGGCGCCTACAGCGTCGAACAGCCCGAGTATCTGCGTGTTTTCATCGGGCAGTTGCGCAAGAAGATCGAACTCCAAGCCAACTCGCCTCGATACATTCTCACCGAGCCTTGGGTCGGATATCGTTTTAACCCCGCCGGATAATCAATCCGCCTCCTCTTCCTTTCTTTACGAACTTTTTACCAACCTTTTAGACCGATTTTATGGCTCCCGTGATCTGATATCCAGGCCGGCGTCGAAAGATTGATAACCGACAACGTCGGCAGTTGAAGCCTTCGGTTCACAAAACGATAAGCGCTGAATGGCTCTTTATACTTTCCAATCAAACTGTGTTGTCAAATCTGATTGTCCGGTCCCTCAATTCACACCTCAAACACTACTGCACAAGAAAGGGTTTGGATTCAAATATGAATATCAAACGTTGCGGGTTCACCGTCCCCATTGCAATTGTTGCTGTAGCGGTGGTCGCCGCGGGTCTGGGAGCACACCCTGGAAGCTTGTTGGCACAGGCAATCGCGCAGAATCAGAATGCGCCAACAAATTCCTCCGATCGGTCAGCGGACAGGACGGCGACGAACGCCAGCCCTGCCGATGATCGAGATGCCAAGATTCTCCAGGAACTCGAGGTGATGCGCGCTCGAATCCAGGAACTGGAAGCTCAGCTTAAGCAGCGATCAGGCGTTAGCGGAGCCATTGAAAAGGTTGAATCCGCGCCACCGTCAACGGCAAGCGCATCCCGCTTCGCCGGCACAAATACAGCGGGGTCGACAGCGAAAGCAGCCGAACAAGCAGCGTCCGCCTTGCCAGCCCCGACCAAAACTCCAAAGGCCGAACCGTTTGCATTCGCGGACTTTACTTGGCTGAACGGCAATCCGCGTACAAAGACTCCAGCGCTCGATACTAAATTCTTCACGCCGGAAATCAGAACCGACGTTGACTATGTTTACGATTTTAACCATCCCCAGGACAACACCATCGGTGGCTCAAGCGAGGTTTTTCGTGCCAATGAATTTCAGATGACGCAGCTCGGCGTGGGCGGCGATTTTCACTTTGACAATGTGCGCGCCCGCCTTATGACGCAATTCGGGATGTATTCACAAACCACACCGCGGAACGACGCCAGCACGGCTCGCGGTCAATGGAATTTGGATGGGGCTTATCGTTACGTTTCGGAAGCCTACGGCGGATATCATTTTGATGTGATGCACGGGATCAATGTAGACGCAGGAATCTTCATGTCCTACGTCGGACTGTTCAGTTACTACAACTTTGACAACTGGGCCTATCAGCCATCGTATGTCTCTTCGAACACTCCCTGGTATTTTAATGGCCTTCGGGTGCAAGCCTTTCCAACTGACAAGTTGAAATTTGAAGGTTGGTTTGTGAACGGATGGCAATCGTACGGCAAATTCAACAAACGACCCGGCCTGGGAATGCAAGTGTTGTGGCGCCCCAATGGTTGGTTGTCGATTCTAGGAAATCAATACGGTGTTGGCCGCGACACGTTGGGAGTGACCGGCCGCACACGTTGGCATTCGGATGATAGCATTCAGATCAAATATTATGACCGGCCGGATCGGATGGTGGACAAGGCGGCGTTCTCATTGACCGTCGATGCAGGATGCGAGAGTGGTGGTGGCGTGAGTTGCTTTGGCAATCGGTCGGGCGGCCCCAAGCAGAGTTTTTTGGGTTTCATGTTGTACAACCGCGTCTGGTTCCACAAGGACCTGTATGCCGTGACCGTGGGTGGCGGCGCCATCAACAATCCGGGACGCTATCTGGTTCTCTTGCCGCCCATCAATGGCGCCACAGCGGCGTCCGGAACACCTTACTTCACCGAAAATCCCGGCGATCCCTACAAGGCTTGGGATGCTTCTGCAACGTTTGATTACATGCCCAGCCAGTACATCACTTTCCGCTGGGAGTTTAATCATCGAGCCGCGAACGTTCCCTATTTTTCCGGAGGCGGTGGAATTACGCCACCGGGGGGAAATACAGGTGCGCCCGGCTCTTTCGTGCCGGGGTTCACACCGGATCTCCGCAAGACGGAAAACCGGTTTAACCTGGCCATTCTGGTGAAATTCTAGCTGAGCTGTTGTCTCAGGGATCCTTGAGATTTGAATTGAGGATGGAAGATGCAGTTGGGATGGCGAAGTCGGGGGATTCACGTGAAAGTTGCGGTGCGTCTGTCGTCCCGCAAAGCGGGACTTGCACCACCGACTTTGCACTCTACCCCGAACTCACGTTCGGGGCTAAAGATCCGGCGTCCCGATTGCATCGGGACTGGTGAATTGGCGGTGAGTGAGTCCTCCGCAGGAGGACAACAGATCTTTAGCCCGGCACGTAAGTGCCGGGTAAAAGAGCCAACAGGTAAGTGAAGTCCCGCCTTGCGGGACGACAGAGGAGCCATTGCCCAGGCCTTATTGCGAAGCGAAGTTTGGAAATTGCAATCTCGTTCGAGGAGATGATTCATGCAAGACATAATCTACATCGTCGTGACGGTTGCGTTCTTCATCCTGTCGATCGGTTATGTGCGCTTTTGTGATCGGATGAAGTGAAGGGGGGTCGAAATGAATCTGGAAACGGGAATCGTTCTCGCCGTGAGTGTTCTGTTGATGATTTATTTGTTTTACGCCTTATTGCGTCCGGAGAAGCTCTAACATGACAGTCAATGGATGGCTCCAAATTCTGTTCTTCCTTGCGCTGGTCCTTCTTGTAACCAAGCCCCTGGGTGTCTTCTTGGCGCGCGTGTTCAGCCGGGAGCGGACGTTTATGGATCTCGTGTTACGGCCGATAGAGCGGCTCCTCTATCGGCTGACGCGAGTAGATGAGAATCACGAGATGCGTTGGACCGAGTATGCCGTGTCAATGCTGCTATTCAGCCTGGTTTCTATGCTCCTCCTGTACCTCATCCAGCGCGTTCAGTTTTTTTTGCCCTTCAATCCGCAGAAGTTTACTGCTGTTAACCCGGCCCATTTGGCGTTCAATACGGCGGCTTCGTTCACAACCAACACCAACTGGCAGGCTTACTCGGGCGAATCGACGATGAGCTATTTCACCCAAATGGCCGGTTTGGCCTATCACAATTTCGCCTCGGCGGCGGTGGGTATCTCACTGGCGATTGCTTTTATTCGGGGTATTGCTCGTCGCCAAACGGAAACCATTGGAAACTTCTGGGTCGACCTGGTTCGCAGCTGTCTCTGGGTATTGCTGCCATTTTGCTTGGTCGGGGCATTGCTGTTGGTGTCTCAAGGCGTGGTCCAGAACTTCAGGCCTTATGACACTGCCCAGTTGGTAGTACCTCAGCAGGTGCAGAGGGTCGGTCGGGATGGTAAGCCGGTTGTCGGTTCGGACGGCAAAGTGCTTATGGACACCGTAACGGAGCAAACGATTGCACAAGGGCCGGTGGCGTCGCAGGAAATCATCAAGGAGTGGGGAACGAATGGTGGGGGATTCTTCAATGCGAACAGTGCTCATCCGTTTGAAAATCCGACTCCCTTCTCAAATCTCCTCGAATTGTTTTCCATCTTCGCCATATCCGCAGGCCTCACTTACACGCTTGGGCGTATGACGGGCTCCCAGCGCCATGGATGGGCCGTGTGGGCGGCAATGGCGACCTTATTCCTGGCCGGTGTGACGACGGCCTATTGGGCAGAGGCGCACGGTAATCCACTGCTCATCGGCGAGAACCAGCGCGTGAGTGCCTTGCAACCGGGCGGCAACATGGAGGGCAAGGAGGTTCGGTTCGGCATCGCGAACTCCGCTTTGTTCGCCACGGTCACAACCGATGCAAGCTGTGGCGCCATCAACGGATGGCATGATTCCTATACTCCCTTGGGCGGCATGGTCCCACTCGTGAACATTATGTTGAGCGAAGTCATCTTCGGCGGGGTAGGCGCCGGGATGTATGGAATGTTGATCTATGTTGTGCTGGCGGTGTTCATCGCGGGGCTGATGGTGGGCCGGACGCCGGAGTATCTCGGAAAGAAAATAGAGGCCTACGACGTGAAGATGGCCATGTTGGTGGCACTTGTATTTCCGCTTGTCATTCTTGTTTTCACAGCCATTTCGTCTGTGAAGGGATTCGGCACCTCGGGCATCACCAATCCAGGGCCACATGGGTTTACGCAGATTTTGTATGCGTTTACCTCGGGGGCCGGCAACAACGGTTCCGCGTTCGGGGGACTTAATGCCAACACGCTTTGGTACAACACGACCATGGGATTCATTATGCTGGTTGGCCGGTTTTTCATGATCATCCCGATGCTGGGGATTGCCGGCAATCTGGCACGCAAGAAATATGTTCCGCCTTCATTGGGAACATTTCCTGTGACCACGCCTCTTTTCACGGTGCTGTTAATAGGAGTGATTTTGATCCTGGGGGCTTTGACGTTCTTTCCGGCGCTCAGTCTCGGGCCCATCTTGGAGCACCTTCTCATGGGCGCGGGCAAGGTTTTCTAAAGGATTCTGTTATGGCAAAGAAAAGAAGAGCGCTTTGGGAATGGAAGATCGTTCGACGAGCGATGTGGGACGCCGTGCGAAAGCTAAACCCACGAAAGATGATGGGCAATCCGGTCATGTTTGTAGTGGAGATCGGCAGCGTGATTACCACGGCGCTGTTGGTCAAAGGCGGCGCTGCTTTCAAGTTCAACCTGCAGATCACGCTGTGGCTGTGGTTCACGGTGCTGTTCGCCAATTTTGCCGAAGCTATGGCGGAAGGGCGCGGTAAGGCCCAGGCCGACACCCTGCGCAAAGCACGGTCGGAGACGGTGGCCAATCGGCTTTTAGAGAATGGCGAAACTGAAAAAATGCCGAGTTCAAAATTGCGAACCGGAGACTTGGTGCTCGTCTCGGCCGGGGAATTGATTCCATCCGACGGCGAAATCGTCGAGGGCGTGGCTTCGGTGGATGAATCAGCCATTACCGGGGAGTCTGCGCCAGTCATCCGGGAAGCAGGCGGTGACCGTTCCGCGGTGACGGGTGGCACACGCGTTTTATCCGACCGAATCAAGGTGAAGGTCACTTCCAATCCCGGCGAAACGTTTCTGGATCGCATGATCGCATTGGTCGAAGGCGCGGAGCGGCAAAAAACGCCCAACGAAATTGCCCTCAACATTTTGCTCGCCGGATTGACGATCATTTTTCTTTTGGCCGTTGTTTCGCTGCAGCCCTTTGCCATTTACTCGGGATCACCGCAAACCATATTTGTCCTGGTCTCGCTGTTGGTTTGTTTGATTCCAACCACCATTGGTGGATTGCTTTCTGCCATCGGCATTGCCGGGATGGACCGGTTGGTTCAACACAACGTGTTGGCCATGTCTGGTCGTGCCGTCGAAGCAGCCGGTGACGTCAACACCCTTCTATTGGATAAGACGGGAACCATCACCCTCGGAAATCGTCAAGCCTCTCATTTTTTTGCCGCACCGGGTGTGAATGAGCAGGAACTTGCGGATGCGGCTCAACTGTCTTCGCTGGCCGACGAGACCCCCGAGGGACGTTCCATCGTGGTGCTGGCGAAAGAGAAATACGGATTGCGAGGGCGCGAATTAAGTTCCCGGAACGCTCATTTTGTCCCGTTCAGCGCGCAGACACGCATGTCAGGCGTAGACCTTAACGGTTTCGAGATTCGCAAAGGGGCGGCAGACGCCATCACCAATTACCTTTTGCAAAATGGTCGTCCTATGCCGGGCGAGGTGAAAGAAAGCGTTGAACGAATCGCGCGGTCCGGTGGAACCCCGCTGGTTGTGGCTGAAAAGGCCCGCGGGGCACTTGGGGTCATTGAATTGAAGGACATCGTGAAGGGCGGCATGCGCGAGCGCTTCGAACAGCTTCGCGCCATTGGCATCCGGACTGTCATGATCACCGGCGACAATCCGTTGACGGCCGCCGCCATTGCTCGCGAAGCCGGCGTCGATGATTTTTTGGCACAAGCCACACCCGAGGATAAAATGCGTCTCATCCGACGAGAGCAAGAAAACGGAAAGCTTGTGGCTATGACTGGCGATGGAACCAACGACGCGCCGGCGCTGGCTCAAGCCGATGTCGGCGTGGCTATGAACACCGGCACACAAGCCGCCAAAGAGGCCGGCAACATGGTGGACCTCGACTCCAATCCTACCAAGCTCATCGAAATCGTGGGCATCGGCAAACAGTTGCTGATGACTCGCGGTTCTCTGACCACGTTCTCGATTGCCAATGATGTGGCGAAGTACTTTGCCATCATCCCGGCGATGTTTGCAGGCACGTTTCCCGTGTTGAATACCTTGAACATTATGCATCTTCGCACCGCAGAATCGGCCGTCCTTTCGGCAGTGATATTCAATGCGTTAATCATTATCGTCTTGATTCCCTTGGCGCTGCGCGGTGTGAGGTATCGCCCCATGAGCGCTGCCGCTCTGTTGCGCCGCAACCTGTGGATCTATGGCGTGGGGGGGATCATCATCCCGTTTATTGGGATCAAGCTGATCGACATGCTGATCACGAGGGTTGGATTAGCCTGAAAGGAATTTTCCATGAAGAAGAACCTTCTCACGGCCGTATTGATGACCCTCGCAACAACCATTCTGTTGGGACTCATTTATCCGTTGGTGGTGACTGCAATTGCTCAGGTATTGTTTCCGAAACAGGCCAATGGGGAACTGATTTCGAAGGACGGGAAGATTGTTGGATCCGCTCTCATCGGGCAGACCTTCTCAGGAGCAGGCTACTTTCATTCCCGGCCTTCTGCTGCGGGGAGCGGCTATGATGCGGCTAATTCCAATGGATCGCAGCTGGGCCCGACGAATCGTCAATTGATCGAACGCGTGACCTCCGACGCAGCCGCACTTCAAGCCGAGAACAAGGCCGCGCCGGTCCCCGTTGACTTGGTGACCACCTCGGCTTCCGGATTGGATCCTCACATTTCTCCGGCAGCTGCAGAATTTCAATTGCTGCGCGTGTCCCGGGCGCGCAGGATCACGCCCGACCAAGTTCGACAGTTGGTGCGCCAGCACACCGAGGGCAGGCAATTCGGATTTCTCGGAGAGGCTCGCGTGAATGTGCTGGAGCTGAACCTCGAGCTGGACGAGCATTATCCCCTGCACTGACAAGATTGACAGACCTTTCGCGCCTGAGTATATTGACATCCGCTTTTTTCGTTTGCAGGAGTGGCGGAATTGGCAGACGCACCAGACTCAAAATCTGGCGGATCTTTGATCCTTGAGGGTTCAATTCCCTCCTCCTGCACCATCTGATTCGAAAGTTCCTTTACTTCTTTCAACCCAGCCTTGCTCGACATTATCCCTGCTTAGAAAATGGGAGAGGTCTCTGTCGCCCCTGCCGGGGCTGGGCGATCTCATCCGTCCGCAAGATTGTCAGTCCAGTCCCCCGCGGGGGACTGGGCCATTGAAGATGTCCCTTGCAGGGACCAGAAAACTGTCGCTTTAAGTGCCCGAGTTCATTTTCATGCTCCTGACTGGTCGCCGCGGCGACCATAAGTGACTGCCTCGGAAACAGGTCGGGCTGCCGCGAAAATAGGAGAGGTTTCTGTCGCCCCTGCCGGGGCTGGGCGATTTTATCCGTCCGCAAGACTGACCATCCCAATGATCCGCGGCAGCGTTTGGAGTGCGCCGCCTGTGGCGGCGCTTTGGTTGGAACTATCGGGTAAGGACAATTCTCTGTGGTGCTCGGCGACGAGTCAAAGCGCCCCGATTGTTCGGGGCGCACTCCAAGTTGGAGTTTGGCAAAACTGCATGCTTTGGTGGCGGAATCGAAAAATCCGCCGCCTGCAGCTTCTTCTGTTGTAAAATAGCGGATTCTAATTAGTCAGTGAAAGGGACCGGGCAGCGTAACCAATGAAAGCCGGATTGATGGTCAAGAACGGCGTGAAGCAGTTCTTTCACGGATTCCAACGCCCGTTCATGATGATGTTTGAGACGACTCTGCACTGCAACATGGCGTGCGAGTACTGCACCGTGTGGTCAAACGACCGCAACGAGAAGGTCATGACCCAGGAGCAGGCGTTTCGACGCATCGATGAAGCCATCGATCTCGGCATCTTTGCCTTGAGTTTTTCGGGCGGCGAGCCGCTGTTGAATCCCAACACGGCGGATTACATCGTTTACGGCGCCGACCGCGGATTGTTCGTTTCGATGCCGACGAATGGTTTGGCGTTGAAGAAATATGCCACCGCGCTCCAACGGCTGGACCTTTTGGAAGTCTCCATCGACACACTCGACGAAAAGAAATTCGCCAAGCGCCGTGGTTTGGATTCCCTCACGAATATCATCGAACAGTTGGATTTCTTGATCGCGCATCATCGCCCGCGCGACATTCAGTTGAATGCCGCGGTCAATTTGGAAAATTTGGACGATTTGCCGGCGCTGGCGGCCTTTGCCGATGAGCGGGGGATCCATCTCCATACCGAGGCCGTTCATAACGTCATGCGCTACGGACTGTTGCCGGGCGACGGCGAGATGACTCCGGATGAAATTCGCAAGGTGGAAGTTTTTCTTCACGAGCTGAAACGAAAACACAAGTCGGTGCGTTTTTATTCTTATTACTACAAGTTTTATCGAGACGGCGGTTTCAGTTCGAAATTTCCCTGCCGCTCCGCCTCGCATCTGATCAACCTGAAACCCGATGGCACGGTGCAGTTTCCCTGTGCTTTCGTGATGAAACACCGCGGCAACGCCAACATGACCCTGCAGGAAATCTTCAAGAGTCCCGAAGTTCGGGCTTTAATCAAACAAGAAACGAACGGGATGTGGGATTTTTGTCAAGGCTGCAAGATTGGATGCCCGTTCGAGGTAACGCTGTATACCCATCCGCTGTTGGCGATTCAAGGGACATCGGATTTTTGGGTGGACCGTTAACACTTTCCTCAGGGTGGGTTCACAGTGAGCCTGACCCGCTTAACCCCATAGAGACGATTATGAAGGAGCCGCGCGCCGGGAATCTCGACAGGCGGCCCGATCGATTCTTGGCATTCCGGCCATTCAATTTGCTTCGTCCGTCCTCCTGATAATGAAAGCCAAAACCATTCTCATTTTGACCATCGGATTTGGGGCGGGACATCAACGCGCCGCTGACGCCGTCGCCCGCCTGTGCGGACAAAGCATTCCCGAGGGTGAGGCCCAAGTGGTGGATATCACGCCACTGCTGCCGGCGTGGTTTCGCTGGTTCTATGTGGACTTGTATCTTTTTGTTATTCGACATTTCCCGGGACTATGGGGAGGATATGAAGCCCGTCAAAAGAAGCAATCTCATACAGCCCCTCTATGGATGCTGGCGCAGGTTGCCAAACGGATTCATCGTGAAATTGCAGCCTTTGATGTGGCGGCTATGGTTTCAACCGAAGTAGGCGTGAACGAGATCGCAGCGCTCTTGAAAAAGAATTATTTTCCCAAGGCTCCTTTGGTTGCCGTGTTGACGGACTACGATGTCGATCGCGCCTGGATTCAGCCGGAGGTGACTGCCTTTTGCGCCGGGTCTGAAGAGGTGCGCGATGAACTTAAAAAAGCGGGAGCTGCGCCTGAAAGAATCCATGTGACTGGAATTCCGGTGGATGGTCGCTTTGAGCTGAACTCGCGCGAGGCATTGGACCAGCCTGAAACGGATACGCCATCGCCCGGTGTGAAGATTTTGCTGGGTGGGGGCGGGGAATCGTTGTTGAAATTTCATGATCTCGTTGACCTTTTCGAGAAAATTCCGGGTGTTGGATCCGTCACCATCTTGGCCGGCAAAAGCGCCACCTTGAGAAAAGAAACCCGGCGGGAAAGCCAGTCCAGAAAAGTTCCTATTGAGATTCAGCCGTGGACCGACGAGATGTTCCGCGTGCTCCAAAGGCACGATGTCCTCGTTGCCAAGCCGGGCGGACTCACGCTGACTGAAGCCATGGCAGCGGGCGTTCCGATTCTTGCCTTGGACCCCTTGCCCGGGGCCGAAGAAAAACATTTTGAACTGGTCGAGAAGTGGCAGGTGGGGCTGTCTGCAAGAGACAAACAGGGGCTTCGAGAGAAAGCCGATCGGATGATTTCAGATGAATCATTGAGAAAAAGAATGTCGGAAAAGGCCTGGCAGGTTTACGTGGAACAACATGCCTCTCCAGTAAGCGATGTCCTACGATCCGTGTTGGGTCTTTCGCCATCGCGACGAAAACTCCTTGAGACAGAGTTCAACGAGTGGGCGGCTCAAGACCGCGGCGAGAAAATGGAAAATCACCACAGCGCCATCGCCGAAGCGACATTTGAACAGATTCCGTGGTCTCCATGTGATCAAGTTCTGGATCTTGGGTGCGGTAGCGGCTGGGCCGCTCGCCGCATGGCCCAACGGGTTGCGGACGGGCATGTGGTTGGAGTCGATCTCGCAGAAGGCATGATCGAACGAGCGCGAAGGCATCCACCCAGTGATCCTCGCGTCGAATTTCGCGTAGCCAATGTGGAAGCCCTCCCGTTCGGCGATGGGACCTTTGACAAGGTTTTTTCCTGCGAATCTTTTTATTACTATCCCGACCTGCGTCGCGCCCTGAAGGAAGTCTGGCGTGTCCTCAAGCCGGGAGGAGAGTTTTTCTGCCTTGTGAACTTATACCGGGAAAATCCGTATACTCTGGCGTGGGTGGATTTGTTGAACGTGAAGGTTCATTGTTTGGGTGAAGCGGAATATCGCAAGCTTTTTTCCGGGGCCGGGTTTTCGGGCGTCCGAAGCAAGAGGATTCCGGATCAAACCCCCATCGATGAGCGTCAGTTCAAACCCGGCTGGGGAATCGAGACGCTGGAAGATTTGAAGAAATACAGGGAAATTGGCGCTTTATTGGTGATTGGAAAAAAAGCATAGAAGGTCGCGTATAATCCGATCGAATCCTGCCCGCAAAATCCCGGGAATATGTATTTCTTGTTTATGCGATCGAGAGTTCTGTGGTAAAAACTGGGGTTGCGATCTTGCGGAAGGGAAATCGAATTGAGGAGATGAAATGAAAGAAAAGAAGACCGGCACGGCGAAGGAAATCGAGGAAAAGAAACCGGCTACCTGGCTGGAATCGCTTTGGGAAAACATCAAGTCGTTGGCCATGGTGCTGATTGCGGTTCTCCTGATTCGCGCCGTCGTCGTGGAAGCCACCGTTGTTCCGACGGGCTCGATGCAGAACACCATCCTAATCGGCGATCATCTTTTTCTCGACAAAATCCTTTACGGCCCGCAGATTCCCTTTACCGACTATCATTTTCCCGCCATCAAGAAATATCAGCGCGGGGACGTGGTGGCGTTTCGATATCCGGTGGATCCCAGTGTGGTGTTTGTGAAACGGCTGATTGGAATGCCGGGAGACACCATCCAGGTCAAGCAAAAGGACCTCTACATCAACGGCAAGAAGCTCAACGAACCGTGCGTCATTCATCGGGACCCGCAAACCTATCCCGATGCCGAATGGATTCCCCGCGAAGCGCGCATTCGCGACAACTTCGGCCCGGTCACCGTGCCTCCGGACCATTACTTTGCGATGGGCGATAATCGCGACGAGTCACTCGACAGCCGCTATTGGGGATTTGTGCCCGCCGAAAACATGGTGGGTGAACCCATGTTCGTCTATTGGTCGTACGACGCGCCCACCGATGTGTGGACCGCCAGCGACATCTCGAAACGCATTCGTGACGATCTCGATATCATCACTCACTTTGCATCCCGCACGCGCTGGGCGCGCATGGGAAAGGTTGTTCGGAGCGATTGCGGCGAGCCTAGATAAGATCTTGTGATTTACCCGCTTCGGTGGAGGTTTGTGCCCATGGGCCGAAGATCCAAGAAGAGGAAAAGTGTTCCGTCCCCCCGGATTCGAAAATCGTGGAAGCAACTTCTGTGGGAAAACGTCAAGTCTTTCGGGATTGTGATTGTCGCCGTCCTGGGCATTCGCGCGGTCGTCATTGAAGCCACCGTTGTGCCCACGAGCTCCATGCAGAATACCATCCTGGTCGGAGACCATCTTTTTCTCAACAAGATTGCTTATGGACCTCGAATTCCATTCACCTCGCTGCGTTTGCCGGCCATCAAGCACTACCAACATGGCGACGTGATTGCGTTTGTCTCTCCCGTGGATCCCAACATTGTGCTGGTGAAACGATTGATCGGATTGCCCGGCGATACCCTCCGGATGCACAAGAAGCAGCTCTATGTGAATGGACATCCAATGGAGGAACCTTACGTCGTTCACAGCGACCCGCAGGTGTATCCGGATGCCGCTGGGGTTCCGACAGAACTTCGAAGGCGTGATAATTTCGGTCCGCTGACTGTCCCTCAGAACTCGATCTTTGCTTTGGGCGACAACCGCGACGAATCTTTCGACAGCCGCTTTTGGGGATTTGCTCCCATGTCCAACCTGGTGGGCGAGCCCATGTTTATCCACTGGTCCTACGACGCACCCACGGACGTTTGGACGGCGACCGATCTGACGCAGCGACTGCGCGACGACATCGACATCGCCGAGCACTTCTTCACGCGCACTCGATGGTCGCGCATGGGAAAAGTGATCCGACATCAGTGGGGGAGTCCTAAATCAAATCCCTGATCTTTCGATGAGCTTCTTGAAGCGAATTCTTACTGCGTATCGAGGAGCCAAAGCGCCCCGACTGGTCGGGGCGCTTTGGCGCCTTGCGGAGTTCCGCGGGGAATCACTTCAACCTGAATTGGACCTTGAAACCAAGTTGGAGTAGACGGCTTGCGTGGAAGGCTCTCATTCGCGGCGGTGGTCGGGGATTTGGGGCATCTTCTAACGCTATGCGCCTCCACCTTATTTCTGAAATCCCATCCAAAGCGCCGCCGCAGGCGGCGCACTCCAAAAACTACGCTCGCGACTTCGTAATCGCTTCTTTCTGTCCAAAGGGGCAGACGTCGAGCAGCATGCACTGAAGGCATTTGGGATTGCGCGCCACACACAAGCGGCGGCCGTGCCAGATGAGCTGATGGGAAAATCCGATCCAGCGTTCTTGCTGGAGAATCCTCATTAAATCGTGCTCGATCTTTTTCGGGTCTTTTTGGCGGGTGAGGCCGAGCCGCTGCGAGACCCGCTGGACGTGCGTGTCCACCACCACGCCGACGGCAATTCCAAATCCGCTGCCGAGGACTACGTTGGCGGTTTTGCGTGCGACTCCGGGCAGCGTCAACAACTCCTCCATGGTTTGGGGGACTTTACCGTTGAATGTCCCGGCAATTATTTTGGAGGCGCTGCGAATGTTCTTGGCTTTGTTGCGGAAGAATCCGGTGGAGCGGATTTCTTTTTCCAAGGCCGATTGAGTAACCCGAGCAAAATCGCGTGGAGTCTTGTATTTCTTGAAGAGCGAACGGGTCACAATGTTCACGCGCTGGTCGGTGCACTGGGCTGAAAGGATGGTCGCGACCAGGAGTTGAAAAGGATTGTCATGCAACAGGGCACACTCGGCCGTGGGATAGCTCTTATCGAGCCTCTTCAAGATGACGGGAAGCCGGGTCTTCAGATCCATGAATTATGCATCCTTGGGTCAAAAGTGATTCCGAGGAAGTGAATCAAAACGGGTCTTAATCAAATCACTCAAAAGCCGGAATACCGGTGATGCGTTGACCGATGATCAAGGTGTGGATATCGTGTGTCCCTTCGTAGGTATACACGGATTCCAGATTGCTCATGTGCCGGAAGATCGAATACTCATCGGCAATCCCTTGCGCACCGAGAATCTCGCGGGCGCGGCGGGCGCATTCCAGAGCCATCCAAACATTGTTGCGTTTGGCCATGGAGATGTGCGCAAAATCGGCGCGTCCTTTGTCCTTCAGCCGCCCGACATGCAGAGCCAGCAACTGCGCCTTGGTGATTTCTGAAATCATCCAGACGAGTTTTTCCTGCACCAGTTGATGCGAAGCGATGGGCTGGTCGCCGAACTGCTTGCGTCCGAGTGCGTATCGAAGCGCCGTGTCGTAGCAATCCATGGCGGCCCCGGTGGCGCCCCAGGCAATTCCATAACGGGCTGCGGAGAGACAGGAAAGCGGGGCCTTCAATCCGTTTGCCTTAGGGAGTCGGTTCTCGGCCGGCACCACGCAATCCTGCATCAGGAGGCCGCTGGTGACGCTGGCGCGCAGGGAGAACTTTCCATGAATGTCGTATGACGAAAATCCCGGTGACTTACTTTCCACGAGAAATCCGCCGATTTCATCACCTTCGTCCTCCACTTTGGCCCACACCATGGCCACTTCGGCAATCGAACCGTTCGTGATCCAGAGTTTTTCTCCGTTGAGAACGTATCCGGAACCTTTCTTTTTGGCACGTGTGCGCATCCCGGCGGGGTTGGAACCGAAATCGGGTTCCGTCAAACCAAAACATCCGACGGCCTGTCCCGATTGCAGACGGGGAAGCCATTTCTGTTTTTGGTCTTCGGTGCCGTAGGTGTGGATCGGATACATGACCAGGGCGCCTTGAACGCTCGCGAAACTGCGAAGCCCGCTGTCGCCGCGTTCCAGCTCTTGCATGATCAGCCCGTATTGCACATTCGACATTCCCGCGCATCCATAGCCGGTCAGATTGGCTCCGAAAAAGCCCAGTTCCCCCATCTTCGGAATGAGGTTTTTAGGAAACGTGGCGTTTCGATTGTGCTCGGTGATGATGGGGAGGAATTCCCGGTCCACGAATTCCCGCACCGTTTTTCGTACGAGCAGCTCTTCTTCAGAAAAAAGAGAATCAATGTCCATGAAATCGACGCCTTTGAATTGCGCCATGAAGATGCTCCCGGAAGATCTTTGGTTGACTTGCCCTTTCGGTCGTAGTGAAGCGTCCTGAGTTTAGACGGCGGTCGAGAAAAATTCAATCCCGGAGGATTTCGCGGTCAAAGGAACTCCTGTGGGCGCCGCCGTGGCCCGAAACGGCGGCATGTTATAATGTCGCGGCTTTTCCGATTGTGATGCGGAGGAATTGCTTTGAACTCAATTTTTTCAAAGTCCCTTTTATGTTTGGTCCTGATTAGTCCGACACCTTTTATGGGGACAGCAAACTTAAACGACCCTTGGCCGGCTGCAGGACCGACGGCGGGTCAGACGGTCGGTGCTCGCCCGGCCATGGTCCGCGTAGAGGCGTTGATCGACGGATTTCGAGTCGTTCGTGGCAAGCCCTTTGTGGTGCGCGTGCAGATCAACGTGAATCCGGGATTCCACATCAATTCGAACCGGCCTAAGGACAAGTATCTGATTCCCACACGAATCACACTCGACAAGATTTCCGGCGTGAGCTACGGCGAAGCCAGGTTTCCGTCGGCACAGGATGCAAAATTTCAATTCTCTTCGGAACCGCTTTCGGCGTTTGAAGGCGAAGTGCAGGCTCGAATTCCTGCCCGCAGTTTGAAAACCCTGCCTTTGGGAAAGAAGAAGATCACAGGAAAAGTTGTCTACCAGGCCTGTGACAACCAAACCTGTTTCCCTCCGCGAACCGTCCCTTTTGAAATCCCGGTTGAGGTGGTTCAATAAAATTGGGGACAGACACCTTTGCTGAATTCCATGAAAGAGTTCATAAAACCCGGTGTCTGTCCCCATTCTAAAACTTCTCTGCCACGGCTTTCGATTGCAGGAACAGGAGCAGGTATTCGCGTCCGCCGGCTTTGGAATCCGTACCGCTCATGTTAAATCCGCCGAAGGGATGCACGTCGACCAAAGCGCCGGTGCACTTGCGATTGATATATAAATTGCCGACATGGAAGTCACGGCGAGCCTGTTCGATGTGGGCGCGGTTGCGGGAATAGATCGAACCCGTCAACCCGTATTCCGTGTTGTTGGCAATTTCCATCAGTTGAGAGAAGTCGCGAGCCCGAACCACGGCTAAAACCGGTCCGAAGATTTCTTCGCAGGAAATGCGCGCCTTGGGATCGACGCCGCCGATAATCGTGGGTTGGATAAAGAACCCGTTTCCGGCTTTTTCATCTTTGCCGCCACCGGTAATTAGCTTTCCTTCTTTTTTTCCGATTTCAATGTAATTCAGGATGGATTCATAGGCCGAACGGCTGATGACAGGGCCCATGGTGTTCTTCTGCTCGCGGGTCGGCCCGACGGTGATTTTTCGGCACCGTTCGACAATTTTCTCGAGCAAACGGTCATAGATTTTCTCCTCGGCGACCAGGCGGGAGCAGGCAGAGCATTTTTGACCTTGGTATCCGAACGCCGAAGCAACCACGCCGTCTGCCGCTGAATCCAGATCGGCAGAAGCATCAACAATGATCGTGTCTTTGCCGCCCATTTCCGCCACCACACGTTTGATCCACTTTTGGCCCGGCGCTGTTTTGGCCGCGAGTTCGTTGATATGCAATCCCACGGCTTTTGATCCGGTGAAGGCGATAAAACGCGTCTGGGGATGGGACACGAGGAAATCGCCCGTCTTGCCACCACTCGCCGGTAAAAAATTAATGACGCCGGGCGGAAGCGAAAGGCTTTCCATCAGTTCGAAGAATCGGTACGCGATCAAAGGGGACTCGCTGGACGGTTTCAACACCACGCAATTGCCGGCAGCAATGGCCGCCGAAGTCATGCCCGCCATGATAGCGAGAGGAAAATTCCACGGGGGGATCACAATGCCGACGCCCAGCGGGATGAAGAACGCCTCGTTCACTTCATCGGGAAGCGGGGAGGGCGTCAGGGGTTGAAGCTCGCCATACCGAATGGCTTCACGGGCATAGAACTCCAGAAAATCAATGGCCTCGCTGACGTCGGCATCGGCTTCAAACCAGCTCTTGCCGGCCTCGAAAACCATCCAGGACATGAATTCCATCTTGCGGCGCCGCATTTCGGCGGCAGCCGCCAGAAGATATTCGGCTCGATCGCGGGCGCTGACCTTCGACCAACTCGCAAATGCTTTCCAGGCGGCGGCGATGGCTTTATCCGCCAATTTTTCATCGGCGCGATGAAACGAGCCCAAGACTTGGTCCGTTTGCGCGGGATTGATCGTAGGAAGCAGATCGCCGGTTTCGTAACGCTCGCCGCCAATCACCAACGGATATTTTTGACAGAATTGCTTTTCCACCGCTGCTAAGGTTGTGTTCATGGCCGCAACGTTTTTTTCGATCGAGAAATCAATGAACGTTTGATTTTTAAAAGGATGAAGCATAGGAGAGTCCTTTCCCAAAACTCATGATGGCATGTTGGATGGACCTTGCTTGTGTCCTTCAAAGGCTCCAATCCAGCCCAATATCTTATTCGATTTTTCGAGGGATTGCCAAGAGTGGGAATGAAGCGCGCTCTGGTAGCCACGATCCCCTGCGGGGGATCGTGGATTCGAGGTTCGTTCTGAGATTTCTGGTAGCGCCGGCCGTTCTTTGAGCCGGCGGATTTCTCGAACACCGAAGACATGCCAGAAACGCATGTCTTTGCCACCCTGCTCTTAAACACAAAAAAGCAAATTATTGGGGAGAAAATCGCGGTTTGAGTCCAAAAATTGCCTCTGCCAGGGACCGCAGCATCTGTCGTTGCAGGTGCCGTTTAAGATGGATGTAATCCTGTTCTTCGAAGAGTTCGCGAAGGATGGCATGCAGCGTTCGAGAGGCCCGGCCGAATTGAATCATCCGTGTTGTGAATTCCTCGCCCCAGAAGCGGCTGGTATAAAACATGGGCATCAATTGAGCGGCGCGTTGGTGGTTACGTCCGAAATCCTCTCGAACCTCGTCGGGGTAGTGTTCGACATGTCCGGCAAGAAGGGCATCGGCCAACAATTCGCCGGAGCGAAGCGCGAAATAGATTCCTTCACCGGTGATGGGGTCGACCAGACCGGCGGCGTCGCCGATCAGTGCCCAATCCGATCCGGCGATTCGCAACCGTTGCATGGTCTCGAGTTCCGGAGTGGGGATCAGTGCCGAATAAAAATAATCATCCGGGCCAATCGAAATGCCGTAGGTCTCTTGCGCAAAGGAGTGCAACTGCTCCTTCAGCTCTCCCGCCGTGTGTTCTGAAAGTTTGGAGCAGATCCCCAGTGATACGTGGTCAGCCCGTGGAAATGTCCAGATATACCCTTTAAATTGCTTCAGAAATTGAATCCGAATGAAGTCTTCCTTCAGATGCAGATGGTAGCCCATCGCGGAGCTGTAATCGCCGGTCGAAAAGTTGTGGGCGAGCGATTCGGCCAACGAGCTCTTAGCGCCGTTGGCGACAATCACAAAATCAGCTTCAAATGCCTTTTCGGAAGTGCGGAGTGCCCACGGGGCGTTGCGGGCATCCGCCTTCAAACTCGCGTCTTTTGCAGAATTCATTCTGTCCAGGCTCTTGACGTGTGCCGTCACCAATTCGGCACCTGCGTGAAGGGCGCGTTTCAACATCAGTTCGTTGAGCGCTCTTCGTGAATAAACATAGAGCGGCATTTGCAACGGAATTTTCAAGCGGCGTCCGGCATGATCGAGAAGCTCGATGTGGCGGATGGATTTCTTTTCGGTCATGGCATCAAGCAGGAAGGGATACCGTCGGATGCCTTTCGATGTAATACCGCCGCCGCAGGGTTTTTCCCAGGCGCCGCCTTGCCGTTCGAATAGCAGGACACGATGACCTGCGGGAGCAAGTTGGGCGGCAGCCATACAGCCGGCCGGTCCGGCCCCGACGATCGCAATGTTTAATTTTGAAGCCGTTGAAGTACCCATGTTGAATCGAATCTCACGGTTTGGCTCCCGGCGGTGTCGGAATGGCACGCGAGGTGGGATAAGCAATCGTCATTTCCGGATGGCTCTTTAAAGCCCGCAAGAGAGCTCGATTCATGGCGTCGCGTATCTTATTTCGCTCTGGTACACGAGTCGGATACACCAGGCGCAATTCCACACCACTTTCCGCGATACGCGTGAAGACCTCGGGAAAAGACGGACTTAATCCCACACCCCAATGCGTGAAGGCTTCGTCTTGAGGCAGCAATTCTTGGGTTGTGTGTTTATCCCCCAGGAACTCCGTCATGACGCTTCTCGCCGTGTTCCGAACCACCTCGACGGCCTTCTCCCAATCGCTCTCAAAAGTGAACAGCAGTTTGATTTCGTCGTTGATGAAAGGACGCGGCTTGGTGTAATTGAAAAAATAATTTTTGAAAACAAAGCTGTTGGGGATGAAGACCCGGCGCCCCGTCGGCACGTCGTTGCTCAACCAGTTTCCCACTTCCTGTACCGCGATGCGCATCACTCCGATATCGACAATATCGCCGCGCACGCCGGAAACCTCAATGCGGTCACCGATGGCAAAGCCCCGCCGGCCGATAATGAAAAACCAAGCGACGAAGCTGACAATGACATCCTGGAGGGCAATGGCCACGCCGGCGCCGGTAAGCCCGAGAAATGCCGAAAACGATCCCAGTTCGCCCAAAATCGTATACAGAAAGACCAGAATAATGATAAGCCGGCTGGAATAAGTAATGATCTTGTGGATATAAAACCGATCTTCGTCTTTCTTGACAACGCGCTCAGGTACCCGGCGAAGTACACGAACCAGAATCCACATGACGAGGAGAAAGATGATGAACAATCCCACACGGCGGCCCAGCGCCAAAAGGAGCGACTTTTGTGTGGACGCGGCATCATCAATATCTTCGTTGAGACGCGCCATGTGCTGGGTAAGAGTCTCCAAGCGGGTTTGCGCCGCCGTGAAGCTCTTCTCCAATTCGGCGCGTTCGGCACTCACGGCGCCATTGGTCGTTGCGCCCGAAGTACGCTGAAGTTTTTCGGTCAGATCACCGATGGCCAGGTGCGTTTGGTCGATGAGGTCTTGTTGGGCAGATTGTTCACTTTGCAGCTGGAGGAGCCTTTGATGCTCCGTGATGATCCGCTCCACCGTCTCAAATAGGGAATTGGGCGTCGCAATGGATCGACTTGTCTCGGGCGACGCAGATTCACCGGGCAAGGGCGCCTGGCTGGCGGCCGCCGTGATCGGGAAAAGAAAAAGAAGGAAAGCTACGGTGGAGGCAAACCGCCACGACTTTTTGAACGGGTGAGCTCTGCGCATCATCGAACTCCATGGGATTGCAATCGTCGGTGCAGGCCCATTATAAGAAGGTGGGATTTATATTTCATTGAAAATTATCGGCGAACCTTGCGAGGGTTTTGCTGCAGTCGTGTTATTATTTTTTCATGACATTTGAATTGTTTCATATCAGCTTCGGGTTTCGGAAGGCCTGCGCCATGGCCTATGACGAGCAACGAAAATACTATCAGCTGTTCTTCGATCTCGACCAGAAAATCAAATCCGGCGAAGCCACCGTCATTCCCAAAGACCTGCTGCCGGGCATGAAATTTGAGCTGACACCCGAAGAAATCGAAAAGGCCAAGACGGCATCTTAAGGTTGAGGAGTGGGCCAACCGTTTTTGGCTTCAAGCCGTCATTCTCTAAGGTCGTGATCTGCCTCTCACCGCAAAGTACGCCGAGGGGCGCTGAGGAACTTCAGTGAAACTCATTCCCTATTTTAGGAATCAGCAAGATTCCATAATGAAGCTTATTGAAGAGTTGGTTGTCCGGGAGTCTCCGTCGGACAACAAGGCCGCGGTGGATCGCCTGGTGGAATTCCTGGCCGGAAGATTTGAAGAGCTCCCGGCGAAATGCGTGGTTCATCGAACCAAAAACTTCGGAAATCATTTGCAGGTGGAATACGGCGGGGGCAAGCGCCAAGTCTTTGTTCTCGGGCACTCGGATACGGTTTGGCCGTTAGGAACCCTGAAAAGGATTCCCTTCAAAGTCCAAGGCCGAATTGCCGGGGGACCCGGAATTTTTGACATGAAGGCCAGTCTGGCAGCCTTTTATTTTGCTTTGAAGGCCATCCGCGATTTGAAGCTCAGTCCACCGCGGCGTATTGTGGCGTTGTTCGACTCTGATGAGGAAGTCGGAAGTCATTCTTCCCGAAAGTTGATTGCCTCTATGGCGAAGAAGAGTGATCACGTATTCGTTTTGGAACCCCCTATTTCGCCCCATGGCGGTTTGAAAACCGAACGAAAAGGCGTGGGAGTATTTCATCTCAAGGTGTATGGCGTCGCCGCGCATGCGGGTATTGCCCACGAGGCCGGAGCCAACGCCGTGGAGGAGTTGGCGCATCAGACCTTGAGGCTTCAGCGAATGAACAACCGTCGGGAGGGAATTACTGTGAATGTCGGGGTGGTGCAGGGGGGAACGCGATCCAATGTGGTTCCAGCCTACGCCGAGGCGGAGATCGACGCGCGGATTCGATCGACCCATCAAGGCAGCGAACTCACCAAGAAAATTTATTCCTTGAAGCCGGTCAACCCTCTAACGCGGCTGGAAATCAGCGGAGGGATCAATCGGCCGCCCCTCGAACGAACGCCTCAGATTGCGGCCTTGTTCCGCCGCGCGCGACTCCTAGGCCGCGAATTGGGGATCGAGCTGAAAGAAGGCTCCACCGGCGGCGGCAGCGACGGAAACTTCACGGCAGCGCTGGGCGTCCCGACGCTGGACGGGTTGGGCATGGTCGGAGACAACGCGCACGCGGTGGATGAGTACATTGATGTGAGCCGTCTGGCGGAACGAATCGCTTTGCTGACGCGATTGTTGACTTTGAATTAAATGCAATCTTTCATTGGGAAAGCATTTTTGGGTTGCGAGAAAAAACGGTTTAGATTTGTCTTCCTTTTGTTTGTTGTCCCTTTCTTGCTCGGCGGGTCTTCCAAGGTTCAAAAGAAGCCGACGGCCACGCCTCCATCTGATCAGCCTCCCATTCGAGTCCAAGTCGACCTCGTCTATCTTCATGCCGCTGTTTTTGATAAGAACGGCCGACCGGTGCAAGGCATGAAGCAATCGGATTTCAAAGTGTATGAAGACAAGGTCGAGCAACAGATCGCGAAATTCGGGCCGGAATCGGATACGCCGGTCACGGTGGGCATTCTGATCGACAGCAGCGGAAGCATGGGCCAGGCGAAGATCGACAAGGCCATCGACGCCGTCAAGGTGCTGGCGGCGACCCTTTCTCCGCGCGACGAGATTTTTTTGATGGGATTTACCGATCAACCGTATTTGCTGGAGGATTTTGTTCCCGCCAGCACGGATCTGAACCGTCCGCTCTCGCGGTTGTTCTCCAAAGGAGCCACTTCGGTGGGCGCTGCAGTTGAGGAAGGACTGTGGAAGATGCGCGATGCTTCCAATCGAAAACAGGCGTTGGTGGTCATATCCGACGGGCTCGACATTCCGGGTCGGGGAGTGGAAGATAAGATACGCAGCCACGAGACATTGGTCTATGCCATCGGACTCAAAGGCATTGGGGGAGTGTTGGGGGCCTGGGCCCACATGCAGGCCATGAATGTGCGCGGAACGTCATTGAAGATTTATGCCGATGAAAGCGGAGGCCGGGCTATCTTCGTCAAGGACCTTGACGAAATTGCCCAGGCCTGCCGCGACATTGTGTTTGATTTGAAAGGTCAATATGCCATCGCCTACTATCCCTCCAACACGGCCCGCAACGGCAAGTACCGCCGCATCAAAGTGCTGATCGACCATCCCGAGTATTCCCTGCAATATCGACGGGGTTACTACGCCCCGCGCCACTGATCGGCGGCGCCAGTTTTTCGCGAGTTGACATTTTATATTCTCCGCGTTACATTTTTCTCCATTAAAACGAGCGAGCGTTCGTTTTTTTATATTCACCTTACCGGCTCGCGGGTTCATCTTCGAATTCTTCACGTTGTTTCGCAGGGAGGTTCAGCGCTCATGATCGAAACCGGGCTTCGCCAGAAAGTCGTTTTAGTCACGGGAGGGGCCGCCGGCATCGGTCGCGCCACGGCTCTCCGGTTTGCTCAGGAAGATTGCCGCGTCGCGGTGTGGGATGTGCGCCAGAGCGGCGTTCCGCAATTGCTTGAAGAGTTGGAGGTCGCCGGCGGGGAGGCGTTATTTGAACAAGTGGACGTGAGCGACTCCGCGGCCGTGGAGTCGGCGATCGCCAAAATTGTGAAGCGATGGTTTCGAATTGACGTCCTGGTAAACAACGCCGGCATTGTGCGGGATTCGCAACTCGTGAAATGGAAGGACGGAGCTGTGGCCGCGACCATGAGCGAGGAGCAGTTCGACGACGTCATTGCCGTAAACCTGAAAGGCGTGTTCGTAAGCACCCGGGCGGTCGTCCCTCATATGATTCGCCAGGGAGGCGGCGTCATCTTGAACGCCTCGTCGATCGTCGGTTTGCATGGAAACTTCGGACAAACGAATTATGCATCCACGAAAGCCGGAGTCATTGCCATGACTCAGACTTGGGCGCGGGAATTGGGGCGCTACAAGATTCGCGTGAATGCCGTGGCGCCGGGATTCATTGCAACCGAAATGGTAAAGTCCATGCCTCCCAAAGTGATTGAATCCATGGTCGGCCACACGCCCCTGGGGCGAACAGGTGAACCCCGAGACATTGCTGAGGCTTACGTGTGGCTGGCTTCCGATGCCGCGGCGTTCGTGCATGGGGCTGTTCTTTCGATTGACGGGGGCATCGTTCTCGGGACGTAAATGGAATTGTCCGAGGCGAACGAAAATCGCAGAGGGGAGAGACATGGCTCGATACGGCACCATCACGGGAACAGGAAGTTATCACCCCGAAATAGAAGTAACCAATGATGAATTGCGGAAACGATTTGCGCATCTTCCGGATTTCGTCGACAAGATGGAAGAGAGTTCCGGGATTCGGAAGCGCTGGTTCGCGCCGGATAACTGGGCAACCTCCGATGTTGCTTTGCCGGCGGCTCGCCAGGCGTTGGAACGCGCCAAGAAGACTCCCGCCGAAGTGGATTTGATTCTGTTGGGCACCGACTCGCCGGATTACATCACTCCGGCCACATCGGTGGTTCTGCAGCACAAGCTGGGCGCCAAGAATGCCGGCACCTTCGACATCGGGTGTGCTTGCGCTTCCTTTCCCACGGGACTCAGTACCGCGGCGGGATTCATCGCCGGCAATGCCTCGATCCGAACTGTCCTGGTGGTGGGTGTTTACTTGATGCACAAACTCGCCGATCCCAATGATCCGATGATTTTTTTCTACGGAGACGGCGCGGGTGCCGCCGTGGTCGAGGTGGCGAATAACCCCGGATTCATCTCCTCCGCCTTTTTTGCCGACGGTTCCTATCATAGTTACTGGGGAATTTATTCCGGCGGAACCTTTGAGCCGGCCAGCGAAGAGGCCGTCAAGGCGGGTCGAACCAAGGTTCGCATCATCAATCGCTATCCTCCCGAAGTGAATCACGAAGGTTGGCCCAAACTGGTGCGGAAACTGGCGGAAAACGGGAACTTCAAGATTTCCGATATCGATTTCATCATTTTCACGCAGGTCCGCAAGCCCTCCATCGAACTGGTGATGGAAAACCTGGGACTTCCCGTGGAGCGCACTCATACCATCATGGAAGAAATGGGATATACCGGCTCGGCCTGTATCGGCATGGCGCTTCACGATGCGGCGTTGAAGGGCAAGGTCCATTCCGGCGATTTGATTGTGCTGATTGGTTCCGGGGTTGGGTACAACCAGGCTGGAGTGGCCTTTCGGATAGGTTCTGAGTTGGGTATCTGAACACCTTCTTTTTATGATCAGTAGCGACATTCTCGGCGAGCGGGCACGATTGACCCCCAGGCGCACGGCCTTGGTCGACGTTTCCTCGGGCCGCAAATTATCGTATGAAGAGCTCAACCACGCGGCCATCCTATGTGCGCGTG
Organism: Terriglobia bacterium; assembly: GCA_028716525.1. Taxonomy (GTDB): domain Bacteria; phylum Acidobacteriota; class Terriglobia; order JAIQFV01; family JAIQFV01; genus JAQUPQ01. The sequence goes on along the minus strand of JAQUPQ010000021.1, from coordinate 21,498 downwards.
TGTGGCAGGAGACACTCCACTTATCGAAAGGCGATCGCGTTGGAATTCTGGCGCACAATGGCGTCGAGTATGTGCAAGCGTTCTTCGCGGCCGGAAAAACAGGAATCATTCTCGTGCCCCTGGGGACTCGTTTAACGGTTCCGGAGCTGGAATTGTTGATATGCGACAGCGGTGTGAAAGCCTTGATGTACGGAGAGGATTTCGCCGCCACTGTGAAGGATCTGGAACAGAAGGTTCATGTAGACCACTGGATCTCGCTGGGAGCAACATCTCATAGCCTTCACTTAAATCTTCAAGCGGCCGTCGCCAACCTTGGCAACGACCCGTGGAAACCGACGAGGTGCGATGCTGAGGATATTTTCTGCATCCTGTATACCAGCGGCACGACAGGCCGACCCAAAGGTGTTTTACTGCCTCATCGCATGATCCTGTGGAATGCCGTGGCGACGGCGATCTGCTGGGAGTTGCGCCCGACCGATGTGGCCCCGATATTTACTCCCATGTACCATGCCGGCGGCTTGACGGTCTTTTTGACCCCGATTTTTCTTATCGGAGGATGCGTCGTCTTACACCGATCCTTCGAGGCTTCGGAAGTGTTGCGGACCATTGAGCGCGAGAGATGCAGCGTCATTTTTGGTGTTCCAACGATCTTCAGGATGTTGATGGAAGCCCCGGAATTTCCGACGGTCGATGTGCACCACGTGCGGTGGTGCATCAGCGGGGGAGCGCCTCTTCCGTTGTACATCATCGAAGCCTATCAGCGCCGCGGCCTGATCTTCAAGCAAGGCTATGGCTTGACGGAAGTGGGGGTGAACTGTTTTACGATGACGGTGGAGGAATCGCAACAGAAAATAGGATCGATCGGAAGACCCATGATGTTTACGCAGGCCCGCTTGGTGAATTCCGCGGGAGAAGAAGTGCCGGCCGGAGAGGTCGGGGAATTACATCTGCGCGGTCCTCATGTCTGTCGGGGGTATTGGAACAATCCCGAAGACACCCGTGCCGCCCTGGATGTGGACGGTTGGTTTCACACCGGCGATTTGGCGCGTTGTGATGAGGAAGGTTTCTTCTATATCGCCGGCCGCCTGAAGGAAATGATTATCAGCGGTGGAGTTAATATTTATCCCGCCGAAATTGAAGGGGCGCTGCTGTTGTGCCCGCAGGTGAGGGATGCGGCCGTGGTCGGTGTACCCGATTCCAAATGGGGTGAGGCCGGCGTCGCATTTGTGGTTCCGCGCGAAACGGGCGGCGTGACCGCACAGGATTTGCGAGCTGAGTTGACCCGCCTTCTCGCCAAATTCAAAATTCCAAAAGAGTTTGTTTTTGTTGAAGAGCTGCCGCGGACAGCCTATGGGAAGGTAATCAAGGACAAATTACGGACCGGGTACTTGCATCGTTGAAGTGAAAAGTAAGGACGGATACGGCACCAGGGTTTTTGTTGAGAGAAATGCGGATGTTTTTACTTCTTGGATGTAGAATTATCTAACTGCGGGAGGCTGTGGCTGCCGGAGGAACGTTTCGAAGGCGCGCTCTTGCCTTGAACGCAATCATATCTGGATCGGAGAAAGGAGGAGGCCTGTCATGATCAAACCCATTTATATTGCAGCTTACCATCAATCCAAGTTTGGGAAATTGTTGGGCCTGTCCATACCCGACATTGTCAACAATGCCGTGGAGGGAGTGTGTGGAGAAATCAAGGTGGATCCTTCGATTTTGGACGTCGCTTCGATCGGCGCCGCCTGCAATTTTTCTTTGAACAAGCAGGGACTCTTGGCCGGACTGGTGGCGATGGTTCCCGGGTTGGCCGGGAAGCCCATCGAATCGGTTGAAAACGCCTGTGCCACCGGCGGACAAGCCATTCTTTCGGTGATCTACAAGCTCCTGCTTGGCCAGGGTGAAGTGGGCATCGCCATCGGTTATGAAAAGATGCGCGACCACGAAGGCAAGATGGACGGCAAACTGATCGGAGAAGTTTTGGGCTACTTCTCACACCCCGATGAACGGGAAGGCAAAGTCTTTATCTTCCCTCATATTTTTGCAGAGGTCATGCATTGCTATATGAAGATTCACGGCGTCCGTGAAGAGGCCCTGGCTCAAATTGCCGTTGCGGAATATGGCAACGCCAAATTCAATCCCTTCGCTCAAATGCAAAAGGTGCAAATCACGTTGGAACAAGCCATGAAGATCGAGGGGATCAATCGCTATGTTGTGGAAGGTCTCCCGCTGAAGACTTACGACTGCTCCCAGATCACCGACGGCTATGCGGCCCTGATTGTGGCGACCGAAGCCGGTCTAGAGAAATTGGGAGTACCCAAGGCCGATTGCATCGAGATTGCCGGATATGCTCAAGCCACCGACCCTCTCAAAAAAGAAGGGCGCGATATTTTGAAACCGGCGGGAGCCTACACGGCAATGAACAAGGCTTATGCCATGGCGGGCTTGAAGCCCTCCGACATCAATGTGGCCGAGATCCACGATTGCTTCACCGTCATGGGGGCCATCGGCGCCGAGGTCATCGGCAAAGCGGCTTATGGGAAGGGTGCCCAATACTGGACGGAAGGGAAGGCGAACGTCGACGGAGAATGCGGTATAAACACCTCCGGCGGTTTGATCGCGAAGGGCCATCCTGTCGGCGCCACGGGCATTGCCATGGTAGGCTGGGCGGCACAACAACTGCGCGGGAAGGTTCCGCCGGAGCTGCAAGTCAGGAATGCCCGGGCAGCAGCCACCTTCAACATCGGGGGACCGATTTGTGCCTCGGTGTGCACGGTTTTGAGGCCGGCCGTGTAACCGATCAGGGACTGGTTCCACATTTCACAACCGAAAAAAGACTTGACAGTTTTCGCGAAAATTATTAAAAAACAAACGTTCATTTTTGTTGAGAGGCTGAAAAGCCCGCTTGCCCGGCTCCGGGAAACACCTTAGAGACCCCAACATGCCAAGGCTCCATCCCAACATCGTCGATGCCAACCGCAGAAAAATCGAGCGGGTAGCCTTGCGTCTTTTCTGCGCCCAGGGATTTCACGGCACCTCCATGCGGGAAATCGCCACTCGCTCGCACGTTTCTTTGGGAAATATCTACAATTACTACAAGACCAAAGACGAACTGTTCACCTCCATAGTCAATCATTATGGACAGGTGATGAATACGCAGCGGGACCGCCTCCTGGAATCCATTCATGCCCCCTTTGAACGGGATGAAATTCTGGGGCTGGCTTCAAGGATCCGGGATGTGGTCTACCGTTACGGGGACTTTTGGTTGTTGATGTACGTGGATGTGACGGAATTCCGGAACCGCCATTTCGAGAAGTTTTTCCTGGGTCTGGCCGATGAATTCCGGAACAGATTTCGCCGGGAGTTTTCCCAGCCGCAACTGCGACGGGGCTTGAAGGGTCTGGACCCGGGGATGGTCTTTGCGGCCATGTGGATGCAGTTTTTCAACTACTTTCTGGTGGAACGTCTGTTCCGCGGCCGCCGCCATTTCGGAATGGCGGATGCGGCAGTGGTCAAAGGGCTGTCCCAGATGTATGAGCGTGTCTGGCGACGGTAAAGCGATTTTTTGTCTTTGAATTCCAAACGAACGTTCATTTTTCTATCAACGCGGCCGTAAAACGGCATGGACAAGGAGGTTGTTATGAAGGGCAGGCGAATTCTTAAAGGGTTGATGACGCTCCTGGGCGGCATCCTTCTGCTTCTTCCCGTTCTGGCTTGGAGTCAGGCCACCACGGGAACGCTCCGCGGGGTTGTTACCGATGCCAGCGGGGGAGTCATTCCGGGAGCCACGGTTGTCTTGACCTCCGAAAGCGGTGAACATCGCACCCTGACTTCGGATGCCGTCGGAAACTATGCGGCCCCGATGTTGCGGCCGGGTCTGTATTCCGTGGAAGTCTCCATGAAGGGTTTTGCGACCAAGAAAATTGAAGGGGTGCGGGTCGCCGTCACGGAGACGCGGGATTTGGATATTCAACTCGGGGTGTCCCAAACTGAGCAAACGGTGCTTGTCACCGCCAATGCCGAGTTGCTTCAAACTTCGGAAGTCACCCAGGGCCGGGTCATTGAGGAGAGTACAATTCGACAGCTGCCGCTGCCGACGCGCAACTTTCAACAGTTGTTGACGCTCTCGGCGGGCACCGTTTCCTCGCTGGCCAACAACACTGAACTGGGTCGCGGAGATACCACCATTTCGGTGAATGGCCAACGCACCACGTCCAATGATGTCCGCCTCAACGGCGTGGACGCCAATTCCATCGGCACCAATTCCACACCCAACATTTCGACGCCGGCCACCGATTCCATTCAGGAATTCAAAGTCCAGACGAGCATGTATGACGCTTCCCAGGGGCGCAATGCCGGCGGGGCTGTGGCCGCCATCACCAAATCCGGGACCAACGCACTGCACGGGGATGTTTATGAATTCCTGCGCAATCGGGCATTGAATGCCAACGATTTCTTTCTCAATGCCGCCGGGCAGCCGCGCCCTGTCCTCAGTCGGAATCAGTTTGGTGGAACCGTGGGCGGTCCGATCAAAAAAGACCGGACGTTTTTCTTTGTATCTTATCAGGGGACGCGTGAACGCAACGGAGCTTCCCTTTCGAATTCCGTCTCCACAACGTTCATCGACCCGCGCTTGACCGACAACAATCGGACGGCCACGGGTTTGGGCGCCGCTTTCGGCCTTCCCTCGGCGTTGATCAGCCCGGTGGCCGTGGCCTTGTTGAACGCCAAACTCCCCAACGGGCGGTTTGCCGTTCCCTCGGCCGCCACGCCCAGCGGGTTGACGCCGATTTCGGCCGTGTCGACCTTCCGAGAGGATCAATTCAACGCCAATTTCGACCACCGCTTCGGTGACCGCGACACGTTCTCGGGAAAGTTTTTCTTTGCAACCAATCCGACTTTCCAAGCGCTATATAGTTTTGCGGGGTTGTTCAATGCCAATCAGCTTCCGGGATTCGGGGGCAGCCTGGAGAATGAACAACGGCTGTTGAGCCTAAACGAGACGCATATCTTTGGCTCGACCATGGTGAATGATTTTCGGTTCGGCTTCAGCCGCTTGCGGGTAACTTCAGTTCCCGAAGAGCCGTTCACCAATGCCCAGTTCGGAATCACCAATCCCATCGGGAATTTCTTCCCGGGCATGTCGACTCTCGGCGTCACAGGGCAGTGGACCATCGGGTCCAACGCCTTTGCCGACCAGTCTTCGCGCATCAATCTGTTCCAAATCAGCGACACCTTTTCTATTACCAAGGGCCGTCACCAGATCCGTGTAGGCGGTGAGATCCGGCGTGCTCAGGTGAATTTCTACTTCAATGCCTTCTCCCGCGGGCAAGTGAACTTCTCCAACATGCCGTCCTTCCTGATGGGCTTGGGGGTGGGCATCCTGGGATCGGGTGTGAACAACCGCGCCCTGCGCACCTTGGATTGGAGCGGATTTGTTCAGGACGATATCAAGGTGACGGAGCGGCTGACGCTGAATCTCGGCCTACGGTATGACATGTACGGCGGGGCCAGCGACACGAGCGGCCGGCTGGTGAATTTCATTCCGTCGCAATTTGCGTTTGGAACTATCGCCGCGCCTTTGGGACCTCCCAACGGATTTGTGCAAGCCGGGAATGCCAGTCCCGGACTTGCGGGCGTCCCCAAAGTAGACGACACGCTGATTCCCAACGACTACAACAATTTTTCGCCGCGGGTGGGCTTTGCCTGGCAGCCGACTCACTCCTCGAAGTTGGTGCTGCGCGGAGGCTATGGAATCTATTACGACCGGACCTCCACGCGCGTCTATAACACCTCCTTCTTGGACTATCCGTATTATGCCGTGGCCATTGCGGTGGCCAAGCCGTTTACCAACCCCTTCCCGGCGCTGCCTTCTCCGACCCAATTTCCGGTGGCCACGACAATTCCTTCGACTTTGCCGGGATTCCCGGCTCCGTTCCCGGCGTCCATTGCCGGGGTGTTTTACGATCCCAACTTCCGAACGCCTTACATCCAGCAGTTCGATCTGAACATTCAATGGGAACCGGTAAAGGACTATTTGGTGGAGGTGGGTTATGTGGGGTCGAAAGGAACAAAACTTCTGCAGGTGGTCAGCTTCAACCAGCCGATTTACACCTCGACGCTACTGCCGCCCACCGTGCCCTTCTCCTGTGGGCTGGCCGTTCCTTGCTTGTCGACCCAGAAGAACGTGACGGGCGGTGTTCAGCAGGTTCAGTCGGGAGGCAACTCGCGCTACGACTCTTTGCAGATCAGCGTGACCAAGCGCTTCAGCAAAGGATTGCAATTCTTGACCTCGTATACCTATGCCAAATCGTTTGATACTTACTCCGGGTCGGCGATCAACGAGCTCTTCAATGCGCCTGGAGACCAGCGAAATCTGAGAACCAATCACGGATTGTCCGATTTCATTCGTCTCAATCGATTTGTCACTTCTCTGGTCTACGATTTGCCGAAAGTGGCGGACGACAGCACGGCTTGGGGCAAGTATCTGGCCAATCACTGGCAGATTGCGACCATTGCGACCTGGCAATCCGGCCTGCCGTTCTCTGTGTTTGAATCCAACGGCACCTCGATCATTTCGCGGGCCAATTTTGCATCCGGGGCGACGGCCGCGAGTGCTGTGACCAACGGCTCGGTGAACTCCCGTCTGAATAACTACATTGGGCTGAGTTCGTTCACCTCTTCCCAGCAATACATCGGCACCACTCCCAATCCCAACTTCTTTTTGTCGGCGCCGTTTGGGACCACGGGGCGCAATATGTTTTTCGGTCCGGATCAGCGCAATGTGGATTTCTCGATCATCAAGTTTTTCCCCATCAAAGAGCATCAACGCCTGGAGTTTCGAACCGAGTTCTTCAACATTTTCAACACGGTTAATTTTGCTCAACCCCAAACCAATGTGCTCACGCCCGCAACCTTCGGAAAGATTCTGTCGACGTCCGCGGGACCACGCGTGATCCAGTTCGCCTTCAAGTACTCCTTCTGAGCAGGTTTTGCAGGCCTTCGATAACCTCCGCCCCGACGGCCGAAAGGCCGTCGGGGATTTTTTTGGCACGCTGAAAATGCTTCAGAGCTCTGATATACTCGCTTTGTTGCTTCAATAGAAATCGCCCATTGAGCCATGACGCCAGCCGAGGTGCGAAAGATTTTGAGAAGGGTGCGCGAAAAGCGGCTTTCGATAGAGTCCGCTGTGGAAAGTCTGCGCCGCCTGCCGTTTGAAGACTTGGGATTTGCTCGGGTCGATCACCACCGACTGCTGCGGGTGGGATATCCGGAGGTGGTGTTTGGCCGCGGCAAGACCAGTTTTCAGATTGTCGAAATTGTCCGGCGACTGCTCAAGAACGATCACAACGTCTTGGTCACCCGCGCTGACGGGGAAGTATTCCGGGCCGTGAAGAAGCTCTTTCCCGGAGCGAAATTTCACGAAGCTTGCGGCGCTATTGAAATGACCAAAGACAAGAAAATATATGGACATGGCACGATTTTAGTCGTCTCAGCCGGGACCTCCGATATGCCGGTGGCGGAGGAAGCCCTGGTCACCGCGCGTGTGATGGGGAACCGGGTGGACTGCATCTACGATTGCGGAGTCGCGGGAATTCACCGTCTGCTGAAGGAAAATGAGCGCCTGCGCGATGCCCGCGTCATCATCTGTGTGGCCGGCATGGAAGGGGCTTTGCCCAGTGTGGTGGGAGGTTTGGTGGCTGCACCGGTCATCGCCGTGCCCACTTCGGTCGGATACGGCGCTTCCTTTCAAGGTGTCGCGGCATTATTGGGAATGCTGAATTCATGCGCTTCAAACGTCACGGTTGTGAACATTGATAACGGCTTTGGCGCCGGTTATGTCGCCAGCATCATTAATCGCCTGTAATTAGATTTTGTGCAACTGGAGGGATCATGATGACACGCAGTGCGAGAAAACACTTAGGGTTGACACCTTGGATGTTTCCGGCATTTTTCGTTTTGGGGCTGCTGATCATTCCTCAAGGTGTTCGGGCCGATCGAAATGACTATCGATTGGGGGCCCGCTGGCAGGTGTCGGAGCAGGATGGGTCGGGGGTTTGGATTCGGCGCGGAAACTCCAATGTCTTCGACGGCCAGTGGAGCTTGCCCGGCCAGCCTGATATTCAGGGTGTTCTGGAAATGAACATTGACGATCGTAATGTGCGCATCCGCCGAACCGACAATTTTACCAATCTTCGATGCGAATATCGGGGGCAGATCTCTCGAGACGGTCGCTCCGCGCAAGGCTGGGTGAGTTGCAACAACGGACCGAGAATGAATTGGAATGCGACCATTTTCCAGGCTGGAGAGTATCAGGGAAGCGGGGGGTTCGGACCACCGCCGAGCCGGAACTATGAACGGCGCGAGGGACCCATTGTGCCCAAGTACAATGGCGGCTTTCAACGTTGGCGCTTCGATATGACCGGCGTGTGGAGTTGCAATGATGGCGGCACCTATTATATCCGCCAGCTCGGAAACAACCTCTGGTGGTACGGAGAATCATCCAACGGGCAATGGTCCAACATCTTTCACGGAGCCCTCGACGGAGACTGGTTGGAGGGACTGTGGTTGGACGTGCCCAAGGGACGCGATCGTGATAATGGCGCCATGCGTCTGCATATCGATTCCATCAACGAATTTCATCGCGAATCGAAGAGCGGAGACGATTTCGGCGGATCTCAGTGGCGCCGAATTCGGTAACCGACAAGGCCCCTGGTTTCCTGGAGGAGGCTTTTCTTTCCGAAGCACCGTTGTGCCAAATCGCAGCGGCAGGTGTGCTGCTTTTCTATGGTTGTTCCGGTCCCGCCGGAGAGCGATCACCCGCGTGCCCAGCGCCGTCTGATGCTTCGCCGAGTGTAATTCAGTTCGTGCAAATCGCGCGTTGACGCACTGAAAATCGCTATGATATAAAACCTTGTAATGTGTGTTGGTTCAGATGTTCTGGTTTGACGGAACCCCCGAAGTTGCAGCGCATTTGCTGACAAAGCCGAACGCCGATAACAGGGACCGTCCTCGATCCAAGCTCGCCCGGCCTCATTATTTTTTCTAAATTCCTGCAGAGGGTATGGACTTATGAATTTCGAATTAAGTGACGAGCAGCTTCAAGTGCAGCGCACTGTCCGTGAATTTGCACGAGCTGAAATTGCACCGCATGTGATGGAGTGGGATGAAGCACAGCAGTATCCGCGCGAGATCATGAAGAAACTGGGGGAATTGGGATTTCTCGGCATCATTTACCCGCCCGAATATGGGGGTGCCGGGATGGGTTATCAGGAATACGTGGTTTTGGTGGAAGAATTGGCACGAGTCGATCCCTCCGTGGCCCTTTCTGTGGCGGCGCACAATTCCTTGTGTTGCGGCCATATTTACCTGATGGGGAGCGAGGAGCAGAAAAAGAGATTTCTGTCGCCGCTCGCTCGTGGAGAAAAGATAGGAGCCTGGGGATTGACGGAATCCGAAGCGGGCAGCGATGCGGGCGGCATGAAAACCACGGCCGTCCGAAAGGGCGACAGTTATGTTCTCAATGGCGCCAAGACATTTACGACGCATGGCGGCGTGTGTGATACGTGCGTGGCCATGGCCGTCACCGATCCCTCGAAAGGGCATAAGGGAATTTCCGCATTTATCATTGAAAAAGGAACTCGGGGGTTTCGGGCCGGCAAGCATGAAAACAAACTGGGCATGCGGGCCAGCGACACCTCCGAAGTGATTTTCGAAGATTGTCAGGTGCCGGTTGAGAATCGGCTCGGAAAAGAAGGGGAAGGATTCACCGGAAGCCTGCGCGTTCTCGAAGGGGGCCGCATTTCCATTGCCGCCTTGGGTTTGGGGATTGCCCAGGGCGCTCTGGATGTTTCCCTGCAATATTCCCAACAGCGCCGCCAGTTCGGGAAAGCCATCAGCGAATTCCAAGCGATTCAGTGGAAGCTCTCCGATATGGTCACCGAGGTAAATGCCGCCCGCTGGATGACCTACCGCGCCGCCTGGCTGTATGACCAGCACAAGAAAACCACATTGGAATCCTCGATGGCCAAGCTCTACACCAGTGAACTGGCGGTGCGCGCCTCCAATGAAGCCGTTCAGATTCACGGCGGCTATGGATTCATCAAAGATTTTCCGGCTGAGAAATTTTATAGGGATTCCAAACTGTGCACGATCGGCGAAGGAACCAGTGAGATTCAGCGCCTCATCATTGCCCGCGAACTTCTGAAAAGGGCCTGCTGAGTTGATTGTTAGTCCTTGTACGGGTGAAGACGGATGGCCTTTGATGTTGAAAGTTTGCTGCGGAGCGATCCGCGGAGCATCGCCCGAGCCATAACCCAAATCGAGAACGACCGCAACGGCACGGCCGAGTTGTTGAAGACAATTTTCCCTCACACCGGCCGGGCCTTGATCGTGGGAGTGACGGGAGCGCCGGGTTCGGGCAAAAGCACGCTGGTGGACCGGCTGGCAAAGTTTTATTGGAACGAACAAAAGAAGTCGGTGGGTATCGTCGCGGTCGATCCCACCAGTCCGTTCAGTGGAGGCGCCATCCTGGGCGACCGCATTCGCATGCAGAATGTATCGCTCGAGGAGGGCGTTTTCATTCGCAGCATGGCTACCCGAGGATATCTGGGCGGACTGGCTCGTGCCACCCATGATGCCGTCTCAGTATTGGACGCCGCCAAGAAAGACATCATCATTGTCGAGACCGTCGGTGTGGGACAAGATGAAATCGATGTGGTGAAGTTGGCGCACATCAATCTGGTGCTGCTCGTTCCGGGAATGGGTGACGACATTCAAGCCATCAAGGCCGGTATCATGGAGATTGCCGATATCTTTGTCGTCAATAAGGCGGATCGTGAAGGCGTGGATCGGATTGAAGCACAATTGCAGGCCATGTTATCGATATCCCACCGCCCTGACGGCTGGACGCCGCCCATCGTTCGAGCGATTGCGACCATGAATGAAGGTACCGCAGAGGTGGCGGGGGCGATCGAAAAATACGTGGATTTTGCCCGAGCCTCCCATCTTTTCGAACAGAAGAGCAAAGGCAACGCCCGGGAGCGCCTGTTGCAACTGTTGAGCGAGCAATTGGTGGCCCGCGTGGTGGAGGAACAATTGGATGCCCGGGATTTTGAGCGCTGCGTGGCTCACATTGCCTCGCGTGAGAAGGATCCGTATTCCGTGGTCGAGGAAATTATTGCCAATTTTTGCAAGAAGCAGGCTTCCAAAAGTCTTGGGCGATAGAAAGGTCCGGGAGGGTGGACCGTGAAGATTCTGGGGATCAGCCATTTGGGATTGGCCGTCCGATCGGTCGACGAGGCTACGAAATTCTTCTCCGGGGCGTTGGGTCTTCCGGCCGGGGGGCAGGAAAGGGTCGAGGATCAAAGGGTTCAATTGTCATGGCATCCGGTTGGAAAAAGCCGCATTGAGCTCCTCGAACCGACCGATCCCTCCTCGGTGGTGGCGCGGTTTCTGGAAAAACGCGGAGAGGGCATCCATCATGTTTGTTTCATTGTTGAAGACATTAAAGGAGCCCTCAAAGAACTCCAGGCCAAGGGTATTCGATTGATTGATGAAATTCCCCGAAAGGGGGCCGGGGGATGTCAGATTGCTTTTCTGCATCCTGAATCGACGCATGGCGTCTTAATTGAATTGAGTGAGGAATCCAAAATATGACATCTAAGAAATCGAAGTGCTTCGCAGTACCTGTGGTTATCATTTTGTCCGCAGTGGGGATGGCCGGTCTTTCCTGGGCTCAACACTCCCCTGAATCCCCGACTTCCACGGGTGCTCCCGCACGGGCCAATCTACAACTTGAAAATGATCCGATTGTCCTCCGGGTGGGGACCCGGGTGGTTACCGCCAGCGAGTTTAATCGTCTCATGAGTGTGGTTCCACCTGACCAGCAGCGACAATATCAGGGCCCGGGAGGCCGGCAGGCGTTTGCAAATTATCTGATTCAATTGTTGGCCCTGTCGCAGGCTGCCGAGAAGGAAAAGTTGGATCATAACCCGATGGTGACATCCCAAATGGAATTGGGGCGCCTGCAATTGTTGGCGTTCGCGGAGCAAAAGGCGATCCTGGATCGGGCCACAGTAACAGAGGATCAGATTCAGAAATTCTACAACACCAACCAGTCCCGGTTCGTGGAGCTTCATTTGTTGCACATCTCGGTGCCGTTCTCCAAGGAAGGATCATCTCAGGAATCGGAGCACACACGGCAAACGATGCAGCAATTGCACGATCGCGCAGTGGCAGGCGCCGATTTCGGAAGGCTGGCCCAGGAATATTCCAAGGACAGCGACGCGGCTTTGGGCGGCGACTTGGGATTTATGGGTCGGGGCAAATTGGGTGAGGCGGTGGACAACGTCATTTTTCAATTGCAGCCGGGACAGGTCAGTCCGATAGTGGAAACCCCCGGGTCCATGCATATTTTCAAAGCGATTGGACGACGGCCACAACCTTTGACGGGCGCGCGAGAAGCGATTGTCGAAATTCTCAAGAACCAAATGTTACAGATGTCTGTTCCCTCTCTCGTCACTGAAATGAAACCGGCGCTGAACTTGGATTTCTTTAAAGCCCCTGCCTTGGAGATTCCTGCAGGCGTCAAAATATTGAAGGACGGCAGAGTCGTTAAAGAGGAACAGACGACTGTTCAAGGCACAGGTTTCAAGAAGTAACCGGATGAAGGATGGACTGTTGATCTGCGCCAGGCGCCAAAGTAAAGTTCCGACCGAAAGGTGAACCCATGAAGTGGGGAGATTTTACACTGGCGGTTGTTTCAGACGGTTCCTTCCGTTTGGATGGCGGGGCATTTTTCGGCATCGTTCCGAAGGCACTGTGGGAGGGGTCGGTGGACGTGGACTCCCGGAATCGAGTCAAACTGGCCCTGAACTGTTTGTACGTTCATACCCCCGAACATCGGGTGCTGATCGACACCGGCATTGGAAATAAATTCGACGCCCGATGGAATGCAATTTACGATATCGACCGGTCTTCGACGCTGCTGGGTTCATTGGCCCGATTGGGAGTCCAACCCGAAGATATCGATGTCATCATTCACACGCATCTGCATTTCGATCATGCCGGCAGCAACACCACGCTCCTGCCGGACGGGACCATCGTGAAAACTTTTCCCAAGGCCCGGTGTTTCGCCCAGCGTGAGGAGTATGAGCATGCACTGAATCCGCATGATCGCGATCGGGCCAGCTACGCTTTGGATCGGGTCAAATTCATGCCGCCCTACTGCGATTATGAACTGCTGGACGGAGATGTCGAGGTGGTACCCGGCATTCGGGTGAGTGTCAAACCGGGACACAATCGATCCATGCAGATCGTCGAGCTGGAATCCCGGGGATTGAAGACCATCGTGTTTTCCGATTTGGTATCGACACGGCTTCACTTGAGTCCGCAGTGGATTACGGCCTTCGACTTGTTTCCCCTGGAGGTCGTGGCCAACAAGAAACCCTTGATCGAGCAAGCTCTGCAGGAACATTGGTTATGCGTGTTTTATCACGACACGCATTGTCCCATGGGCTATCTCGAAGAGCGGGAAGGAAAGATCGTCGCCGTTCCCGTGCAATGATCCCGGGTCGGAGGATGGCCCGGAGCGTCGCGGGGTGTCCCACGGCGCCTCTTCAAAATTGAACGAACGATATTTTTTATGAAAAAAAAGAAACCGACTCTCAAGAAATCTGCAGCCCGTTGGGATCCGATCTCCATTGGAGTCATTGGAGGCAGCGGCCTCTACGAAATGGCCGAGTTGACTGATCGAAAGGAACTCGCCGTCTCCACTCCCTACGGGGCTCCTTCGGATCGCCTGGTGGTGGGTATGTTGAGGGGGCGCCGCGTGGCTTTTCTTTCGCGACACGGCCGCGGACACGTCTTGATGCCCACGGAGCTGAACTTTCGCGCCAATATTTATGCGATGAAGAAGCTCGGCGTGGAACGCATTATCTCCGCCAGCGCTGTCGGATCCCTCAAAGAAGAACACCGGCCGCTCGATCTCCTCATCCCCGATCAATTTTTCGATCGGACCCGCCATCGTATCCACGATACGTTTTTTGGCGACGGCTTGGTGGCGCACATTTCATTTTCAGATCCAGTCTGCCCTCAGTTGTGTGATGTGCTGGAAACGGCGGGGCGCAGTGAATCGATTCCGGTACACCGGGGTGGAACCTATCTGTGTATGGAAGGCCCGGCGTTTTCCACCAAAGCGGAATCCAATGTCTACCGGAGTTGGGGCATGGATGTCATCGGAATGACTAATCTCCAGGAAGCCAAACTGGCGCGGGAGGCGGAAATCTGTTACGCCACCGTGGCCTTGGTGACCGACTATGATTGTTGGCACCCCGATCACGACGCCGTCACGGTTAAGCAAATTATCGACAATTTGAATCGCAATGCCGTCAATGCCCAAAAAATCATTGCGGCCTGTGTGGAGGCCCTGCCTTTGGAACGCACCTGTCGTTGCGGCGAGGCATTGGCGCATGCTCTGATCACTGACCGAAAAAAGATTTCTACCGCCGCCAAGCGACGCTTGGGATTGATCGTCGGAAAATATTTGTAGGCTGTCTGTAATGATTTTCGGTACAGGCCGGGCGGAAATACAGAATTACAAGGTTTCCTTTTGAGAAATCAATTTCAAAATGGACGTCAATGTCCACCCGCACTTTGGCTCTTCATCGTGTGCCTCCTGGGGGGCACCCTGTGGTCGGGGGTGGGGCGGGCACAAACCGGCCCAGCGACTCTCCAGGTGGTCATAACCGACGAAACGGGCGCTTATGTTGAGGGTCTCAAGGCGGGTGATTTTGTGGTTTCAGTCGATAAGGTCAAACTCCCGGTTCAGGCGGTTCAGATGAAATCGGATGCCGCGCCCATGGACATCAGCTTGGTGCTCGAGACCAGCGTGATTGCGGGGCAGATGGCCGATTCACTTCTCGACATCACGCAGTTGTTTGTAAAGCATTTGAGGAGCGGGGATCAGATGGGGCTGGTGTCTTTTGATTCCTCCGCCAGCCTGGTTCAGGACTTCACCACTTCGCATGAATCGCTGCTGACCTCCGCGCACGGTCTGAAATATGGGAATGGAGCGGCCCTGCTGGACGCCATTTATGCGACTGCCGATGGGGGTTACGCCAATTCCACCGCGCAACGCGTGATGGTGGTGGTTTCAAGCGGCATTGATACGGGCTCACGGGTCGCTTTGAAAGACCTTGCGCCCGTGCTCAAGAAACACCATATTGTTCTGTATGCCATTTCGCTGGGAAGGCGGGGATTTTATGGCGGGGGCGCCAGCGAGATTTTTGACAAGCTGACCGTGGCCACGGGTGGGCACGCATTCTATCCGCGCCGTGCCCCGGATATCGGCGGCATCGTGAACCAGATTATGGGTGGGACAGCCGGACGAGAATATTATGAATTGAGTGTTGATGCACCCGCGCTCCCGCTGGATCTGGCCCAGAGTAAGTTACGCGTTCAGATTGATCGCGGTTTGAAGGAGGATAAGAACCTGGAAATTACGGCGCGATTTGCAAATCGGTAAGCTCGTCAATGCGGGTTTCGAAATCCGCTGTTCCCGGGGAGGATAAGGCGTCGCATGTCGATCCTGGTTGTAGGCTCGGTAGCTTTTGATTGCATTAAGACCCCACTCGGCGAAGTGAAGAACGGGTTGGGAGGGTCGGCAACCTATTTTTCCCTGGCCGCCAGTTTTTTCTCGAAGGTTAATTTGGTGGCGGTCGTGGGAGATGACTTCACGGCCAGTCACGAAGCCTTGTTTCACAAACACGGCGTGGACCTTCGGGGACTGCAACGACGCCCCGGGAAATCGTTCTTTTGGAGTGGCGAGTACGGAGAGAATTTAAATGAGTGCGTGACTCGTGACACCCAACTCAATGTTTTTGCGGAATTCGCTCCCGAAATTCCGCGTGAATATCAATCCACGGAATTCGTCTTCCTGGCCAACATCGACCCCACTCTTCAGCACGCCGTTATGCGGCAGGTGAAGAAACCCAAGCTGGTGGCTTTGGACACGATGAATTATTGGATTCATCACACCCCCGAGGAGCTGCGCAAAACACTTCGCTTGGTGGACCTTCTGATGATCAATGACAACGAAGCCCGTCTTTTGACCGGCCAATCGAATGTCGTCGCGGCCGCCGAGAAAATCTTGACCTTGGGCCCGCGTACGCTGGTGGTTAAGCGCGGCGAATATGGAGTGTCGATGTTCCGCAAAGGCTCGACATTTGTTGCTCCGGCCTTTCCCCTCAAGCGGGTATGTGATCCCACCGGGGCGGGCGATAGTTTTGCCGGCGGGTTCATGGGGTATTTGGCTGCCACCGGTGCAGTCAACGAGGCCAATCTGCGGCGCGCCGTAGTGTATGGATCGGTCATGGCGTCCTTCAAAGTGGAAGACTTCACTTTTAAGAGACTGTTGGGTTTGCGGCGTTCGGAAATCGATGGCCGGTTTCGCCAGTTTGAAAAGTTGACTCATTTCGATGGGAACTCCAGAAAGCCCCTTTGAGTTCCACGTTTGTCGTTCTCTGGTTTTCGTAGACGGAAAAACGCGTTCCACCTGAATTACCCCAGCAATTCGATGGATCAAATTCCAGCCTCCAATTCCCAGGATAGATCCAACCGGAGATTTCTTGCGGTTGTCTGCATACTCGTGGTGTGTTCCCTTTTGGCGTTTATTTATGTTTATTCGCTGGGCGACACCGATCTCGATGGGGATGGCTGGGCGCACGTCAAGATCGCCCGCCTTTGGACGGACGCGGTGAACCCCGGATATGAGCAGATCGGCACGGTATGGTTGCCGCTGTTTCATCTGCTGGCAGCTCCGTTGGCCGCCAATGATTACCTTTGGAAGACCGGATTGGCGGGTAGCGTGGTTTCCATGCTGAGTTTTGTGTTCGCCGGTTTGGGGTTGTATCGATTGCTGACGAGAACGGCGCTGACGCGGTCTGTTGTTGTGTTGGGAATGGTTTTTTATCTGCTGAATCCCAGCTGGCTCTATTATCAATCCACACCCATGCAGGAACCGCTGTCTGTAGCGTTGTCGGTATGGAATGTCGTATTTCTGGTGCGGTGGCAGCAACAATCCCGCCGCTCTTTTCTATTTTTAGCCGGGTTGATCAATGCTCTGGCAGCCCTCAATCGGTATGAAGGCTGGGTCTTCATTCCTTTTGCAACGATTTGGATTCTCATTGCGGAAATAGATGGATCGGTTCGTACCTGGCCGCGGCGATGGTGGGACGCATGTCTTTACGGCTTTATCGCCTCGTTGGCCCCGCTGTATTGGTTCGCCCACAACTGGTTCATGTACGGTGATGCTTTGGAATTTGTCCGCGGTCCGTATTCCGCGTGGGCATTGTATATGCGGCAAGTTGCGGAACTGCATTTCAAGTATCCCACGGAAGGGCATTTATGGCTTTCCGTTTTGTACTTTTCGAAATCAATGCGGTATTGCGGTGGGGAAATTTGTTTTTGGCTGGCAGTTTTGGGATTGGGTGTGTTTATCGCTTGGGGGCTGAAGCCACGGGGCGATTTCAAGGCGGGGTTGAAGTCCTATTGGCTTTCTTCGAACGCCACATTTCTGCTGCTCTTGGTCCCCTGTGCCTTTTATATTTATGCGCTTTCGAAAGGCCGAGTACCCACCTATGTGGTGGACTACTACCCCTATCAAAATTTTGGAGTGCGCTACGGGCATCTCGCCATCCCGGCGATAGTCATGTTGGCCGCCATAACCATGGAATTTGTGCGTCGGTGGCTGTCTTCGAAGCTTCTGTTGATGAGCTTGGGGACGGTGTTGATAATCGGTTTGATTTTTCCTGTCGCGTTGGCCATCAAAACGCACTTGCATTCATTGCCGGCCCAGGAAGAGCCTTATTACAACAACCTGGACGATCGAAGAACTCTCAAGGAGTTGGCCGAGTATCTCAAACCGCGCTGGCATGGTGAGAAGATCTTGATGAATTCAGGATATTTGGGCCGGATCGTTCAACTGGATGCCATCCCTTTGAAGAATTGTTTTATCGAGTCCAATCTGAGGGCTTGGGAATTTGCGTTGCGATATCCTTTCCCCCGTGTCCAGTGGGTGTTTGCGGAGGAGGGGGATGACGTGTGGCGCATGATTCAAACTGTTCCGGCGTATCATCGCTATTATCAGGAAGTGAAGCAGGTTCGAGGCGTACGAGCTCACGTCATTCACGTGTACCGGCATTTCGCCGGTGAAGGTTTGAGGTGACGAAAGGCATGAAACCTTCAGGAATTCCATTCCACAAAGCGCATGGGTTGGGCAACGATTTTGTGGTTGTCGACAGCAACAGTTTGCCATCAGCGCCTGATGCCGCTTTGCAGGAATTATCCCATCGAATATGCGATCGCCATCGCGGTGTGGGGGCCGATGGGGTGGTGGTTCTTTATCCCGGCACGGATTATCCCCAGACGGATTTTTCAATCCGCCTATTCAACAGCGACGGCAGCGAAGCGGAAATGAGCGGAAACGGTATTCGATGCGCCGCTGCAGTTCATCACTTCAACGCTCCCGGAGCTTCTCAGGAAGTGGTGATCGGCTCTGTTGCGGGCCGGCGCACTTTGCGGATGAAGGAGCGCATCCAGAATGTGTTCATTTATTCTGCCGACATGGGGATTCCTGAATTTAAAGCCGAATCGATTCCCTTCAAAACAGAGGGGCTTCCACAAAGCGTGCGACCGGTTGAAGGTTGTGACGTGGTTTCAGTCCCTGTGAGTGTCGAAGATCGAACGTTTGACCTGACGGCCATGTGGGTTGGAAATCCTCAGTGCATCACCATCGTCGAGTCTTTTGATTCCCTGGACTGGAAGCGTTATGGCCGGGCGTTGGAATCCCATATCCGATTTCCAAACAAAGCGAATGTGGAGTTTGTGCGCGTCCTTGATGAACACACCCTTGAAATTCGCATTTGGGAACGAGGAGCCGGACACACAGAATCGTCGGGCACCGGTTCTATGGCATCCGCCATCGGCGCCATTCTGAATGGCCGCGCCAAGAGTCCCATTTGTGTTCGGACTGAGGGCGGCGAGCTTCTGATCGAATGGGAAGGACAAAATCATGCTGTGTTTCTCACCGGCGAAGCAGAAGTCGTTGCGAAGGGGACCTTTTGTGGATAGGACTATGGTTGGGTGTTCTGCTGCTCGCGGGCTCTCGGCCTCGCGCTTGACGGCCCTTGAAAAGAGATGTCCGGAATGGCCCCAATGCATTGGGGACCCGGGAATGTTCTGGTTCAATTCCAATGGTCACTGACCAACAGTCAATTGCGGACAAAGCCTTAGAGGTGCTGGAGACGCAGCACGTGGCGATTCACGTTGTGGCCTATAACGCCGGTCGCAGCATAGGAAAGGTTCTGTCACGCATCCCCCATTGGGTGGCGGAGAAGCTCGCCGAGATTTATGTCATTGATGATTGTTCCGGAGATGACACTATCGCTGCGGCCACGACGGTTTCGTGGTCTCGGAATTTCGCCCCTCTCAGAATATTTAAAACGCCTTTCTACCAAGGCTATGGTGGCAACCAAAAGATCGGATTTTCTTATGCGATTGATAGAGAATTCGATATTGTCATCCACCTGCATGGCGACGGAAAATACGCGCCTGAAGCGTTGCCTGAGATCCTGGCACCATACGCCGATGGGGCCGATGCGGTTTTCGGCTCTCGCTTTCTTTTCGGCGGCTCTCCTCTCAGAGATGGCATGCCCCTCTACAAATTTCTTGGTAATCGTTTTCTTTCAGCTCTTCAGAATGTTGGGCTGGGTGCTCAGCTCTCAGAATGGCACTGCGGCTATCGTTCTTACCGGACTGCGCTGCTGAAGAAAATTCCCTACAGCAACAACAGTTCGGATTATGACTTTGATACCGAAATCATTATTCAGGTGCTGGCAGCAGGTCATAAAATCATTGAGGTTCCAGTCCCCACCTATTACGGCAAAGAGATTCGCCGCATCAACGCTATTCGGTGCGGTCTAAAAAGCCTCGGGTGTACCCTGCATTTCTGTCTCATGAAATTGGAACTCTTCTATGATCCAAAATTCGATCTTGTGCCAAAAGAGGATGCCTATCGTTACACCCGTAAGGAAGCGCCCACCACTCTTCAACATTATATTCGTACGATCGCCAATCCAGGGAAACGTGCACTGGATGTCGGGGGAGGCGATGGCCGGGCAATTGCCAAGGATTGGGTGGCCCGCGGTTGCCACGTGACCTGCATCGATCAATTCGTGCCCCAAGAAGGGAACGCCAGCGAGCATGTTCGGGTTGACCTTGACCTGCCCTTGGAACACCAGTTGTTTAGGCGTGACTTTGATACTGTATTAGCAATTGACGTGATTGAGCATCTTAAACGGCCTGAAGATGCTTTGAAGGATATCGCCCAGAAAATGACCACCGGTGGCATCCTCTATGCCAGCACAGGGAATGTTTCGTTCCTGCCTCTCCGTCTCTTATTGTTGCTAGGTTTTTTCAATTACGGGAGGAGAGGCATCCTCGATCATACTCATGCACGACTGTTTACCGTTGGATCCTTTCGGAGACTGCTTCATCACTGTGGGTTTGAAGTTTTGGAATTGCATGCTTTCGGGCCTCCCATTCGTGACTTGATTGGCAACGATTCTTTCCTCTTGCGAGCCTCAGATACTGTTTTATTTTGGTGTGCCCGATTGTTCCCACGGCTATTCGGATATCAAATCTTGGTGGTGGCACGCAAGACTCCTGTTTTGCGAGATTTAGTTGAAGAGACCATCAGCTTAGCCTCACCAACCGATGGGCATCCTTGTTGCTCTGTTCACGATGATATTCCCTCAGCCGGTTCAGTTGCGTCTCGGACAAGTGGTCCCGCAGGCAAGCCATCATAGTATGTGCACTTCAACACGTCCGTCATGAACTGGTTGATGAATTCCAATCTACCTTCGCGTCAAACTGGCCAGGTCCGGGATCGGCTCGATCAAACTTTACCCATGATTGAACCCTTATTTGTTAGAGTTGAAACTGCCTGAGCTCCAAGGTAGCCCACCGGGAGGCATCCGTCAGCAAATTGGAGGTTCTTGACTTAACTCAATGGAAAGGGGTGGGAGAAGGCGGCATGAAGCGTGACCAATTTTTTGCCTTGCTCGTGACGCTTGTGTTCGGCGTAGTGTGCCTGACCGCCATCTTGCACCATGAGATGTGGCGAGATGAGCTCGATACATTCGTCACAGCTCGAGACAGTTCTTCGTTTAGCAGTCTGATGGATTACGCAAGGTTCAGTGGTCACCCGGGTCTATGGTTCGTGTTTGTTTATGGCATTTCGCGATTTGCGCGCAATCCTGCTGCGATACAACTTCTGAATCTGGTCTTTGCTTTAGGTGCGATCTATGTGTTTAGCTGTTTTTCGCCATTTCCGCGTTGGCTGAAGGTCCTATTCGCGTTTGGGTATTTCCCGTTGTATGAGTATGGCGTCATCAGTCGAGAGTACTGCCTGGGGATGCTTCTGGTCTTTCTCCTTTGTGCCGT
>JAQUPQ010000020.1 GCA_028716525.1 Terriglobia bacterium | reverse complement strand
CTTTTGCCGCCTTGACACTGCGGTCATTGACGAACGCTCGCGGAGATGTTCTCCTGACGACGTTTCCCATTGCGGACTTCAATCTGCCGGCTCCCGTGCCGATCTTGTTTCCACAGATTGCCGATGGGGGCGGGTTCAAGACCCAGATCATTCTGCTCAATACGGGGGCGACGCTCCAGAACGTTAACATCACCTTCTTGGGCGATGACGGCTCACCTTTGAGCGTTTCGAAGTAAATGGGACAAGGCACAGGGACTTCCCGGGGATAGTCCAACCATCCTTGGGGAGGTCTTGCTTTGGACTTGAATAGGCACTACCTCTCAACCAGAAATCTGGGGTCGTTCTGCCATCTGCCTCGCAACTTTCTTTGTTTTTCTTCGCGCTCACAATTTGACGCCCCTGGAGGGATCCGAGGTGGACAAGATAGACCGGAGACACTCCGTCCCCAAAAATTCTTGCCAACCCTGTTGGTTTCCATTAGAGTCGGAGCTATCGCCGCAATGTGGCGAGCCCTGCATTTCGAGTGGAAAATCATGCCGGTTAGCCTGCGCTTTGAACATCGACGCGATCCCAACATCCTGCATACTTGGTTTGAAGAAGGATCCGTTGTTAGCTCCTATGAAGATATCCGTTATATCCGCGATCGGCTTCTGCACGCTGTTCTGGATTGCCCGCCGGAGGCGATCTGGGTGATGTCGTTGGATCACATTCATGTGGATGAGCAATGGTCGAAATCCTTTGAGGAGCTTTTGGAGCAGGCGAGGGCCGAAGGAATCAAGTCCGTCGTGACCTACTCGGGGCCGGGGAAAGTTGGAGGGCATTTTCATTGGAAATCCGCCGCAGGAGTGACAACCTGCTCCTCCAAAGAGGAAGCATTAAGCAAGGCCCAGGAATTGCATTAAATAATCGACGTCCGTTTGGATGGTCATAAAATTCTTTTTCATAATTTCGAGGGAATAACCATGTCAGTTCATACCATTAAAGATAATTCTTCAGGCCTTCTTCCGGTGACTTCCTTGTCGGAGGAGGAGTCTTTGTTTCGTGCCACAGTCCGGGATTACGCTGTAGAGCGCTTAAAACCCCTGGTTCGCAAGATGGATGAGCAGGGTGCGCTGGAGCCCGGATTGCTCAAGGATTTCTTCGACCTTGGGATCATGGGAATTGAAATTCCCGAGGAGTACAGCGGCGCGGGTGGCAGTTTTTTCATGTCGGTCCTGGCGGTGGAAGAGATGTCCAGAGTCGATCCGTCTGCCGGCGTGGTGGTGGATGTCCAGAATACGTTGGTCAACAACGTATTTCTTCGCTGGGCCGACGAAGCGCAGAAGACGAAATACTTCCCCAAACTCGCGAAAGAATGGGTGGGAGCGTATGCCCTGAGCGAAGCCAGTTCCGGCAGCGATGCCTTTGCCCTGACCACGCGCGCCGAGGATCGCGGCAGCCACTTTGTTTTGAATGGAAGGAAGCTGTGGATTACAAACGGGAAAGAAGCGAGCGTGTTCATTTTGTTCGCCAACGCCAATCCCAGCGCCGGCTACAAAGGAATAACCGCCTTCATCATCGAAAAGGGATTCAAAGGATTTTCGGTCGGCAAAAAAGAAGACAAGCTGGGGATTCGGGCTTCCTCGACGTGTGAACTTATCCTGGACGACTGTGAAGTTCCCAAAGAGAATGTCCTGGGTCAACCCGGAATAGGATATAAGATCGCGATTGAGACCTTGAATGAAGGCCGTATTGGGATCGGCGCCCAAATGACGGGACTAGCTCAGGGGGCGTATGAGGCCGCCTTGGCCTACACCAAGGAACGCCGCGCCTTCGGTAAAACCATATCGGATTTTCAAGCCGTGCAGTTTCAACTTGCCGAAATGGCCACGGACATCGAAGCTTCCCGGGTCATGACGTACAACGCCGCTCGAATGCGCGATGCCCGTCTCCCGTTTGTCAAGGAAGCCGCCATGGCGAAGTATCTTTCATCTCAGGTCGCCGAACGCGTTACTTCTCTAGCGGTTCAACTTTATGGGGGATACGGCTACACCAAAGATTATCCCGTGGAGAAGTTCTATCGCGACGCCAAGATCGGTCAGATTTATGAAGGCACTTCCAATATGCAACTGCAAACGATCGCCAAGCTTTTGCTGAGTGAAAAGTGAAAATGCGGTTTGTCGGAGCGTTCTTTTCAAAAGTTCCCAGCGGGGCGATTCATTCGTTCGAAATCAGCAACAGATAGATTCACCCAATTCATGATTTTGGAGAGGAGTACTTATGTGCCCCGATCGGCGTGACTTTTTCAAAATGAGCGCTGCCACCTTGGCGTTGGGTTCGATTCCTGAGATCCTGGCGGCATTCCCGATGCCACCTTCCACTCAGGAGGACATTAAACAACTGAAGCCAATGACGGCTGACGTGAAGCCCATTACCGCGGAGGAGTACCTGGAGCGTCAAGAGAGGGCGAAACGGTACATGCACGAGGCCAAAATCGATGCCCTCTTCATCGCCGGCGGCTCCTCGCTCCGATATTTTGCGGGAATGGAGTGGGGCGGCAGTGAACGCACCTTCGGATTTATCCTCCCCGTGAAAGGAGATGTGGCTTGGGTGACCCCTCGATTCGAGAGAGAGCGAGCCGAGGAGCAGATTCGCTTCGGAAAGGACATTCGCTCTTGGCAAGAGGATGAATCGCCCTACGCGCTGATCGCTCGCGTCTTGAAAGATCGAGGAATAGTGAGGGGATCATTGGGCATCGAAGAGCAGGTGCGCTTCTTCCAAAGCGATGGAATTGCGAAAGCGGCGCCAGCTTTGCGGCTGGTGGCGTGCTCCCAGGGAGTGACGGCGCGTTGTCGCAGCCAAAAGACAAAACATGAATTGGAATTGATGACGCTGGCGAACCAAATTACCTGGAAAGCTTATGAGGTGGCGCTGAAGAATTTGCGGGAGGGAATGACGCAAGCCGAGCTGTCGGCTTCGGTGGCGGCGGCGCATCGGGCCTTGGGAGTCAATGGCGGCGCGAGCGCCCAGTTTGGAGAAAATTCCGCTTTTCCACACGGCTCCCTGATTCCTCGAAAGTTGAAGGAAGGGGATGTCGTGATGATCGACGGCGGCTGTCGCGTCGAAGGTTATTCGTCCGACATCACCCGGACTACGGTATTCGGCAAACCCAGTGATAAACAAAAGAAAGTGTGGTCCATTGTTCATCAGGCTCAGCAAGCGGCCCTTAAAACAGCCAAGCCGGGCATCCCGGCGGAAAATGTAGATGCTGCGGCGCGCCAAGTCATCACGGATGCGGGTTACGGACCGGGTTACAAGTATTTTACCCATCGCCTGGGACACGGCATCGGATTGGACGGCCACGAATGGTATTACCTGGTCAAAGGCAATCGCCGCCCCCTCGAAGCCGGGATGACCTTCAGTGATGAGCCGGGCATTTACATTTACGGCGAATTCGGGATTCGCCTGGAAGATTGCATGTACATTACAGACGATGGGGCGAAGTTGTTCACGCCCCCGAGTCCGGCCATCGACCGGCCATTTGTTTGAATCCACGGGCGCAGAAGTTCATGATTAGAAATCGAACCGCGGGCCTTAAATCTTCGGTATAATATTTCCTTATTTCAATCACGCATTGCTGTTGAAGGATCAAGGGCATGATTCCGTCACTATTGGCGCGGGAAGTCACAAAGCGCCCCTCCCATGTGCGCTTCGAGGGGCGTGTGCTTTTTTTGACTGTGGATGCGGATCTCATCAAGAAGCAGCTTTCGGACGAAGATTTGGATTGGAATCCCCAAATTCCTCTGCGCGACAACATTTCAACCGACGAGATTACGCCGGCCTACATCTGCTATTACTTTGATGAATTGCTGGGCGAGTTTCCGTATTTGGGTTTGAAATGCACATCGATGAAAGACGGGAAACCGGTCGACGAATTTCCGATTACCCGGGGGTCGGTAAAGAAAGGAAAATTCATTGCTTCGGTAGCCGGAAAACGTCGCGGTAAAGGATCCAGCCGGGAGCAGTCGCCCTATGCCGAGATGTGTGCGGGTATCCAGGTGATTGTGGCCGAAAACATTGAGCGAATTTACAAACAAAACTGCCAGAACCTGGGACTGTACGTCACCACAAACTTTGAGGTGATCGGAAAGATCCGTCGAGGCGAGTCGATTGCTTTGGAAGAATTCACCCGCGGAGAAGATCCGATCACGCGACAAATCGTGGAATACGGAGGACTGTTCAATTTCAACTTGGCGCGATTGCAAGGGAAGGCCCTCCTGCCGCCTGTTGAAACTCCTCTCCGGCCCATGGCATTGGCGGAAAAGATCTTTGCCCGGCATATGGTACAGGATCTGTCCAGGAACGAGGTGGGAACGCCGGCGGTCAAACCGGGTGACTCCGGCTTTGTGCGTGCGGACCTGCGCTTCAGTCACGAATATGTTACCCCCATGGCAGCGATCTTTTTCGAGCAGCTGGTTGGGAAGAATGAAAAGGTGAGCGACCCGCAATCCGTGATCTTCTTCCGTGATCATCTCACTTTTTTGGATGAAGTCATGCCGCGCGAACGTGTGGAAATGGGCTTGCTGGATCTCGCTTTTGAGCTGAAGCGAAAGCAACAGGCTTTTGCCGAGGCTCAAGGAATTCGCGTCCATGGCGAACTTGCGGATCGCAAAGGAAGCCAGGCCATATGTCACAGCAAGATTCTGGAAGGCTATGCTCTTCCGGGCCAGGTCGTGGTGGGGAGCGATAGCCACACGCCTCACAGCGGAGCCCTGGGCTGTATAGCCTTCGGCATCGGAACAACGGATGTGTTCAATGCCTGGATCACCAAGGATGTTCGCGTCCGGATTCCAGAAACCGTGCGAGTGATGGTGCGCGGCAAGAAGGCGCCCAACGTCACCGCCAAGGACATCATTTTGGAAATCCTCAGGACGCCATATGTGAAGAACGGTGAGGCCTTGGGGAAGGTTATCGAATATGCCGGGGAGGTCGTCGAGAGCCTGTCGATCGATGAGCGCGCCACGCTGACCAATATGGCCGCCGAAATTGGGGGGTTCACAGGCATTGTTGCGCCGGATCAAAAAGCAGTGGAGTTTCTCATGGAGCGGCGCGGTATGAGCCGCGCCGATGCGGAAAAATGTTGCGAGGGATGGTTCAGCGATTCGGGAGCTCAGTTTGCCAAGGTCATCGAGGTCGATGCCGGTAAATTGCGCCCATTGGTGGCGCTGCCGGGAGACCCCGGCAATGGGGTGTTTATCGATGAATTGAAGCAGGACGTGAAGATCGACATTGCCTACGGCGGTTCCTGCACCGCCGGCAAGAATGAGGACATGGACATGTACGCGCAGGTGTTTCGTGAAGCGCTGACCAAGGGGCAACACGTGGCTCCACACGTGCATTGCTTCATCCAATTCGGATCGCAGGAAACGCGCGAGTATGCGGAAGCGCGAGGGTATACTGAGATCTTCAAAAAAGTGGGCGCCCAGATTATCGAGCCCAGTTGCGGGGCGTGCATCAACGCCGGCCCGGGTGCCTCACAATCCCAGGAGGAGGTCACCGTCAGCTCTCAGAACCGGAATTTTCCGGGTCGCAGCGGTCCGGGGAAGGTCTATCTGGCCAGCCCGTTGACCGTCGCCGCCAGCGCCATCGCCGGCAAGATCGTGGCCTACGATGGAGTGCGACAATAAGTTGGGCATGGAAGAAAATTTCATGGCGCGTTCTGAAGGGGAGCTTTTAGAAAAGGAGTTGAATGTCGAAGACTTCTGTTGAGACCAAAAGCAAAGTGAAAGGGCGTACCGAGACGTTGGGCGGATTGTCGAGAGAACAGCTCCTGTCCATGTATCGAACCATGCTGCTTTCACGCCGCATCGATGACAAGGAGATTCAACTCAAACGCCAGCAGAAGATCTACTTTCAGATCAGCGGTGCGGGGCACGAAGGCCCGCTGGTCGCCGCGGCGATGCACATGCGCGCGGGTTACGACTGGTTCTATCCCTACTATCGCGATCGCGCCCTGTGTCTGGCGTTGGGGGTGACGCCCTACGAAATGTTTTTGCAGGCCGTGGGCGCGACCGAGGACCCCGCTTCGGGCGGTCGCCAAATGCCCTCCCACTGGGGACATCGACGCCTCAACATCGTTTCCCAATCTTCTCCCACCGGAACACAATGCCTGCAGGCCGTGGGATGCGCCGAAGCCAGCTACCGCATTCCCCGAATTGACGATCTGAAAACCCGCCTTGAGAATTTTCACAACGATGAAATTACGTACGTCTCTCTGGGCGAAGGAACGACCAGCGAAGGCGAGTTTTGGGAGTCGTTGAATACGGCATGTGGATTGAAGCTTCCGATCGTTTACCTGGTGGAGGACAACGGCTATGCCATCTCGGTGCCCGTCGACGTGCAGACGGCGGGCGGCTCGATCTCGCGTTTGGTGAAGGATTTTCCGAATTTGTATGTGGAAGAAATTGAGGGCAGCGACGTGGTGGCGTGTTACGAAGGACTTCGGCGCGCCGTCATTTATGCGCGTGAACGGCGCGGGCCCTCCTTGGTTCATGCCCATGTTATTCGACCTTACTCCCACTCCTTGTCCGATGATGAGAAGCTTTATAAACCCGAGCAGGAGCGGCAGGAAGAATCTACGCGCGACCCTATTTCGAGATTGGGAATGAAGCTGGTGGATGTGGGGCTGGCCAGCTCTCGGGACCTTGAGAACATTCGCGATGAGGTGGACGCACTGATTCAGCAAGAGGTGGATCGCGCCTTGGCCGCGACCCTCCCCACGACCGATTCCATTTATCAATTTATCTATTCTCCGGCGGTCGATCCCAGCGGGCCCGAGTTTTCCACGCCGCCGCAATTCTCCGGTGAATCGAAAACGGTTGTCGATCTGTTGAATGCCTGCTTGCATTCGGAGATGGCGCGAGATCCTCGAATCGTTGTCTTTGGTGAGGATGTGGCCGATTGCAGTCACGAAGAGAATCTCGAGAAGGTGAAGGGGAAGGGCGGGGTGTTCAAGGTCACCTTCGGGCTGCAGCGGAAGTTTGGTGGAGACCGGGTATTCAATTCTCCCCTGGCGGAAGCCAATATTGTGGGACGGGCCATCGGATTGGCGACTCGGGGCCTTAAGCCCGTCGTTGAGATTCAGTTCTTTGATTATATCTGGCCGTCCTACATGCAATTTCGAAACGAGCTGGCCACGTTGCGGTGGCGCTCCAATGGGAATTTCAGTTGTCCGGTGGTGATCCGTGTGACGATCGGTGGTTATCTTCAGGGTGGCGCCCTGTATCACAGCCAGTCGGGCGAAGTGCTGTATACACACATTCCCGGTTTACGGGTTGTGATGCCTTCCACGGCGGTCGATGCCAATGGATTGCTGCGGACGGCCATCCGCTGCGAAGATCCCGTGCTCTTCCTGGAGCACAAACATCTGTATCGCCAAACTCATAATAAGGGGTTGAATCCGGGGCCTGATTTCATGATCCCTTTCGGGAAGGCGGCCGTGGTGAAAGAAGGGACCGATTTGACGGTCGTTACCTACGGCGCTTTGGTGATTCGAGCCATGCAAGCTGCTCGCAAAGCCGAAGAGGAGGGAATTAGTGTCGAGATCATCGACTTGCGATCTCTGAACCCCTACGACTGGGAAGCCATCGCCTCTTCGGTGACTAAAACCAGCCGCGTCATTGTGGCTCATGAAGACTGCCTCTCCTTTGGATATGGGGCGGAGATTGCAGCTCGCATTGGAACTGAGCTGTTCGACAGTTTGGATGCTCCGGTTCAGCGCCTCGGTGCCATGGACACGTTCGTTGCCTACAACCCCGTGCTTGAGGACGCCATCCTCCCACAAGTCGAAGGGATCTATCAGAAAATTCTTGAACTGGCGCATTATTGATCCAGGCTCGGAAACAGAATATTAGCGTCTTAAGTTATTTCGTGACCGGGTAAGTCGTCATATCGGAGTCATCCCCTGGAAAAATTTTTCCAGCAATCTGTCAATATTTATTACGATCTGTACGTTCCGGAAGCCATGGAGCATTCGACTTCGGGCTCTGTCCCCTTGTTGATCGCCCTTCATGGTTATGCCGGCAATAAAGAATCCATGATGTCGATTGCCCAGCGGATCAACTCGCGAGATGTGATCATTGCGTCGCTTCAAGGCCCCTACCAATTTTCTTATCCCTATGGTTTGAAGGGATTCGAGGTTGGCCAGTCCGGGGAAATCAGAATCGGATTTGCCTGGGCGACGCGTTGGAAGGACCGGGAATCGATTGAGTTGCACCATCGAAATGTTTTGTCACTCATTGATGAAGTGGCGCAAGCTTGGCCGGTGGATCGATCCAAGGTCTTTTTGTTGGGTTTCTCGCAGCCCGTGGCGCTGAATTATCGTTTTGTGTTTACGTATCCGGATGTGATCCGCGGTGTCATCGGGGTGTGCGGGGGAGTACCGGGGGATTGGGATACCTTTTCGTATAAAACATCTCAAACCGATGTTCTTCATATTGCCGGAGAAAACGATCCCTTTTATTCTGTGGAGCGTTCGGAAAAATTCGAGGGAATGTTGCGTCAACGGGCGGCCAACGTGGAGTTCTGCTTGTATAATGAGAGTCATCGCTTTCCGCGGCGGGCCATACCGCTGATCGGACGGTGGTTGAAGGCCCGAATTTGATTGGAAGAAACGGATTGTCGGAAAGGAGTTGTCGCATGGATGCTGACGAGCGGTCAGGTTATCTGGAAACCGTCAAGGAGACGCCCAAACGCCTGCAAGAGGCCGTCAAAGGAGTACCCAAAAAGATCTTGATGTGGTCTCCGGCTCCGGGCAAATGGTCGATTGTGGAGATTGTGTGTCACATGCGCGACATGGAACGCGATGCTTATTTGAAGCGCTATCAACGAATGTTGAGTGAGGAAAATCCGTCCCTCAAGGATATCGATGGCGATTATTATGCTCTGGAGCGAAGTTACCGCAAGGATAAGCTGTCCGCGGCGTTGAAAGAATGGAAGGATCTGCGCCGTGAAGTGTTGCGGCTCCTCAAAAACGTGAAACAGGATCAATGGCAGCGCGGTGGCGTTCATGAGATTGACGGACCTCTGACTGTGGAAACGCTATTGAGGCGCCAAGCCAAAGGGAACGATGAGGCCCATTTGGGGCAGATTGAAGACATCAAAAAACGTTACGCGCTTCTTCAAAGCCTTGAAGACGGCTTGCGGGCAGTCGAGGCGGCAGTCAAAGGCGCTTCCGATGAAATTGTAAGGCGTCGGGCAGAGCCCAATAAGTGGTCCATCCTTGAAATCGTGTCCCATCTGGCCACCATCGAGCAGATCTTCTTGACGCGATACTCTCAAATGGCGTTCCGCGATCGACCCACGATCTTTTCTTTTGACAACAACGCCCTCGCAGCCTCGCTGCGCTTCAATGAGCGGGATCTGGGGGAAACATTGAAGGAATTCAAACGACTTCGTCAGGACACGCTGACCCTGTTGCGTGCTTTGCCCTCCGCGAGCTGGCAGCGAACCGGAATCCATCCCAAGCGCGGGGAGATTTCAATCGCCAGTGTGGTCGAAAACCATTCTCATCACGACAGTCATCACGCCGAGCGCATCCTGAATTTGCGAAAAGAACTCCCGTAGGGATAGGAAGGCCTATCCCTGGACGATTAGGAGACGTGTCCCGTCGCCTTGACGGCGCCGCTTTTCAGGTGTCCGACGGGCTGTAACAATTTCATAACAGTTTGCCTGTAACTTAAAAGCCATCTTTTTGTGGGAGGCCCAGCCATTTCGCATAACACCGAACTGAACGGTTCGATGACCATTCCATCTCCGCATTCGCAACGATGGACCGCCCAGTGGCGAAAGTGGATCGTGTACCTTCTGCTGGGGACTATCGTTTCGGTATTGGGGATTGAGGGCGCGCAATGGCGCTTACAGCGATTGCGCCAAGCCGCCTTGGACTACTGGCAAGGACGGCTTGCTTCGGTTGCCGATGTGACCAAGTTCGCCTTGCAGAGCTGGGGTCAGGAACGACGGTCCGACGCGTTGTTTATTGCGGGTTTTGTTTTGAAAGATCCTGAATCCTCGATACTCCTGAGCCCTGCCAAAGGACAGGGCAAGTCCCCAAGGGCCACGGCCAGGATGGAGCACGATTTAAAAAAGTTCCGCCTGAATTCAGGATATGAAGGGCTGTGGGTGATTGACACGAATGGGCGTGTGGTTCTTTCCGGGTTGGGAATTGAGGCCACTCCCACCGAGCTGAACATCGGATTGCGGAGTATTCAAAGCGGCCGATTTCAGATTGTGGGCCCGCGAAGAAATGAACTGAACCACACCTTGATCACCGTCAGCGCCCCGATGTCGTTTGCCTCAGAAGCCACTCCCTCTCCCAAAGCAGAAATCATTGGCGCTGTGGTTTTGAGCGTCGATCCGCAAAGATATATTTTCCCCCTGGTCAATCAGCAAAACATGCCCACCGAAACAGGTGAGAATATTTTGGTGGCGCGTTTGGGAAATGAATATGAAATCCTGTCGCCATTGAGCCACCCCCCGAGACCGCCGCTTGAAGTTCAAATGCCATGGGCATCGGCTCCGGAGTTGATCCGGAGGGCCGTGGAAGGCCGCGACGCGTTTGGTGTGTTCAATGATTATCGGGGAAGACGGGTGGTAGCTGTCACCCGCCATGTTGCAGGAACCATCGGATTAATCCGTCAGGTGGACGAATCCGAGGCTTTTGCCGGGACGCGAAGGCAGGCCAGGACCGAAGCCCTTCTCGTGATGTCCCTCTTGACGGTGATGATTTTTGCCTGGCTGACGTATCAACGCGCCATGCGGCTGGACCGCTTGCAGGAAGTGGCAGCCTCCGAAGCCAAGCTTTCAGGAATCATTCGATCGGCGATGGACGCCATCATCACCATTGATGCCAATCAAAAGATCTCGTTGTTGAATGCCGCGGCGGAGTCCATGTTTCAGTATAAGAATGAAGATCTGCTGGGGCAGCCCATTGAAATGTTGATACCGCAGCGCTTTCGTCAGGGTCACGCAGATCACGTACGAACCTTTGATGGTTCGAGTGAGATAGCACGCCCCATGTCGCAGCGTCCCCATCTGTCCGGGTTGAGGCGCAATGGACAAGAGTTTCCCATCGAGGCTTCGATTTCGAAGACCACGCTCGATCACAAACATGTGTATACCGCCATTATTCGTGATGTTACGGACCGGCAGCGGGCGCAGGCTCTTCTGCAGGGCGAAAAGTATATTTTGGAAATGATTGCCAATGGAAGCCCTCTGGACGTGACCTTGAGCGCGCTGGCCCGATTGATCGAAGGCCAATCGCAAAGAATGTTTTGTTCGATTCTCTTGCTCGGCCCGGATGGAAAACATCTTCTGCACGGCGCAGCACCGAGTTTGCCCGTGGAATACAACCAGGCCGTGAACGGCATCGAAATCGGGCCCCAGGTCGGCTCTTGCGGCACGGCCGCATTTCGACGCGAACCTGTCGTGGTGACGGACATCAGTGCAGATCCCTTGTGGGGCTCCGCAAGAGAAATGGCTTTAGCCCACGGATTGCGCGCCTGCTGGTCCAGCCCCATCTTCAGCATTGAGAAGGAGGTTTTGGGGACGTTTGCTCTCTACTTCCAGGATCCACGACCTCCCAACCCCAGCGAGCAACAATTAGTGGAGCGTGGAACTCATCTGGCCGGAATTGCCATCGAACGGTATCGGTCGGAGCAATTGTTGCGCGCCGCTGAAGAGAAGTATCGAACCTTGTTTGAAGAATCCAAGGATGTCGTGTACATCAGTACGCCTGAAGGGAAGTTGACCGACATTAATGCCGCCGGCGTCGAATATTTTGGATATGGTTCCAAAGAAGAAATTTTGAAGGTGGATGTAGCGCGGGATCTGTACTTCAATCCGCCTGATCGTGAGAACGTTCTGCGGGTTCAAAATGCCGAGGGTTACATCAAGGATTTTGAAATCTTTTTGAAGCGAAAAGACGGCAAGAAACTGGATGCTCTGGAAACCGCCACCGTCATCCGAAATGTCGAGGGGAAGGTTGTGGGCTATCGCGGTATCTTGCGGGATATCACGGAACGCAGAAATTTGGAACAGCAGCTGTTTCAAGCCCGGAAGATGGAAGCCATCGGTCAACTCGCGGGTGGAATCGCTCACGACTTTAATAACATCCTGACGGCCATCACGGGTTATGCCAATCTCTTGGATGCACGCCTTGGACCGGATCATCCTCTGCGCCACAATGTCACGGAAATCACCCGGGCAGCTCAACGCGCGGCTTCGCTGACTCAACAGCTTTTGGCCTTTGGCCGGCGCCAACTCTTGCATCTCAAAGTTTTGGATTTGAATGCCGCCATTACCGACCTCAGCCAGATGCTGAGCCGTTTGATTGGTGAAAATCTTCAACTCGTGACGGATTTGGATCCCCGCTTGGGACGCATCAAGGCTGATCCGTCGCAAATTGAGCAAGTCCTCATTAATTTGGTCGTCAACGCCAGAGATGCGATGCCGCGGGGAGGGCGCTTGACTATCCGCACCTCCAATTCGGAAGTCGACGAGACTCAGGCCGAGAAGAATCCTGAAATGTGGCCGGGGCGATTTGTGGTGCTTGAAGTGACAGATACCGGATCAGGAATGGACTCCGATGTGGTGTCCCGGCTGTTTGAGCCGTTCTTTACGACCAAGGAATTTGGAAAAGGGACGGGACTGGGTTTATCCACGGTTTATGGGATCGTGAAGCAGAACAATGGGTATATTACCGTGGAAAGCGAGATCGGGAAGGGCTCTGCCTTCCGTGTTTATCTGCCACAAGTCGACGAGCCCATGACGGAAACGGCTTCCAGCGTGAAAACGCTTCCTCTCACGAGGTTTGGTTCGGAAACCATTCTTCTGGTTGAGGACGAAGAGGCGGTTCGCTCTCTGGCGAGGGAAATCTTGGAAATGAAAGGTTATCGCGTTATTGAAGCTCGTGACGGCGTGGAAGCGGTCGCCGTCGCCGAGCAATTTCCAGATGAGATCCATCTCCTTCTGACCGATGTCGTGATGCCCCGAATGAGCGGGCATGAAGCGGCCCAAAGGTTGGTAGGAAAGAGGCCGTCTTTGAAGGTTCTCTACATGTCCGGATATCCTGCTTCAAGTGCCCCAAATCTTCAGGAGGCTTTTGGTGAAGGTCGGTTTCTTCAAAAGCCCTTTAGCCCCGACAGCCTTTCTCACCAAGTGCGTGAAGCACTTGCCGAAGTCCTTTGATTCGTCTCCCGTCTTGAACCGTTATTCCTTCAGCAGCTCCGCAGCTTTCTCATAAACCTTGTCCACCGACACGGCTTTCATGCAGCGATGATCCAGGGGGCAGTCGCGCAGCAGACAGGGCGCGCAGGACACCTGATTCCAAATGATGTGGGATTGGGAAGAAATCGGAGAGGTGGCCCAGGGATCGGTGGGACCACAAATCGTGAGTGTCGGGCGATCCAGCGCCGCCGCCACATGGGCCGGCCCGGTGTCGTTGGTGATCAGCAAATGGCACAGGCTGAGTATTCCCATCGACTCGGCGAGCGAAGTCTTGCCTGTGAGTCGGATCGGCGAATGACTCATTCGAGCGGCTACCGCATCCGCGCTCTCACCATCGGAAGCGGCTCCAATCAAAACAACGGTACAGTCCTTCCGTTCCATTAAACGATCCGCCAGCAAGGCGAAGCGCTCCGGCAACCAGCGCTTGGCCATGCTATTGGTGGCCCCGGGATTTAAAACAATTAATTTATTGTTGAAATCGACTCCATACTGCTTCAGCAGGTTCCGCGCCCCTTGCTGCTGGGCCGGACTGACCGTCAATTGGTACCGCAGTCGGGTAAAATCAACTCCCGGCGAATCTAAAAACCGGTCTGCAATCCGTGCAACAATGTGCAAATAGTAAAAGACCTGGTGTTGCTTGTGCATGACTTCACTGACAGGAAGGGGATGAGTGAGCAACATGTGGCGGCCGTCGGTGGCTAAACCCAAACGTGAGGGGACACGGGCCAGGAAAGCCAAGGCGGCGGCGGCAAAGGAGTTTTGAAAGAGAATGGCGGTATCGAAATGCCGCTTTTGGAGTTCGCCCGCCTGCCGGGTGAGGCTTTGTAGCTGTCCAAGATCTGTGGTGCGTTCGATCAGAAGCTCGTCCAAAAAATCGTTATGGACGAACAGGTCACTGACCCAGGGTTTCACCATCAGAGTCAAGTGCGCCTTGGGGAAGAGTCGACGCAATTCGCGCAGTGCCGGAACAGAAAGAACGGAATCACCGATCCAGCTTACCCCGCGGATTAAGACTTTTGAAAATTGTGGTGTCATAGCCAGCAGAAGGAGCATCGCGAACCTTGGGTGCCCTTCCCGGTTGAATTGCAGAGGTATTATACCGACGTTTTCTTTAGTTCAAAGGATAGAGAATTGGGGCTGAAAGCATGCGACACAAATTGGTTGGAGTATTGTATGATGCGGGCGGTATCGAACCGGCTTGGGGAACACTCAAAAGGGAGAATGTATGGCTTGTAGTATTGCAAAACCTGAACGCCATCCGGATTTGCGCAAGTTGGAGAAGCGGCTTTTGCGGCAGATCGGAAAGGCCATCGGCGATTATGATTTGATTCGAGAAGGGGATCGCATTGCTGTGGCGGTCTCCGGAGGGAAAGACAGCTGGACCATGCTGGAGATGTTGGAGCGTCTGCGAAAGCGCGCCCCCGTGAGATTCTCCCTGGTGGCCGTGCACGTGGATCAGGGATTTAAAGATTTCCAGTATGATCTTGTGGCGGACTATCTCGCTGCACATGGATTCGAATATCGGGTTTATCATTCTAATTCCTATCAACTGATCGAAGACAAAATTGAGCCCGGGGTAACGTACTGCTCGTTTTGCGCCAGGATTCGCCGGGGTGTTTTGTATCGGGCTGCCAAGGAATTGGGATGTAACAAGATTGCGCTGGGCCACCACTCCGACGATGCCATTGAAACGCTTCTCCTCAACATTCTGTATCAAGGCCGCCTGGCGGCCATGCCGCCCAAATTAAAGGCTGACGACGGAATATCGATAGTCATCCGACCGTTGATCTACGCTTCTGAACAGGATCTGGCCACGTTCGCTTATCAACTCGATCCCTCTACACGAAAACCCATATTCCCCATCGTCTGCTGCAACTGCCCGGTGTGCGGCGACGATTCGCTCAAACGGCGCCGTATCAAGAAACTTCTGCTGGCTTTGGAAAAGGAGATTCCTACAGTCAAGCATAGCTTGCTGAGTTCGTTGGGGAATGTCCATTTGAGCCATCTGATGGACCGGGACCTGTGGAGCGTGAGCGAAACATCGGAAGGTTCCTCAGAACTGTGGCCTGCGCTCATCAAAGAATTGTCGGAAGACGGCGTCGAACAGTGATTGAATCACGGTGTGGCGCGTCTTATTCACTGGTGAGAATTATCGCACCTCCGGATTTTGTGCGCATAAGGATTGGCACTTCGGGAAATTGGGTGCTTCGTTCAAAGGGTACAGGAGGAGTCCGCATCCAGCCGCTCGCTTGGACCGAGTCCGCCTAGTGCGGGCGGGATAATGGTAGCCTGAGGCGCAAGCCTCAGGTGTGGGCCCCACCGGAACGGACATGAGCCCTCTCCGGGGGCGACATAGAAGGGTGGGGCTGGACGATGTTTTGGGGTCTTCACCAGCAGGTGCGGGTGAGGGTCGGGGCACCCAACGGAATTCAAAGACGCCTCAATCGCGGAGCAATTCAAAAGAACAAGCCGAGAATAGTAAACGAAACGATTCTCTGATTACGCGGTTTCTACGCACTCAATTTCCAGATCCACCAGATTAGTTATTCTTGATTGGGAGGCTTTGAAATGTTGAAGAAGGTCGAAATCTGCATTCAATCTGTCGCTGGGAAATGTCCACAGGAATTCAAGGCGGGTGACCGCTGGACGGTTGTGGATGGAAAAACGCCTCAAAATTTCTGCGCGTCAGCCTTTCATTCCTTGTACCCCGACTTGTTGATGCTTCAAACCGGCGGTGGATATCCCTGGGCCGAGAACAAGAACAGTGTTGTTGTTTCCTGCCCGGATGCCGCCAATCGAGCGGTGTATGAATTGAAGCGGGTCGAGGACTAAGGTCAAAGGGCTGCAGGTAGAATTGAGTTCACAGCTTTAGTCCGACTGTGAGTCCTCCCACAGCTCCGTGAAGAGGCGGGCCGATCCGGGCCCAAAGCCGCCGTAGTGATTGTTGAAGTACACGTAGGCAGGAATTCCCCGCTTCAAAATCTCTCGAAGCGGCGATATCCAGCGGCTCATCTCCGCCCGCCGGTCGACGATCAATTCATCAAATTCACGCTTCTTCTCGCCGGCTTTGATTTTCCCCTGGATCAGGGCATCGATTTGTTTCCGGTGGCCGATGAATCGCACAAAAGTAAAAGCGGCAGTGACGGGATCAATCCCTTTCTGAAGCATTTCTTCGAGAGACGGCATCGTGTAGTAAGCCGTAAGGGCCAGGGCCACGTTGTGTTTCTTCAACACGTCCAGCAATGGTTTCTTGAGCCAGTTGGAATTCCTTACTTCGACAACGTAACTGAAATGGGTCGGGAGCGTCGGCAAAAAAGCCGCCAGGCGCGAGACAAAATCATTTCCTGTTCGATATTCCTCTGCATCCTTTCCTTTGGCCACGTATGGAAATTGAAAGACGAACGGGCCCAGCTTGTCGCCCAGCAAGGCCATGGTTTCGAGAAATTGCCCGACCTCGGCTTCGCAGCCCACCAGATACTTTTGATGTGTGATGAGATCAGGGGCTTTGGCGGAGAAGATGAAGCCCGAGGGGGTGCGTGCATCCAGCGACCGGATCAATTGTGAACTTGGCATGTGGTGCCACGTCGCATCCATCTCCACCGTCTCGAAATGTTTGGCGTATTCAACGATGTACTGATTGGGTTTGGTTCCTTCGGGGTAGAACGGGCCTACCCAGTCG
This sequence comes from Terriglobia bacterium, assembly GCA_028716525.1. Taxonomy (GTDB): domain Bacteria; phylum Acidobacteriota; class Terriglobia; order JAIQFV01; family JAIQFV01; genus JAQUPQ01. The sequence continues at coordinate 50,074 of JAQUPQ010000020.1, read as the reverse complement.
TCCGAGGACCAGCTGGATGTCCCCAGGTGGAGAAGGGGCGGTAATTTACTGGATGGCAAAGCGATAAGTCGCCTTCCGGGTGTGAGCCGAGGGCGTGAAAACGCCGGCGATGACGGCGCCGCAAAATTCGCACTGGCCCTGCGGGGAAATGTGATACTTCAGCACATCATGCCAGGAGCGTTGGATGAGCGATTTGCGGCACGACGGGCAGTAGGTGGTCTGCGATTCACTGCATAAGACGTTCCCCTCGTACACATATTTCAAACCCAAGTCCATCGCCATTTGACGGGCGCGGTGCAATGTGGTGTGTGGAGTCCGGGGTTTGTCGCGCAATTTGAAATCCGGATGGAATGCCGTGAAGTGCAGAGGGACACTGTCTCCCAGATTATCAAGAATCCATTGAGCCAGTTGGCGGGTCTCTTCCTCCGCGTCGTTGTGCGACGGGATAATGAGATTCGTAACTTCAAACCACACTGAAGTTTCATTCTTCAGTCGTTTCAACGTCTTGAGCACCGGCTCCAAATGTGTCAAGGTGATATGACTGTAGAAATCCTCTGTGAACGCTTTGAGATCGACGTTAGCCGCATCGATCCACTGATACACTTCCGAAAAGGCTTCGTCGGTGATGTAACCGTTGGTCACCATGACGGTTTTTATTCCGTGTTGGTGCGCCACTTTGGAAATGTCGATCACATATTCTGCCCAAATGGTGGGTTCGTTGTAAGTGAAGGCAATCGACGGGCAGCCGTTTTGAATGGCGTTTTGAACGACTTCCTCCGGGGAAAGAGAAACGGAATGGACTTGATCTGATTTAGCCTTCGAGATATCCCAGTTCTGGCAGAAAAAGCACCCCATATTGCAGCCGGCTGTTCCCATTGAAAAGATTTCAGTGCCGGGGAGAAAGTGATTGAGCGGTTTCTTCTCGATGGGATCAATCTGGATGGCCGCCGGCTGTCCATAGCCGAGGGTCACCAATCGCCCGCCTTCATTCTTTCGTATGAAACAGAAACCCGCTTGGTCTTCGCCAATTTTGCAATAGCGAGGACAGAGGTTGCACACAACCCGCTTGTTTTCCAGGGGCGACCACCACCTGGCCTCCGTGGCCGGCATGGCTCAAATCCTTTCCACTAGATCATTCTCATAGAAATCTTACTCCCGGATTGAGTCGGCTGCAAGAGAACCGGCCGGCTCGAGGGCACTGGATTTGTCAGCCCTTCTAAAGGACGTATCTTGAGCGCGTTATGAGGTCATTCAATTCCAGAGTAAGCGCCTCAAGCCGCTGAAGGCCTTCTGAATGACAAACCATGGACCCATGAGAAGGTAGACGGGGTTTTTGAAAAATGCGGGTTGGTTTCCTTCGATGAAGTGTCCGACAAACTGAAAAATCCACCCGATCACAAAAAGAGCCAGGCCGATTCTCCAGTTGAAAAAGACATAGACCAGGGACACGACGATCATCGGAATGCCAATGTAATGGGTCAATCGATTGAGAGGATGCTGGTGTTTGGCTTTGTAGTTCTCCATGAACGAAGAGTTCATGAGGATCCGCCTTGTCGGTTGTATTCGATGTGCGCATCTTAGAAACCCCTGTCTCGGAAGTCAATCTCTTTTCGGATTCTCAAAGTGCAATTTGAGGAATTTCGATCGATGGCGCCTTGCCGGCGGAGGTCCGAGGTACAATTGACTTTAGATATCATTGCCTCTATCATGACGAGTTTTGGACACCAGTTGAGTGACCCACTGTTGTGACTCTCTGTAAGTTCAAGATGGCACAGGGATTGTTCTTTCAGGTTTGGGGATGAAGATCGCTTATTTTGATTGTTTTGCGGGAATCAGCGGCGACATGACGATCGGGGCCATGCTCGATCTGGGCGTCGATCTTCGCGCCCTTGAAGCCGAGCTGAAAAAGTTGAACGTTCCCGGTTACCAACTCCAACAATCGAAAGTAATGCGGTCCGGGATTTCCGCCACAAAATTTGATGTTGAAATTCATTCGGCCAAAGAGGCGGCATCAAAAACCCCGGCCGGTCTTCATCACTCGCATGACCATGAGCATCGCCCACTCTCCGCAATCGTTGAGCTGATCGACCGATCAGGTATTACTGAATCTGCCAAGACGCTGTCGCGCAAGATATTTGAGCGATTAGGTGCGGCAGAGGCAAAAGTTCATCAGGTCCCGATCGAAGAAGTTCATTTTCACGAAGTCGGCGCGGTGGATTCCATTATCGACATCGTGGGTTCGGCCATTGGCCTGGATTGGTTGAATTTCGAAAAGGTGATTTGCTCCCCGATTAACTTGGGCTCAGGTTCGGTGGAGTGTGATCATGGTAAGTATCCTGTTCCGGGTCCGGCGACGGCCGAATTGCTCAAAGGCATTCCAGTTTATTCTGATGGCCCTACTTGCGAACTGACCACGCCGACGGGTGCGGCCATCATCTCGACCATTGCCTCAGAGTTCGGCAGACTTCGAAGTTTTGAGATCGAAAAGATTGGATATGGCGCTGGAAGCCGTTCGTTTGATGAATTTCCCAACACTCTGCGCCTACTGGTCGGCAAGGAATCTGCCGAGTCCGGTATCGGCGAAGGCGCGAATCTTGAGAAAGTCACTGTTATCGAAGCCAATATCGATGACATGAGCCCGCAAATTTACGGCTACTTTGTGGAGAAAGCCCTGGCGGCCGGGGCCCTGGAAGTATTCATCACGGCCGTCCAGATGAAGAAGAACCGGCCGGGGCAGCTCCTGACGGTTCTTTGCGACGCCTCTCATTTGGAGGTGTTGACTCATTTGGTGTTTCGAGAGACGACCACCATCGGATTGCGCGTTCGCGAAGAGCAGCGAAGAACCTTGAATCGATCGGTGGAATCCGTGGAAACATCGTTTGGCCGGGTGCGGGTTAAAGTGGCGCGATTGAACGGCTCGGTGCTGAATATCATGCCGGAGTTTGAGGACTGCCGGCGCTTGGCAGAGCAACACGAAGTCCCGCTCAAGGATGTACTGGCCGATGCTCACGCGAAAATTCAATCTTTGAAATTGTGAATTATGTCTGATCCTGTGAAAACATTTTACGTCACGACGCCCATCTACTACGTCAACGCCAAGCCGCATTTGGGGCATCTGTATACCACTCTGATCGCGGATACGTTGGCGCGCTACCATCGCCAGAGGGGCGTCGATTCGTTCTTTCTGACAGGCACGGACGAGCGCGGCATTAACATCGAGCGCGCCGCCGCGGCCCGCGGCATTCCCGTGCAGCAGCACGTCGATGAAATGGTCAAGGAGTTCAGGGAAACTTTCGCGGCTTTTGGCATAGAAGAGAGTCGATGGATTCGAACGACCGACGCGTTTCACCGCGAAGGCGTGCAAAGTTTATGGCGCGTGTTGGCGGAAAAGGGATTTATATACAAAGGAAAATACGAGGGTTGGTTTTGCCCCTATTGCAATGAGTACAAGGATGTGGAGGGGCACGACGAGAATCCCCAGTGCTCGACCCATGAAAAACCCCTGGAAATCCTGGCCGAAGAAAGTTACTTCTTCAAGCTCTCGGAATTTCAAGAAAAACTCCTGGAACTTTATAAGACGCGCCCCGGCATCGTTCAACCGGAATCGCGACGGAACGAAGTGCTGTCGTTCGTTTCGGGGGGATTAAAGGATATTTCGATCAGTCGAGTGTCTGTGAAGTGGGGGATTCCGGTTCCCGGTGACGACCGGCACACGATTTACGTGTGGTTTGACGCCTTGGCCAACTACATCACCGCGTTGGGTTGGGGCAACCGGAAATATCAGGAGTTTGATCGTTACTGGCCGGCGCTCCATTTGGTCGGTAAAGACATCATTCGCTTTCACGCCGTCTATTGGCCGGCGTTTCTAATGGCGGCCGGTTTGGAAGTTCCTCACATTGTATTTGCCCACGGTATGCTGCTGTCCGGCGGCAGAAAAATGTCGAAGACCTTGGGGAACGTCATTGATCCCGTGATTTTGAGAAAATTCTTCACCTCGGACCAGGTGCGATTTTTCTGTCTGCGTGAAATCGTGTTTGGCTTGGATGGAGATTTTACGTACGACAGTTTGATCGATCGTGTGAATTCAGATCTGGCCGGGGGTTTGGGAAATCTCTCCAGCCGAACATTGACCATGATCAGAAATTTTTGCTCGGGGCGCGTTCCGACACCGCGGGAGAGCGTTTCAGAAGGCATGAAGGCTCAAGTTGAAAAGGTTCGGTTGGCCGTGAAGCGCTCCGTTTCAGACTTTGACGAAGCTTTTAATCAATGCAACTTCAGCCGCGGTCTCGAGAGTGTATGGGCAGCCATGGCGGCGGTCGATAAATTTATCTCAGACGCCGCGCCCTGGAATTTGGCGAAAGAAACCGAGCGAATGAATGATTTGCATTGGGTTCTTTCGACCGCATACGAAGCCGTTCGCCACTTCGCCGTGCTTCTTTCTCCCGTGCTTCCCTGCGGGGCGCAAGACATTTGGGGGCAACTCGGGCAGTCGGGAACGGTAGCGTCGGTGTCTCCGGATGAATTGGTGTGGGGTGGAGTGGAAAAGGGCACGTCCATCAATGAAATAAAGGGGGTTTTTCCGAGAATGGACAAAGAGCAAACCATGGATCAAATTAAACAGAGCGAAGAAGCGGTGACTCCGGCCAGCGGTACCGGAAAATCGGATTCAGCCGCCCCGGCCCCGGCAGCCCCTAAAGCGGCGAGTGATGGCGTCATTTCCATCGAGGAATTCGCAAAAGTGGAGATGCGGGTCGGCACCGTGCAAACGGCAGAGCGAATCCCCAAGGCTGACAGATTATTGAAGTTGACTGTCGACATCGGCACGGAAATTCGGCAGGTGCTGGCTGGTATCGCGCTGTACTACGAACCGGAATCCTTGATTGGAAGGCGTGTGGTGGTGGTCACGAATCTGGCTCCGAGGAAGATGCGGGGGCTTGAATCGAACGGAATGGTCGTGGCCGCGTCGGTGGAACCCGACGGGCGGCCTGTTCTTGCCACTTTTACGGAAGACGTACCCAATGGGGCTCGTCTGAAATAAGTTGGAGGGGAGGTTTGCGACCCAGCGGGTATGTTCATTGATTCTCACGCCCACCTCGAAGGGCCTCAGTACCCGGGTGATTTCCAAGGAATCCTCCAGCGTGCACAAGAGGCAGGTGTTGAGCGATTGTTGGCGATCGGGATTGGCTCCGACGCCGGCGCGCTCAGCGGCGCCGTCCGTATTGCGGAACTGTATGATTGGGTCTACGCCGGCGTGGGGATTCATCCCCATGAAGCGCACTTGGCGAATGAGCAGGTTTATGGGGAAATTCGAAGAATTGCACGCCATCCTAAAGTCATCGCGATCGGGGAAATTGGACTGGATTATTACTACGATCACTCTCCCCGCGATGTCCAGCGGCGGGTTTTCACCCGGCAATTAGGAATAGCCAGAGATCTGGGATTACCCGTCGTCATCCACACTCGCGACGCCGAAGAGGACACTCTGGATATTTTGCTGAAGGAATGGCGCACCAGCAAGCTGGGTGGCATCCTTCACTGCTTTACCGGATCTTTGAGAATGGCGCAGGCGGTTGCGGAGATGGGCTTCATGATTTCCTTCTCCGGCATTCTTACTTTTAAGAAGTCTGAAGCGTTGAGGGAAGTGGCCCGTGCATTACCCAACGAGAGGCTTTTGATTGAAACCGACGCTCCGTACCTTGCGCCGGAGCCTTATCGGGGCAAGGTCAATGAACCCGCCTATGTTGCGGAAACGGCTCGAGTCCTGGCGGAAGTGAAGGGTTTGACACTGGAAGATATCGCGCGCATCACGCGATTTAACTTCAATCGGTTTTTCAAGCTTCCCGACCCGCACCTGCGTCAACGCACGGTCACGTATAAAATCCGCCATTCGCTCTACGTGAATTTGACGACTCGCTGCACGGCCGACTGTGTGTTTTGCGCGCGGCTCGTCGATCCCATGGTCTCCGGATATTACCTGGGACTGAAGGAAGACGAAGAACCCTCGGCCGAAGAAATTCTCGGGGAAATCGGCGATCCGTCGGGTTACGAAGAAATCGTATTTTGTGGCTACGGTGAACCGACTCTGCGCTTGGACGTGATCAAAGAAGTGGCCCGCGAGGTCAAAGCCCGAGGGGGCCGGACCCGCATCGACACCATTGGTCACGCCAATCTGATCTACAAACGAAATGTGGTTCCGGAGTTGGTGGGTTTGATCGATCATGTTTCGATCAGCCTGAACGCGGCCGATGCTGAAAAATATGAAAAGTTGTGCCGTACGGAATTTCCGGGAGAGGCCTTTGCGGGAATGCTCGAGTTTGCCCGGGAATGCGTCCAGCGTTTGCCCCGTGTGACGATGTCGGTGGTCCGGGTTCCGGGTTTGGATGTGGAAGCCTGTCGCGGCATTGCCCGGGAAGTAGGGGCGACCTTTCGTATTCGCGAGTACGACTTGGTGGGATAGTTGGGAACATTCAAATTCAAATCAGGTGTTCAAAATCATGGCCGTCCAGAACAGTTTTGATGTCGTCTCAAAAATTGACCAGCAGGAAGTTTCAAACGCCATCCAACAGGCGTTGAAGGAAATTCATCAGCGCTTTGATTTCAAGGGGAGCAAGAGCTCCATCGAGCTTCAGGAAGACAAGATCGTTTTGATTTCTGATGACGACTTCAAGCTCAAGGCGGTGGTGGACGTCTTTGAGCAGAAACTTGTGAAGCGCGGGGTCCCTCTCAAGGGATTGACTTTTGGAAAAGTGGAGCCCGCAGCCCAGAGCACCGTGCGACAAGAGGTCACCATGCAACAAGGAATTCCTGTTGAAAAAGCCCGCGAGATTGTGAGGTCGATTAAGGATTCCAAACTGCGCGTGCAGGCCTCCATCAATGGCGACTACGTGCGGGTGTCGGGGAAAGATCGTGATACGCTGCAAGCCGTGATTACGCGTCTGCGGGATCAGGATTTCGGCATTCATATGCAGTTTACGAATTATCGAAGTCAGTAGAGGGTTGGAGTTGACAAACCGTGGAAGGACGTCAGGCTCAGGAGTTTGAAACGTGACGGTTGATGAGATCTTCGAGTTAGTCAAGGGCGATCTAGAGCAGGTGGAGCAGGAATTTGGACGGCAGGTGGCCTCGCCCATTGAGACCATTTCTTCAATTGGAAGTTACTTGCAACAGAGCGGAGGGAAGCGTTTGCGTCCTGCCTTGCTGCTGCTGTGTGCACGGTTGTGCGGCTCCAACGGCAACCTTTCTTCCATTCGCCTGGGTGCGGTGGTGGAGTTCATCCACACGGCCACTCTGGTTCATGACGACATCATCGATGGCGCGGATTTGCGCCGGGGCCGCGCCTCCGCTAATTCCAAATGGGGTAATCAAACCTGTGTTTTGACCGGCGACTGGTTGTACATGCAATCCTATGCCATGGCTCTGGGGGAGCGAAATTTTCGGGTGTTAGAAATTCTGACGGAAGTGACCCAGAAGATGGTGGAAGGAGAGCTCATCCAACTCCATTGGTTGGGCCGCAGCGATATTGATGAGGACAGTTATTACGATATCGCCTCCCGCAAGACCTCCTATTTGTTTGCTGCCTGCGGTCGGTTGGGGGCCGTTTTGGGCGGCCGTCCCGCACGCGATGAAGAGACGATGGGCGAATTTGGACGCCTCCTCGGATTGGCTTTCCAAGTGGTGGATGACCTACTGGATTTTACCTCCAACGAAAAAGTGCTGGGAAAACCCGTGCTGAGCGATTTGAAGGAGGGCAAGGTGACCCTTCCATTGATTTATGCACTGGCCAAAAGCACGGACCGGGAACGCGCCGTCGTGGAGGGGGTTTTAAGCAATCGCGAAATGGACGAGTCCCACCGAAAGCAAGTTTTGGATTTGGTGCGGAAGTACGACACGCTTCCCATGGTTCGCCATAAAGCGCTCGAGCTGGCGCAGGAGGCCAGGAAGAGGCTTGCAACTTTTCCTGATTCAACCTACAAACAGGCGCTGACGGAAATGACTCACCTGGTTGTTGATCGAGATCACTAGGCCGGAAATTTGTTTCAAACCGCTCTCACAAAGCCTGTTGCTGGACAATCCGTTCAAGTTTGAATGAAGGATAAGAACCCCATGAAGGAGACCGAGATTAAATTGAAGGTCCCGGACGTCTCCTCTTTGGTCTCGAAGCTGACGGGCATGAGCTTCGCGGTGTCGGGTGATAGAAACTTTGAAGACAATTGGGTTTTCGATTACCCGGATTTCAGGTTGGGAAATGGTCTGATGTTGCTGCGACTGAGGCAAGTGGGCGGTCGAACCATACTGACGTTTAAGGGGCCGTCCGAGGGGGACCGTCAGTACAAGATCCGTGAAGAAATCGAATGCACTGTTTCTGATGCCTCAAGTATTCGGGCCATTTTGCTGGCCTTGGGTTTGCGGGAAGTGTTTCGCTACCAAAAATGGCGCACCGAGTATCGTTTTTCAGGCCAGCCGGAAGGCCATGTCTTACTGGATGAAACACCGATTGGGGATTATGTTGAACTCGAAGGCCCCCCGGATTGGATCGACCTTACGGCACAGAGTTTGGGGTATTCGGCCCGGGATTACATTCTGAAAAGCTACTGGGCTCTCTATTTGGAAGATTGCGCTCAAAAAAGAGTTCGACCGGCGCTGATGTTGTTTAAACCGGCGGAGCGGGAGGAATAGGAAAGGTGTGGTCTCGTGGATAATCGGACCCCAGGGAGCCCCGACGATGTGGTGATCAACGCCCGGAGCAAGCGGCTGCTCGCCAAGATTGATCCTCACCGGCTGCCGCGGCATGTGGCTATCATCATGGATGGAAACGGGCGCTGGGCCGAGCGACGGCATTTGCCGCGCGTCGCCGGACATCGCGCCGGCATTGATGCCGTACGTGACACCGTGGAAATTTCCCGCTGGCTCAACCTTGAAGCCCTGACTTTGTATGCTTTTTCGAAAGAAAATTGGAAGCGGCCCAAGAGGGAAATCAGTTTTCTCATGCGCCTTTTGCGGGAGTACCTGCGTCGGGAATTGGAGCGGCTCAAACGGAACAATATTCGATTCCGGGTTCTAGGACGCATGGAGGAGCTTCCCCCGGAGGTTCAATCCGATCTCGAGGTGGGTCTTCGTGAAACGGCCGTGAATAACGGCATGGTGTTCAGCGTGGCCCTGAACTACGGCGGTCGGTCGGAAATTGTCGACGCCGTGCGCCGGTTGGCACGTAAGGCGCAAACCAATGGCGGAGATCTGTCTCAACTGGACGAATCCGCATTGGAACAGGAGCTTTATACGGCCGGCCTGCCCGATCCGGATTTGCTGATCCGAACCAGCGGGGAAATGCGAGTATCGAATTTTTTGTTGTGGCAGATTGCCTATACGGAAATTTGGGTGACGCCGATTTTGTGGCCCGATTTTCGCCAGGAGGATCTCCTGGAAGGGATTATCGAATTTCAGAAGCGGGAACGACGTTATGGTGGGCTCCGAGCATGAAACGATTTGTTAGCGGGATTCTGATGGGTGCCGCCGCCGTGGCTTTGGTGGGTTGGGCTCCGCGGTGGGTCTGGTTCCTTGTGCTGGTCGCCTTGGGCACATTGGCTCTCAATGAGTTCTTTGAGCTGGCGGAAAAATGCGGACTGCATCCGTTTCGGATGGTCGGGTTTGTGTTCGGGCTGGCCCTGTTTGCTCTGCAGCTTTTTTATTGGGTCCGATGGGAAGGCGCTCTTCTCGCCTGTTTTGTTCTGGTGGTGTTGGTGGTGGTCCTGCTCCGTCCGCATCAGTTTCCTCAAGCCATCGCTTCCGCAAGCACGACCGTGTTTGGAACTTTTTATGTTGCCGGTTTTCTGAGCCTCTTGCTGGCATGGTCCGGTCCCGATTCTTCGGGGCTCTCGATGCCTTCTCCTTTCAATAGTCGAGCGGCAGTCTTCTTCCTTCTGGCTGTGATTTGGGCCAGCGATATCGCAGCTTTTTATACCGGAAGACTGTTGGGCCGGCAGAAGTTGGCGCCGAAAATCAGTCCGGGAAAAACGATTGAAGGCTCAGTCGGGGGTTGGATCGGCAGCCTGATCGTGGCGGTGGTGTTTCAGAAATTCTGGATGCCGACTAGCAGCTTGGCTGGAATTGTTGTGTTGGCCACCTGCCTGAATGCCGCCGGGGTGTTGGGAGATTTGGCGGAGTCAGCCATGAAACGAGGCGCCGGTGTAAAGGATTCTTCAACGCTCATCCCAGGACACGGCGGCACGCTGGACCGGATTGACAGCTTGTTGTTTGCCATTCCGGTGATGTTCTATTATCCTTCCATTGTGGCATTCCTCAAAAGACTGCTCGCAGGGGCCTGAAAAAGCGGCGTTGTTTCGATTATAAATGAAAAACATTTCCATTCTTGGCTCAACAGGATCCATTGGAGTCAATACTCTCCGCGTTGTGGGGAAATTTCCGGAGCGACTTCAAGTCGTGGCCTTGGCGGCAGGGCGAAATATACAAAGGCTCTCCCAGCAAATTAAGGAATTTCAACCTCAAGTCGTTTCAGTGGCAGATGACGATGCTGCCTCCAAACTCTCCCGCGTTTTAAAGAAAAGGACAGGCAAGTCGATCCCGGAGATTCTGGTGGGCGAATCCGGTATGACCCGGGTCGCTACGCACCCCGATGTGGATATGGTTGTTTCAGCGGCCGTCGGGGTGGTGGGGCTGGTGCCCACGTTTGAAGCGGTACGATGTGGAAAGGCCATCGCCTTGGCCAACAAGGAAGTCCTGGTGGCCGCCGGAGAATTGATTTTTGAACAACTGAAACGAGGAAAGACCTCCCTGTTGCCTGTGGACAGCGAACATTGTGCGATCCACCAATGCCTGCGCTCGGGCCGTTCGCAGGAAGTTCGCCGGTTGATTTTGACAGCGTCGGGCGGCCCATTCCGGAGTGCCTCAGTCGCGGCCATGCGAAAGGCCAGTGTCCGTCAGGCTCTGGCGCACCCGACCTGGCGGATGGGCGATCGCATAACCATCGACAGCGCCACTTTAATGAACAAGGGCCTGGAAGTTATCGAAGCCCGTTGGCTATTTGAGCTGGGTGCGGATGAAATCGATGTGTTGATTCATCCCCAGTCCACCATTCATTCCATGGTGGAGTTCATTGATGGATCGATCATTGCCCAGCTGAGCGCAACGGATATGCGCCAGCCCATCCAATATGCCTTGACGTACCCGGAACGCCTTAACACCAACGTTCGATATTTTGATTTCGGACAATCCACGGCCTTCGATTTTGAAAAACCGGATCGAAAGAAGTTCCGATGCCTGGCCTTGGCTTATGAAGCCCTGAAATCCGGGTCGGCGGCCACGTGCGCCTTGAATGCCGCCGATGAAGTCGCCGTGCAAGCCTTTCTCCATGGAAGTATCGCCCTGACCGACATTCCTATCGTCATCGAGAAGACTCTCAACCGAATATCCGTGACCCGCCTGAAATCCATCGAGCACTGCGGAGAGATCGATGCCCGCTCCCGAAGCATCGCGCGAGCTATGATATAATTTTGTTGACCATCTGATTCGGAAGGAGCGAGGCCCCATTTGCAAAACGCCGCCATTTATATCTTTTCCTTTCTGTTCGTCCTCGGAGTACTCATTTTTGTCCACGAACTGGGCCATTTCCTGGTCGCCAAGTTTTTCAAGATCCGGGTTTTGACGTTTTCGCTGGGATTTGGGCGGCGGATATGGGGATTCAAGAAAGGCGACACCGACTATCGTGTCAGCATACTCCCGGTGGGCGGCTATGTCCGGATGGCCGGCGAGTATACCACCGACGAAACTGCCGGAGCCCCCGACGAATTCATGAGCAAGCCGCGCTGGCAACGCCTGCTTGTGGGGGGTGCCGGTGCCGCGATGAATTTGATCATGGCGGTTCTGATCCTGGCGGTGGTGTTCAAATTTGTAAATCGCGAACCCCAATATCTCAGTGAGCCGGTCGTTGCGGGCGTTCTTCCCTCAGATTCTCCGGCCTTAGCCGACGGCATCCAAGTGGGAGATCGAATCGCTCGGTGGAACAATAAGGCTAATCCCACTTGGCGTGATATTGAGTTTAATGCGGTAACCAATCAGGACGCCCCGGTTCAAGTCACAGTCGAACGAAACGGAAAATCCCTTCAGCTCTCCATTCATCCTCGGGTGGTTACGATTCCCGACTCCGGAGAGAAGATTAGTGATTTTGGAATTCAACCCACCATTCCTGTCCAGGTCCGCAATCTGGTTCCGGGCTTTCCTGCTTCAAAGGCCGGCATTCAGAATGGCGATTTGATCTTGAAGATGGAGGACCATCCCATTGTCAAAGCGGACGATTTTGCCTACCTCAACGACACCATTCACAAGAGTGTAGGAAAGCCCCTGACATTTCTTATTCAACGGGGAACCTTGACTTTCACCAAGGTGATCGTTCCTGTTTATGACTCGGCGTTGGGATTCGGAAGGATTGGATTTCAGCCGGACATTCCCACCCTTCGAGTTCAGTTGGGTCCTTGGGGCGCCTTCCGGAAATCTTGCAGTGAGAATTATCGATTTGCGGTGCTGACGGTTGGCGTGCTGAAGCAACTCGTGACAGGGAAGACCTCCCCCAAATCGCTGGTCGGGCCTATAGGAATTTTCAAGGAAACCGGCGAGGCCGCCAAAACCAGCACTTCCGACCTGTTCCGCTGGATGGCTTTCATCAGTCTCCAGCTCGGAATCTTGAATTTATTGCCGATTCCGGTTTTGGACGGCGGCATGATTTTCATGCTCCTCATCGAAAGCGCCCTCCGTCGTGATCTGAGCCGCATTGCCAAGGAGCGACTCATCCAGGTGGGGGCTCTCTTCCTGATTCTCCTGATGGGTTACGTGATCTTCAACGACGCCATTCGGTTCACGCCCTTGGGCCGGTCGCTTCGGGAATCGTCGGCTCCTGCTCCTCAAAAATAGCTTCTTCTGACTCCTGTCGTGACTCCAGAAACCTCTGCGATCTATTTGCGACCTCGGCGTCTCTGCGGTGAGTGGTTCTGTCTGGCAACAACGTACCGGCGCTCTTGCACGATGCGGTTGCTTCCCGAGCAAGAACTCTGATAGATTTAAGAGGCCATCATCCCGCTTCCAAGAATGATAGAAGGACAGCCGAGTCATGACCCCGTTGCGTGTGTTGGATATATCCGAATACAAAAAGTTGCAGAAGCCGACCCGCGGAAGGGAAGAGAAGGTGGTGTTTCGCGAGCACCTCAAGAAAGTCGGCGCCAAACATTCCCATCAGCGGGACGTCATCCTGGATGAGTTTCTCAAACAGCGCTCTCATGTCAGCGCCGATGACCTTTATCACAAAGCCCGGTCGCGCGATCCTCGAATCGGATTCAGCACGGTATTCCGAACTTTGAAGCTCCTGAAGGATGCCGGTCTGGCGCGTGAAGTGGTTCTCGCCGACGGTATTTCACGCTTTGAACAGAATTACAAACACCCTCATCATGACCATCTGATTTGCACTTCCTGCAACAAGACCGTGGAGTTTTTCGTTTCTGAGATTGAGGACTTGCAGGAGCGTGTGGCCAAGAAGTATCACTTCCGGATGAAGAACCATGTGATGGTTTTGTACGGCATTTGCCCCGACTGTTTGAAATCCGACAGGGGATAAATCCAACGCGGCAAAACCAAACGACGCGATTTATTGGGGTGGGACGGTTATTCGGAGAATTTGATAAATTCCCGAAAACAAGTCAACTAAATCCAGCCGTTCAATTCGCAAACGACATTTTCAAATCCTGATCCATCTTGAAGGAAGGCCGACGTCGCTTCTGAAGTGTTTCCTTACATTGGTGGGCCAGTCCTGTCACGAGCATGGGCATGCCGATGGTGGCATCACAATGAACCATGACCATGCGGGCATCCTTGGCGATCTTCCCCCAGCTTTGAGCTTCTTCAAAAGTGCAGCCTGAGAGGCCGCCCCACTGGGGCATGTCGACGCACACCTGAATGGCGTATTTGTGTCCGGGAACGGCCTCGCTCATGATCAAAGCGGTGACTTGGGTCTGTTGGATAAAATTCTTGGGAGTGCCGCCTCCAAAATAGATTACTCCGGTGACCGGTGACTCCGCCGCGATGCGCGCCGTCTCCACCACATCCTGGGCCACGTCAAAAAGGAATTTGTTCTTGCCGCGGTAGCGACTTTCAGCAACCCCGATGCCGATTGAAGAGTCGGCCACGGCGGGGCAATAGAGGGGTACGTTATGCTTGTAGGCTGAAGTCACAATGCCGTCTTCTTTGGCGATCTTCGAAACTTCCTGGCCCAACAGATAGAGGAATTCCCGCGTCGTATAACCCCGGGATTGATCCAAACGGCCGGTGAAGTCACCGATGTAGTCGTCCAGCAAGCGAAATTCGCGTTCGTCGGCGTAAGTGTCGTAGACGCGGTCGACCATTTCATCGACCAAATGAGTGTCGTCGGCGTGGGGCGAGCCGATATAGTGAAAATGTCCGATAGATTCGTAAATGTCGTGAAAGAAATTGGCTCCCGTGGAGCACAGGACATCGATCATGCGGTGCTGAATCATGTAAGTGACGAGACGCCGCATTCCCCCTGCGGACATGGCCCCCGCCATTCCCATCATGATGGTGGTCTTGTCTTCCAGCATGCTCTTCCAGACATCGTAGGCATTTCCCAAATTCCGGCCTTGGAAAGAGATCGATCGCATCTTCTCGAGGAGCCCGCTCACACTGCCGTCCTGATCAATGGCCAAGGGGTTCGTGGGCGCATGCTTTTTCAAAAAGTCAGACATGGAACTCCCGGAAAGAAGGACGGATCGTTATGGCTGGGGTTGCGCAAAAGCCTTCGCGCAGTCTCTTGACGCAACGGTGTGAGAAAAAATTTTACCGCACGGAAAACTAACAAAATTGATTCGGGGTGTCAACGAAAAACCGGGCTTTTGGGGTGATGGATACTCGTGCTGAGAGTGATGGTTACCGCCTCTGAGAGGAGGTTAACAGACAAAAATTTTTCGAGAGAACGGGTGATCGAGCGCGTTCTTCCTTGTGGGCAGAAAATCTTTCTGAAAAATCCAAGGAAAATTGAGGAATTTGTTGAAGAAGGGCAAAACGGAAGTCCTACCTTAAAGGATTTGTTTGCACAAGTCAATCCTCCCGCGTCGTGAAGGCCGCGAGGGAGAATCCTCTTGACGAAAGAAGGGGGGTCGTATAGTTTTTCGGAACGTAGGTCACAACCAACAAAAACAAAAAACAGATCCGAACCCACTACCCCCGAGGAGGGAATGATGCAGCCCAAAGAAGTGTTGGAGTTTGCAAGAGAGAAAGGTGTGCAAATTTTAGATCTGCGGTTTACAGATTTGCCGGGCCTCTGGCACCACGTATCGTTTCCGATTCACGAGCTGGAGGAGAGCAACTTCGAAGACGGGTTTGGGATTGACGGCTCTTCCATTCGCGGGTGGGCCTCGATTCATGAGAGCGACATGCTGTTGATCCCTGATCCCGGCTTCCCCTGGATGGATCCCTTCTGCGAGACGCCGACCCTGTGCATGATCGGCGACGTGGTGGATCCCATCTCGCGCGAACATTATCCGCGCGATCCCCGTTACGTCGCCAAGAAAGCGGAAGCGTATCTGGCGTATACCGGAATCGCCGATACGGCCTACTTCGGCGCCGAGGCGGAGTTCTTCATCTTCGACAGCATCCGCTTTGACCAGCGCGAACACTGCGGCTATTACTTCATTGACTCCGAGGAAGGACGTTGGAATTCCGGCAAGGAGGGCGACAATCGAGGATATCGGCCGCGATATAAGGAAGGTTACTTTCCGGTGCCTCCGACCGATCATTACCAGGACTTGCGTTCCGAAATGGTGCGGGTCATGGAACAATGCGGAATGACCATCGAATGCCACCATCATGAAGTCGCCACCGCCGGACAAACGGAAATCGACCAGCGCTTCAACACGTTGGTAAAGTCCGCCGACAACATGCTGTTGTACAAGTACATTACTCGCAATGTGGCGCAACGACACGGCAAGAGTGTTACCTTCATGCCGAAGCCGCTGTTTCAAGACAATGGGTCGGGTATGCACTCTCATCAGAGCTTGTGGACGAAAGGTAAGCCTTTGTTTGCGGGCGACAAGTATGCCGGCTTGAGCCAAATGGCCTTGTGGTATATCGGCGGGCTGCTGAAGCACGGCCCGGCCATTTCGGGACTCATCGCTCCCACCACGAACTCCTACAAGCGCCTCGTTCCGGGATTTGAAGCGCCCGTCAACTTGGCCTACTCGCGACGGAATCGCAGCGCGGCCGTCAGAATCCCGATGTACTCTGCATCGCCCAAAGCCAAACGCCTGGAATTCAGGCCCCCGGATCCGTCCTGCAATCCCTATCTGGCTTTTGCATCGATGCTGATGGCGGGATTGGACGGCATCGAGAACAAGATCGATCCGGGTCAGCCTCTCGACAAGGATATTTACGATCTCTCCCCGGAAGAATTGAAAAACGTCCCCACCATGCCGGGTTCCTTGGAGGAAGCGCTGAATAATCTCAAGAAAGACCACGCTTTCCTGCTCAAAGGCGATGTGTTCACGGAGGATGTGTTGGATACGTGGATCAACTACAAGATGAAGAACGAGGTGCATGCCGTCAATTTGCGACCCCATCCCTACGAGTTTGCTTTGTACTACGACATCTAAGGGGTGATCCCAGGAATTGAGAAATCTGTGGCATCGCCATAACCGACTCACATTCTTTGGGAGACATCGGATTGCTGAGGGGTCCCGTAAGAGGAAGGAGAGGGGCCTCTCGGTGTGACATTTCTTCACACACCGCGAAAATTAATGATAGAGTGACGGGGAATACTGGTGTTGTCGACACCTTCCGGTGACCGGTCATTAATTTCAAAATCACGCCTTGAGCAACAAGAATGACAGCGGAAAACGCTCTCTCAAAATCATCAGCTGATGCCGGGGTTTCCGCCTCGGCTCCCGCCAAACCCCGAATACTGGATATTGGCTGCGGCAGAAATAAAATGACCGGGGCGTTGGGAATGGACATGAATCCCAAAACCGACGCCGATGTCATTCACGATCTGAATTCTTTCCCGTACCCGTTTGAAGATAGTGAGTTCGATCTGGTCGTGGGGCATCACATCATTGAACACGTGACCGATCCCTTGGGCGTCATGAAAGAGTTGCACCGCATCACCCGCCCGGGAGGGCATGTCAGACTGGTCACGCCGCATTGGACCAATCCCGATTGGGCCTCCGATCTGACCCATCGCAATCACCTCAACAGTTATTCCTTCCACGATTTGACGGAAGACCGCGCTGTGTTCCCGTTTTATACGGATGTTCGCTTCCGGCAGATTCAAGTCCGGGTGACCGTGGCCAAATTGTGGAAGTGGATCGGAGTTGAGGGCCTGATTAATTTAGACCATCGTTTTCCCGGTTTTCGTTTCTTCAGAAGATTCTGGGAGTTTTACCTCAACGCCATCATGCGCGGCAAGGAGATACAATTCGAGTTGGAGGTCATCAAGGACGCAACCCCGAAGGCCTCGACTACCGTAAGCACACCTGCTAAGGAAAAAACTGTGGTCCCTGCGAAGGCTGAATAACAGGAGCTTGCCGCCGAAACGCACAGGCATGTCATTCCTCTTGCAGTCCATCCCATTTGAAGATCGTCAGCGCGCTCTGTTGAATTGGACAAACTTGGAGCGCGCCCTCCCCGGCGCAGTTTTGAGCGTCCTGGCGGTTCTGCTTCGGAGTTCTCCCGATCCCGACACTGCCTTGAACTACTTCGAGCGGTTCCTTTCGAATGCCCCCTCCCGCGTTGCTTCTTTTTTGACACGAGACGTCGCGGCCTTGAATGTTTTGGTTCCCATTTTTTCACATAGCCACTACCTGGCAGAGACACTGGTATCTCATTCCGAGTATGCCGAGTGGTTGTACCGTGACAGGCGAAGAGAGTTCATCAAGTCCAAAGAAGACCTGATGGAAGATCTCTCGCGTTTTGAATCGACCTTGACAGAGGTTTCATTGCCGGAAGTTTTGGTACGCTTTAAACGTCGTGAATACCTTCGTATTGCGCTCCGGGATGTGGCCAAGATGGCGACGTTGGCGGAGACGGCCTGGGAGCTGTCTGTCCTCGCCGAGGTGATTCTTGAGAAGGCGCTCCAAAGTCAACGTTTGACGAACCGCTTTGGAACACCGCAGTTCATGGATTCCAGCGGCCGAATTGGTGTTTCCGAATTGGTGGTTCTGGCTCTGGGGAAGTTGGGGGGAGGAGAGCTGAACTACAGCTCCGACATCGACCTGTTGTTTTTGTATTCGGAGGATGGAGAAACCTCCGGAGTGGAATCGGTACCTCAATCCAGGATCTCCAACCAGGAATTTTTCATCAAAGCCGCCAGTGTTCTCAGCGAGGCGGTGAGTCAAGTGACGCCTTCAGGTTGGGCTTTCCGTGTGGATCTTCGGTTGCGGCCCCACGGGAAAGATGGATTCCTTGCGCGGTCGCTCAAGAGTGCCGTCGAATATTACCGGGATGAGGCCGAGCCGTGGGAGCTTCAAGCTCTTCTGAAGGCGCGGCCGGTGGCCGGAAAGATGGAAGTCGGAAAGCGGTTCTTGAGCGCCTTGCAAGAACGGATTTATCCGCAAGAGGGCTTGGAAACAATTGCCTTGAGCATCGATACGATGCGCCAGAAGATCGACGCCAAGCTGAGACAGGCCGATGTTCAGGGATTCAACGTGAAGTTGGAACGAGGCACCATCCGCGACATCGAGTTCCTGACTCAATGCCTCCAGCGGATATTCGGGGCCCAGGATGCCTGGGTGCGGGAGTCCAACACGTTGTTGGCGCTGCAACGCCTTCACGACAACAACCACATCACACGGACTGACTTCGTGGTTTTGGCCGGGGCTTATGAATTCTTTCGGATCCTCGAACATCGCCTGCAGTTGGAGCACGGCCTTCAAACCCACACCCTTCCTGACAACCCGCAAACGCAGCGCCGCCTGGCCGTCCGAATGGGGTTTACAGAAACTCGTTCTGTGACCTCGCGTGATGCCTTGCTGCATGCCATTGAACATCACCAGAATTTGGTGATTCGAATTTATCGTCGGCTTATCGGTGAACGGGGAGCTTATTCTCCGGATCTCGCTCCAGGCGACATTTCAAGCGTTGCAGCGAGCGACCGAACGAGCGAGTTGGCGAAGTCGCAAGAGGAAGTTGCTGCTCTTTCAAAGGTCAATGCCCGGTTGGCCGCCCTTGTGGATGAAGTGGCTGTCGAAGCGAGATTTCAGAATAGTTTTAATATCTTTCTCTCCTCGTTGAACAAAGACGTCAAAGCGATAAGCCGGGTGAAACCCAAAAGGGAATGGACTCCTCAACTGCAAGTCATATTTGATTCCGGGGAGGCCGTCT
This sequence comes from Terriglobia bacterium, assembly GCA_028716525.1. GTDB lineage: Bacteria > Acidobacteriota > Terriglobia > JAIQFV01 > JAIQFV01 > JAQUPQ01. The sequence continues at coordinate 30,688 of JAQUPQ010000020.1, read as the reverse complement.
CTGAGATGGCGGCCCGGGACGCGTTATTCACCTTGAATTACTTGAAGGATCCCGGACCCAAAAAGACCAAGAGTTTCCGGAAGCGGCGCTGTTTAGACGTTTCCTCGGTGCGAATTCTCAAAGCTCGAGGCCGAAGTCAAGGCCAGGCGAGTGATGCGGTGCCGCAGCTTCGCGCCATGGTTCGTCGGCGCACTCTCAATCTTCTGATCCATGACATTTTGGACTTGCCCGACCTGCAAGATACTTTGACTGATTTTTCGGCTTTGGCCGGGGAAGCCATTGGCGGGGCTTTGAGAATTGCCTTCCATGAGCTGTGGCGGAAGCATCCCAAGGGACGGAAAAAGCAATGGCCGCGCTCGGGTTTTCCTTTCGCTATTTTTGCACTGGGTCGGCTGGGGACTTGCGATATGGATCTGGGCTCAGACCTTGATCTTCTGTTTGTCTGTGATTATGCCTCCTGGGAAGCGGCTGGAGGCTCGCGGGAAATTCCTTTGAGATTAGCGGAAGCCGTCGTGTCAATCCTCACCAGTTACACGCGGGAAGGGCCAATCTATCCCGTGGATTTGAGACTGCGACCCCATGGCCAGGAAGGGGAGTTGGTTCAAGGAACCACACAATTGTTCGATTATTTCAGCACCCAGGCACAGATCTGGGAATATTCGGCCTACTTGAGGCTCCGGCCCGTGGGAGGGAACTTGCGATGGGGAGCGAAGTTGGCTGGACGGCTGAAGAAGATGATTTTCGAAGAGGCTAAGAATCGTCCCATCGCGCCCGGATTATTGGAGGTTCGATCGCGGATTGAGCAGGCCGCGGAATCGGCAGATCATAAGTTTGATTTTAAATCGGGACCCGGCGGTATATACGATATTGAATTCGCCCTGGCGCATGTTCATCTTACCCGTTCATTACCCGTTAAATCGGGAGAATCGCTTTTTGGATCCATTCGACAGGCCCGGAATAGCGGCTTGCTTTCGGCCCCTACGGCGGGCCTCTTCGAGGCGGCACTAAAATTTTATCGCTTTCTCGATCACTGTATCCGGTTGCATCGCGGTAAGTCTCATCACCTGTTGGATCCGCAGTTGTGGGAAGAGATTCCAGCCATCCGCCGGCACTTGTTGGAATTGCACATCAAAGCGCAACTACCCTTAAATGCCGGCACTGATGTCAACGGCCAGGGTCTCATAGAAATATGTCGCGAGATGGCCTTGATGATCCGCAAGGGGATGAACGAAACCATGGGGAATACAGTGAATAGTGACCAGTGACGAGGGATGATAGGGTCGCATTTCGACACGATTGTGGGGTCTGGTCCAGGGAATTGGTTGCAGCGCCGCGAACCTCACCGTGGGACGCCTCTTTAGTTTCCCCCTCCTGAATCTTGATTGAAGCGAGTAAGACGGTTGAAAAATCGCCGAGCTGATCTTACATCTTCGAATATTTGTTTTTGAAGATCCTCCCGGCTAGGAAATTTCACCTCATTGCGCAGTCGATGGAGCAGAGAGAGAGACAAATGGTGGGGCGCTGTGGAAAGCGTCACATCAATCAAATGGGCTTCAATGATCCGTTGGTTTTCGCCGAAGGTGGGCCGCACACCGATGTTGGTGACCGAGGGAAAAATTGTGGAATCAATTTTGGCGCGTGTGATGTAAACGCCCGGTTTGGGGATCAGGTCATTTTCCGGCAGAAGATTGAGAGTGGGGAATTCGAGTTGTCGGCCCCGGCCCGCGCCGGGGACCACTCGGCCCTGGAGCGTATAAAAGTGTCCCAACAATCGATTCGAGGTTTCGATATGACCTTCCAAGAGCAAATTTCGGATGAGCGAACTGCTGACGCGTCGACGGCGCCAGGTGAACTGGGGGATACTGACCACGTTAAAACCACACTCTTTTCCCAAGGCGACAAGGGTTTCGACCGTTCCCTGCTGTTGATATCCAAAAACGAAATTAGAACCCACATAGACGCTCTTTGCGCCGATGGCGTCGACCAAAACGGTTTCGACGAAGCGTCGCGGACTCCATTGGGCGAAATCCGCGTCAAATCGCACGAACACAGTCATATCCATTCCATACGAAGCAAAGGCTTCCAGTTTCTGGTCGCGCGTCATAATCAACCGGGGAGGAGCCTGGGGCGTCAATACGGCCAGCGGATGAGGTTCAAACGTGACAAGCACCGAGCAGCCGTTCGAGGCCCTTGCCTTGGAAACAACCTGGCGGATGATTTCCTGATGACCCCGGTGCACCCCGTCAAAATTTCCAATAGTGACGATGGGGTGGTGCAACCCGGATGGAATCTCGGCTAGTTGGGTAAAGACTTTCATGACTCCAGCACAATTTGAAGTCCGTCATAAGCCAGACGGATGTCCGGTGGAAGCGCCTGCTCTGTCGACTCGTGATCCAGATCGTGGCACATGTGCGTGAAATAAGTTCTGCCGGGCTTCAGCCGCCGCGCCCAGGCGATGGAATCATCCAGCGATGAATGCGTCGGGTGGGGGCGTCTCCGCAAAGCGTCCAACACCAGGACATCCAGATCGGCAAGGAGCGAAACCGAAGAGGGGGGAATCGACTTGAAATCCGTCAGGTAGGCAAATCGCCCGATGCGGTATCCGATGATTTCATTGGGACCGTGAAGAATGGGAACGGGCAGTATGTCCATATCGAAAAGCTTGAACGGTCCGTCGATCTCAAAGTCCTCGACTTGTGGAATGATGCTCAGGGCGGAACTCGATTCGAAAATGTAGGGGAAAGCGCGGCGGATGTGAGACAACGTCTCGGGCCGTCCGTACATGGGGATGGCGCTCTTTTGCCAAAAATTGAACGGTCGTATGTCATCCAAACCCAGGATATGATCGGCATGCGAGTGCGTATACAAAATGGCATCCACATGCGAAATATGTTCCCTCAAGGCCTGAGCGCGCAAGTCCGTGGAGGTATCGATAAGAACATTTTTCGACTTCCATGAAAGTAGAACAGAGGCCCGCGTCCGCCTATTGCGGGTGTCGGTCGAATGACACACCTCGCAGGGGCAAGCGATTACAGGGATTCCCGCGGAAGTCCCTGTTCCCAGGAATGTGATGTTCATTTGGGTATTCGGATGGACTGATTGAGCTCGAGGTACGTCATCCGGAGTTCAAACAAGATATTGTCCAATAATTTCTGTTCCGAAGCTGTGAGGTTGCCTTTGGTCTTTTGCTGGAGAATTTCCAGGATATCAATGGTGTGCTTGGCCGCCGGCAAGTTCTGGGCCGGCTGATTGGTGGAAGGATCGGCAATCAAACCCAGTTGCACCATGGCCGTTGAGCTGAGCGACATCACCAGAGTTTCGAAGGTCATTTGGAAATCTTCAGATTTCACATCGGTCTTCAGTTCAGGAGGACCGGTTTCCGACTCTGCCGCTTCCCCCGGCGCCTCAAGCTCGGATTTCTCTTCCTCGGCCCGAGGCGCACCGTCAGCGGTAAATTTACGCTTGTCAGTGACTTTGAACTCTTCCTCACGTTCCTGATCGGTCACAGTCCACCTCCGGAAGGACAAGTTGGGTGATGCCCAATGAAGTTTCAATCATTGGCAAAATTGGCGTGCTTGTCAACCTATTCGTTTTACAGAGAGCCACCGGCCCCGTAGAGTCGAACTTCATGCAGTAAAGATCGGCAGAATGGGCTTGAAGAAATGCCGGAAAAAGCGCACCTAATTTGTAAAAACCATGCGCCCAAATCTCCGGGGAACATGAAAATCGGGTTTTGAAGTAAGGGTGGGATTCCACGCCAGGTAAAGATTGGACTTCAGCTCCACGCGGTAAGCATTCAAGCCCACAGTGAGGCCAGTCTGAATGGCGGTGGGTTCGAAGGCTCTCAAGGGGATTTGCATGACGGCCTTCCAACTGCGTTGATTCTGATCAACCTGGCTGCAACCTGCCATTCCGGACTGCCATTCGAAATCGGTGCGTCCGGATGTGTGATCGATGTCGATGTCGATCCATTGTCCCGAAGGACTCAGCTCGAATTCCCTGTAGCACTCGAGTTGTGCGATTTCCGGGCTGAGAAATATCTCAACGACGTCCTCCAAATCCCAGAGGTGATGAGTTTTGGCGGCGCGTTGCGGAACTTGAGCGGCGGTCATCTGCAGGAAGCGGCAATCAAACGCAAAATAAAGATGGGAGGCGGTCCAACGCGATGCAAATCTGGTCGTCCACTGCTGGTCGACAGGATTGCCGTTCCATTGTGTTGAAATCGGCTTCCAGCCGGCTTCCATCCAGACAGGGTTCTGAAAGTCCGGCGCCAGAGGAATATCGGCCTGACTGAAGCGACTTTTCAGCAAGGGAAGCTCCGGCGGTGTGGATGTGGGTGGAACCATAGTTCAATGGGGCCAAGGCACTCCACGTGAACTTTCAAGGATGGCTGTGGAGCAGCCATTGGATTGAATGGGTGGTCTTGTTCGGCCGAATTATGGTGGGCGCTATAGGACTCGAACCTATGACCTCTCCCGTGTGAAGGGAACGCTCTACCAACTGAGCTAAGCGCCCAAAGCGGCGATAAAACTAACAAACTTTACTGGGAGCGTCAACGACTAAACATTCGGGTTCTGTGTTAAACTCACGATGATTTGTGGATGGAATCTGTGACTCCTATTGCACCCGCGAAAACCATCGATCATGAGAAGGTGCTGGCGCTTCACCGGTCCGTTTCCGGCGTTATTCGCGGGAAAGATGAAGCCATTCAACTGGCCATTGTCACCTTACTGGCGGGCGGCCATCTTCTTCTGGAGGATGTCCCGGGAGTCGGGAAGACGACGTTGGCACATGCCTTGGCGCGTTCTTTCAACTGCACCTTTCAGCGAATTCAGTTCACCAGCGATCTGTTGCCTTCCGATATTATCGGCGTCTCGGTTTACACCCAGGCCACTCAGGAATTTTCCTTCAAGCCGGGACCGTTGTTTGCCAACGTGATTCTGGCGGATGAAATTAATCGGACCACGCCGAAGACTCAAAGCTCGCTTTTGGAGGCCATGAATGAGGGCCAGGTGACAGTGGAGAATCGGACCTATGTTTTGCCGCGTCCCTTCATGGTTTTGGCGACGCAGAATCCCATCGAACATCACGGAACCTATCCTCTCCCGGAATCCCAGTTGGACCGTTTCATGATGCGGATCACCATAGGGTACCCGGGAATGGAAAGCGAAAAAGAGATTCTATTGAGACAGACGCAGGATGGTCCCGTGGCGGGCGTCAAACCGGTGCTCAGCTCGGAAGAAATCCTGTTGTTGCAGCAGAAAGTGCGGACCGTGAAGGTCGATGAGTCGTTGCTGGAATACGCCCTCCGAATTGTGGAACGGACACGGCAACACGAACACCTGGTGCTCGGAGTAAGTCCGCGGGGCTCGTTAGCTCTTTATCACTCTGCCCAGGCGCTGGCGTTTGTGGAAGGTCGCGATTATGTATTGCCGGATGATCTCAAACGTCTGACGGGACCCGTGTTTGCTCATCGCCTGGTGGTCAATTCGAAGTTCGCCTCAACGCTGAAGAAAATCGAACAGTCCGAGATGATATTGGACGAGATCCTCGACAGTGTGGAAGTTCCCCTCTAATCCACTCATGATTTTTCAGAAAGCCCACCTGCGTGCCTGGATTTATTTTGTAGGAGCGCTCATCGCCCTCTCCATCGCGCTCGTGGCTGCGGTGGGGTCGCAAATCGCCTCGGCTTACAACCAAATGGCGATGGCGTTTCTTCTGGCTATTTTTGCTTTGGGACTTGCCGCTGCAGTGGCCGTGACCGTAGTGCCCTATTTGGCTCGGCGAGTCAGGACGGATTGGATTCACGTCAAGATTTCATACAAGATCACGCGGGAGGGCTGGATATTTTTTGCGGCCTGCATTCTGATCGGCCTTTCGGCCGTAAACACCGGAAACAACCTGCTCTTCATGATCTTGTCGGCGATGCTGGCCGCCATTCTGGTATCCGGTGTGGCCTCAAAGATGGTGTTGTCACACTGGCGGATGGCACTGGACTTTCCAGAACGATTATTTGCCGAACGTCCTGCCTTGGGAGTGGTCACAGCACATAACCGAAGCCGCTGGATACCCGGCATTTCCGTAAGTATTGAACCGCTGATCGACCAACCCCATCCCCTCCTGTTTGAACCGGTTTATTTTCCCTACCTGAAGACAGGAAGCGCTGAGAGGCGGCGCTTGGAACTGTTTTTTACTCGCAGGGGAAGGTATGCACAAGCCGCTGTCAAATTGACGACCCAGTTCCCGTTTGGTTTTATTGAAAAATCGCTGCATGTTCCGCAGGCGCACGAGCTACTGGTCTTCCCGCGGATCGATCCGGTCGACACATTTTTCGAGATCTTGCCTCTCATAAGCGGTGAATACGAAAGTTTTCTCAAGGGCAAGGGAATCGATCTGTATTCGCTTCGGGACTATCTGCCGCCGGATTCCGCTCGCGCCATTCACTGGAAAGCTTCGGCTAAATCGTCGGGATTGAAGGTGAAAGAATTTGCACGTGAGGACGAGCGCCGGCTATTGCTGATATTTGATGCCACCTGTGAAGACCCGGCCACCGTGAATCCGGAGGCCTTCGAGAAGTCGGTTTCGTTATGTGCCTGCCTGGCGGACCATTTCTTTCGAGAGGGTGCGGAATTGAGTTACTGCAAAGATGATGATACACTTATCGAAGGAAGCTCTGAACAGACATTAGACGAGATTTTCACCGAACTGGCCTTGTTGGAGGTCCGACCGGGATCCAGCAAGCTGGTGAGGCGAGTGGATCGCTTGCTGCGGACGGATAAAGACGCTTTCAAAATTATTTTCACCGTGCAGGGCCGGGGAAATCTTCCCACTCCGCTGTGGCAGTCATCTCACGTGGTTTTTATTGCGGATTTATTTTCCGGGAAGGCAACTCCAACACCGCAAGGCTAGATCCAAGCTCGAGAATTGGTCCCACTGTTAGACGGTTCTTGGTAGGATGTTCCGGATGGGTTTGACACCCCGAGTAGCGTCTGAGATCTTTAACGTTTCATTTACCTATTCAAGGAGGAAAAGCACGATGCGAAAATTGTTGTGGCTAGGTTTGGTTGCGATACTCGTGATGCCGCTTTCTCTTTTGGCCCAGGATTATCCCAAAGCTGAGATTTTTGGTGGATATTCGTTCCAACACGTTGAAGGGGGCACCAATCTTAACGGATGGAATGCCTCTTTGGCCGGGAATTTGAACAACTGGTTGGGAGTCGTGGCGGATTTCGGGGGCTATTACGGGGATTTTAACGACCACACGTTCATGTTTGGTCCGCAAATCTCCTACCGCGGAGACGAGCGCTTTACGCCCTTCTTCCATGCGCTATTCGGCGGGGCTCACGATAGTGGCGGTTTGTTGGAGGCGAAAGGGAGCACCGCTTTTGCGATGGCCATTGGAGGAGGTATTGATTACAATGCCTCGAAGAATTTCGCGGTGCGCATCATTCAGGTAGACTATTTGATGACGCGCTTCAATATTCCTGGGGGCAGCCATCCGAATACCCAGAACAACGCCCGAGTTTCAGTTGGAATTGTCGGTCGATTCTAAACGCCGTATTCCTTGCTCAAGATCAGCGGGGTGGCTGTAGCTTTGCCACCCCAATGATGCCTCCTGTCAAAACGATAGGGCGGGTTCCGCTGAAAAAGGGAAGCCGCGATCGTGGCTCAAATTCAGATCACGGACGCACGGTTCAGAATCCGGGTGCGAGTAGCAGTCCGCATTCGAGGGCGCTCGGGGACCCGCTCATCCTCCTGCTTCTGAAGTTGAGCGGAAAAGGACTTGGGCTGGCGATCCCTAAGAACCTTGATTTCCAGGTTTCCTTCCTTCTTGCCTTGTACCGTCCGCATCACATCGCCCGGCGACTTGATTTCCTCGGAGTCGATCGCGGTGATGACATCTCCGGCCTTCAAACCCGCCTTCTCTGCCGGGCTGTCTTTTTCCACTGAAACGACCAGGGCGCCATGGCCCTCTTTCACCCCAAAGTATTCGCCCAACTGAGGTGTCAGGGATTCCATGTTGATTCCCAATCGACCACGTCCCAAACCCAAAAAGCTGTACATCATGGGCGACTCGGAGAAATTGAATTCTCGGAGGCGGTCATAGAGATGGCTCATATCCGGGGTGTGAGGCAGCGTGAATTCCCTGGGTCGTTCCACTTCCCACCCCTGCGGCAGGCTGCCTTCAGGATGCGGACGTTCGCCCAATTTAACAGAAAGATGTGTAGTGGCGTTGCCGCGAATTACACTCAAAGAAACCGTCCGGTCCGGAAGTAGTTCGTGAATCATCCGCATGAACTGGGATGTGGTCAGAACTTGGATGCCATTGAACTGCACAATCACATCGTTTGCCTTTAAACCTGCTTTTTCAGCGGGAGAGTCCTTTTCAACACGATCAATGAGGACCCCGTTTTCGTCCGTAAGCTTGAGTTCCTTGACCTTGTCGGGATTCAGGTCGCTGATCGAGATACCCAACCAGGCTCCGCGACCCGGTTCTCCCAGGAACAGACGGGTCGTCTGTGCCATCGCAATCGTGGTGCTCGCCAGGACAATTATTGCACCAATGACCCCGGCCGTTTGCTTGCTCGATTTCATATTCCCTCCTTCGTAAGGGTTCACCGTCCATTGGACGTGGCGAAAGCTTGTTTGGTCGGAAAAAAGTGGACCAAAGAACATTTGAGATTTGGAAATTTCGCGATTGCGCGAATTCACGAATTGAGGAAATTTGATGACTTTGGAAATGAAGGTCTTAAAATTGCTCATTTGCCCGGTGGGCAAATCGCGCAATGTATCCTTGTCTGCCGCTTAATCGATTAATGATCCAACCGCGGGGAGAGTGGCAGATCATTCCGGGGCTTTGCGAAGGCAGATCAAATAGAAATAAACGCAGGCATGAGTGGAGCCAGCGGTCGGACTTGAACCGACGACCTACGGTTTACGAAACCGTTGCTCTACCAACTGAGCTACGCTGGCGCGGTCGGCATTATATCGAAGTTGCCGCGAATCGCAACCAACAAAAATGCCCATCCGTTTCCGAATGGGCATTTCGTTAGTTAAGGAGGGAATGACGGATGCGCAACCGTCAATACCTAAACCGAAGCCATAGTAGTGAACGGCCGCGGAGGTTGTCAACTGAAAAAACCGGATTTCCACAGAAATATTTTTTCGCGGACACGTCCTGCAGGTGTCCTTAACTGACCCAAGAACATAATAGAATAAGTCATTTATATACAGTATGTTAACTGTTGTTTTGTAAGCTTTTCTTGAAGATTTTCCAAGAATAAATCGAGCCATCAAATGAACCACTTAGGCGGCTAAAACGACGCCCTGCTGGAGCGAGATTACGACCCTCTAAAGGCCTAATGCACCTCTGCTTCCTTGAAACTTGTTCCAAAGGAACGGCTGCCACCTCCGAGAGGACGAGATTCGTTTGACAGGCTGGAACAGTTTTGAATAGTATTCGCTCGTGGACAAGGAGGATGGAATGGATATGCAACGACTGGTTTCAAAGCGGAGAGGCATCGCGACCCTGGCCGTCTTTCTGCTACTGACTTTGACTTTCCCTTTGATCGCGGGCGGCCCGAAGATTCCCCTGGTGAAGAAAAAGAAATCCGGCCCGGCGGGCGATCAAACATTTGTAGGCAAGATCAAATCCATAGACACTTCGAAACGAGTTTTGGTGGTGACGACCATTGAGGGAGACCAGGAAGAAAGTTACGAATACAAGAAGAGCGTGGACATCAGCTCGGCTCACAAGACCGGCCATTTCAAGATTTCGGATTTGAGTGTGGGGATGTTGGTCACTCTATATATGAAATCGGGGAAGAATGCTCCGGAGATTTATCAGATTCTGATGATGTAAGAAAAATCTCGGACAGGCGTCATCGTGAAACAAGGTCACGTCCTTGGACTCGCCTCGGACCCTACGATTTTGTCCTGGGCTGGACCTTTCCACCCAGATGCAATTGGATCATTTCAACATCTTCGGGCCGGTCGAAAATATGAAAGGGCAGCCAGAGCTTTGCCCCAAGCCGTAACAGCCCCAACACAATTCCCGCCCCCAAAGTGAATAAAAGCAACGCCATGGTCAGCATGATTCCACGGACGATAGTTCTCATGTAAGCCGCGATCTCTTCTTCAGGAAGCGGTTGGTTCCATGTGAAATTCGCCGTGTATTGAACCGTCTTTAAGAGCTGCTCCGCTTGGTTTTCATTGGCGGCATTCAGGACCAGCGCCACCAGAGGTCCGGATCGTTTTGAGAAAATCTTAACAGGGGCACCGGAAAAATCCGTTAGCCTTCTCGGGTCCTGTAAAACGATTTCATACTTCCGTGCCATTTGAGGAGTGGGGTAACTAATCAGCACCAATTGGACGGTTTGATTATCCAATTGATACTTGGCAGTCGAGACCTCTGCCCCCATATCGATTCCCAATGGCGCGAATTGAAGCGGGATCTGAAAAGATTGCACGCTTTGAGGACCCAAGGCGTAACGGACAGAGCCAGGATCTTGACTGTGAGTGGGAAGTTGTTTCACCAGATTCGGAAGCTCTGCTCGCGAATGAATGAGTTGGGAGGCCTCTTTGCCGAGCCCCGTCAAATCATTGGCTGTCACTTTCCCCGGGGAGGGAGATGAAAGGTGAACCAGATAATTCGACTGCCAAATCCAAAGATCGCTTCCTTCGAAAACGGCCTGGTCGCCTACCTTGACTGGTTTTCCAGCAGCGCTTAGCCCTGACGTGAACACGCTGTATGCCCCGGAGGAATCACCGAATTCCAGAACGTGAACGCTTACATCCTTATCCTTCTGCCGAAGCGACTCTTGCCACACACTTCGCAGACCGCACTCTTTCAAAACCCCAAGAGCCTGTTGGGAGGCGGAGGAAATCTGTCCGCTGTCCGTAACTGGGGTAGCGGGGGTGTTGATTTGCCATTTTTTAGCGGTTCCCAGATGATTTAAGACATCGCGTGGAGAACGAAACAGCGCCAAGGTTGTAACCGTTGTGTTTTGTGCCAACAGGAGGGGCGGCAAAAAAATTAGCAAGGCGACAAGCGCTGGCCTGATGATTCTCATATCGTACCGATGCACGGTCTCCAGCCCGGCTTAAGGCTCCAATTTCTTGGCAACCTTGACGCCGCTGAGGCTTTTGACGTAATTGAAAATCCCATCATACAACGCTTGAGCTATTTTTTGGCGGTATTCCGGCCTCTTAAGCATCCGTTCCACGTTGGGATTGCTGAGGAAGGAAATCTCGGTGAGGATGGAGGGCATGTTGGCGCCAATCAATACGATGAAATGAGCTTTCTTGACTCCACGATTTTTCGCCGACTTGTCCCATCGGGAAATCTGACCGGCCATGGACTTCTGGACGGAGGCGGCAAATTCCTTGGATTCTTCGACTTTTTCGTTCAAGGTGATCTTCTTAATGACATCCTGCAGATCGTGGAGGGAGCGTTCAGAGTAGGCATTTTCACGAGCGACAACATCCAGGGTCTCCTGGTCGTGGCTGGAGGCAATCCCCAGGTAAAAAGTCTCCACACCCGAGGCGGAGCGATTGCGGCTGGAATTGGCATGAACTGAAATGAAGAGATCGGCCTGCTTTTGATTGGACAAGGCGGTGCGATTTTCCAGAGGGACGAACGTATCATCATCGCGGGTGTACACCACCTTGCTCCCGAGATTGTCTTCCAGGAGTTTTCCCAATCGCAACGAAACATCCAACGCCAGGTTCTTCTCTGCCAAGCCGCCCGGTCCTATGGTTCCGTAATCATGGCCGCCATGCCCGGGATCGATCACAATCGTCCCGATTTTAAGTCCCAGGGACCGCGTGAGAGAAATCGATCCATCGGAGTTGGGTCGTGCCGTGTGGGGCGTGAGAGCGGCGCTGGCTTCCGTCCTGCTCCGGCTGGATTTCTTGGGTTCAGATTTCGATGGGGTCGGGGATTCACCACGTTTAGCCATCGAACCGGACTCAGCGGTTCTTGTTGATGTGGAGGGTTCTTTCAAGTCTTCCGTTTTCGGCGGAGAGGCTTTCTCCGTGACTTTGGATCCTTCCTGGGGCTTTGTCAGGACCGGAGGCTTCTCCGCTGCGGCTTTCGTCGTGGTGGTCGCTTCAGCAGGGCCAGTCTTTTCGGCGGGTGGATTGACGCCGCGGACATCAATGACCATTCGATAGGGATTGTAAAGCGGAAAGACGGTGTAATCCCTTACCTTATCGAGATCAAACACCACCCGTACGACATTGGATGTGTATTGGGCCGCACGGATTTCCTTGAGGAATCCACCTTCAACCGGAAAGGTTTTTCCCAGTAGCGCCGTGCTCAGCCGCGTTCCCTTGAGATCGAAGAAAATCCGGTCCGGGTTGGTCAGGCGGCTCTGATCGAATTGCACTTCGCCGTCAATGTCGATCACAATGCGGGTGGAATTGGAAGTCGGAAAATAACGGATGTTGGTGACCCGGGGAAGCTTGGAATAATCCACCAACCGACCCGGGTTGTTTTCATCCTCCAGTTCCGCAGCCTTTTCGGCCTCCGATTGCTTGGTTGCTTCGCCGGGAAGGGTCTTCTCGCCGGTTTTGATGGCTTCTTTCAGCTTCCGAATATTTTCTTTGGCAGCAATGATCTTCGGACCACGTTTGTACTTTTGAAGATAGGACTCAAAAGTTTTAAGGGCGGCTTCCGGGTTGTTGAGGTCGTTCTGATATATCAGGCCGATCGTAAAAAGGGCTTCCTTGTTCAGGCTGCTGTAAGGATATTGCTGGATGAGAAACTCATAATCCTTGACGGCCTTTCGATACGAAGAGGGCCTCTTGAGATCGCCCCCCATTTGGGTGTGAATCTCAGCTATTGCCAACAGTGCATTCGGCGCATAGGCCGATGCAGGATAAATCGAGTATACCGACCAATAGACCCTGGCAGCGTTTTCATAGTCAGCCACTTTGCGGTTGGCCAGAGGGCTGCCGTCTAATGCAGCGCGCAGTTGTTCCGCCTTATTAAAAGCGGCTTTGGCGCGCTGTTTCTTGGTAGAGGCGGCAAAGGTGGGTTTCGTTGGGGCGACGCTGAGAGTCATCCCAGCGCAAATCAGGAGAAGCAAAAGGATCGAATTTCGTTGCCTGCCGTGAAAGAAATTCAATTTCTTTGAATTCCGTCTCCTTCAAAGGCTCCCGAATTATGACATGGCCACATGTTCAGCGCAACAGGTCGTTGAGGGGCAGGATGGTTGAACTGGAGGCCTGGACCGGAGCGACAGGAAGCGTCGGGAGCAAGGAGGCCGGAAATAAGCGGTTTTGATGAAGGCCTTCGAGGGCCACGATTTCAATTTGAAAGACGAGCCGTCAAGGCGTCGAACCGGTACGGGGCATGTGATAGCCATCAAAGACAATGGCCGAGTCGGGTGGGTCGATGTTCGAAAACTGAAGTCTACCCGCCACCAGGGCGACGTATGTTACCGTGCGGCGCGAAACATCGTACAGCGGGACGGGTTTGGAATCTCCCAGAATCTTCCCGACGCGCTTCACATACTCGCGGGTTTCCCGATAGGGGGGAATACTTCGAAGTTTTTGCACCACATTTTCACCCGCGTTGTATGCCGCCAGAGTGAGGTTCACATCGCCATGGAATAGATCCAGCAGGAAGTTAAGGTATTGAATTCCGCCTTCCAGGTTCTGTTCGGCGTTAAACACGTTTCGCACACCGAATCTTCGAGCGGTTTCAGGCATCAACTGCATCAAACCCAGTGCGCCCTTCGGAGAAACCGCCGTGGGATTGAAGTCCGATTCCACGGTAATGACGGCTTCCACAAACTCCGGTCCCAGATTGAAGCGTTTCAAATCATATTGTTTGACCAGGGCCGCAATCCTGCCGGAAAGGGCCGTCCTGACCGAAGAAGGACCGGCCGATGGCGGTGCCTTCGGCGGAGTCGCGAGGTGCTTTTCATGGCGGCCCGACATTGTTCCGTGAGACACGGAATGAGCTGCAGGAAGAATGTTGGTGTAAACCTGCTTTCCATTCGCATCGACGTAGGTATAAATGCCGTCGGCGAGGCTCTGGTGACACAAGCCCAAGCTCAAGATCAGAGCGGCACCCATTGGAAGGCAATACTTCATAACGTTGCGAATACCCTATTAACAGACGCATCCCGCGGAAAAAAAGACGAACTCCGCAGTCACGATCAAATCCGAACCACCGTCGAGATTCTAGGGATTAATCTTGGCGACAGTGTGACAACGCTCACAACATTCTCTCCAGAATCTGGGGGACTCGCGAAAGCGCTTCGGCCAGTTTTTCCGGGTTCTTTCCACCCGCTTCAGCGAGGTCGGCCCGCCCGCCGCCTCCGCCCTCGACGACCGTGGCGATTTCTTTGACGATCTTCCCGGCGTTCAAGCGGCCCGTCAAATCTTTGGTAATGGCGGTGATCAATGAGACTTTGCCGTCGGTCTTCATTCCCAGGACCACCACACCGGAACCCAGCTGCTGGCGATATTCATCCGCCAACAGGCGCAGATTCTCGGCACTGGTGTTTTCCACCTCCCGGGCCAGAAAGCGGACATCCTTCACGACTCGGGGGGTGACGGCACTCGGGCCCGACTGCGTCTGCTGCGATCGGATGAGTTTTCGTTCGAGGGTCTCGACTTTCTTGCGCAACTGCAATTCCTGCTCGGCGAGTTTCTCGACGGCCGGAATGATCTGATTGCGGGGTGTGCGGAGCTTTTCGGCCAGATAGGAAAAATCGTTGAAATAGCGGTTCAACTCTTCAACCGCGCGCTCCCCGGTGATGGCTTCAATGCGGCGCACGCCCGATGAAATCGAGGACTCGGAGACGATCTTAAGCAAACCAATTTCACCGGTGCGATTCACATGCGTTCCGCCGCACAGTTCTTTGCTGAATCCGGGCACCGAGACGACGCGGACCCTTTGAGAATATTTTTCGCCAAAAAACGCCAGCGCACCGGTATTCAGGGCTTTGTCCAGGTCCATCACTTCCTTCGCGACGGCAGCGTTCTTTCGAATCTGCTCATTCACCAGGCGCTCGATCTCTGAAATTTCCTGATCGGAAAGGGGCGCGAAATGGGTAAAGTCGAAGCGCAGACGGTCTTCGGCGACCAACGACCCGGCTTGTTTGACGTGGGGGCCCAACACTTCGCGCAGCGCCGCGTGCAGCAGGTGAGTGGCGCTGTGATTCAACATGATGCGAGTCCGGCGAGCCGCATCGACGCGAGCTTGCACCCGGTCGCCCACTTGGAGTTCGCCGGCCTCCACCAACACTCTGTGGATGATCAGTCCGGAGAGCGGGGCATACGTATCGCGCACCGCGGCACGAGCATCCTCGCCTTCCAGCATGCCACGGTCGCCAATTTGTCCGCCGCTTTCAGCATAAAACGGCGTGTGGTCCAGGACCACTTCGCCTTCCTGATGAGAGGCCAATCGTGTGACTTCTTGATCGCCACAAATGATGGCGCGGACCAGCGTGGATGCCAACTCCGTTCCTTCGTATCCGGTAAATGTGACCGGCCCCTTGGAGGCGACTTGGCGATACACCTCCTTGACTTGTTTCTTGTCGACGCCCTTCCAACTCTCCCGGGCCCGCTCTCGCTGTTTTTCCAGCTCCCGATTGAAGCCGTCCCAATCGATGGTAAATCCCCGTTGTTCCGCGATGTATTCAATCAGGTCTTCGCGCAAACCGTAGGTGTCATAGAGGCGAAAGACTTCCTGACCGGGGATGGGAACCAAAGCCGCGGGTGAACGGCTTTTCGCAGCTTCTGATACTGTAGCCTTGTGCTGTGTTTCGTGGGTTTCCAAGATGCGGTTGAATTCTTTGATTCCGACTGCCAGGGTGTTCGAAAAGAGATTTTCTTCCACTGTGACCGTACGTGTCACAACACCCCGGGCATCGGCCAGTTCCGGGTAGGCCCCGGCCATCAGGTCCGCCACAAATTGTGTCACCCTGAAGAGGAAGGCAAGTTCCATTCCCAGCTTCTTGCCGTGCCACAAGGCCCGCCTCATAATCTTTCTAAGGACGTAAGCGCGGCCCTCATTGCCGGGATAGACCCCGTCCGTAATGAGGAAAGCCGTCGCCCGGGCGTGGTCGGCAATCACGCGCATCGAGACGCCGTCTTCGGTGTCGTAAAGATATTTCTTCCGGGCTTCATCGGAAATGAAATCGATGATCGGGCGGATCAGATCCGACTCATAGTTTGAGGTCACGCCCTGCATCACGGCGGTCATGCGTTCCAAGCCCATGCCGGTGTCGACGGAGGGTTTCGGAAGGGGCGCCGTCTTGCCGCTGGAATCGCGATTGAACTGCATGAAGACGAGATTCCAAATTTCCATGATGGTGTCGCCGGGGCCGTTCACCAGATCCGCCCGGTTGTCGGTCTTCTTCTCTCCCAGGAAGTAGTGGATTTCAGAACAGGGTCCGCAGGGACCGGTTTCTCCCATGGCCCAGAAGTTTTCTTTTTCCCCGAACCGGAGGATGCGGTCGGCCGGGGCTCCAATTTTCTTCCAGAGATGGAGTGCCTCATCGTCGTCGGTATAGACCGTGAACCACAAGCGGTCCTTGTCCAACTGAAAATCCCGGGTCAACAGATCCCAGGCCAGGTGGATGGCCTCTTCCTTGAAGTAGTCGCCGAAGGAGAAATTTCCCAACATTTCAAAGAAGGTATGATGGCGTGCCGTTTTTCCAACTTCTTCCAGGTCATTGTGCTTGCCGCCGGCGCGGACGCATTTCTGGGAAGAGGTGGCGCGAAGGTAATCGCGCTTTTCGTTGCCGAGGAATACGTCCTTGAATTGGTTCATGCCGGCATTGGCAAACAACAATGTCGGGTCGTTGGCGGGAAGCAGGGGAGAACTCTTGACCACCTTGTGGCCGTTACGTTCAAAAAACCTCAAAAAAGCCGACCGAACTTCATTTCCTTTCAAACGACAACTCCTCGGCGCCTGAACATAAGGCGATCAATCCTCAATCGTCGCCGTGTCGCCCCATTCTCTGACGGTTTCGATACGGCAGCGGCGCAGCTCGCGAATTACCACGTCCCCTGGAAAACCCGCCCGCATCAACTGGTTGTACAAGCGTTGGGTCTTCCGGGGCGTCCATTCACCCGCTGTTTTCTTCAACTTGGATTCCAGGGCTTGCCGGACTAGCAGCGCCTCGTCCAAGGATTCAAATACTTCGCAAACCGCGAACTCAATGTCTTGTGCGGCGATGCCGCGGGATTTCAATTCCAGAACGACCCGGCGCCGCCCATGACGCTTTCTCTCCGCCTGGGAGCGCGCAAACTGAACCGCGTATTTTACATCATCGAGATAACCCCGTGCGACACATTTGTCGAGCACCGCTTGAACCCAATCCGGCTGGCGGCAGCGTTTTTTGAGGAGGCGCTCCAAATCGTGGCGGGAGCGAGCCCTGAGACCCAGAAATTTGAGCGCACAATTGTAGAGTTCCGCTTCGCTGGAAAGGAGCTTGATGGGCTTCTGCATGCGGGCGGCGACTAGAGGTGAGAGAGGCGCTCGACGGTGCCCTTAAACGAGGTCTCCATCTCGTCGCGCGCCGTATCGGAAGTCGACCGGATTCCTTGCACGCGCAACTTGAACTCGTCCGGATTGGAGGCATTGTGAAGCGCTTCGTCGTAGGTGATCAAATTTTGTTTGTACAAGTTGTACAGCGATTGATCAAACGTCTGCATGCTGTACTGAGAGGTGCCTTGGGCGATGGCATCGCGGATGGTGCGGGTTTTCTCGGGGGTAATAATGCAATCGCGGATGAATTCCGTGGAAATCATCACTTCGACGGCGGGCACGCGGCTCGCGCCCTCGTTGCTGCTGACCAGCCGCTGAGAAACCACGGCGCGCAGAATAGTGGCCAGCTGCAGGCGAATCTGATTCTGCTGGTGCGGAGGAAAAACCGTGATGATGCGCTGAATGGTCTCCGTGGCATCGATGGTGTGAAGCGTGCTAAGCACCAGATGTCCGGTCTCAGCCGCCGTGATGGCCGTTTCGATGGTCTCGGTGTCGCGCATCTCGCCGACCAGGATGACATCCGGATCCTGACGCAGGGCGCTTCTTAATGCCCCGGAAAAGCTGCGGGTGTCCACATCCAGTTCGCGTTGATTGACAAACGATCGCTTGTCCCGATGGAGAAATTCGATCGGGTCTTCAATGGTGATGATGTGTTCACAACGCTTCAGGTTCATGATGTCTATCATGGTAGCCAGCGTTGTGGATTTTCCGCTTCCCGTGGTTCCGGTCACCAGGACCAGGCCGCGGGGTTCGTCGCAGATCTTCTCAATGACGGGAGGAAGGTGCAAATCCTCGAGCGAGAGAATTTTTGTAGGAATCAGCCGAAGCACCAGGCTGACCGTGCCGCGCTGCTGAAAAATGTTGCATCGAAATCGGCCGACGCCGGTCACACCGTAGGCCATGTCCAGTTCATAATCATCTTTGAACCGCTGCTTCTGGCGGTTGGACATGATGCTGAACGCCATATTCAGCGTATCTTCCGGCGTCAAAGGGCGCATCTCAGTCAGCCCCACCAGCTGACCTTGGACGCGAACGTGCGGATGATTTCCGGCTTTGAGATGCAGATCGGACGCGCCCTTTTCTGCGGCCATCCGGAGCAGGTCGTCGATCATCATGGGGAAACCTCCGACGAACCCATAAGATTCTCAGGCGCTGACGAAGGAAGGTTGATTCACGGAAGTCAGCCAACCGTTGGTGTCAGGAGCTTTGCCCGTCACCAGATCGAAGAAGATTTTTTGAATCTCCGCCGTGACAGGACCGCGGCGGCCCTGTCCCACTTGAATGCGATCCACCGATCGTATGGGCGTGATTTCCACGGCCGTTCCCGCAAAGAAAACCTCATCGGCGATGTAGAGAGCTTCGCGCGGGATTTGCCGTTCGTGCACCTGGATTTGGAGTTCTTTGCAAATCTTTAGAACGGACGATCGAGTAATGCCCGGCAGGACCGAGGAGCCCAGCGGCGGTGTGAATACATCGCCATCACGAACGATGAAGACGTTTTCGCCGCTGCCTTCGCTTACGTAGCCGTCGGCCGTCAATGCGATTCCTTCGGCGTAACCGTTCACCAGGGCTTCCATCTTGATCAACTGCGAATTCATGTAATTGGCGCCGGCTTTAGCAAGCGCCGGAAGGGTATTGGGCGCCAGGCGAGTCCAGGACGAGACACACACATCCACGCCGTTCTCCAGGGCATCTTCACCCAGATACTTTCCCCAGGGATAGCAGGCGATATAGACATCGATTGGCGCCGGGAAGGGATTCACGCCGATGTCTCCATAACCCCGCATCACGATGGGTCGGACATAACACTGATCCAATTTGTTGACTCGAATTACCTCAAGAATGGCATTCGATATCTGTTCCCGGGTGAAGCCGACTTCGAATCGGTAGATCTTGCAGGAATTGAATAAGCGCTCCACGTGCTCCGGCAAGCGGAACACCGCAGGGCCCTTGGGCGTGCGGTAGCATCGAATTCCCTCAAAAATAGAGGAGCCGTAGTTGACGACATGAGCTAGCACATGAATCTTGGCATCGTCCCAATCAATCAGTTTTCCATTGGCCCATATCTTTGCGACTTTCGTAATCGCCATGCAAGGACTCCTTGGGGAGATTTTGTTGTGACCCAACCTTGAACCATGCAACAAAAAATATCATTGAAGCGGATTATAGCATAGGACCCCAATCCCCACAGGGCTGAAAAATTTCGGGCCTCGATGCCCCAATTTGGATCACGCCAAATCTCCTGCGCCGGTACCGGACCGGGACATGCTCCAAAGTCTGCAAAGGCTGAAAGTTGCTTTTTGAAATGGAATTAGTCATAATTTCGAGACAGATAGATGCTAATGAGTAATTGGTAGAGGCTGCGAAAGGAAAGTGAAGCCTGTCCTTTCAACCCGTTGGTGTAAGATTGAGCCGGCCTTTCAAGATTGCGGTTCCTAGGGGGGGTGGAACCATCGATTTCTCTGACGAACATGATGAATAGAAAACGTTTCATTTCTGACGCCGTGCTGCCGAAACTCAAGAATGCCTCGACCTGAATGAAGAAACTCGACCGCCTCGGGTGGGCGGAAGGTCTTAGTTTTTCGGCTTATGGACTGAGGATCGGCATTCGTTCCACGAGGCGAGGAACACTGGGACGAGTTCGCGGGATTCTTCCATTCGGGTGGAAGCGGATCCGTTACTCCACAGTGGATCGGATCTATTCGATCGTTATTCCCACTGTGAAGAAGAACTCGCGGGTGAAAAGATATAATGTTCTTTACAATGCTTTGACGGTCCTGGCAAGAACCATGAATCGGGAAGATATTTATACGGCGCTGGAATCCGATTTGGCGCTTTACGTGGCCGGCGAATCCCGACGCGAGATGTTTGTTCATGGGGCAGTGGTCGGTTGGCGCGGAAGAGGGATTGTTTTTCCGGGAAAAAGTTTTAGCGGTAAGAGCACCCTGGTGGCGGCTCTGGTCAAGGCCGGAGCTACATATTTTTCCGATGAGTATGCGGTGATGGATTCAAAGGGTCGAGTGTTTCCTTATCCCATACAGATTGGTTTGCGCAGTCCGGGGCGGGATGGAACATTGAAGCGCTTCCCGATGATTCCTCGGAATCGGATTGCCAGGCGTCCCGTACCGATTGGGATGATCGTCCTGTGTAACTACAGAAAGGGGGCCCAATGGCGCCCCCAAACCTGCTCCCCCGGCCGGGCAGCCCTGTCACTCTTGTCGAACGCCATGTCGGCGCAACGAAATCCCAAAAAGACCATGCGAATCGTACAGCACTTGGTTTCGAGCGTCCCGGTCTTGAAGGGAATTCGGGGTGAGGCTCGGGACGTTGCAGGGAATCTTTTGGTTTGAGGTCTCAAACGACTTATTCCGGCGGGTTTTGGGAAGGAGAACAAAGTTATGGCAAAACGGGCGTTTCCACGATCCAGGAAAGAGGGATTGGTCATTGAAGAATTGAAGGACGAAACGTTGGTGTATGAGTTGGACCGGAACAAGGCGCATTGTTTGGACCAGACGGCCGTATGGATTTGGAAACAGTGTGACGGAAAAACCAGCGTGTCGGAGATCGCCCGGCGGATGCAAAAACACCTGGGATCCTCAGTCGATGAAGACGTGGTTTGGGTGGGTCTGAAGCGGCTCAGTAAGGCCGGCCTCCTTGAGGAACGCATCCAGCCGCCATCAGGAATTTTGGAAGGAAGATCCAGACGGGACCTTCTGAAGAAGGTCGCGCTGGTGGGGGGTATCGGCGTTTTATCGATTCTGGTTCCCAGCGCTGCACAGGCAGCCAGCGCCTGTGTGAGTTGCCACAATGCGATTAAAAACGGGGTTTCGGAGATCGGCAAGTGTTGTAAGAATAATCCGGCCCTGATATGTTGCCAAGTTCATCAATGCTGTCAACCGGGCTGCACGTCAGGTTGTATATCCGTTTAGCCCGCTGAATGGCATTGAGTCTTGTATCCAAGGTGTCGACGAATCAAGGAAAACTGATCGCCCGGGCGCTCTTCCGTTCATGGGATGGACGACCGCCGCCCGCTGAGGTTTCCCCCGAGAAAATTGAAGAGATTATTCCGCTGCTGATTCAAAGCGGTTCGGCGGGTCTCGTTTGGTGGAAACTGCGTCAGCCGAAAGCTGAGATTCCCCCGCCGCTCAACCCACTGCAAAAAGAGTTTCGTGCTCAGCAGCTTTCCTTCAAATTCCGCGAACTTCAAATCAAGGAAATTGTCCGACACATTCGATCTTTCGGTGTGGAACCGATTGTGGCAAAGGGATGGGCCGTGGCACGGCTCTATCCCGAGCATGGCATGCGGCCGTTGGGAGATATAGATATTTACGTTCGCCCGAAGGAACATTTGAAAGCACAGGAGGTGCTGAATAGCGCTCCCGGGGGAAGAGGCGAAATTGACCTTCATAATGGCTTTGTCCTGCTGAAAGATCGGAACGCGGATTCTATCTTTGAACGGTCCCAATGCATCGATGTAGAGGGCATCGGAATTCGGGTTTTAAGAGCGGAAGATCATCTGCGTTTGCTGTGCCTCCACTTGCTGGCGCACGGAGCCTGGCGGCCGATCTGGCTTTGCGATGTTGCTGTTCTTTTGGAGACGTTGTCCGACCCGTTCGATTGGGACTACTTCATGAGTGGCGACAAAAGACGGTCCGATTGGGTCGCGTGTGTTTTAATTCTGGCCGCCGAATTACTCGGGGCCAAGCGTGACGATTTTCCGGAAAGTTTGCATAAGCGTGTCCTGCCGAAGTGGCTGATTGATTCGGTGTTGCAACAGTGGGGGAAGGTTCCCGATCCCCAGGGTTTGCGCACTCCGATGGGTTTTCATCTCCGCCATCCATCCGGCTTGCCGAGGGCCCTTTGGCAGCGTTGGCCCAATCCTGTTGAGGCCACCGTGGGAACCCATGGCGCTTTCAACCGCTTTCCGCGACTTCCTTTTCAATTGGCAGAGTGCCTGCGAAGAACTTCCCAATACTTCCTTGACTAATCTGGATTGAATAAGTCCATTTAAAATCAAAAATTTATCTGAACATCTTGTTCCAAAAATTCTTTTGTGCTACAAGAGAGTGTGCCGTCAACTTGGGTCATGCATCACACATTTCGCCCCGAATTTTAGGGCCTGAGTTTTTGAAGGTTTTTTGTTGAGGCAGGATGGTTACGAAAGCAGGGGGCTCTTCGACCACCCTTTTGAATCTTAGATCCCGTGTTTCGCAGACATGAAAGCGTAATTTCGGGCCGCCGTTTCTTTCATCCTTCAATCACATAAATAGGGGAGGAACGCTCGGTACAAAACCGGGTAAAGGACACCTATCGCCACGGGATGACCGGGTTGGAAACGGGTTCAAACTCTAAACCATAATGAATTAGGAAAGCGGGTGCCATATGAAGAGAAATGTAATGGGTTCTTTAATAGTCGTCGCAATAATTGTGGTTTTACCCACATTTTGTATCGCGCAGGGGCTGCTTAATCTTCCCCCGGGTCCAGTGACCGTGAACACCGGTACGTGGTTGGGAGGGACACTAGGAGGCACGCTGGACATTACTCTGAGCAATGTGCCTACGGGGTTCAGCATCACCAACGGAACATATCTGGGGTGGTGCGCCGAGGATGATTTTCAACCGGATCAACCAAACTACACCTCCGTGTGTTATGACAGCACGGGCCCGGTCGGCAACCTGCCCCGGACCTTTCAATTTGTTCCCTGGCCCAAGGTCAATTATCTTCTGAATCACAAGATTGGCGATAAGTTTGAGGTTCAGGCGGCCCTTTGGCTGGTTATGGGCACCAATAATCCCACCAGTCCTTATTTTGGTGCTCCCACCGCCAATGTAATCTCCATGGTCAACGCCGCGAATGCCAATCCCAGTTTTAGTCCATTGCCAGGCCAAGTGGTGGCCGTGCCGCTTTTCTCAGACGGCTACTTGGCCCACGGCGCTTGTACAGACGTCTTCCAGGATACTCTCATTGAGGTTCCGACGTCCGGACCGACCGCTCCTTCGATGACGTTGACGAAGACCGCCAGTCCCACAACGGTTCATCCGTTGGATCCGGTAACGTATACCTACACCGTGACGAATACCGGGGGATTGACCATCAACAATGTCACAATCACGGACGACAACGGGACCCCGGATTTCACTGGGGATGACTTTGTGGTGGCTTCTGGATTCAATCTTTCACCTGGAGAATCGCGCAGCTTCTCGAATACACTTTACCCCCCGGTTAAGGAATGCGCCTTGGTGGGCAGCGCCGTCACCTATGCGGGAACTTTGGTCGTCGAGTTTTCGCCCGGCGAAGTGTACAACGGCATCACCGTCCCGCCCGGCAGCCTCAAGGTCATTTATCGCCAGAATCAAATACTCAACGACAATCGATATGGCACCGGCGCCACAGCAGCTACCGGCTGGACGAGGGGACACAAGTTCAGCGACCTGACGGGCAGCGATGAGGCCAATATCCAGTTTATTAATGGTGCCGGTACGGTGGTGTTGCAGGCCCAATTCGACTATATCACCCAGGCCAGGAGCGCGACGTTCGGCGGAGGGACCGTCAATTATCCATCCGGCTATGGGTGTTTGGGAGCGAGCGGGGGCGATGGTAAGATGGTCATTGGAAATGCCTCAAATATTATTGCGGCAGGCAGCTCTTTATCAGACGACTTGCTGTTGTCGCAATTCGTGACGGGATTTCTGGTTAATTCTCCTCCGGAAACTGCACCGCTCTCGAATATTTCGATCCCTTCGGGGTGGGATTACACAGACAGCTACACGGTATTTCTGAAGAGTTCCGTATTCGGGACCTCCGGATTTGGCAGTGTGCACGTGGTCGGAGTACATGATTCACCGCCTAAGACCGGTTCATCGAACCTGATCACACCGGATCCGTGCCCGAATACCATCACGAATACGGCCAACGCGACCGGAGTTACGGCCAGTGGAAATGTGCAAGCCGGAGCTTCGACCAGCGTCACCGTGACTCCGTAGCGATGAGCTGCGAAGGGCGCATTTTTGCATGGCTGCCCGCTGAACTATTCGGTCTAGCGATCGGTCCTCAACTCGGGGGCCGGTCGCTGGAATTTTTTGGGCTTTACCAGAGGTCTTTGAAACCGAATGGGGTGAGTTCAACCATTGCTTATTCGGGGGGTTAGGAGTCCTGCCCTCGTCCGTCCGGCGCAACCACAGAATTTCAGGGCTAAGTAAACTGTCCCGGCCTCAATGCTTTTGCGCCATCCACCCCATCTCACAAAACATCCGCGAATGATTTCTTGGTTCGATCGAACCAGGCGTAACCTCCCCAAAAAACCACGCAGGATATAAGCAGCAGAATCCCCATGGATTCTGTGTCCGGTGCCTTTCCTTCCAGGAAGACGCGTCGGTAATTGTTGACGATGATGAACATGGGATTCAGGCTGAAGAGAGATTTGATTCGAGGCGGCAGATTAGATTCCAACACGATGCGTTCCGGGTAGAAGATGGGCGTGAAGAAAAGCCAAGCCGTCAGAATCAAATTCAGAAAATTTGAAATATCCCGGATAAACACCGTCAGGCTCGATAAAAACCACGCCAGACCCAGCGTGAAAAGAATTTGAGGGACGAGGATTAGAGGGAAATAGATCAAACTTCTATGGAGAGAGTGCGCCACAAACAGAATGGCGGCCAGCAGTATGATCATGCCCAGGAATTCCGTGATGAGCGCGGTAAGCGTCATGTTCACAGGAAGAATTTGTGTCGGGAAGACGAGTTTCTTGACAAAATTGGCGTTATCCACCACCACCGTGCTCGATCGGGTCAAGGCCTCGCTGAAGGCCAGCCACGGGAGCATTCCACAAAATAGATAAAGAACGAATGAAGAGGGGGAATCGTCGGCCCCGAATCGCACCTTCATGATCAACGAAAAGGTCACGGTATAGACCGCCAGCATGAAAGCCGGTTGAACCAGCGTCCAAAACACTCCGAAGGAGGAGGCTCGATAGCGGGAAGCGAAATCGCGTCGGACCAGCGTCGAAATAAGATGCGCGTTCACGCGCACATCGCGAAAGGGGAAATAGATCAGCTTAAACAGTTTTTTCATGACGACGAATCTCGTAGAGAAGAATAGCCGTGGCGATGGCCGCATTGAGCGACTGAACGGGATCAGCCATGGGGATGCGAATTTGAGCGCCGGACTTCGAAAGAACATCGGAGGGAATTCCGCCCGCCTCCTGCCCGACAAGCAGGGCCATGGGCAAACGCAAAGCCTTGGTGTCCGGACCATTTCGAGCCTTTAAGGATGTGGCCACCGTCTGAATTCCCGCGGTCTTGAATTTCGAGAGCGCCTCCTGAGCCGGTACATTCTGAAACAGGGGCACTCGAAAAATGGAGCCGGCGCTGGCGCGGACGGACTTGGGATTAAAAGCGTTCACGGTTCCGGGAGTCGAGATCACCCCGCTGACCCCGAAGGCCTCCGCACTGCGCAGAATGGTTCCCATATTTCCCGGATCTTGAAGCTGAATCAGCAGGAGAAAGAGAGCCGCATCCGTCTTCAAGGTCTCGTCGAGATTCCAGCAGGGGGGTTTGACCAGCGCCATCAAACCCGCCGGGGATTCTGTATCCGCCATGAAGGCGAGCACCTCGGTGCTGAGGTGAAAGGTTTGAATGCGGCGGTCATTAATCCAGCGTTCCAAGTCCCGATTGAGAACTTGAGGGTTGGAAATAAAGACGGTCTCGACAGCCGCCGTGCTCTTGAAGGCCTCCATCAGCAGGCGAGGGCCTTCGATGGGCAGCAAACCCTGAGGAGTCAATGTCCCGGCACGCAGGGCGGTCCGGATGGTCTTTACCCAGACATTGTGTCGGCTGGAGATGGCTCGGTCGGTGCTGGACATGGTTCCTAGAAGAGGCGCCTGTAAATGTTGAATCCTACCGTGAAGACATTTCCGCCGAGAATCTGCTGGCCGGTGGTGGTGGCTTGAGTTTTCGAAACGACCAACGCGAATACATGCCGGGCCGTGGATTTTTGGATTCCCAAAGACACGACCGGCTGAGTGCCCGAGAATTCATACCCTCCCACCCGGGGAACATATTCTGCCACAATGGCGGAATGAGGCGTCAATTTGATCGAAGTGGCCATCCCCATCGCTACGGTGTTTTTGTGAGGATTGGTGTCGTCGGGAAAAACCTTTGTGTTCGTTGAAAACGTAGGGACGAACGCAAATTCCGCGCGGTGGGCGATCGATCGCGAGATCACGATTTGAAAATTCCCGCCGTAAAAATGTTCGAAAAAGTCGCGGTTATTGACCGTCAGCTTGAAATTGTTGCGTCCTTCCACGGATGCGAGGGCTTTCAGGGAAAAAGGAAGGCGCTTCGATTCCTGAAGAATGGAAATTTCTCCTCCGAACTCGACGGTCTTGTAAAGCGGGCTGCGATAGGCGGTCAAGGCAATACGGTCGGTCAGCCCGTATTCCAGCCCGAATGAAGAGATCGCCAGCCCGTCGAATCCGAACAAATTGCTCGGTCCGCCACCCCGCATGGAATCAAAAGGCGCGCTGTCGAAGCGGTGCGTGAAACGCATATTCAACGAATGCCGCGCATAGGGAACCGCCGAAGGCAAATTGACGAAGTAATGATCCAATACCGTCGGGACACTGGCCTTGGAGTTCTCCTGAGAGCCGCGGCTGGATGAGGTGGGGAGCGGGGCGGGCGGACTTTCCAGTTTGTGGAAGGTCTTTGTTGCCGTGTCGATCTGTATTCGCTCGCCGTTCATCTCAACGGTAATCAGGTTGGGGTTTTCCTGGT
Source organism: Terriglobia bacterium (assembly GCA_028716525.1). Classification (GTDB taxonomy): domain Bacteria; phylum Acidobacteriota; class Terriglobia; order JAIQFV01; family JAIQFV01; genus JAQUPQ01. Next base: position 3,405 of record JAQUPQ010000020.1, on the reverse strand, counting down.
TGAACTCCACCACGGGTTCATGCGAGGGACGCGGTTGCGCCAAGAAGCGATCCGGAAAAGCCGCCCGCAGCTCCATTGTGATGGTCTCGCCATGGCGCTCAAAGGCTTGGCCGAACGCATTTCGGGGGCCCGACCCTTTGGGATTTATATGGCAGGTGTCGCACCGTCCATGCCAGGCCGGATTTGAATACGGATCGCTTTCATACATGGTGAGAAACTTCGGCAAGGCCCAAGAGGATATGCCCAGGCCCACAAGGAACGGGAGGGCGACCCCGGCCCAAACGGTAAACCAGCATCGAGAATTTTTTAAATTCATCTCCAACCTCACGGATTTCATTTTGTGGCCCACGAGGAAGACGACCGTGAAGGAACTCATTCGATCGCGCTATCGAATCGGATCGTGGGCGATAATAACCGATTTTATTGTAAATGCACAGAGCCCGGCACCGGCCGACAGAGCCGAAATGGAGAGATCCCCGATCGAAAAATCGGGGCTTTTTACTTGATGGTGGCGTTCTTTATTCGGAAAACTTTGTCGGAGATTCTGTCGTTTCTCTTGACGTCGGAGAAATCAATGGTTAGGGAGTCACCTGAAGATTCAACCAGCTTTTGGCGGACGGGAAGCCAATCGTTGGAATCCAGCCACACCTCCTGGGTGCTGAACAAGGTTTTGGCTTTGGGATCGCGAGGGCTGAGGGCGAGTTTAACGGTTTTCTTGCCGTCGATCCTTTCTTCGCCCAGATATCGGATCGTATAGGTATTTCGAAGCGTCTGTCCCGACGAACCGACACCGGCCAACAAACCCAACTCCGCCTTGTTTTGCATGGAATCGGAGCCCAGTTCATAGTTGTCGAGTTTGTTGATCTTGGGGTAGTAAATGACCACGCGGCTGTCGGCAATCAAAATATCCCGCTGCGACGGTTTCTTGAATTCGATCTTGATTTTGTTTCCGCGGGGATCACGCCGGAACCACAGCTGGCCGGACTCCACCGAGGTATCGTCCACAATCCTGGTGTACTTGGTATTGCGTATCTTGGCTTCCAAAGTCCTGAAATCCCGGGAAGTCTTATCCAGCTCGGAAAGAATGTGCTCGAGCTGAGCGTCGTCCCGCTGTGGGCTGGCGCTCCACGCCGGAATCGAATTGAAAACCGGAGGTCCTGCGAGCAGGACTGCGATCAGAATTCTAGTGCAGAACTTGTGCATAAATGAATTTTACAGGGATGTGAGCAAAAAGCAAGGAACTCGCACCGTCAGGGTTTGTTCGCCTTCGGCTTGGAAGACGAGCGGGAGTGGTCCGGGGTTACTGCTGCACCCACACGCGGAATCCTTCAAGGTTCTGTTGGTCGTCGAACACCGGCTCAAAGCGTTCCACTTTCAGTGAACGGTGAAGGTTGTTTTGCAGTTCGACTTGGATGGCGCGGATCAGTGCTTTGTTGTCCTGTTGGAAGGCATAATGGGAAAACACCTCAGCGCGCAGACGATAGACGGCTTGGCTTCCGCTATTGGACTCTTCATAAACTCGATCGCTGACGTTGAGGGGCACCGGGTCGTCGTGAAAGACCTTGCGTGGCGTCAGGAATATAAACAAGAGGATGGCTGCCACCATGAGGTCGTATTGCCAAGTCCCTCGTGAGTAGCTCCAGAAGAAGGCGTTTTTCAGAACCAGAAAGAACTTTCGAAACATGGGAGTCGTTTTGAAGGTCAACCCGAGAAGTTCACATCACCGGCGCTCGCCGGACCAGAAGGTCCAGACCTCCGCAGATGAGCGCGGTTACAAGAATGATTCCTCAGCAGCGTGATACGTCACATCCTGGACTCGGTCGTGAATCTTGCCGTCCCTCATCTCCACCAATCGATGCGCCACCGCAGCGACCTCGGGGTTGTGCGTGATCAGGATGATGGTTTGGTTAAACCGGGTATTGAGGTCCTGAAGCATATGCAGAACCGTCTGCGAATTTTCCGAATCCAAGTTTCCGGTAGGCTCATCCGCCAACAGGATGGCAGGACGATTGATAACGGCCCGGGCCAAGGCCACCCGTTGCTGTTCGCCTCCCGACATTTCAATCGGCTTGCTTCGTAACTTGTTTTCGAGACCCAATATCTTCAAAAGGTCGCGGCTGGACTCGGATCCATTTCCTCCGGCGCCGTTTTTGTGAATGTAGCGGGCAATTTCCAGATTGCCCAGCGCGGACAAAGTGGGGAGAAGATTGAATCGTTGAAAGACAAACCCGATTTTGTTGCGGCGGGTGCGAGTTCGTTCGGCATCGCTCAGAGCCCCAATGTTGACTCCGTCCAGCCACACCTCGCCTTTTGAGGGGGGTGTCAATCCGCCCAGAATATGCAGCAAGGTCGATTTGCCGCAACCGGAAGGACCCATGATGGCCACAAACTCACCTTGGGAAACATTTAAATCAATGCCCCGCAAGGCCCACACGTCTACCCGCCCGGTGCGGTAAACCTTAGTGACACCTTTGGCTTCCAAAATCGTTTTCAACCGGCTTCCCCCGTGCAGAATAATCCGCCGGTTATCATAGCAAACTTTCACTTCTTTGTGCTCACAAAAAGGAGCCTCCATGGATCCCGAAAGGGGGTAGAGGTAAGTTGAAGAGACCCACGCAATTCATCGGAAAAGCTGGGTGGGATAGTGATTTCCTGATATCAGACTGTTGAAACGGTCTATTCGTAGGAGAGCGCAGCAATGGGATCCTGCGATGCCGCTCGCAAGGAAGGGTAGAATCCCCCAAGAACACCCGCCAACAAAGCCAACAGGGCGGATTTGATCACCCAGGGAAAGGTGATCACAACGGAGAGGGTTGGCAGCAGCACGGGAATGAAATGCTTGGCCAGAAAGCTCAGGCCTATCCCCAAAAATATCCCCAGCACGCACAACAGCAACGACTCCCGCAAGATGGCGTTCACGATGAACAGCTTGGAAGCCCCCAGCGATTTCAATATGCCGATCTCACGAGTCCGCTCGGTGATGGTGGTGTACATGGAGAGATAAATCACAATGAAGCCGATGGCACACGCGATAAAAATCATGGCGTCGATGAAGACATCCAATGCCGGGATCGCCGCGGTGGTAATCTGGCTAAGATAATCCTTGATGGTAATCACGGAATAAGACTGCAATCCCATGTTTTTGATTCGATCCACAACCTCCTGGGTTCGGCTGGGATTGTCCACTTTGATATAAAACAGCGTCGCTTTTCCGGGAGACTCCAGGAGGTTTTGCATGGTGTCCAGAGAGATGAAGACTCGAGCACCCTTGCCGTGCTCCACAATTCCGCAGACGCGGAACGTATGCGCCAGGAGCTGCATGGAATCGCCGACCTTCAGTTTGTTGTTTCTGGCATGCAAGTCGTCGATCAGGACATCGTAAGGATGTTCGAAGGGGCCTCCGCT
>JAQUPQ010000019.1 GCA_028716525.1 Terriglobia bacterium | reverse complement strand
ATTGCCTATCTGCCACAAATTGTTTTTTCCAGCGGGATGAACGACGAACTACGCTTTGGCCATGAAACGGGGAAAGAAACCTATATCGTGCTTGAACATCACGATGCCCGATCGCTCCCGGTGCTTTCGCCGTTCACGGAATACAAGTCGCGTGTCTTTTGGTCGTGCGACGATTTTCGATATTACCTGGACCTCGACCCCCTGCTGAGAAACGTGTATGAGAGCTGCGAAGAAAAGATATTGGATTCGATCAAGGAAAAGAAACTGACCCACGAAACATCCACCGTCGATCAATCCCGATTTCGCGAGGAAGTGGAAAGTTTGTGGCACTACAGTCTGGGCGAAGAGCGCTACGCGGCAAAGAAGGCCTCGATCGACGGCGTCATCACCTACCTCCTGAAGAAGTGGCATACCGCGGCCTAGCAACAAACGACCTTGCGATCGGGTAGCCCGAATCGCTTTTCAGGGCCGGGGTGGGAAGCTCTCTGGAGAACCCTTTCAGGTTTCGACCATCCATCCCGATAATCACATTCCTCAAAATTCACACCATCGCCGACCATTAAGTGCTAGAATTTTTCGCTTCAACTTCTGCGTTTCCGCCGATTCCATTTTCAAAAAGGAGCCCTATGTTGCGATTGATCCGCTGGGGTGGTTTTTTCCTGTTCGTTCTGATTGTAGTTTCCTCCGCGCGCACTTCTTTACGCGCCGCTGAAGGCGATCGGGTGACCGGCACGATGACGGTCGACAAACAAACCACGCCCTTGAAATATGTGTATGCCCGGAAGGAAGAGGATTCTTTCAACAAAGGTAAACAAGAGGTGATCGTTCTGCTCTCCGATCAGCCCATCGCCGCGGAGGATCGAGAAGACGATTTCGGGGTGATCAAGCTGGCTCGCGACGGGAAGGTGCATGCCATCGCGCTGACGATCAACGAGGAAAAACAAGTCACGTCCGGACATCTGTTTCATGAGAAGTATGGAGAATATGGCGCCAATGTCTCCGTGTCCGGCATGCACGAATTTGAGCCTGTGGCCTTCACGGCGGATGTCGTGGAAGGAAAAGCCTATGTAAAATCCGATCAGGAATTTTTCAACCACCACTGGCAATATGAAGCCACTTTCCGGGTCTCTCTGAAACTGCCGCCGCCTACCGGAACTCCTTTGCCGGCGGGTGGAGGCGATCCGGGGAAGGCCTACATGGTCTATCACAAGGCTCTCATGGAGGGCGACATCCCGACTTTGAAGACGATAATCCCTCCTGAAAACGTGAAAGACCTGGACGGCCCCGACGGCAAGAAGACCCTGGAACTGATCAAAATGATGTCGGCGACGGACATTAAAATTCTCGGCGGAACCATCGATGGAAAGTCGGCCACACTCCATGTTGAAGGAGTCAACGAGGGAACGAAATCCACCGGCACCGTAAAAATGGCTCTCGATGGAACTCAGTGGCGGCTGGTCAGGGAAAGCTGGAAATAGGTTCGAGTGGGTAGCCCGGCCCGTTCTTCAGGGCCGGGGCGATTCATGCCGGATGAACGAGTCGAGGTTATTCGCATTCCAAAGCCTCTCTACCTGGAGAACATCCCGAATCATAATGTTCCTAATATTTAGGGTCGAACCAGGTCAAGCCATTGAAACCGTTGTCAATAATCAGAGAAATGGCGGATATTTAGGCTTTAGAAGACTTTCTTTGCCCCAAAATCTTCTTGCTTCCACGTTCGCTTTTCGGTATTCTCTCGGCTTTTGATTTTGGCTGTACGGGCGGAGTGCGGACGCCGAGGGCGGATGCAGTCCCGGGCTCGGAGAGCAGAAAGGAGACAATGGCTATGGCAGAGAAGAAACTCTCTAAGACAGCACGTGCCAGTATGGCCGATCGCGAAATCGTCAACTACAACCGGTCTTGCCCGCAATGCGGCGAAAGCATGGTGGCGACTAAATTCATCAAGTCGGCCGACCGACCCGGCGGCATGCACTGGGTCTGCCCGAAGGACGACTACTCGCAACGCACCTAACCGCGAGGCGGGCATCGGAACAAAATATTTTCGAAAATATTTTGCAGGAAAAAGGCAGTCTGCGCAGACTGCCTTTTTTATTGCGGCCGGAACGATTCTGAATACGAACACATTTTGAAGAAATTCAAGGCATTAAATTTCACCGCGGAGACGCGGAGACTGCGCAGAAAATTCTATCCCCCTTCGCCGAAGAGACGCAGAGATCAAGCAGACAAGGTCGGACACTACAGACCGCCGGCTCAAAGAACAACCGGCGCTACCAGAACAGCTCTGCCCCGATGGGTCGGGGCGCTCGCTACCCATGCCCCTTAAACGCAGATTCCACCCCTTCCCCCTCAAACCTGACACCTGGCCCCAGACACCCGACACCTCTTTTCGATGCCCTCATCGAAAAAGATGTGTTAATCTCTCCCTTCTGAATTTTTTCCAGGAAAGGAATCCCACCGCACATGTTTTTCTGGCGACGGAAGAAGAAAGAGGCTGAGAAAGCGGCGGAAGCCGTCCCCGCAGCACCGCCTCAGCCCAAAGTACCTACCGCAGTGATTGAAACCGACAAAGGCGTCATCCAATTCGAGCTATTCACCGAGAAGGCACCGCAAACTACGGCTCATTTCATAAAACTGGCACAGCGAAAATTCTATGACGGACTCACTTTTCACCGTGTGGTGCCGGGATTTGTAGTTCAAGGCGGGTGTCCACGAGGGGATGGGACGGGCGGCTGCAACGAAAAGATCAAACTCGAAACTCATCCCGATTTAAAGCACGACGCCATCGGAACGGTAGCCATGGCGCGGGCGTCCGATCCCCATAGCGCTTCCAGCCAGTTTTACATCACATTGGGCGCGCACTCTTCGCTGGATGGCCAATACGCCGTTTTTGGAAAGGTTTCTTCGGGGCTGGAAGTAGTGCAGAAAATTTCGAAGGGCGACCGCATCAACACCATTCGAGTTCTTTAGGCTCTTGATCGGAAATGGGGACTTACCACAAGAATGGTGCTCGCCTTCTCTGAATTTCCCATTGCCTGGCCAACGCTTCTCTCAGACATCAAATGCTTGACGCACGGTGTGAACCAACGATTCAGCGGTGAACGGTTTTTGCAGGAACGAATCGCCCCCATCGAGCACCTCTTGTAATCCCGCCACGTCGTTCGTATAGCCCGACATATAAATCACCTTTAAATCCGGGATTAACTTTTTAGCGGCCTCGGCCAATAGGCGTCCATTCATTTTGGGCATCACCACGTCGGTCAACAGGGCATCGATTCTTCCGTGAGGATCCATGCATAACTCCAGAGCTTCTTCCCCATTGGAGGCGCACAGGACCGTGTACCCGCGATCCTGTAAAACTTCCTTGCCGAGTTCGCGAATCATTTCCTCATCTTCCACAAGCAATATGGTTTCCAGCCCGTAGGGTTGTTCTTTGCGGTCGGCGTCCGAGGTCGGGGCCACCGTGGTCTCCTCAATGCGCGGCAAGTAGATCCGGAATAAGGTTCCCCGGTTCTTTTGGCTCTCGAGGGTGACGAATCCTCCGCTCTGCTTGATGATCCCGTAGACCGTTGAAAGGCCCAATCCGGTTCCTTTGCCGGGCTCTTTGGTGGTGAAGAAGGGCTCAAATGCGCGCTGCAGTGTTTCTTCATCCATGCCTTCACCGCTGTCATGAACAGTCAGCAAAACATATTGGCCCGGCTTAATTTCCTCATTCCCGCTCTTGAAACTCGCATCCACCACCGTGTTGTCCGTGTCAATGAACAAACGACCGCCGGAAGGCATGGCGTCACGGGCATTGACGACGAGATTCACGATCACCTGGCTTATCTGCCCAGGATCGGCCTTCACACAGCCCAAGTCCGGCGCCAAGCTGGAAGTCAGTTCAATATTCTCGCCGATGAGCCGACGAATCATCTTGTCGACTCCGGACACCACGCTGTTGAGATCCAATACCTTGGGCTGTAAAACCTGCCGACGGCTGAAAGCCAGCAATTGATGAGTCAATGTGGCGGCGCGGTCTCCGGCGTTTTTGATTTCTTGAATCTCCCGGCGCAGCGGATCATTTTCACGCATGCGACCCAGCAGCAGCTCGCTGTAACCGTTGATGGCCGTCAGCAAATTGTTGAAGTCGTGGGCAATGCCTCCGGCCAGCTGTCCAACCGCTTCCATCTTTTGGGCCTGCAGGAACTGCTCCTGGCTCTTGCGAAGCGCTTCCTGAGTTTCCTTCAGTGTCGAAACATCCATCATGGCGCCGACCATGCGGACCGGTTTGTTCTGTTCATTGACCATGACATAACCGCGATCAAACACGTAAGCATAGGTTCCGTCTTTTCGGCAGAAGCGGTATTCGGCGGACCAACTTCGATCTCCGCGGGCGAGTGTTTCTTGAATCCCTCGAATTACGCCTTCGCGCTCCTCCGGATGAATGCAGGATTTCCAAGACTCAAAATCTTCTCCAAATTCTTCAGGAGAATAGCCGAACAAGATTTGAAACCCTCCGGAGCGGGTACCATGGCCCGTGGTTATATCCCAGTCCCAGACAGCATCATTGGTGGCTTGGCTGATGAGGAGAAGCCGCTCGTCACTCTTTCGCAGATTCTCTCCGGCGCGTTTGCGATCAATCGCCAGGGCAATCTGGCTGCCTACCGAATTCAAAAACTCCAGATCGCGCCGGTCATAAGCGTTTTCATTTTGATAGTGTTGCACCGCCAGAACGCCGATGGTTTCCATGGGTGTTTTCAAAGGAACTCCCAACCACGAGGAGGAAGCGGTCCCGATCAGCTCCACCACCCCCTGCTTCTCCAAATCCCGAAATGCGGCATCGGTGATCATCAGGGGCTTGCCGGACTTAAACACATAAGCGGTTCGGCTTTTTTCAGCTTTGAATGGCGCGGGTGGTTTATCAAACTGATCCACAAAAAACGGAAATTCAAACAGACCGGTGGTGCGATTGTAGAGAGCAATGAAACAGTTTTCGGCGTACAGCACGTTCCGAAGAGACTGATGGATCAACCGAAGCAATTCATCCAGATTGGAAGTGGAATTTACACCTTGAATAATTTCAGAGATGATGCGGCTTTGGGCCTCAGCGCGTTTGCGCTCGGTAATGTCGGCCAGCAGTGCCATGCAGCCCCGCACCACACCCCGGCTGTCTCTCATGGGTGCGGTGAACAGGTTGATATCGATGCGGCTGCCGTCTTTGCGTCGGCGCACCAAAGGCACGTCCGTGAGAATCTCTCCATGCTTCACTCGTTCCAACAAGGCCTGAGACTCGACGCGCTGATCTTCCGGAACGAACGGGAGGCCTCCCCCGAGTACTTCCTCAGCCTTCCACCCGAAAATCCGTTCTGCGGCCTTGCTCCACATCAGTATCTTTCCTTCGGTCGTAATCGAAAGGATGGCCAGGGGCGAAGCCTCATAAAGAGACGTGAGCTTGAGATTTGTTTCGAGGAGCTCTTGTTGGGCTATGGTCCGCAGTTTCTCCCGTTCCGCCGATTCCAATGCAATCGAGATGTCGGCGGCCAGGGAATCCAATAGTCGAATCTTTGTGTCGTCGAAATAATTTACTTCTGACGAATAGAGCGCCAAGGCCCCGACGAAGCGATCCCCCAGGCGCAACGGAAAGGCCGCACAAGAGTGATAACCGCGTTCCAACGCCGCCTTGCTCCAAACCGCCATGCCGGGATCATGTTCGATATCATTGGAAACGGCGTGAATTCTCCCCCGAAGAGCCCGGCCCACAATACCGCCCCCTTCGGGAACATCATCGATCGATATCACGATGGAGTCGAGGTAGCCTTCGTCATAGCCATAACGCGCCACCGGCATCACCCGACGCGTCGGCTCCTCGACCCGTCCCACCCAAGCCATTCGAAAACCTCCGACCTCCACGGCGATCCGGCAGGCTTCTTGAAACAGTTTCTCCGGCTCGCGCGAACGCACCAGGGTTTCATCGACCTGGCTCAACACTGCATACAATCGGTTCAAATGATCCAGGCGTTCGTGAGTTTCCTTTTCCTCAGTGACATCGCGCGCCACGCCAACCTGGGCGACTGCCTTCCCACTTTCATCGCAGATGAGAGACGTGGACAGAAATATCGGGAACTCCTTGCCGTTCTTTCGGCGATTCCAGATTTCTCCTTTCCAGCCCCCTTTTAGCGTCGCCGGACCGATCCTCTTGAAGATGCCCTTTGACCGGGTTTCCGAGCGCACAATTTGAATGTGTTGTCCGATCAGTTCCTCAATCGGATATCCGTAGGCTTTACTGAATGCGTCATTCACGAAAATCAGCCGGTCTTCCAAATCCGTGATCGATACATATTCGCCCACGCTACGAAAGGCCTCGGCCAGCATTCGTACTTCATCCTGCATCTTCTTCCGGGCCGTAACATTGTGGAAGTGAACGGAAAGTCCGTCGGCATAAGGAAAAGCATGGACCTCGAACCAAGTCTCCAAAGGGGGATAATAGGCTTCAAACTGAGTCGCTTGTTGAGAAGCCATGGCCCGATGATATTCCTTAAAGAAGAGGGAGCCGACGGCCTCAGGAAATTCCTCCCAGATGTTGCGCCCCAACAATTGTTCGCCGGTTCTTCGCAAAAGGGCTTCCCCTTGCCGATTCAAATAAGTGAATCGCCATTCCCGGTCCAAAGCGAAGAAGCCATCTGAAATGCTTTCCAAAATTCGGAGATTTCTTTGATTATATTCTTCGGCGGCCTGTTCGGCTTTGACCTGATCCGTGATGTCGAGTCCCGTTCCGATGATCGTATGGTTCGGCCCGTGAGAATCGCTCCAAAGGATCCAACGGCGTCCTCCGTCGCGATTCAAATACACGCCCCGATAAGGCAACTTCGACAAAGAAATCTCGCCCCGGGCGCAGCGGGCAATGTAGTCCTTCTTGCGGGCTCGCTCTTTCAAGTCTTCGCCGCTGATTTTCCACCATCGCTCGCCCAGGATGTCTTCCGGCCGATATCCCAACACGTTCTCGAACGAAGGGCTGGCATAAACAATGGAGGCGTTCTTGTCGGCTACCAGAACCAAGCTCCGGACACGATCCAAAATCTCTTTGGAAAGATCGAACGCATCCGGTTTCCCTTTCTGCATCGACACCTTCCCTTTGGCCTTTGCCGCCTTGCTCCGTGGAGCAGCCTTTGCCATTGAACCCCACCTCAATTCAGGCAGTCTAGGATTCCAGTTCCAAGATTTTGATCGAGATTCCCGTGAACATGACCATTGGCATGATCCAAACCTCGAGTCCAGGCACTTGACCTGCCTTCTCTGCGGCTCACATGAACCCCTTCATTCAAGACGAGTTATGCGACATTGAACATATTCTTAGCGCTAGAGGTCAAGACAGCGGGAGATAAAGACCTTCTATGCCGGCGGCGCTTCACCGACCGTGGGCTGCGGAAAGGCATCATAACACACCACACAAATGCCACCCTCGAAAAATTTCTCCGAAAATTTTCCCGGGCTCAGCGGCCTCACAAGGGACGATGTTTCATCCCACCATGGGCATGAGAGAACCGGGAGAGCACCGCAAACATTTTTCATTTTTAAATCAAATCTCCTGATACAATCATCCGGTTGCTGTTCGGGTGCCGGTCCTTCCGGCACGAACCCGCGACAGAACTTCCGGCGGCACGTCACATTGCAGGGTTTCGAGACTCGCATTTCCACAATCTTCGTTTCAAAGTCCGGACGTCGTGTCGAACGTTAGATCCCCATGAAGGCCTGAACCCGACTTGAGCAGAATACCCAGGTCTGCGGGTTCCTCTGCGCACAATTAAATAACTTCGCCATTTAACAAACCAAACGGAACATCGAAATTTTCAATCCAAGGAGGAAGTGAACGTGAACGCTCTGCGCCGAACTTTTGTCTTCTTTTCAATTTGGGTCATCAGTATGACTTCCCTGGCATGGGCACAGGAACGAACGGCCTCCGCGAATGCCTCCGGATCAGAAGTCACCGCGTCGGAGGAGGGACGGACGCGAGATCCCATGTCGTCGCCCACATTCAACGGGCTGAAATTGCGTTCTATCGGTCCGGCCGTCACTTCGGGGCGGGTGGTGGGTTTTGCGGTTGATCCCAAGGACCGCAGCCATTACTTTGTAGCTTCTGCTTCGGGAGGAGTTTGGAAAACGATCAATGCCGGAACGACTTGGACGCCCGTTTTTGATTCGCAAGGATCGTATTCCATCGGCACCGTGGCGGTGGATCCGAAAAATCCCAATGTTGTGTGGGTGGGCACAGGAGAAAGCAACAGTCAACGCAGTGTCGGGTATGGCGATGGCGTTTACCGCTCCGAGGATGGCGGAAAGAGCTGGAAGAACGTGGGTCTGAAGAAGTCCGAGCATATCGCCCGCATTGCCATCGATCCACGCAATAGCGATACGGTGTACGTCGCTGCCGAGGGCCCGTTATGGGGTCCGGGAGGAGATCGCGGCCTCTTCAAAACCGTCGATGGCGGCAAAACCTGGAAGAGCGTGCTGTCGATCAGCGAAAACACCGGCATTTCCGATGTGGTGATCGACAAAGAGAATCCCGATGTTCTTTATGCCGCCGCCTATCAGCGTCGTCGGCATGTTTTCACTCTGATCGATGGCGGTCCGGAAAGCGCCCTTTATAAATCCACCGACGCCGGGGCCACCTGGAACAAGTTGACGTCCGGCCTTCCCTCGACGGATATGGGCCGCATCGGTTTGGCGATTGCTCCACGCGATCACAACGTGGTCTATGCCATCATCGAAAGCACCAACAAGAAGGGGGGCATTTTCCGGTCTGACAATCAAGGCGCCTCCTGGGAAAAACGCAACGATTTTGACAGCGGCGCCATGTATTACAGCCAGATTTACGTGGATCCGAAAATCACCGATCGCATTTACATCATGAATGTGTTCATCATGGTTTCGGACGATGGCGGTAAGACCGTCCGACGGCTGGGGGAACGTTCTAAGCACGTGGATAGCCATGTGATGTGGATCGATCCGCACAATACCAATTACTACCTGGTGGGATGTGACGGCGGTGTGTACGAAAGCTTCGATCGCGGCGCCACCTGGGCGTTCAAAAGCAACCTTCCCGTCACTCAGTTCTACGACGTCGCCGTGGACAACGCCACACCGTTTTACAACGTCTATGGCGGCACCCAGGACAATTACTCGTTGGGCGGCCCGTCGCGCACCTTCAGCGCTTCCGGCATTACCAATGCGGACTGGTTCGTCACTCAGGGCGGCGACGGTTTTGTTTCGCGCGTCGATCCCGAAGATCCCAACACCATTTACGCCGAAGCGCAGTATGGCGATTTGGTTCGATTTGACAGACGCACCGGCGAGCGCATGGGTATTCAACCTCAACCCGGAAAGAACGAGCCGCCTCTTCGCTGGAATTGGGATTCGCCGCTGATCGTCAGCCCGCATTTACATACTCGTTTGTTTTTCGGCGCGAACATTCTCTTCCGCAGCGACGACCGCGGCGACACCTGGAAGGCCATTAGCGGCGATCTCACGCGCCAGCTGGATCGCGATAAATTGGCGGTCATGGGAAAAATCTGGGGACCCGATGCTGTGGCCAAACACCAATCCACGTCTTTTTACGGAAACATCGTGGCGCTGAACGAATCGCCCAGGAAAGAAGGCTTGATATATGTCGGAACGGATGATGGATTGATCCAGGTGACGGAGGACGGCGGCGCCTACTGGCGCAAGATTGAAAAATTTCCGGGTGTTCCCGATATGACTTACGTCAGCCGCATCCTGGCTTCGCAGGCGGACGTCGACACCGTGTATGCCGCTTTCGACAATCACAAGAATTCCGACTTCTCACCTTATCTTTTGAAGAGCACTGATGCCGGTAAGAACTGGACCTCCATCAAGGGAAATCTTCCGGCCAATGGCCCGGTTCTGGCGATCGCGGAGGATCCGGTCGATCCGAAACTTCTGTTTGTGGGCACGGAGTTCGGGCTCTTCTTTACCCCCAACGGCGGAGATAAGTGGATTCAGCTTAAGGGCGGATTCCCGACAATCGCGGTGCGCGATTTAATCATCCAGAAGCGTGAGAATGATTTGGTGGCGGCGACCTTTGGACGCGGATTCTATGTTCTGGACAACTACACGCCTCTGCGGACCGTCACGCCGGACTTATTCAAGCAACCCGCTCACCTGTTTCCTGTGAAAGAAGCTTGGATGTACATTCCCTCGCAGCCGCTGGGCTCGCGTGGAAAGTCGTTCCAGGGTGAATCTTTTTTCACCGCCGACAATCCGCCCTACGGCGCGGTGTTCACGTATTATCTGAAAGACGCCCTGAAAACAAAAAAGCAGAAGCGACAGGACACCGAAAAAGCCGCGGAGAAGAAGAATCAACCCTTCCCCTATCCCACCCCGGACGAAATACGGGCTGAGGAACTCGAGGAACCTCCCACCATCAAGCTGACGGTGACCGATGACGCGGGTCAAGTAGTTCGCACTATGACCGGACCTATCACCGCAGGTCTCCAACGTGTCGCCTGGGATTTACGCTACCCTGCTCCTACGCCTCCGCGCACTCAACCTCCCTCGGAGGAAGAACAACTCTTTGGAGGAGGGCCGGCAGGACCACTGACGATGCCGGGAACATACAAGGTTTCTCTTTCCCAAAGCGTTGATGGAGTGACCACGCAACTCGCGGGTCCGGTCACCTTCAGCGTGGTCGTTCCCGGAACGGCGAACATGTCCAGTGCCGATCGGTCTGCCTTGTATGATTTCCAAAAGAAGGTGGCCTCGTTACAGCGGGCCGTGAGCGGAGCAGTTCAAACCGCCAACGATTTGAAAACCCGCATGGCGGCGATCAAACGGGCCTTGCAGGCGACGCCCGCCAATACCCAATCGCTCCAGAACGACGCCTTCAACATCGAACAGCGCTTGGAAACCATTCAACGCGCCTTGAGCGGCGACAGCATTCTCGCGGGGCGTGATTACAACGTTCCTTCCTCGATTTCACAACGCGTCAGCAACATCGTGGGCGAGGAACGCATGTCCACATCAAAACCCACTCAAACACAATTGGATGTCTATCGATTTACCTCGGATGAATTCTCCGCCGAATTGGCCAAGCTGCGAACCTTGATCGAGGTGGATGTGTCGAAACTGGAAACGGCCATGGAAGCCGCCGGAGCGCCCTGGACACCCGGAAGAATTCCGGAGTGGAAGGAGAAGTAAAACCGGCTTTCGTCTTCAACTGTTGAAATGGGGGGATGCGCTGCGGCGCATCCCCCTTTTGTTTGGAAGATGCGCGGTAGGAATTTAGCTCAACCAGTGCTAATCTAAAGCGGCTCTTATCCCACGCACCAATCATTCAGTTCAATGAACTCATTTGAAGAACTCCGTTGCCCTCAATGTCTCCATGTGCTGGAAGAGCAAAAATCGAACGATCCCTCCGTCACGAGTATTCTGGTCTGCACGCGCTGCCACGAACAGTTCCCGGTCATCAATGAAATACCTCGAATGCTGCTTTCCCCGTTTCGAGAAGCCTTGATTGGAGCCCACGACGAAAAAACACCCGGCGATCGTCAGGTCCGGACAGCTCGCAGTTTCGGATTCGAATGGCAAACGTTTTCCGAAATGCGGCCGGAATGGGAACAGAATTTCCTGGGTTATTTGGCCCCGCACGGACCGGAATTCTTTCCCGGAAAACGAATCCTCGAAGCGGGGTGCGGCAATGGCCGCCATGCCTTTTATTCCGGCTCTTACGGCGCAGAGCACTGGGCCATGGATTTGGGCCCGGCGGTCGAAGTCGCTCGCAAGAACACCCGCCAACTGGCATGCGTTCACATCGTTCAGGCCGATTTGCACCACCCTCCTTTCGAACCTGAGAGTTTTGATTTTGTCTATTCCATCGGCGTGTTACATCACTTGCCCGATCCGGAATCGGCTTTTCAGAATCTGATTCGATTTCTAAAACCGGGAGGCGAAATCCAGATCTACCTTTACTGGAAACCGGAGGGCCAACCGGTCAAATCTCTTCTGCTGGGTCTGGTCCGCCTGATGCGGCGCGTGACAACACGGATCTCCCACCGAATTCTCTATCTGTTGTCTTATCCAGCCGCCGCCGCTGCAATCGTCTTTTTTGTTTGGCCCTACCAACTCCTCAAGAAGATCTCCGCATTCAACCGCTTTGCCGAACGGCTTCCCATGAAGCAGTATGCCGATTACCCTTTCCGGGTTTGCGTGAATGATCAATTCGATCGCTTTTCCGCACCTATTGAGAATCGTTATACAAAAAAGGAAGTGGAAGGCTGGATGGAGCGCGCCAAACTTGAGGATGTTTCTATCCGCCCTCATTTCGGCTGGGTGGCGACAGGACGCAAGCCGCGTCAGATTTGAAAATCGTTTTTAATCGCTGATTCTCATTTTTGAGAAAATCGCGTTCCACAAGCGGTCACCACCATGCTTCCATGAGAACTGGGCCAACCAGAAACCCATTTATGTTTCGTAGGTTGTCTGCTCCATCTAGATTGGCCGGGGACGTGCCTTAGATTCCTGTGATTTGTCTGGAAAAGGACGGCCAAGACATGAAATGACGACTGGACGGTCGGGCAGGCGGAGTTTACAATCCGTTTTTCAAAAATCCGGGAGATCCTGATGATACAGCTTCGAAATGTTGAAAAATTCTACCAGGTGGGTGTCAGCCGAAACTACGTGTTGAGACGGATCGATGCCGATGTCAAAGAAGGCGAATTCATCACCATCATGGGACCTTCGGGCGCCGGGAAATCAACTTTATTAAGCATTCTGGGGTTGCTGGACAGCGCTTGGGGAGGCGAGTATTTCCTCTATGACGAACCGGTTCACAAGGCCAACGCCAAACGCCGGGCCGAATTGAACAAGAAGTATATCGGCTTCGTGTTTCAACAGTATCATCTGCTGGACAACCTGACCGTTTATGAGAATTTGGAAATTCCGCTCTCCTACCGCGACGTCAAGAAAGCGGACCGTCAGTCCATGGTGGCCGACGTTTTGGACCGCTTTCAAATTGTCGGGAAGAAGGATCTCTTCCCGACACAGCTTTCCGGCGGACAACAGCAACTGGTGGCTGTGGCCCGTGCCATCATCGGAAATCCCAAGGTCATTCTTGCGGACGAACCCACCGGAAACCTCCACTCCAGCCAAGCCAAAGAAATCATGGAGCTGTTCAAGCGCTTGAACGAGGAAGGCACCACCATCATCCAAGTGACCCACTCCGAAACCAATGCCGCTTTCGGACACCGCATTATTAAATTATTTGATGGTTGGATCGTGAAGGAGTAGAAAGGGCGATATTCAATTCTTCGGACGATTTTCAGCCTCAAACCGGCAACATCTGCATAGCAGATCAAATATTCCAAACTTTCTACGGATTCCCGCTGTCTAAACAATCGATCCTTCCTTAAGGAGCCCCAATTATGATCTCCAATGAAGTGTTGAACGTGAGGCTTAAGCCCTGCTTCCTCGTCGGTCTGGGTTTGTTTCTATCCTGGACCATTTTATTTTTCGGGCAGAGTTCAGACGTGAAACCGGAGGCGAAAGCCGCGGACACCCGCAGTGCTACGGCGGCAGCTTCAGCCGCAACGAACCCTAATCCCTCGAACTCACCCGATTCCTCCGTCGATGCCGCCAAGAAAACCAAAGAAGCGGCCAAAGCGAAGAACAAGAAGAAGGCCCAAGAGTTGTTGAACCGATGTTATCAGGAAGCGTTGGGAACCCCGCCGGCAACTCAGGCTGAGACGCTGCAGCATGTCGCTGAGGCCATGCAAAAGATCGATAAAGAAAAAGCGGTGCAAATCTATCAACAGGCTTTTGCCGCCACGCAGCAACTCGATGCCTCCGATCGCCAAGTGAGGAAAGACGCCGTTCAGTTTAACTTGGTTCTCTCGATGAGCGGACTCGATGTGGAGAAAGCGCTTCAGCTGGCTCAAAAAATGGACATCGTCTATCCCTCGCCCGATGATCCCAATCCTTCGCCACTTCGATTCCGGAATAATGCCTTGTCGATGCTGGCTTCGCGATTGGCCGGCAAAGATCCCGAACGGGCCTTCCAACTTGTGGAAGATCAAATTACGCAGGGAAATTATGATCCGAGTTTCATTGCGCCCGTGGCCATTGCTCTGAGCAAGACCCACCCTCAACAGGCCGAACAACTTTTTATTGAAGCCATTCACCAATTTGAAAAACCGACCGATGATTTCATCCAGGTACAGAGTTTTGTGAATCTCACTTCCCGCTTGTTCGATCTGAATCACAGCCTCTCGCAACAAGCCGTCGAGCTCATCTTGAAGGAGGTGGATAGGCTTCAGAAAAAACAAAAGGAAGACAACACCTCTTTTGTGATGACCTCGGTGAACAGCCAAGGGAAGAGTTACAGCGTCAACAGCATGGCCGAATACGCCGCCGTCCAGGCAATAGCCATGATGCGCCGCCTGGATCCGGAACGCGCCAAACAACTCGAAGAGCAATATGCCGACTTCAGAAACAGCATTGCCAAGAATCCCAACGGGCTGTTCCCGTTTGGGAACACACCTGATCCCACCTCTCAGACTTCTTCCAGCGAATCATCCGCTCCCGGCGGAACGGCGTCGAATCCATCGACGGGACAGCGAACAGTCAATCAGGAACGAACCATTTTCATCTCCACGGGAGGTTCCTCAGGAAGTTCGGGAGCGTCTCAGCCCAAACCCGATCCCAGTCAATTGACTTCACAAATCCAGAATCAGATGAAGTTGAACCAAGCCGCTCGATTAGCCACCACCGACCCCAATGCCGCCTTGAACATGGTGACGCAGTTGACCAATCCCACCGATCAAGCCAAGGCACTCGCTCGAATTGGTGTGGCACTGGCCAATACGGATCCCGAAAAAGCCAAAGGACTTTTGTCGGATGCCTATACCGCGGCTCAAAAGGTCGAAGATCCATACGACCGCGCTCAAATCCTGGGATATGTTGGAGACGGATACTCGCAATTGGATCCCGCTCGCGCCCAGACCGTGCTTGGGGAAGCGTTCCATGCGGCTGATCAGGTCGTAGAAGAACAAGCCAAGAACAACTCCGGACCGGGCTCGAATTTGAAACTGACCCTTTTTCAGCCCGCGGATGAACTCTTCAAGCAATTGGTTTCAGCCCTCGCCAAGATCAACATCGATGCGGCCATTGCCCGGTCCGAACAAATCAGCGACCAAAAGTCAAAACTGATGGCCTTGGTTCAGGTCGCCGGAATCGTTCTTAATGACGGCGTCATGCCCGATACCGGCATGCGCATTATGGTTTCCAGCACACCTGCAAAATGAAATCCTGAGAGAGAGGCGTCTGCCTCGAAAATAGGTTTCTGTCGCCCCTGCCGGGGCTAGGCGACCTTATTTGTCCGGCAGACCCAGGGTAGTCCGCCAAAAAGCCGGCGGACAACCCTGGGCTATTGAAGATGTCCCTTGCAGGGACCAGAAAACGGTCGCCTCAAGTGCCTGAGTTCATCTTCATGCCCTTGGGTGCCCCGATCCATCGGGGCATGAAGAACTGCTCTGAAAATAGGTCGCGCTTTGGCAGCCACCCCGATGCATCGGGGTGGCTACCGGGTCCTTCCATTTTCATGGTCCCAAGTGCGATAAAGGCCCATGCCCGACAGCGGTGAACACCTCCCAAGAGCGGTCCATACTCCCCCAAGGGATTGACCCGCTCGCCCCCATCGATCTATAGTTGTGTCCCCCCATAATTCAATACCCTTATCTTCAAGGAGGCACGACCATGTCACGCAAAATTGCGCGTTACGGCTGGACACCCGACATTCCGGATCATCGTGACCACATTTACGCGGCGCCCTCTCCCACGCTGGCGGCACTTCCCAAGAAAACTGATCTTCGAACACTCTGTCCACCGGTTTATAACCAAGGTCAATTGGGAAGCTGTACGGCCAATGCCATTGGCGCTGCGCTGGAATTCGACCAAATGCTCCAAAAGGAAAAGGAAGTGTTCCTCCCCTCCCGTCTTTTCATTTATTACAACGAACGTAAAATGGAAGGGACTGTAAATTCGGACAGTGGCGCGATGATCCGCGACGGCATCAAGAGCGTTGCAAAACAAGGCGCCTGCCCGGAAACTCAGTGGCCCTATGTCATTGCGAAGTTTCGAAAGCTCCCGCCGCGGCCCTGTTACACCCATGGCCTGCAGCATCAAGCCATCCAATATCAACGACTGGTTTCGAATCTGAATCAGATGAAAGGTTGTTTGGCTTCGGGATTTCCCTTTGTGTTCGGATTTGCCGTTTACGAAAGTTTTGAAAGCCCGCAGGTGGCAAAAACCGGGCACGCGCCCATGCCCTCCTCCGGCGAAGGACAGCTTGGAGGACATGCCGTTCTCGCCGTTGGGTATGACGATGCCAAACAGTGGTTCATCGTGAGGAATTCCTGGGGATCACAGTGGGGAATGAAAGGCTACTTTACTCTTCCCTATGCCTATCTGACGGACCCCAACCTGGCCGACGATTTTTGGACCATACGGCTGGTGGAATAGGACGAAAATGAAAACACCTGCGGGCGATCCGGAAAGCCCTAGGTGTTGCGGCGGCTCAATCTGATTTTTTTTGTCGGAAGCACCAACTTGGCCGCGGAGCGGCAAAATGTGGTAGCCTTGGGTGGCGCCACGATTCATCGAGGCGCCACCCAAGGAAAATCGTCACCCCCTTATCGCCTTAACCCTTCCCCCGTCGCCCTGAAAGGGCGACAGAATTTCCCGGAGTCAATT
Source organism: Terriglobia bacterium (assembly GCA_028716525.1). Lineage (GTDB taxonomy): Bacteria > Acidobacteriota > Terriglobia > JAIQFV01 > JAIQFV01 > JAQUPQ01. The sequence continues at coordinate 53,109 of JAQUPQ010000019.1, read as the reverse complement.
CCCATGCCTAACAGTTATACCTCTTTGCGTTACCACGTCACCTTCAGCACAAAAAACCGCTTCCCCCTGATACCCGAGGACTGGAGAACAGATCTTTACCGTTACATCGGTGGCATCATTCGTGGACAACAAGGAAAACTTCTTGAGATTGGTGGACGCTCGGATCATCTGCACCTGCTTTTTTCAATGCGAGCCGACCAGGCCCTTTCCGAAATATTGCGCCAGATTAAATCCGACTCTTCAAAATGGATTCATTGCCGCTGGGTCGAGCGAAGAGGATTTCATTGGCAACGAGGCTTTGGGGGATTCACGGTGAGCCGGTCTGCAGAGGATCAGATTGCCGCCTACATCCGTAATCAGAAGTCTCATCACCGCAAGATGACATTTCAGGAGGAGTTCATAAAGCTGTTGAAGGCCCACGAGATCGATTACGATGAGAGATACATCTGGATATGAGGCCCGACCGCCCATGCAGGGCGGGAAAACAGAGGTCGAAGGATCGGTATCTTATCCTGGGGTGATGGCTTCGATAAAGCCGAAGCCCATCACCCCAGGCTACTGCATGGCGCCGCTCCGCGGCGGCTTCAGCCACATTGACGAATAGGCTGAGCCATTTCCGAGCTGTTGTTTTCTTGTAGGTCTCCCTTAAATTCGGTTACCATCTCAAAAGAACAACTGTACCCTTTCAATTGTTACCGATTCGCTGCTGCACCTCAGCTCCAGGTGTGGCATCGAAAAAGGAAGATCTCGTTATGAGAGTTTTAGTCAGCGGTTCGAGTGGACTTATCGGCTCCGCCCTCTTAACAACATTGACGGTGGAAGGCCATGAAGTCATCCGGCTGGTTCGTTCCAAATCAAAACCGATCGTTCCGGCAGTCCGATGGAATCCCACCGCCCATGAAATTGAAAGACCAGGACTGGAAGGAATGGATGCCGTGGTTCACCTCGCCGGAGAAAACATTGCTTCTGGAAGATGGACCCCGGAACGGAAAGAACGCATTCGCTCCAGTCGAGTCGATGCGACGGACTTTCTGGCGAGGACGTTGGCACAACTCAAAAAACCCCCACGTGTGTTGATTTCCGGTTCAGCGACGGGATTTTACGGGGACCGCGGCGAAGAGGAATTGACCGAAGAAAGCCCCCATGGTAAAGGATTTTTGGCGGATGTGTGCCGACAATGGGAAACGGCAACCCAGCCCGCGGCTGCAGCCGGAATCCGCGTGGTGTGGCTTCGAACAGGTTTTGTTCTGAGCCCGATTGGAGGCGGCCTCCAAAAAATGGTTAAGCCCTTCCGATACGGCCTGGGTGGCCGCGTTGGCAGTGGACGACAGTTCATCAGTTGGGTGTCGCTCGAGGATGAAATCGAATCCATTGTTCTTGTACTTCAAAACGATGCGCTGCGGGGTCCGGTGAACATCGTAAGTCCGAATCCCGTCCGGAACAAAGAATTCACCAAGACATTGGGGCGCGTGCTTCGCCGCCCGACGGTCTTTCCTCTTCCGGCCTCCATGGCTCGTTTGGCCCTGGGAGAGATGGCCGATGAATTGTTGTTGGCCAGTTCACGAGTTCTTCCAACTCGCCTGCTGCAATGCGGGTATCAGTTCCGGCACCCAAGTTTGGAAGGAACCTTGAGAGAATTCCTCGGAAACCCGAGATGAAAGATTCCCTGGCGTTGCCCGCTGACAGCGTAAATTCGGGTCTGTTGTTTCTGCGGGCGCACATCAAAAATCTTGGTTTGTGAAGAGATCATGACAAATTCCGAAGGGCTTCATCGCGTGGTCATTGTCGGTGGCGGGTTCGGCGGATTGAATGCCGTGCAGCATCTGAAACGGGCTCCTGTGCGGATCACGTTGATCGACAAGAGGAATTTCCATCTCTTTCAGCCCCTCCTCTACCAAGTCGCCACGGGTGGATTATCACCCGCCAATATTGCTTCGCCCCTTCGTTCCATTCTCCGGAGCCAGAAGAATGTCGAAGTCGTGCTCGGGGAAATGACAGATTTGGATGTTGAGCATCGACGCATCATTCTAAAGGACGGGAGCATCGACTACGACACTCTGGTTCTCGCGGTGGGCGCTGAAAACTTCTATTTCGGTCACAACGAATGGGCCGCTTTTGCCCCCGGCTTGAAGAGTATCGAAGACGCCACCTGGATTCGCCGAAAGATTCTGTTGGCCTTCGAATCGGCCGAACGCGAAACGAATCCCCAATCCATTCAGGCCTGGCTGACCTTCGTGATTGTTGGAGGCGGCGCCACGGGCGTCGAATTGGCCGGCGCGCTCGCCGAGATCGCTAATATCACCCTGAAAGATAATTTCCGTCATATCGATCCTTCCGAGGCACACATCATTCTGTTGGAGGGCGGAGAGCGTTTGCTCCCGGCTTTCCCGCCTTCACTGTCCCAGAAAGCCAAGGAATCTCTGAACCGACTCCGGGTGGAAGTTCTGACGCAGGCCCTGGCCCAAGACATCACCACCGAGAGTGTAACGGTTCGACTTCAGGGAGAAACACGGCGAATAGCCACACGGACCGTGCTTTGGGCGGCCGGCGTACGGCCCTCTCCACTCGCGAACATATTGTCGAAGAAAACCGGCGTCCCATTGGACCGCGCCGGGAGGATATTGATCCAGCGCGATCTGACGGTCCCAGGCCATCCTGAAATCTTTGCGATTGGAGACCTCGTCAACCTGGCCGCAGAAGACGGAAAACCCCTCCCCGGTGTGGCTCCCGTCGCCATTCAGCAAGGAAGCTATGTGGCCCAAGTCATCCAATCTCGTCTGCGCCGGAAAAACTCCTCACCGTTCTACTATCGAGACAAAGGAAACCTCGCAACCATTGGCCGGGCTGCGGCGGTGGCGGTAATTAAAAACCTCAGATTCTCAGGTTATCTGGCGTGGCTGACATGGTTGTTTGTTCACTTGATGTACATTGTTGAATTTGAAAATCGATTGCTGGTGTTCCTGCAGTGGGCCTGGAATTATTTTACATTGAATCGCTCGGCACGTTTGATCACGGGCGTGGACGATTCAGAGGTGGAACCCCCAAGGGGCCTCTAAGAAATCAAATCCTCTCAAGGTTTACATGCAAAGAGACACAATCAAGAATAAATGCATCAAAACAAGATAATGGGAAGGTATATAAAGATGAACACAAAGAAATGTTTCCACTTACTCGCGGCCTCGATCCTATGGGCCGGATTCAATCTGGCTGTGCCGGCCCAACACATGACGGTCGTACCGAATGCACCGCGAACCAGCGCTCAAGCCTTACATTCACAAATCAACCAGGGTCAGAAGGTCCTCATCCTTGATGTCCGGGTGCCCGCAGAGTACGCCAGGGGTCATGTTCCCGACGCCTTGAACATCCCCCTTGAAAATTTCGAAAAGGAATTCCTGGCACTGCATGTGCCGAAGACAACGACCGTGGTGACCGTGTGCGACAAGGGCGGACGAAGCTCGCATGCCGTCGTTCTGTTACAAAAATTGGGTTACTCAGCTTCCTCTTATTGCACTCTGGAATCTTGGAAATCCGCCGGATACAAAGTCGAATCCGGTGGGGCTAAACCGGTCAAACCCAACTCCAAGTAGGAATCCACAGGTCAAGATTTCGTTTCGACAAAATGGTCTTTGGATTTACGGCCGCCCGCTACCGAATCGTCGACACTACAGAAGATGACAGAATATAGTGACGCCTCGAGGCCCGCGCTGCAGAAACCGCACCGCGGCTACCCACGCCATGGCGCGTCGAGAGACGCTGCGGTCTGTCACTATGTTTTATCTTCGTCTATAGATTCAATTTCAGAAACTTTTCTTCTCCCGAGGTCATCTAATCCTGCAGGGTTCAGCAACAAAGAAAGATTGGGGCCATAAGGTCGTGCCATACCTACAGGGTTCAGGCGGACCCGATGTGTTCGTGGAATGAGGCCAGGCGGGATGGAGTAGGGGCGCATTTATAATTGTCAAGTGCTCTCGGAGGCAGGCATGAAATCCTTCATGTTCTACATCTTGTTGGTTGCGACTCTCTTTTCAACAGCTCTTCTCAAAGCTCAAACGGGTTCATTCGAGTCGCTGAAGACGCAGGCCGAAAGCGCTTATGCGGAGCATTCCTATCAAAAGGCTCATGACCTCTATGCCGAAGCCTCTCAACTCGCTTTGGCGCCGCCGGACAAACGTTGGGTGGATTTTCGGCTCGCCGATACCACATGGCGCGCCCAAGCCGAATCACAATCGAGTGACCCTTCAAAGCTCGATGCGGCCCGACACGACCTCGAAGTCTTGATCCGCGATATCACGCAACCGGAAGATCGCGATCGCGTGTGGGCGGAAGTCAACGAATCCCTGGGCGATTTTAATTGGACACGCCGCGGTGCCTACAACTGGGGTGAAGCGCTGTCACATTATCAAGCGGCGCTCGATTGGTGGGCCGGTTCCTCGGATTTGACCCCGGCTCGAGATCGTTATCTGGCCATGGTCTGGAAAATGGCACAGCGTTCCCGGACAGGAAGATTCTCTCCTTATGGAGGTTACAGCAATTCCATCCCTCTCAACATTCTCGAAAATGCCGTCCAGATCGCCGTCACCGACAATGACCGGGCTTACGCACACTATCTGGTCGCCATGACGCTGCGCAATCAAACCGCCGATGCCCGGTCCATGATGCGCATCTCCAAAGAATTCGAAGCGGCCCTCGTGGGAGGAAAATCGAATCCTTGGTTTAACGATGCTCTTTACAACTACGCGGAGTGGTTGGAAAGAAGCGGGCGCCTGACCTTTCAAAAAGACGGTCAGCCCGAAACACATCCCGATTTTGTCAAGGCTGCGGCGATGTATCGCCGCATCACAACAGAATTCAGAAAAGGTGAAACCCAGTATTATGAGACCGCTCAAAACCGACTCAATGCCATCACGCTTCCCAGCTTGACGGTCGGCACTTCAAACATCTTTCTTCCCGGATCAGAGATTCAATTCCAATTGAATTGGCGTAATGTGAAAACGGTGCACTTCGCCCTTTACCCTGTCGACCTTTCCAAGGACATTCGCTTTCAAGGGCAAAAGGGACAGACCTACGAGTGGATTCAGTTAATTGATCACTCTAGCCGTAACCCTGTTTATGAATGGTCAAAAGAAACCGAGGATCAGGGCGATTTTGTTCCTGGAAACGAAACCGTTCACCTGGATCGAAAGCTTGCGCCGGGGGCTTACCTCCTGGAAGCGAGCGGCGGTAAGGCCGATGCACGTGACTTGATCCTGATCAGTGACGGGGCGCTCGTTGCCAAGACCGTCGGTCATCAGGTCCTGGTCTATTTTTGTGACGTGGTTTCGGGGGCGCCCTCGGGGGATTCCGCAATCAGACTCGTGGAACGAAATGAAACGTACAGTAATGGAACTTCCGTGGTCACATGGAAAACCATCGATAAGACCACCGATTCAAACGGTTTGGCTGTCTTCGATTTGGGCGGTGGAGTAACATCTGCCCAACTGTTTATCAGCGCCTCGAAGGGCGATCGGCAGTCCTTCACTCTGGCCAATACTTATTCTTATTCAACTCCCGCACAGGAATGGAAAATTTATGCTTTCACCGACCGCCCGGCATATCGGCCGGGCGACACCGTCCAGTGGAAGACAATTGCGCGGCAATATCACGATTCTGTCTATCTCACCCCGGCGAATCGTTCCTTGAATTACCAAATCGTCGACCCGCGGGGCTCGAAGGTCAAAGACGGAGTCCTCACCCTCAACTCTTTCGGGAGCGGTTGGGACTCCTTGGAGCTTACAGACAAAATGGCGCTGGGATCTTATCGCATTACATTCTGGGAAGATCTCAAAAAGCCACCCATCGGGTCGGCCGAACTGTTCAGATTGGAAGAATACAAACTTCCGGAATTCAAAGTCGAAGTCCATACGCCGGAGGCCAACGGACGCAAGAAGACATTTCTATTGGGCGACACAGTCTCTGCAGATATCCAGGCAGATTATTACTCCGGAGGGCCGGTCACCGACGCCAGCGTTGAAATTTCAGTGTATCAGCAACCGTTCTTTCGTATCTATCGGCCGCCTCATGAATTCCCCTGGCTCTATGACGAGCAGCGCAATTATTCTTACGGCTCTCACGGACAAGTCATCAAGCATGAGATTGTGAAAACGGATGCTTCGGGCAAAGCCATCATTTCGTTTGAAACCCCGGTCGGGGAAACGAATGATCTCGAGTATTACATCGAAGCTAAAGTCACCGACGCCTCACGGCGGGAGATCGTGGGATCGGGATCCGTTCGCGTCACGCGCCAGTCGTACTATGTTTATCCCCGCGCGGAGCACAATCTTTATCATCCCGGTGACAAGGTTCGATTCAATCTCAAAGCGCTCGACGCCAATGACCAACCGGTACAAGCCAACGGAACTGTTTCCATCACCCGCGATTTTTGGTACGAAATTTGGATCAGCCCCGAGGGAAAGGAAGTGAAAGGCGCAGACTTGGATCGTTTCCGCCACAATCTATCGATCTTCCCTCCCCCACCGCTGTCGGATGGGCAGAGCTGGACGCTCAAATTCCGGGGCTATCAACACGATGAAATTCTCACTCAATCGATTTCCACCAAAGAGGATGGAACTGCCGAGCTGGATTTCACTCCCGATCGCGATGGATATTACAAAGCCGCGTGGGCCAGCCGTGATGTCGATGGCGCGCCCATCCAAGCCAGCACCACGGTGTGGGTGACTTCGCACGCTTCTTCGGAGCTGGGATACCATCACGACGGCGTCGAGATCATTCTAGACAAAGACACCTTCCGCGCCGGCCAAACCGCGCCCATTCTGCTGACGTCTCCGGTCAGCGGCCGCTATGTGCTCTTCACTGTCGAGGGCCCGGAATTGTATCGATATCAACTCGTTCACATGGAGGGAACGGCCACACTGGTTGAGTTGCCGGTGGAAGATCGCTACATCCCTAATATTTTTCTGAGCGCTACGATGGTGAATGATTGTCAGATCAGCATCGACACGAAATCGATAGTCATTCCACCTGCAAAACATTTTCTCAATGTCGAAGTGAGCAGCAATCGTAAGACATTTCAACCTCGCGATGAAGGAACCTTTACGATAACCACGCGAGATTCCGACGGCAAACCGGTATCGGCAGAGGTGGCGTTGGGGCTGGCTGATGAATCAGTCTATTACATTCAATCGGGGCTGGCCGGCGATATCCGACAATTTTTCTATGGAGACAAACGTTGGAATCAGGTTCAGAACCAGTCGACTTTCAGCCAGCGGAGCTTTGTAAAACTGATTCAGATCCCCAATGGCGCCTGGATGGATGAAACTCAATGGCGAGACTCATGGCTGGCTGGAGGTGTGGGTTACGGCGTGGGCAGCGGTACCGGAGCAGGTCGAGGGCTGGGCAATGCGATTGTCGGAGGCCAAGTGGGTGGAGTTCTGGGCGGTGTTGTGGATCGCGTGACAACCACTGAATCTGTTGCCGTAAACGGTTCTATTCAAGCCCTGCCTACTTACTCAATAGCGCGCAGTGATAAAGCAATGATGGCGATGGCACCTTCAGCACCGGCACCGAGTCAAGCACAAGAAGTGACAGTCCGGACGGATTTTCGTCCTACCGCATTCTGGCAACCTGACATTGTTACCGACAAAGACGGCCATGCCACCGTTCGTGTAAAGTTCCCGGATTCTCTGACCACATGGAAAGCTGTAGCACGTGTCGAAACCACCGAAAATCAATTTGGCAATGGCGATACTTCTGTTCAGACCCAGTTACCATTGATCGTTCGACTCGAGGTTCCACGTTTCTTCCTGGTCGGTGATAAAGTGACTGTCTCCGCAGTGGTCAACAACAATACCGATCAGCCCATCAACGGCCGCCCGCGCCTTCAAGTCGACGGCCTTGTGATTGAAGGGGCCCAGAGCGGTTCGGTACCCAACGAATTTCAGGGCCCTGCCATCGAAGTGCCGGCTCACGGCGAAACGCGTGTCGATTGGCAGGCCGTCGTCCAAAAACCCGGCCTAGCTAAATTGAAGGTCATCGTCCAGAGTGAAAAGTATTCTGATGCCATGGAAAAGACTATCCCCGTTTATGAACACGGCATTGAAAAGTTTTTGGCGAAGTCCGGAAAGCTGCGGGGTCAAGAAGCTATTGTAACTTTGAACATTCCCAAGGATCGCAAGCCCGAGACGACTCAAATGCTGGTTCAGGTGTCGCCCAGCATGGCCGTAACCATGCTGGATGCCCTGCCCTATCTCATCGATTATCCCTACGGATGCGTGGAACAAACGATGAGCCGATTTTTGCCTGCAGCAGTCACAGCCAAGACGTTGAAAGATCTCGGCATCAGCCGCGCCACCGTCATGAATCATTTATTTGGAGGAATTGAACAATCTTACGCAGCGCAAACCCACCCCGGCGGAGCAAGAAACCTCGATCAACTGGATTCCATCATTCAGCAGAGCTTGGATCGTCTTTACGATTTCCAGCATTCCGACGGCGGATGGGGATGGTGGAAGGAAGGCGAGACCGACCGATTCATGACCGCCTACACGGTTTGGGGATTGGCGTTGGCGCGGAACGCCGGCATTGAGGTTAAGCCGGATGTCATCGACAAGGCTGTTCGTTATCTTTCTGTTCATCTTGTCGATGAGAAGGATCATTATGACATGCAGGCGTGGATGTTGTATGCCCTGGTCTCCGGGGCTTCGAATTCCTCCGACCAAGAATTCATTCAAAGGGCGGTCGAAAATCTTTGGGCCCAGCGCGATCAACTGAACGCTTATACCCGGGCTTTATTCGCACTCAGCACGCATGCCTTGGGCGATGAGCAAAAGTCTCAAGTCCTGATCCGCAATTTGGAGAACGGAGTGAAGATCGACCGCCGACCCGATACTTCCATCCTGTTGCCCGGAGCTAAGGAGGAAAATCCTGAAGTTCAAGCGACGGCGCATTGGGGTGAAGATGGAATCTACTGGCGCTGGTCCGACGGCGGGGTCGAAGCCACTGCCTTTGCTCTCAAAGCCCTCTTGGCCATCGATCCTCAAAACAAGTTGATCGAGCCGGTCACCAACTGGTTGATCAAGAACCGACGAGGGGCCCAATGGAACAGCACTCGCAACACGGCCATCACCATTCTGGCTTTGGACGATTACCTGCGCACCAGCGGGGAGCTGAACCCCAACGTGGAGTTTCAAGTCCTCGTCAACGGACATGCGGTGGCGCATCGCACCGTCACCAAAGACGATGTGCTGACGGCCCCCTCACAATTCCTGGTTGACTCCCAGTACCTTGTGGATGGACCCAACAAAGTAGAGATTCGAAAGATCTCCGGGGCCAGCCCGTTGTATTTTTCCGTGCAGACGAAATTCTTCAGCCTGGAAGAGCCCATCAAAGCCGCCGGAAATGAAATTTTTGTTCGCCGCCAGTATTATCTAATGGTGGGTCATCCTACCCTGTTGAAGGGGTACGTGTACGATCAGCAACTGCTCGAGGACGGCGATTCCGTGAAGAGCGGCGACCGTATTCACACGGTGATCACGATTGAGGGAAAGAACAACTACGAGTATTTGGTGTTTGAGGATCTCAAACCGGCGGGGTTGGAAGCCGTTCAAATCCAAAGCGGCAGTCCGCTGTATGCGAAGGAACTGAAACCCGGTGCTGTTCAGAAGGACGAGAAAACCCTGATCGAAGGAAGCGTTAGCAACACGAGTTCATTTACGGGTCAGACCCGCTGGGTGTATCAGGAGCTGCGGGATCGAAAGATCGCAATGTTCATTGACAAGCTTCCGCAAGGTTTGTGGCAAATCCAGTATGATCTCCGGGCGGAGGCGCCCGGGCAATTTCATGCCTTGCCCACTTTGGGTTATGCCATGTATGTCCCGGAGATCCGCGCCAACAGTGACGAGACCCACATCAATGTGATTGATCAAAAGTAGGGTTCGCCGGCGGAAGCTTGCATTCTACGCGACGGACAAACAGGAGGGTGCGTAAATTCCAAGATCCAAATTCCAAAATCCAAACAAGCTCCAAAATCCAAGCTCCAAACAATTTTCAATAATCAAAATCTTCCCTTCAATCAAAAGAGCGTGACAAAGCCTTAAAGAAAGTCCCCATTGTTTGGAATTTGAATATTGAAATGTGGAATTTATTTGGAATTTGGATTTTGGTTCTTAGAATTTGCCGCATTATTTTTTCGCAACGTTTTCGCCGGATTCTATGTCGTAGAACTATTCGGAAATCCTCTGGACGACTAGCGGCTGTGATACCATCTTTCCGCTTTCCATTCCGACACGCAGGAGGCCCCGCATGGCTGCCGTTTTCCGCGATCATCTGCTCCAGGACAAAAGAGCCGTCATTACCGGTGGAGGCAGTGGGATCAATCTTCGCATTGCCGAACGCTTTGCCGAGCATGGCGCTCAGTTGGGATTGATTGGAAGAAATCAGGAAAAACTGGATCAGGCCGTTGCCGGAATCACCAGTAAAGGCGGGCGGGCCATGGGATTCTCAGCCGATGTGCGGGACTATGCTGCCCTCGAGTCGGCACTGAAAACGTTTAAAGATACGGTCGGCGAAATCGACATCGTCGTGTGTGGCGCCGCTGGAAACTTCCCCGCGCCGGCGCTGGGTATGTCGGCCAACGGATTCAAGGCGGTCATCGATATCGATGTGCTGGGGACGTTCAACACCTGCCGCGCCGCCTATCAATTTCTTCGAAAACCCGGGGCGTCGATTGTGAACATTTCCGCCACGCACGCCTTCAGCCCCATTGCCTTTCAGGCTCATGTGTGCGCCGCCAAGGCCGGTGTCGATATGCTGACTCGGACCTTGGCGTTGGAATGGGGCCAACCGGGAGTCCGTGTCAATTCCATAGCACCGGGCCCCATCGATGAAACTGAAGGCATGAAACGTCTCGGCCCTACGCCCGAGATTCGCAAGAAAATCACTCAATCCATCCCGCTGCGCCGATTCGGAACGAAAGATGAAATCGCCGATCTGGCTTTATTCCTGTGTTCCGAGGCTGCCGGCTACATCACCGGAGCTGTTTTTGTATGCGATGGAGGTCAATCATTGGCGGGTTCGAGCGGGCTTATGGCGGCACTAAGTCTCTCGTAAAATCCCAACATCCCTTCTACTGTCCCATTGTGACTTCGAAGATCAGCAGGGACGGTTTTCCCTGTGGATCCGAGATTTGATATGCCGGAGCGATCTGCCGTTCTTCTGGCAACTCTCCGGGGTGAACGATAAACACCACCCGAGCGGTTCGGCCACCACCCACCAGCTGCTCCAAATCGCCCCGGGCTGAATTCCCGAACATAAAATGTAACTTCCCGTAGCGCAAACAAATCTCTTCGTTCCGATATGCGCGGTCGGATTGAGCCCCCTGCATCTCGACCATCCTTTTCTCATCACGGAACCACTGGCGAGGATCGTACTGAAGCCCCACCAGGGTATAGATATAAGGATGAGACATGCCACTCCCAGTTACGAAAACGGCATCTTCATCCTGTAATCTCGGCTTTAGCCATTCGCAGGCCTGTAGAAGATCCTGATGACTCGAAAAATACTTGAGGGGTTCCTTGTCGAAATCTACATAGAAAGCTCCAAGAAACCGACCGCTGGAGACTAGCACAAACACAAATGTCAACACGGTCAGAGCGATGGTAATCTTCTTGCGGCGTCCCTTCAGCCATCGAAAAGAGAAGACCGCTCCAACTGCCGCCAACAGCGTCAAAGCACTCGCACCCGGCAGACTTCGCAACGCGTGCATCGTCGGATGCTCATTGAATAAATCCGCCAAAGGATATAGGGCCACCCAAGTCATTAAAACCCGGGCGGACCTTGATTCTTTCAAGGAAGGAATGAGAAAAACCAAACCCAGGAGCATCATCGGCGCCGTGTACCATAAAAACAAGCCGTAGCCGTTCGGAGGGGAGTAAGCAGGGTCCGGATCGCCTCTTTCAAAAAGAAAATCGGGAGCAAAGTGACCGGGATAGCGCACCGCAATATTTTCGATTCTCGTGACAAGCGAATCCGAAGGGCTCCACACCCAGGTCGCCTCCGCTCTCTTACTCGCCAGTGGAAACCGCCAGGTCGCCCACAGGAGCGGACCGAAGGTCAAGAGTCCAGTCAAGAGCAATGCCCCGATCGCCAGCAGACCCTGGCGGGTTCTTAAACGATTCCACCAGGCCCGCCATGTCGCTGCGACAATGGCTGTGTAAAAGATCGGCACCCACAGCCGTGCCGCGTAATACCCGTAACAACCGATTCCTCCAATGGCGCCGGCCAAGCCGCTCTTCCACGGGCTCATCGGGCGTGAATCGTCATCGTCGAAAGGAAATCCAGCCCAAAGCATGGTGGCCAAGGGAGCGATTGAAATGAGAGGAAACAGCGTCGCCATGTGACCCCAGCGGCTTTGTTGTAAATGCCAGGGATTTAAGGCGAGCAGGACTGCAGCCGCTATCCCCACTCCCCGGCCAAAAAGCCGTTTGCCAACGTAATAAATAAGAAAGACCGTCATCACACCGCACAAAGCCGCCGGCATACGAGAAGTCACGGCGTTAAGACCACCCAGCGCCTGAAACGGGATGGTCAAATACAGATACAATGTCGTCGTACCCTGGCCGTACCCGGCGCTGTCAAAGATCGGCCAGCGCACCCCGTGCTGGTCCATACCGGTTTTCAGAAGACAATAAGAGTTCCAAGAGGTCGCGCCTTCATCTACATTCATCCAGGGCGGGGATTGGCCAAGGTGATACACGCGAAGGAAGGCAGCCAGAGCCAGAATACCGACCAGAATGAAAATCTCTTCTCGCCTACCAAACCTTCTGACTCCGGAGGGCTTCACGATCGAAGGGCTTTTAGAATAGTGAGAGCGAGGCTTCTTTTCAGAGCTCTTCATTGAAGGGCTATTTGCCACCATGAAAGATCGGTCCCTATTCTTTTGGGCAGACGCCATAGAGTTTATTATTGGAGGTGCACTCGGGTGCGCTGAAAGGCATGACCGATTCCAATGGGGACATTTGATTCCAAAGATCAATCCATCCCAAACCAAGAAGCCATGAACGAAGCACTAAATCGTGAACTCGTAAATGACTAACGAGGGGTTCCCTTCGGGATCGAGGATCTGCTGAACGGGAGAAAACCGGCCGCCCAGCGGCACTTCCCAGGGCCGAACGATGAAAACGACACGGTCAGGGTGTCCGTTCCTTTCGAGCTGTTCAATGTCGGACCGGGCCGAAGCATCAAACATAAAATGCATCTTTCCATAACGCAGCACAATTTCTTCATTTCGATACGCCCCATTGGGGAGAGGGCCTTCCATCGTCTGCTTCACATCCAGGAACCATTGACGAGGATCGTACTGAAGACCAACCAGCGTGGTAGTGTAGGGATGCCCCATCCCTGTCCCCGTGACGAAAACAGCGTCTTCTTCTTTCAATCGTGGTTTCAGCCACTGGCAGGCTTCCAAGAGGTCCACATGCCCGACGAGATACTTCCGAAGATCGCTGTTGAATTGACCAAAAAATGTGTCGAGGAAGCGAATTGTGGAGACAAGGACAATAGCGCTTGCCCCCACTGCCAAAACAATAGCAGTCGCCCTTTTTCGTTGCCAAAGCCAGCGCATCGTAAAAACTAACCCTACAGCAGAAAGCAACACCAATCCACAAATCCCCGGAAGACTCCGCAAAGCGTGCATCGCAGGATGTTCGCTTAAGAGATCTGCGGCAGGATAAAGGATGACCCAAGTCAGCAACACTCTAGATGTTCGGGATGATTTCAGGCGAGCAAAGCAGTGTGCCAAACCCAGGATCATCAAAGGAAGGGTGTACCAACAGAAATATCCATAACCTTGTGGGGGGCAAAAAGAGATGTCAGGATCACCTTGGAGAAAGAGAAAGGACAAACCAAAGTGGCCTGGATAACGAGAAAGGACTTTCCCGATTTTCGTTTCGATCGAATCCGTTGGATTCCAAACCCAGGTCAACCCCGCTCGTTTCGTCAGCAACGGATTCGAATGAGTCGCCCACAACAAGGGACCAAAAAAAAGCATAGCCATCAGCAAGAAGGCGCCGATGGCTATGGCACCTTGCCGCGTCCTCAACCGCTCCCACCAGGCTCGCCAAGTCACCAGAACGGCTGCCATATAAAAAACAGGAATCCACAAGCGCACTCCCAAATATCCGTAGGTACAAATCCCTGTGACGGCACCCGCCAATCCCGCCCTGATGGGATTCAAAGGCCTAATTTCTTTATCGCCGAACGGCAAATTTGCCCAAAGCATGGCCGCCAACGGTGCAATGGCCAGGAAAGGAACGACCGAAGCCTCATGGGCCCATCGACTCTGTAGGAGGTGCCACGGATTGACGGCCAACAGAGCCGCAGCCGCCAACCCAGTCCAGCGACAAAACATTCGCCTTCCCACATAATAAATAAGGAAAACGGTCAGAACGCCGCATAGAGCAGACGGAGCTCGCCCTGTCGCTGCGTTCATCCCAAAGAAGAACTGAAAGGGTAGTTGAAGGTACAGGGTCACCGTGTCAATGGCTTGAGCGTATTGAGCGCTTGCAAAAATCGGCCAACGCACTCCATGTTCATCCATGCCGGTCTTGAGGAGACACTGGGCATTCCAGACCTCCGAGCACTCATCAACGTTCAATCCTGGCGGTGACTGCGTGGGGTGGTAGAAGCGAACAAAGGCGGCCAGTGCCAGTATACAAATCAGCATGGAAATCTCTTTCCGCCTGCCAAAGCGTTGGAAGCCGGAGAAGGTTGCGTCCGAGGTGCTTTTGGATTGTGGAGAGCGATGCTTTTTCTTAGAGCTCTTCATAGGAGGGTCAGATGGTGAATTCATAAATGACTAATGACAGATTTCCTTCCGGATCGCGGATCTGGCGGACCGGAGAAACCCGGCTGCCCAACTGCAATTCTCCGGGCCGCATGATAAAGACAACCCGATTGCCTCGCCCATTCTTAACCAGTTGGTCAATTTCCCGCCGACTGGCTTCTCCAAATATGAAATGGAGCTTACCATAGCGGAGACACATCTCCTCATTTCGAAAAGTCCCGTTTGGAAGCCGACCTTCCTCAAAGGTCTTGGGATCACGAAACCATTGACGCGGATCATATTGGAGCCCTACCAAGGTGTAAATGTAGGGATGCAACATGCCCGTTCTCGTCACAAAGACTGCATCTTCATCCTGCAGACGCGGCTTCAACCAAGCGCAAGCCTCCACAAGATCTCGATGGCTCACCTGATATCTGATTGGATCTGCATTGAAGTCGCCAAAGAATGCCAAATTGAATCGCATCGTGGTTATCAGGATAAATAAGGCCGCAACCATAGCGAGCACAACGGTCCATTGCCGGTGCCAGTGCCAGCTCCGTCGAAGCAGAAATATTAAACCAACGGCAGCGGTGAGAGACAGGGCTGCCGCTCCCGGTAGACTTCGCAACGCATGCATGGTGGGGTGATCGTTGAGAAGATCGGCCGCCGGATATAACGCCACCCAAGTCAGCAATACTCTCGCCGAACTGGAACGCCTCAAACGGGGAAAGACGTATGCCAGCCCGGCCAGCATCATCGGCAACGTGTACCAGTGGAACAAACCGTAGCCGGCGGGTGGGGATAATGTGACATCGGTATCCCCGCGCTGGAACAGAAAGCCGGGTCCAAAGTGCCCCGGATAACGCGCCACAACCTTTTCGATCTTCGTCATGAACGCATCTGAAGGGTTCCATACCCAGGTCACTTCTGCCCTCTTCATCACCAGGGGAAGGCGCACACTCGCCCAGACCAAAGGCCCGAAAGTTAGTAGCACCATCAGGAGGAATGCTGCGGTGGCCAAAACACCGGGCCGTGTTTTCAGGCGGCCCCACCAAGCTCGCCAATTCACCAGGACAAAAGCCGTACAAAAAACTGGTATCCACAATCGCGCCCCGTAAAAACCGTAGCAGCCGACGCCGGTGACCGCACCAGCGAGGAGGGCTTGCCACGGCCGCAAAGGCCGCGAACCGTCGTCCGCACCTGGAAATCCCGCCCACAACATCACAGCCAATGGGGCTAGGGCGATGAGTGGAAAAAGATTGGCCATGTGTCCCCATCGGCTTTGCTGCAAATGCCAGGGGCTCAATGCCAAAAGGCCGGCTGCAGCGATTCCAACCCACCGGTCAAACAGCCTCTTCCCTACATAATAAATCAGAAACACCATTAGCACGCCACACATCGCAGCGGGCGCCCGCGACGTAATGACGTTCAAACCTCCGATCGCCTGAAATGGAATAAGCATATACAAGTAGAGCGTGGTCATTCCTTGACCAAAGCCGGCGCTGTCGAAAATCGGCCAACGCACTCCGTGTTGGTCCATTCCGGTTTTCAGAAGACAATAAGAATTCCAGGCCGTCGCGCCTTCATCCACATTCATCCAAAGCGGGGACTGGCCAAGGTGGTAAACGCGCAGGCCTCCAGCCAATGCCAAAATGCAAACCAGAAGAATGATTTCGATCCGAACCAGTTTGCGCTCTTCGATCCTGGCTTCCACGTGATGGGTCGCTTTTGACTTGGATGACTTTCTTTTTTGACGGGTCATCGATCGATTGGATTGCGGTCCGTTACCGCTACGACAGTCTTGCGCGAAACGGGAAACATCTCAAGAGTTCAATGAAAAGGGGCAGCCGAAAGCAAATCCTCTTCCCAAGATTTCAAGCTCAAGGATTCACATAAGAGCAAACATAAAACCATCGAATCCATGCGCGGTCAAGAGTTTGTTGAAGGAGCCCAAAAAGATGTACAGACCTGCATCCCAACGCTCGGCAAGAAAGCGGGAATGAGGCTTCAAGCCGCGTTCCGGTGGTCCGCGGACGAATGTTGGAAACGAGTGCCCGATGGATAGAAAACTACCCGCTGCACACCTCACGCGGGATCTGAATCAGTTGTACGATCTCGCCGCCGTCGCTTTGAAACTTGCGTAGACGCTGATCCCTTCCCGAAGAGCCAATGTTCGAACCGCGTGAATGGTAACTTCCGCGACAATGGACGGATGCGTGCCCAGGACGACGCGCACGCGTTCGCCCAGGGGCGGCTCGGGGAGCAATTCCAGTATCGCGCCCTCAAATACATTTTGCGCCGTCCCGGACGGGGCACTGGTGTGCAGCGTGATCTCGCGTGGGTCGACGGCGATAAACACGTCCTCACGTCCTTCCTCGGCGAGCAGATGCAGGATTCCGTTCTCCGTGCGGACTTCACACAAACCGTCGGAGGCTCGTGCCACCACCCGTCCTTGGAAAAAATTGACTCCCATTAACTCGGCGACATAGGGCGTGCGGGGGCGCCGCAGGAGCTCCTCGCGGGCTCCCAACTGCACAATCTTTCCTTGCTCCAACACCGCCACTTTCTCTCCAAACGCCATCGCCTCCAACGGTTGATGCGTAACCAACAACGTGATGCAGTTTTCGTCCTTCAAAAAGAAGCGTAAATCATTACGAACTTCCCGCCGGTTGCGGTAATCCAACGCCGCCATGGCCTCGTCCAGCAAGAGCAATCGGGGTTTTGTGACCAAAGCGCGAGCCAGGGCGACTTGTTGCTTCTGACCGCCCGAAAGCTTGCCGGGGCGAGAGGCCGCGAGGTCCCAAATCCCGAACCGATGGAGCATTTCCCGAACACGATGCTCAACTTCCCGGTCCGGCACTCGTCGGGCCCGCAGGCCAAAGGCCACATTTTCATAGACCGTGAGGTGAGAAAACAGTGCCGCGTCCTGAAAAACGTATCCAATCTCCCGATGCTCCGGCGCGAGATGAAACCCTCGAGCAGTATCACAAAAGATTTTTCCATTCAGCTCCACTCGCCCTTCATCCGGCGGAACCAGTCCGGTCAAAAGATTGAGAACGGTTGTCTTTCCGGCTCCATTCTCTCCCACAATAACCAGCGGGAAAGCCTTCTCAACCTCCAGACTCACCTCCAGATCAAAAGCAGTGAGTTTTTTCTTTAAAGTCGCTTTCAGCACCGTCACCTCAGCGCGGACCCAGGAACACTCTCGTTCGAAGGGCCATCAGAATCCCAAAAGAAACGATCAGCAACAGAACCGATAAGGCCACCGCCGCCTGCAAATCGCTTTGCATTGCCATATACACAGCCAGTGGCATGGTTTGAGTCACACCCGGCAAATTTCCGGCAAACGTGATGGTGGCGCCGAATTCACCCAAAGAGCGCGCCCACGCCATGGCCATCCCCACGGCAAGCGACCTCGAACTCAGCGGCAACACGATTCGAAGGAAGCAATAGAATGGCGAAGCTCCCAAGCTGGAGGCGGCTTTAAGAAGATGCGGGTCCACGGCTTCAAAACCTGAACGAGCCGCATTCACGAAAAACGGCGTGGCCACGAAAAGCTGCGCCAGGACCACCGCCACCGTGGAGAATGGAATGCTCCATCCCATGCGCGCCAACCAGCCTCCCACCAGGCCGGACCGGCCAAAGGCTAAAAGTAAACCCAAGCCGGCAACGGTCGGCGGCAAAACCATCGGGAGATTCATTAAGACTTCCAACGCTCGCTTCCCCGGAAATTCCGAGGTCGCAAAGAAATAGGCCGTGGGAAGACCAAAAACGACAATGATGACAGCGGAGCTGAAGGACGTCAAAAGGCTCAATCGCAAGGCATTCAAAACGACCGGTGAGCTGATCCGTTTCGCCAGTTCCGTAAAAGGAACTTGGACGAACAAACTCAGTAGCGGCAGGCAAAGAAAAATGGGAATGATCGCGGCCCCCAAAATCAAAGACAGGGACCAAAAACCCGGGAATGTCCGCAGAAGCGAAAGCGGTGTCCTTGGAGACAAGGGTTCGCTCACGGACGCCCCTTGCCCCGGCTAACGGGAATAAAGCGGTGGTTGGCAAGAATGTCCTGACCGGCAGGTGACATCACCAAGTCCTCAAATTCACGCGACAATTCCAAATGGGTGGAATTCTTCAGGACCGCGAGTGGATAGGTGGCCACGATATTCGCGGCTGGGGGGATTTCCAAAACGATCACCTCTTCTTTAACCCGTTGAGAGACATCCGAGCGATAAACGAATCCGGCGTCCGCTTCGCCCAGTTGAACCTTTCCCAAAACCGCTTTGACGTTGTCTTCCTCCGACACCACGTTTTTCAATACCGCCTCGGCGAACGAGAGGCCGAATCCCGAAAGCCGGCTCATTCGATTTAACACCTCACGCGTATAGCGGCCCACCGGAACGGCCTCGTCTGCGACCACGATCTTGAGGCCTTTTCTCGAGAGATCCGGAAGTTGTTGGACAGGCCCCGGATTTCTCGCCGGCAGAACCACAATCAAATCATTTTGAACAAAATCCCGCGGGCGTTCGGACAGCAATTGGCGCTGTTCGACGTCGTTCATCCAGCGCTGATCCGCCGCAGCGAAGACATCACATTCTGCCCCCTGCTCAATTTGAAGAGCCAGCTCTTGAGACCCGGCAAAGTTCATTACAACTCGAACATCGCGGTGTTGCCTCTCGAAGAGATTCTTCATTTCATTGAACGGATCAGTCAACGAAGCTGCCGCAAATACGACGAGTGGCGTTTTAGCCTTTCCTCCCGGAGGTTTCAGGTATCGGCTGCTGCGCCCCCACACCCATACCATCGCCACGACAATCACAAGTGCGATTGCAAATTTCCCTTTTCCTCGAGCGGTGGCCACTGACTTCCACAACCTTTCAAGCACGAATGATCATCACTTCCGTCGCTTTCACCAGAGCATATGCCGCCACACCCTTCTTCAATCCCAATTCCCGACAGGCATTGCGCGTGATGATGGACGTCATCGTCTGCCCTCCCACCTCCAGCACCACCTGCGCCAGCAGCCCGTCGAACTTGATTCCCGTGATCATTCCCAAAAGCTTATTTCGGCCGCTGATCGACGCCAGCGGCAATGTCTCACCGCCCCCCTGAGCCTGGGCCGGCGGGTTCATCCATCGCCGGATTTCCGATTCCGGAATGCGATGATGGCCTCCCGGCGTTTTGATGGTTCGGATCTTTCCCCGATAAATCCACTGCTTGAGCGTCGGATAACTCACCCGGATCATTTTGGCGGCTTCAGTGGGTTTGAAGAGTCTCATGGCAGCCTCACCTATTTCTACTAATTAGATCACATTAATTATGCGATTCTATATGATTTAATACGGTAATGCAATTAATGAGTCCTTGTGCAGATGGCCTCGATGACCATAAGAGTGCTCCACCATGGGGAGGATGGTTCAACGCAGAGACGCTGAGGCCGCGGAGTTAGCGCAGAGAATTTATTCAGGGCAAGAGCTAGCAAGCTCGGGAGTAAATTCCATTGATAAGCCCGCCCATGACTTCGCTGGCGCTTTCACGAAACAGGACGGTTGAAAGGTGATCCCAAGGTGTCTGGGTTCGATTGATGAAAATCAAATTCGCGCCATGAGTGTGAGCGTGCGGGGGGATGGAGGCTGCCGGAGCTACTTGCAGGGAGGAACCGATCATCAACATCAAATCGGTTGTCTCGGCGCATTCGAAGGCTCGACGCATTTCTTCTTCCGGCATGGCCTGGCCGAACGAGATGGTGGCGGGTTTGATCAATCCCTGACACTTCTCGCAGCGCGGGTCCAAATCGCCGGATTCCAAGCGCGTTTGAATTTCGCCAATGGGCCAAGTTCTTCTGCAACTGAGACACACCGCTTTTCGATTTGTTCCGTGGAGTTCAATGACCCGGTCGGGAGAATTCCCCGATTCCTGATGCAAGCCATCTATATTTTGCGTGATGACACATTCCAACCTCCCTCGCCGTTCCAGTTCGGCCAAGGCTTGATGAGCCTTATTGGGCCGGGCTCGTTCCAGCTCGTGGTAGAAATCGCGTTTCATGGTCCAGAACTCCACCCGTGCCTCGTGGCTTCGTACAAACTCCTGAAAGGTGACCACGCGGTATCGATCCCACACGCCGCCGGGACTGCGAAAATCCGACAATCCGCTCTCCGTCGAAATTCCGGCCCCGGTAAACGCAGTTATCCGGCGGGCATTCCGGATCAGGGGGACACATTTCTCAATGCGTGTGTCGAATGATCCCTGGCCACTGCTCCTAACGCTTGAGCTCTTCATAGCTGATTTTCTAATCAGGGTAACTGAACCATCTTGCGAAAATCCAGATTGGGTCGTGTGTCGGTATTGGTTCCTACAATGGCTCCATGCTGGTCGATCCAGTAATAATTCGATCCGCTCTCCACCTTCATCTGGTCTCCGGTCAAGGGATCGATGACGTCCTCGACTCCCAACGTGGCGTTGGAGCGGCGGCGGCTGATTTCGTCGAGCGTCTTTTGGCGATTCCAATAGCTGCTGTCGATCATGTTGGTGATTTCATTATTGGTTTGGGTCACGATTTTGGAGGTCTGCATGGCGATGCCGGACTGCATGGCCGACCATTGAGGATTGTATTGAAACGACTGGACCATATGTTCCAGGATGGCTTGCGCCTGACGCGTCTGTGCGCTCGGCGCCAAAAATCCATAGAGAATTTGGACGTTCCACAGACCGTTGCCGGTCATCAGCGTCGACATTGTACCGGCCAGATAATATCCATTCATCGGTTGGCCGCGGCTCTGGCAGTGAAATGCCGTTTCACCGGTGCTGAGTTGTGTTCGTACCCCCGAATTACTGAATTGCGCATAAATCGCATTGATGGCGCGGGAAATATCGGGCCGGTCGCGGGTTTCGTCGAATACCAGCCCAATGCACTGCGGCGCGATCTTTGATTCCACGTAGGAACGCACAAATTCAGCCCCGGTCTGATAGCGGCGAACCATCATCTGAACGCCATAGCCCGGCGAATACCAAGAGCCTTCACGAAAACCGGCGAAGGCCAGCATCTGGTTCGGCATCGTAAAGGGTGGAATATCCTTGTCTCCTCCCGTGATGTGTATGGTTCCGTCGGGAGACGCTGCGTCGACCACCGGCCGCGTGTCGACAGAGGCAAAACGAAACATGCCGCCATTAGCCATCCAACCTTCAGGAACATCCACGCTGAAAGCATGTTCGCGCGGGTCATCCCAGCGCACGAATCGGGGCAATTCCTGCCCTTTTTCTTCACTGGCAGGCGGCCCGAACATGCGGAAGCTCTCCAGAATGTGAACGAACGCATCCTGCGAACTCTGATAACGGGCTTCAGGACAAGAAATAAGATAAACCAAACCCGCCGTTCCCTTATTGCTGGTATTCCACGCCATAGCAGCCGTCAAGAGGTCGCTCCCGGAACGCCCGCGAAGCCGGATGGCCGATGGGCCCATGGGCTCCGGGCCCAACCACTCTGCAGCGGGACTCAGCTGTTTCGCCAGGCCTCGGACAATGGAAGTCGCACTGGATGAATTGAGCCGCGCCGCCACAAAAACGGGCCACAAGGTCACCGATTCGCCGGAATTCCCTTTAATTTCCACTTTTCCGGACGTGCGATCTCCCACTGCGCTCCAGCCACGCGGAATTTGCACTATGAATCCTTGAGGATCTTTCTTTTCAACCCAGCCCGGCGGAGCAGAACTCGTCGAAAACGAGGAACTGCCCAGGAGAAACCTGAACGCCACGTACCCAATACCCAAGAAACCCGCAAAGGCTACCACCAATGCGAAAACAACAACCAATCGCCTCATATCGCAGCCTCCCAGCCACGCCCAAATTGAATGTCCCCGCGTCGCCGCATTTTATGACCGATCGTAGGATCGCGTAAAGATGGATTTGATTTGTCGAACGTCGCGGATTGAATCCAAAGGTGCTTTTTCCCGTTCAACTTTCCGTGTCCGCTCAGGTCTAAGAAGTCGAAGATGATGGATGTTAAATTGATGGCGAGGGTTAAAGCCGTGGCTCCAGCAATCCAGCCAGAGAAAGCACCTCCTCCAACCGATTTCCGAAAGTTGGTGCGGCATCTGGCCCGATGCCTGGCCACCAGCCTGTTTGGAAATTCTCTCTACAATGCTCCACTCTGGGTCGAGAGCGGATGGAAATGGGCTTTATATTTCATCGGCAGCCTGGAAATCGGCAGGTGGGCATCAACGATCAAAATCATAGATCGTCTGTGACCGGTAGACGGGCACACCACCGGTCTTCGCCGGTAAGAGTTACAGAAGCTCAATCCCCGTTCTATTCCCAACATCCATTCCCGAATGGTTTTCCGTCTCAGATTGCTTCTTGATGCTATTTCTTCTCCTGCAATCTCTTCAGGGCAGCCTCCAATTTCTTCATTTCGTCGCCGTACGCCGCCCAATTCCCACTGCGGAGTGCTTCCTGGGCGCGGTTGAAGGCATCACCGGCATCCTTGATCGCCGCATCCATATTGAAGGCGGGTTCAGCCGGTTGTGGCGCGGCCGTGGTGGCGACGTTCACAGGTGGAGTTGTTCCCGCACCTCCAAAAATCGTCTGCAGCGCCAACTCCAAGTTCTGCTGCATGGCGATGGTATTTCCATAAGCCACGATCACGCGTTTGAGTTCGGGCAAGCGTCCGCCTTGAGACGCAGAGAGGTACAAGGGTTGGATGTAAAGCAAGGATTTTTCAATGGGAATCACCAACAGACTCCCGCGAATGACTGTGGAACCTCCTTGGTTCCATAGCGTCAGCTGTTTGGAAATCTCGGCTTCCTGATCGATACGCGACTCGATTTGTTGTGGGCCATAGACGAGTTTCTGCTTCGGAAAATAATAGACCACCAGCTTGCCGTAATTGGGAGCGTCGCAGCGGGCGGCCATCCAGGCGATCATGTTTTCTTTCTTGGCCGGCGTGAAAGGGATCATCAGAATAAACTCTTCTTCCTGACGCGACTTCGCCGCCGTGGCCGCCTCCCTGGGCATCGCCAGCTTCATGATGGTGTAATACGGCTCCATCGGCTGATCCTGCCCGCCCAAGGCCCGTTGGGGAATCTTCCACAAATCTTCCTTGTTATAAAAGACCGTCGGATCGGTCATGTGGTAGGTGGCGTAGATGGACGCCTGAACCGAAAAGAACAATTCCGGCACGCGGATGTGCGCCCGCAGGGAGTCGGGCATCTGATCGAGCGGCTTGAAAACCCCGGGGTAAATTTTCATCTGCGTTTGGATCAAGGGGTCCTCGGGTGAACTCACATACAAATTCACCGAGCCGTCGTAAGCATCCACGATGGCCTTGATGGAATTACGAATATAGTTCCCCACATTTTCGCGTGGTTCGGAATACGGATAGTTGGAAGTGGTGGTGTACCCGTCGACGATCCAATACAACTTCCCTTGATCAACCACCATGTAAGCATTGGGATCCAACATCGCCATCGGAACCAGTTGTTGGACGCGCTCCACAATGCGGCGGTGGAACAGGATGCGGCTCTGGCCGCTGACTTCGCTCGACAACAGAAAATTAATTTCACCGAAGCGCGAGGCAAACAGCGCTTTTCGAAGAAGGTTTCCAATAGGAACCCCTCCGGTGCCGGCGTAGGTCACATATTTATTGTCTTCGCCGGAAGGATAGTCGAACTCCGGGGTGCGCGTCTTCACCAGGCAGTAATTGTTTGAAAGTTCTCCGTAATAAATCTCCGGACGAGTGACCGTGATATTGGTGCTCGCGACCGGTGGAATGTCCTTGATAAAAAACTGCGGCAGACCTTCTTCAGAAATAAGGTTGACGGGACCGAGGCACAGTCCATATCCGTGCGTAAAGGCGAGGTGTTCGTTGATCCAAATCTTGCTGGGCAGGGCCTCGGACGACATTTCGCGCGGGCTCAACATGACCTGGCGATATTCGCCGTTGACGGTGTAGCGGTCATTATCGACGTCCGTGAAGGCGTAATAGGGCCGAATTTCCTGGAGCTGCGCGTAGGTTGCCAGGAGCGGCTGATGATCCCACAGGCGGATGTTCTTGATGGTCAGATCGTTCTTTTTCAAATCTTCCGCGGTGAGTGAGTCTTCGGCCGGATACTCGCGCTCGTCAACGTTTGCAATGCTGTAGGCCTGGCGCGTGAACTTGATGACGTTTTCAATGTAAGGCCGTTCTTTGTTGATTTCGTTGGGAACGACTTCAAATTTCTGGATGAGGTTGGGATAAACAGCCCTTCCCAGAACACCCAGGAACACAAGCAGCACACCGCCAATCACCCAGCGATAGCCGCGCTTAAAGATCTGCGCCACCGCCAGTAGGGCGGTCAACACCAGGGCGAAAGTAATAAAGCGAATCAACGGAAGCTCGGCATGAACATCGGCGTAGCTGGCCCCATACACGACTCCCCGACTGGAGTAAAGCAAACCCCAGGCGTCAAACTGTGCGCCCACCGCCAGCAAAAGAGCCACAAAGGAGATTAACACCAGGAGATGAGCGCGCATCCGCTGATCCACGGCGACGCCTTGACGCACGATCGAGACCTCTCCTTGGACCAGGTGGATGAGAGCGGCCACAATCAATGACACCCACACAATCCCCAAGCCCGCGGATTGCAAAAACTGCAGAAACGGCAAGCGAAAGACATAAAAACCGATGTCGCGACCAAAGAGAGGATCACTCGTGCCGAAGGCCGTGGCATGAACAGCGCGCAGATACACGTCCCATTGACTGGAGGCCCAGAAGCCAAAAACAATCGCGGCCACGATCGCCGCGAATAAAAGGAAGCGATCTACAAAGGCCCGCAGCGCGTTGTAATAAGGAAAGGCGCGCCAAAAGGGACCTTCCACATCAACCACGTCGCTGCTTTTGCGGCGCGCAATCCAGATATTCAATAAGAGGATGACAAAAAACACCACCCCCGAGGCCAGGCCCAGCCATAAGCGCGTCCCCAATTCCCGGGTAAAAACGATGGTGTATCCCAGCTCTTGGTACCACCACCAATCCGTCGCCAGAGACACCACCACCTGAAACAGCGGAATCACAACGAAAATGATGATGAGTACAAACAGAATTAATCGACGCAGGTTGATTCGCATGCCTCCTCCTCAGCAGAAAAACCTTGGGACTTGTTCTCCAATCTTTCTTGGTCGGGCCCATTTAACGGGCCACTTGCACTTCGCCCACACCGGGGCGCACCCTCGGAAGGTTGTACCAAACCTCATCACAGGCCGCATCATCCTCGGACTCCAACGAAAGTTCCAGCGCCCCCAACGACTGATCGAGCTGTTCGGCCCGTGTGGCTCCCACGATGGCGGAGGTTATTCCCGGCTGTTTTAAAACCCAGGCCAGGGCCACTTGGATGATCGGTTTGCCGTGTTTCTCGCAATATTTCTGCAGAGCGGCGGTTACTTCAAAATGGCTCTCTTGCCAATAGCGCTGACGGTACACTTCGCCCGATTTTCCCAAGGTGAAGCGTGTCCCCTCGACGGGCGATTGTCCGGGATGATATTTCCCCGTCAAAAATCCGCCGGCCAAGGGATTGTAAGCGATGACCCCGAGGCCTTCATCGCGGCACAGCGGCAGCAACTCCGATTCGATTTCTCGGTAGAGCAGGTTATAGCGCGGCTGCACACAATCGAAACGCGCCAGATTCAATCGCTCGCTCACCCACAGGGACTTGGCCAGCTGCCAGGCTCCGAAATTGGAACATCCGATATATCGAACCTTGCCGCACCGCACCAAATCGTCCAAGGCCCGCAAGGTCTCATCGATGGGCGTCAAGGGATCAGGAGCATGGACCTGATAGAGATCGATGTAATCGCACTGCAGGCGTTTCAAACTGGCGTCAATCGCATTGAATATATGTCTGCGGGAGAGCCCCACATCATTGGGGCCCGGGCCCATGGCGAAACGGCATTTGGTCGCCAACACAAATTCATGCCGCTTCCCTTTCAACCACTGGCCCACGATTTCCTCGGTGCGTCCCCCGGTCTGAAGAGTGGGAGGAAGCGGATACATGTCCGCGGTGTCGATAAAGTTCACGCCCCACTCCCGGGCCTTATCCATGATGGCAAACGACGTATCGGAATCACACTGGCCGCCAAATGTCATCGTTCCCAGACATACTTCCGACACCATCAAGCCGGTCCGACCCATTTGCCGCATTTGCATGAAAGGACTCCCGAAAACGGACGTGTAAGAAAGGATTCCAATTGTATCAGCACAAGATACCACAACCGCAGCCGCTTCTTTGAAAAATCCGCCGGAGCAAGCTTGGTTATGGGCTCTTTGGCGCTGATTGACATCCCCCATTCCCGTGATTACGATACGCATGCTTCTGTATTTGGCGTTTGGCTTGTTTACTGCTATTGACTCGCGGGCAATTTACTCATGGATCTTCTCGAAGAGCTGAAAAGCTTGATCGCTACATTTGACGAAAAGGAGATTGAATACGCCCTTTGCGGGGGATTGGCTATGGCTATCTATGCAATGCCGAGGGCTACGCTTGATATCGACCTGATGATCGAGCGCGGGTCTCTTCCCAAAGTTGTAAAAGCAATTGCACGTTTAGGATTCACCTTAAAAGCCAGACCCATGCGATTCCGAGGCGGTAAAATTCAAATCCATCGCATCAGCAAGACCGACGCAAGTTCTGGAGAAATTCTGAATCTTGACCTTCTTATAACCACGCCCGGGATACAACCTGCATGGAAGAGCCGCTCCAAAGTAAAATGGGAAGGCGGCGCCATCAGCGTTGTTTCGCCTCGGGGGTTGATCGCCTTAAAATCTTTGCGCCGGAGCGGTCAAGACAAGGACGACATCCGATACCTCAGGAGCATCCGTGATAAAGATTGATATGGCTGCACGATCCGTTTCACTCCGCCTGAAGCAAGTCAGCGAACTGCGCCGGATTAGTCTAGCCCTTGCCAAATCCAGCCGTGGCCTTGAGGTCCAAAAGAAGTTTTCAGATAATAAACGTGTTCGACGAATCCTGCGGGCACTGGGACGTTGAGGAGCCAGATCCTCATCCCGGATGGAGGAGGCTTCTTTCGGATGCTCAGTCTCTTTGTATTGTCATTGCCTGATTTTATTGACCTTCGGCTGCATCCTTTGATTCCACCCACAAATTTTCCATGCTTCTCTTGGGGTTCTTATGACTATCCCGAGACTTGTTGAAGCATTTTATGCACGCATTTGGACTGCGGGCGATCTGGAGGCCGCTTCCGAGTTACTGACGGAAGATTTCCTGTTTCGCGGATCTCTGGGGACCGAGACGCGGGGTCGCGAGGCATTCAAGAGTTATGCCCGCTCGATCCGCGCCTCTCTCTCCGACTACCGTTGCGAAATTTTGGATTGTGTCGGCGAACAAGACCGCGCCTTCGCTCAGATGCGATTCTCCGGCGTCCACACCGGTGTCTTCCGCGGCTTCCAACCGACCCACAAACATGTCCATTGGCTGGGTGCGGCGCTCTTTCGTTTCAAAGGTGGTGCCATCGCCGAACTGTGGGTCCTCGGTGATCTTTATGGGCTCGACGCTCTTCTCAAGAAGAACGAGGCGACGTAAACATTTGGAGCGCGGCGGCAATCCCACAGAGCGGGAGCGACGCCACTTTGGATTCTCGCATTGAAAGAGAGAATGGAAAGACGGGATGGCCGAGGCAAAGGGCTTGGTGACCGTTTCAATGCCCCGACCCGTCGGGGCGCTCCAAATTTCCGCATCGCTTCCCTTGGACTTGGTTCTCAGCTACCTGTTCCTTCGCGAAATCGTGATTCCCAGTCTATCGTCCCGCGAATTGAAGTTCGCACCACACAAACTGCGCCACCCGATACCTGGTTCCTGACACCCGACACCCGTCCAGATTGACACGGTTTTGCGCGTGTGATAACACCTTGTTGGTCCCTGTTTTCAAACCCGAGCGGAGGTCATTTCGATGTTTTGTCCCCAATGTCATGACGAATATCGCGATGGATTCACGGAATGTGCCGAGTGCCAGGTTTCCCTCGTTGAACGACTGCCGCCGGATCCGCCTGAACCAAACCATACTTCTTCTGAATTGATCACCGTGTTTACCACCGGCGATGCCGCGCTTTTGCCGTTCGTCGAATCGCTCTTGAACGGCGCCGGCATTCAATTTTTCGTAAAAAATGAAGGCGCGCAGGATCTTTTTGGTATGGGTCGCATTGGGACCAGTTTCAATGTGGTCACAGGCCCGGTCGTGATCCAAGTCGCAACCGAAGACGCCGGTGGTGCGAGAGAATTGTTGCGCCCGTTGATTGAGAGGTCGCCGGAAAGTGCGACAAGCGAATGAATTCTGCCGGTGGAGAAATTTTATTCTCTTGCATGGTGGTTGTTTGGTCCCGTCCGGCCAGCCCCGATTCATCGGGGCGATAGATCTTTAGCCCGGCACGTGAGTGCCGGGAAATCGGCAAGAAAAATATTCCAGTCCCGCAGGGCGGGACAAAAGATCTTTGGCCCGGATGTAAATCCAGGAAGAAGGAGTTAAAATTGGAAAAGTCCTCCGTAAGGAGGACGCAAGATCTTTAGCCCGGCACGTGAGTGCCGGGAAATCGGCAAGAAAAATATTCCAGTCCCGCAGGGCGGGACGAAAGATCTGTGGCCCGGATGTAAATCCAGGAAGAAGGAATTAAAATTGGAAAAGTCCTCCGTAAGGAGGACGCAAGATCTTTAGCCCGGCACGTAAGTGCCGGGAAATCGGCAAGAAAAATATTCCAGTCCCGCAGGGCGGGACGAAAGACAATTGTCCAGCACATCGGACAGCATTAAGATCCCCCTCCAACCCTCCCCCGGAAAGCGCTGCCACACATGTCTCACACCTTCACCAATCTCTTGACGCACGCTATTTTCAGCACCAAAAATCGAATCCCAATGATCGTGTCGGATATCAAACCACGCCTCCACGCTTACATGGGTGGTATCATCCGTGAATTGCACGGAAAGCCAATCACCATTGGCGGGACGACCGACCATGTTCACTTGCTGATTCAATTGCCTCCCATATTGGCTCCCGCTGAGGCCATCCAGAAATTGAAGGCAAATTCATCGCGCTGGGTGAACGAAACCTTGCGTTTGAGGACGAAGTTTGCATGGCAGGAAGGTTACGCCGGCTTCAGTGTCAGTTTATCCAATGTGCCAAAGGTGGTGAGGTATATTTTAAACCAGGAACAACACCATCGGCGCAAAACGTTTCAAGAGGAGATGCGAGAATTTTTGACCACATACGGTATTGCGTTCGAAGAAAGCTCGGTTTGGAAATAGAGGAAGATCATCTCTCGTCCCGCGGAGCGGGACTTCTTCCGTTTCCGGCATTCATTCCCGGCACTCACGTGCCGGGCTAAAGGTCTTACGTCCTCCTTTGGAGGACTGGACTTGTTTGGCGCGAATTCCCATGCGCAAGCCTTGGGCTTAACTTCTTTCATCTCATGCTGCGAGGCAGATTTAGCCTTGCGCTGGTTTCCTTCCCGAAACGTCTCCGGGATCCCGCCCGGCGGGATTTGATAATTCTGGAATGGCGCGATTGCGCGATTTGAAAACCAGGCAAGCTTCGAGACGGACAGGACAGACCGAAAAGACTGAATCCCCCAAGAACCCGGGGGACGCAAGCGCAGACAGGATAGACCGGATAGACCAGACGGCTTCCTTCCCTCAAATTCCATAGCAATTAGAATTGGGCAGGATTAAAATCACCCGAAACAACTCCCATTGAGGAGGAGTGATGAGATCCGTTTCTCGATTCAGGCGCCTTCAGGTGTCGGCCGCAGTTATCTTTTTTTGTGCGCTTTGCTCCGCCTCTTTCGCGCAAACCAATTCGAAACCCTCGCCGCAAGGTCCGCTAGAACCCGTCATTGCTCGAGCTCGATCGGCTCTTTCTCTAACGGATGAACAAACCAATGCGCTCCGGGAAATCCTGCTGCATCATGCCGCGCGTCTTCAGTCGCTGCACAATCGCCTGCAGCAGGAACCCTATGCGCCGAAGCTGCAAGAAGACATTGCCGCGGAGATGAAATCCATCCACGAAGAGTTCACGCCCCGTCTGACAGCCGCCCAAAAAGACCAGTTTCAGAATCTTCAAGCGTTCCTCGGCCCGCCGCCTTTCGTTTTGATCAATCCCCTGCCCCGTTCGGTTCCAGAAGGCGCGTTGAAAGCCGACCGGCTTATCCAACCGATTTCGAAAACCGGATCCCCGAAGCATCCGGCCCTGACTGAAGACGGCAAAATTTTGCAGCTTTTGAATCGAGCGACCTTCGGTCCGCGACCCGGCGACCTGAACCTCGTTCGCAAGATGGGGATAAATAAGTTCATCGATTGGCAACTGCATTCCGAGCGCATCGACGATTCTCAATTGGAAACGCGCTTGTCTGTTCTTCCGACATTGCACATGGCGCCCACCGAGTTGCTCACTTTTTATCCGCAACCCAATGTGGCGGAGCAGCGCGCCAAAGACAAGAAAGCGCCTCCGGTGTTTGGGCGTCCCGCTCAAATCCTGGTTGAACTGGATCAACAAAAGCTCCTGCGCGCCGCCCTCAGTCAACGGCAACTTTTAGAGGTGATGACCGATTTTTGGTTCAACCACTTCAACGTGTTTGCCTACAAAGGCTTCGATCTGAATTTACTGACCAGTTATGAACGCGATGTGATCCGGCCGCATGCTCTGGGAAAATTCAGTGATTTGCTTCTGGCGGTGGCCCAAAGTCCTGCGATGCTGTTTTACCTCGACAACTGGCTGTCGCAATCGCCCAACTCCAAGCTTCCGCGACCGCAGCCCATGAATGCTCTTCCACCTCGCATGGCCAATGCCACAGCCATGCCGGCCAAACCGCCGACAAGCACGACCGGCATTAATGAGAACTACGCCCGCGAGTTGATGGAGTTACACACCTTGGGGGTAAATGGAGGCTACACTCAAAAGGACGTTCAAGAGGTGGCGCGCGCCTTCACGGGCTGGACCATTGATCGCGCCGGGCAGTCGCCGTCCTTTGTGTTTCGACCTTGGATGCACGACACCGGGGGAAAAACCATTCTGGGTGAAACGATTCCTGCGGGTGGCGGCATCAGCGACGGCGAGCACGTCATCGAGTTGTTGGCCCGTCATCCCTCCACGGCAAGATTCATCGCCACAGAATTGTGCGCGCGATTTGTTTCCGACCACCCCTCACCGCTTCTTGTGAAACACATCGCGCAGGTATTTCTCAAAACCGACGGCGATATCCGCGAAACGGTTCGCGCCTTACTGACTTCGCCGGAGTTTTATTCCGCCAAAAATTTTCGATCGAAAACCAAGTCCCCTCTGGAATTGGTCGCTTCCACTCTTCGGGCCGTGGATGGCGACACCAACGGCGCACCGGCACTTCATTTCTGGTTGCAACGCATGGGAGAGCCTCTCTACGTATGCCAGCCGCCCACGGGATATGGCGAGGATTCATCCATATGGATGAACGCCGGGGTGTTCTTCAACCGCATCAATTTTCTGGGCGCGTTCGTGAATCATCAGATTCCCGGAACGACATTCGAGGCACAACGTCTGGATCCACCTGATGAAGAGCAGGATGTGAATCAACTCACCAACCATTTGGCCGCCTTGACGATTCACACCCGGCCTTCGCCTAACGATCTCCGCGCTATTGAAGAGGTTGCGACATCCCCCGGCCTTTCTCTGGCCCCCAAAGGAAACACCGGGACGCCGCAGGTCAAGACCGTGGCTTACCCTACGCCAAACGGGTCGAAAGCCGGGCCTGTCGAAGACGCACAAACGGTCTCTCGAATTCTTGAGCTTTTATTGGGAAGCGAGGATTTTCAAAGGAAATAGAGGTTCAGTCCAGTCAAAAAACGAAAATCTTCCAGCGTAACAAGATCTGAGAAATTCTCTAAAACACGAGTGTCTCCGAAGAACGGTCTCGGTTCGAGTCCGCTTCAGCGGACTTGCTTTTCCTCAGCCCGCCGATTTATCGGAGGGGACGAATTCAACCAATCAATTGATTCTTTATAGTCCCGTTCACGGGGCTTGGTTTCTACCGGCTGCCCCTTGAGGGGAGCAGAATTAAGTCGGTATCTGGAATCTCTGTCGCCCCGTGAACGGGGCTCAGAACAAAAAGAGAAAAACAATAACGTTTTGGCCTCTTTTCTCTCACCGCAGAGGCGCGGAGGACGCGGAGATCGCGCAGAGTGGTAGCCGGGATGCTCTGTTCTTTGGAGCATCCCGGATTGGCTGCGAAAACGACAAACCCAACTTCATCGATCACCATCGGCCGGGGACACGCAAAGACCGCCGTATCCCGGCGACCACAACAACCGATTAGTTTTTCCCTGCCAGCTGGCGCAACATGTAC
Source organism: Terriglobia bacterium (assembly GCA_028716525.1). GTDB lineage: Bacteria > Acidobacteriota > Terriglobia > JAIQFV01 > JAIQFV01 > JAQUPQ01. Next base: position 19,948 of record JAQUPQ010000019.1, on the reverse strand, counting down.
GGCAAGATGCCGCCATGACGGAAGTATTCGACTTCCACGTGGGTGTCGATGCGCGCGATGACCGGAACGCGCTCGGAGGTGCCGTCCGCCCGATGGATGACTAAAGTCAATTCCTTCCGGGGTGTGATTCCCTTTTCGTATCCCACCAGATCGAATATCTCGGTGCCGTTCAAATGAAGCATCTGAGAGTTTGATCCGTCCTGGAACTGACAGGGAAGCACACCCATCTGCACCAGGTTACTGCGGTGAATCCGTTCAAAGCTTTGAGCCACGACCGCTTTCACGCCCAGGAGTAAAGTGCCTTTAGCGGCCCAGTCGCGCGAACTTCCGCTCCCATATTCCTGACCGGCGAAGACCATCAACGGCACGTCCTCTTCCTTGTATTTCATGGCCGCATCATAAATGCTCATTTGCGCGGCTTCGGGTAAATGCAGCGTCACCCCGCCCTCGATACCCGGGGTCATCAGATTCTTGATCCGGACATTGGCAAAGGTGCCGCGTGTCATAACTCGATCGTTTCCGCGGCGCGATCCATAACTGTTGAAATCGACCGGCGCCACTCCGCGCTCCTGCAGATAACGTCCCGCCGGAGAACTGGATTTAATGGAGCCTGCGGGACTGATGTGATCGGTGGTGATGGAATCGCCGAAGACCGCCAGGGGCCGGGCTCCATGAATTTCGTGAACCGGCTTCGGCTGGACGGGAAAACCTGAAAAGAACGGTGGTTCCTGAATGTAAGTCGATTCCCGGTCCCATTGGTAGACCGCACCCGAGGGGCTCGGTATTTCATTCCACAAGGGATTCTCCTGAGAGAAATCGCTATACCGCCTGCGATAAGTTTCCGCATCCAGGGAAGCCTGAAGGACCTTTCGGATTTCTTCGCTGCTCGGCCAGATGTCGCGCAGATAAACCGGTTCATTCTTTTTTCCATGTCCCAAAGGCTCGTTGGCCAGATCAATCTCCACCGTACCCGCCAGCGCGAACGCCACCACCAGCGGAGGGCTCATCAGGAAATTCGCTTTGATGTTGGGATGAATCCGGGCTTCAAAGTTTCGATTGCCGCTCAAGACGCTGGCGGTCACGACATCATGGCCGGTTACCACCGACTCGATGTCGGGGTTCAGGGGACCGGAGTTTCCGATGCACGTCGTGCAGCCGTATCCGACCAAGTTAAAGCCCAACTGATCAAGGTAAGGCTGCAGTCCGGTCTTGGCCAGATAATCCGTCACCACCCGGGAGCCCGGCGCGAGGGAGGTCTTCACCTTCGGGTTGACGGACAAACCCTTCTCAACCGCTTTCTTCGCCAGCAGCCCGGCAGCCAGCATGACGCTGGGATTCGAAGTATTGGTGCAGGAAGTAATGGCGGCAATCAAGACATCACCGTGCCCCAGATCGCTGGATATCTCTTTGACCGGTCCGCTGCCGTTCTTTGAAAAGGTCACCGGATAACGCTCTTGGAGTTGATCTTTCGGCTTGTTGTACCCGTTTTCGGAAACCGGCCGTTGCAAAAGATCGAAAAACTTTTCTTTCAGCCGCGGCAGCGGGATGTGATCTTGAGGGCGTTTGGGTCCTGCGACGCCCGGTTGCACTTCTTCCAGAGGCAACTCCAACACCTGGGTATAGTCGCACTGCCCCAGGCGGGGAATTCCAAACATTCCTTGGGCTTTGAAATACTCTCGAATCAGGTTCACTCGTTCGGGACTGCGGCCCGTGGCCAGATAATAGGAACAAGTTTCCTCATCGACGGGAAAATACCCCATGGTGGCGCCGTATTCCGGCGACATGTTGGCGAGGGTAGCGCGGTCGGTCACGGCCAGCGAGGCGGCCCCTTCGCCAAAATACTCCACAAATTTTCCAACCACTTTGGCCTTCCGCAACATCTCCGTCACATGCAGCACGAGATCGGTGGCGGTAACGCCCTCGCGCAGTTTTCCGCTCATGTGGACGCCTACCACATCCGGCGTGAGGAAATACACCGGCTGGCCCAGCATGCCGGCTTCCGCTTCGATTCCTCCCACGCCCCAACCGACCACCCCCAATCCGTTGATCATGGTGGTGTGAGAATCCGTGCCGACCAGGGAGTCGGGATAGAAAATGCCGTTGCTTTCCTGGACTCCCGCCGCCAGATACTCCAGGTTGACCTGATGGCAAATTCCAATCCCGGGAGGAATGACATGAAAATTGTGAAAGGCTTGCATGCCCCACTTCAGAAACTGATAGCGCGGCTTGTTGCGATAAAACTCCATCTCCATATTCTTCTGGAACGCTTCGGAAGTGCTGGCCACATCCACCTGGACGGAGTGATCGATCACCAGATCAACGCGCACGGAGGGTTCAATGGCCTCCACCTTCTTCCCCAGTTTGGCCACGGCCGAACGCATGGCGGCAAGATCCACCAGCAAGGGGACTCCAGTAAAGTCCTGAAGAAGTATTCGGGCCACAACGAACGGAATTTCTTCGGTTCGCCCAGCCTGCGGCTTCCAGCCTGCCAGGTCCCGCACGTTCTGTTCAGTGATGCGAGTGCCATCAAAATTCCTGAGCACGGACTCCAATACAATTCGAATGCTGACGGGAAGGCGGGAAATGGGTCCCAGCCCTTTTTTTTCAAGTTGCGGGAGTGAATAAAAGTGACCGCTTTTGCCGGACGAAATTTTCAGGAGCTGGAAAGAATCAAATAGGCTATGAGGCATTGAGAATCTCCATCTGTTTTAAGAATAAGAAAGCATTTGGAAATTTGAAATGGCGCGATTTCAGATTTTTAGGCGGCATTCTACAATTCTTCGATGAGAATTATGCGCAGGGAGCGAATAACAATAGCCGTGTCCCGTTTCAACCCTTGAACGCACCCTCTGCGCACCGTCGAGCAGTGTACGACCCGACCTGAAAATCGTCAAGGAGAGGGGCCGCGATGACTCCGTCAGATCCCGGCACGCGGGCTTATACAATTAGAGAGCCGGCGCCCGTATCTGGTATTGGAGATTTGGAAATGCAAACGGCCGCAAGATGTCTTGCGTACTATCGCAGATTTCCAGTGACTTTCTTAGGCGAAACTCTGACTACGCAGTGCCTCGATCAAAAAACAAATTTACGGCTTGAGACCTGCCGACCCTGGAAGAATTCCCCGCGTCGCCAAAGAATTTCCTGTCTACATCTGTAAACTGATTCGAAACCCATTATTTTTCTGCTCATTAGAAGCGGGGCTCTTTGGCAAACAACATGCTTTCGTAAGTAATGAGGTAGTGTCTAAGAAGTTGCAGTGGTAAGCAGCTGCAACTGCAAATTTTAGAGATTGGAGGTACCCATGAAAGGATCTAAATTTTTGAGACTCCTTCCTTTGGCAGGTTTGAGCATGGCGGTGTCAGTCGCCATGAGTTCTCCACTGAACGCACAAATGCCGCAGAAGGCCACTTCGCAGCAGTCTCAGACAGGTACAGCAGCGACTCAAAATGCCCAATCGACCCAATCTTCAACGGCGACGGCTTCTGCCAACGGGCAGCAAGTCAACGTGTCCAATAACACGAAGGTCGACGCTGTTCTCGAATCCACGATTGACGCGAGAACCGCTAAGCCGGGAGACCAGGTGGCCGCTCGTGTAACCAAGAACGTCAAGCAGGACGGCAAGGTGGTCATTCACAAAGGAGATCGACTCATCGGTCATGTCAGCTCAGCACAAGCCGCAGCCGACGCTAATGGATCTTCGAGCCTGGGAGTCGAATTCAACCAGTTGGCACAAGGTCAGTCCGTTTCAAATTTGACCACGACCGTGAGCACGATCGTGTCGACGCCCCGAGAACAAACTCAACCGCAATCCGAGCCCATGATGATGCCCGCAGAACCGATGGCCACAGGCTCCATGGGAGCCAGCGGCAGCTCCACTACGACCGCCCGAGGATCAGGCGGCGGCTTACTTGGCGGAGTCGGATCGACCGCTAATTCGGCCACCGGAACCTTGGGACCTGCTATCAACAACACCACGGGCGCCGTCTCAGGGACGGCCCAAGGAGTTACGGGAACCGCAGGCTCTGTAACGGGTTCTACATCCGCGACCCTCGGAAATCTGACCGGAGCAACCGTTGAAACTCCACGGCGCATGATCCAACTCAGTTCCAATACTCAGGCCAGCGGACAAGCAGGGTCTTCATCGGTGTTCAGCACGAAGAAAGGAAATCTTCATTTGGATTCGGGGACGCAGATGCAGTTTCGAGTTCAAAACCAAACCAGCGCCTCGACGTCAAAGAAGTAGTCTCAGCGAAAAACATATGGCGCTTCGCATTCTTTTGGGGATGCGCAAGCGCCATTTTTTTGCAACCTTCTGTGCTCAACAACCTTTCAAACGCTTCGCCCGGGTGACGGCTTGAAGAAACGCCTTCAACGGGGCTCCACGGTCGTGAGTTCTTCAATCACCATGGAACCGAGAGGTTCAGAATCGTGATCCACCTGGCCGCGATGGAAGAACCGATTCACGCCCCGTCGTGCGGCCTCCAGATACACAAAGTAGACAGGAGTAATGTAGAGAGTCAAAAGCTGGGAAACCACCAATCCGCCGACCACAGCCAATCCCAAGGGGCGCCGCGATTCTGCCCCCGCACCGAACCCCAGAGCAATAGGAAGCGTGCCCATCAAGGCCGCCATGGTGGTCATCATGATGGGGCGGAAACGGATGAGACACCCTTGATAAATGGCGTTCAAGGGGTCTTTGCCTTGCCCGCGCTGTGCATCCAATGCGAAGTCGATCATCATGATGGCATTCTTCTTCACGATACCGACCAACATGATGATGCCGACAAAAGCATAAATGCTTACTTCGGTACGAAAGAGCATTAATGTCAACAACGCCCCCAAACCGGCGGAAGGAAGACCCGACAGAATGGTCAGGGGGTGAACGAAACTCTCGTATAAAATCCCCAGCACAATGTAAATCACCAGGATGGCCATGACGAGCAGCACGCCGAGACCTTTGAACGAACTCTCGAAGGCCTGTGCAGTCCCTTGGAAGCTGTAGCTGATGGTGGACGGCAAGACGTTGGAAGCCTGCTTGTAGACCTGATCGACAGCGTCTGACAGAGCCACGCCCGGGCGAAGGTTGAACGACAAGGTCACCGACGGCAATTGTCCCAGATGATTAATGGTCAACGGCCCGACCGTCTGTTGAAGGTCGGCGACCACCTTCAAAGGAACCAGCTGTCCGCTCGAGGATCGAATGTAAAGCAAATCCAGCGAAGCCGGGTTCATCTGATATTTCGGCAACAATTCCATAATGACTTGGTATTCATTATTGGGGGCGAAGATGGTCGAAATTTGCCGCGAGCCATAGGCGGTGAACAGGGCGTCCTCAATCTGCTGGGCCGAAACGCCCAGGGCCGAAGCCTGATCGCGATTGATCATGACGTTGACCTGCGGATTTTTAATCTGCAAATCGCTGGCCACGTCCTGCAAAATCGGCATATCACGCATCTTCCCTTCCAGCTGGATGGCGCTCTGGTACAGATCGGCGGTGTCGGGACTCTGCAAGGTCAACTGGTACTGACTCTTCGTCAACTGGCCGCCGATGCGAATGGGTGGAAGGTTTTGCGGATAGGCTTGAATACCGGGAATAGTCGCCAGCTTCGGCCGGAGCTCCTGAATGATCTGATCGGCGTTTAATTTGCGTTCATTGCGCGGCTTGAGGCGAATGAACATGCGCCCCTGGTTGGCCCCGCCCGCCAGACCGGCGCCTCCGGCGCCGATGCTCGACATGAAGGAGTCGACGTTGGGGTCCTGGCTGACGATCTGAGCCAAAGCTTTTTGGTGTGCGACCATGGCATCGTAGGAAATTCCTTGGGCCGCTTCCGTAAAGGTAAAGATCTGCCCGGTATCTTCACTGGGGAGAAACCCGTAAGAAACTTTTGTAAACAGATACCCGGTCAGCACAATCAACACCAGAGATAGGATCAACGTCGCAAAACGGTACCGCAAAACTTTTTTTAGGCTCCAGTCGTATCCATGCCGCAGTCCATCGAACATCCGCTCCGACACCTGATAAATGTGGCTGTGTTTCTGGGATTGGGGCGGCCGAAGGAATCGGCTGCACAGCAAGGGCGTCAAACTCAACGATACAAAACCCGACACCAGGACGGCCATGCCGATGACCACGGCAAACTCGTGAAGCAATCGGCCCACGATTCCGCCCATGAAAAGAACCGGGATAAACACCGCCGCAAGCGACAAGGTCATCGATAAAATCGTAAATCCGATTTCTCTCGATCCGTTGAGCGCGGCTTCCCTGACGCCCTCCCCCATTTCCATGTGCCGCACAATGTTTTCGAGCATTACGATGGCGTCATCCACGACAAATCCCACCGAAAGGATCAAGGCCAACATCGAGAAATTGTCGAGGGTGTAATCCAGGAAATACATCACCGAGAACGTCCCGATGATCGACATCGGCAGCGCCAGGCTGGGAATGATGGTCGCGGAAATATTGCGCAGGAAAAGAAAAATGACCAAGACCACCAGGCCGATCGTGAGAAGCAACGTGAATTTCACGTCGCTCACGGAATCGCGGATCGACACCGAGCGGTCATAGAGTGTGTCGAGGTTGACCGAAGCGGGAATGAGCTTCCTAAAGGTGGGCAGCAGATTCTTGATGGAATCCACCACTTCCACCGTGTTGGTGCCCGGTTGGCGCTGGATGGCCAGGACGACGGCGCGTTTCTGGTTGTACCAGCTCGCAATCTTGTTGTTTTCCACGCTGTCCATGAGCTGGCCCAGTTCTTCGAGCCGCACCGGAGATCCGTTTTGGTAGGTCACGATCACCGGCTTGTAGGCGACGGCATCGTTGAGCTGTCCGTTGGCCTCCACGGTGAACGCTTGATGTGTTCCCCACAGCGTTCCCGTGGGAAGATTGACGTTGGCATTCTGTACGGCGGCAGCCACCTCATTGATCCCGATCTTTCGCGTCGCCAGAGCTTCGGGGTCGAGCTGAATGCGCACCGCATATTTCTGCGACCCGAACACCTGCACTTGGGCCACGCCGCTGATCATGGAAATGCGCTGCGCCATCAATGTTTCGGCATAATCATCCACTTTGGAAAGCGGCACGGTTTCGGAGTTCAACGCCAGATAAAGGATCGGCTGGTCGGCCGGATTCACCTTTTGGTACGACGGCGGGCTGGGCATGTCGGGCGGCAGTTGCCGGAGTGTTTTCGCAATCATGGCCTGAACGTCTTGCGCCGCCGCGTCAATGTTTCGGTCCAGAGTAAATTGCAGCGTAATCGACGAGGAGCCCTGGGCGTTCGTGGAGGTCATCGAATCCACGCCGGCAATCGTGGAGAATTGGCGTTCCAGAGGTGTGGCCACGGCTGAGGCCATGGTTTCAGGGCTGGCCCCGGGAAGAACGGCCGTCACCAGGATCGTGGGAAAATCGACATTGGGCAAATCGCTGACCGGAAGAAAACGGTAGCCGATCAAACCGAACAACACGATGGCCAACATCACCAGCGTGGTCATCACGGGGCGGCGTATGAAAATTTCAGCAATATTCATGGCAGCTCGATCTCCGTCTTCACACGCCACTCTTGATTTGAACTTTGGCGCCCGGTGAGAGGCGCAATTGACCGTCCGTCACGACCCGTTCACCCGGCTCCAGCCCCTTGTCGATGGACGTTTCTCCATCCAAAACCCGGCCCACCACCACCGGTCGCGACTCCACGGTGAGGTCATCCTTCACCACAAAGACAAAAGATCCGCTCTGCGACGTTTGAATCGCGGGAGTGGGAACCACAACGGTGTTCGGCTGAGAGCTCAACTGCAAAATCACGTTGACAAACTGGCCCGGCCACAATTGATGATCGCCGTTCGGAAATGTGGCCTTCAGACGAATGGTGCCGGTATTGCTGTCGACGGTGTTGTCGATAAAGGAAAGAGCTCCACGAATGGGATTTCCGGCTGTTCCCGGGATCGAGACGCGCACCTCCATTCGACCAGCCCCAATGCGGCTCTTTATTTCTGTAAGGTACTGCTCCGGGACACTAAAAGTAACAAAGAGAGGTGTAATTTGATTGATGATAACGAGCGAAGTGGTGTCATTAGCCTTGACGACGTTTCCGGGATAAATCAAAAGACTCCCGGTGCGCCCTTCGATCGGGGAATAAATCGAACAATAGCTCAACTGGACTTTGACATTTTCAATGGCCGCCCGATCCGCTCCCGCCGAGGCCGCCAGGGCATCCGCATTGGCCTTCATTTGATCGGCTTGTTGCTGCGGCACGATGCCTTGGGCATAAAGGTTGGCTGAACGCCTGGCTTCCTCTTCGGCATTCTTCTGCTGAGCCAAATCGCGGGCCAGATTCGCCTCCGCCTGTTTCAGGGCCGCTTCGTAAGGCCGGGAGTCGATTTTAAACAACAACTCCCCTTTCTTCACAAATTGGCCCTGCGTGAAATTCACCTTCGTGATTTCGCCGTTGATCATCGATTTGACGGCCACGGTGGAATACGCTTCGCCGGCGCCAATGGCGTGGAGTTCCACCGGAATGGTCTTTTGAACCACCGAAGCCACCGTCACGGGCACCGCGGGCCGAGGCGCAGAGGCCGCTCGTTCCGCTGCCGCTTCCTTCTTGGAACACGCCGCAGCCGGCAGAAACGCCGCCAACAGGAAAAGGAGGGCTAAGATACTGCCGCCCGGGCGCCACTTTCTGCGGTTTCCTGCTGTATCCTCTGAAAATGATTGAGATTGAATTGATTTCACCATGATTCTTCCACCCTGATTTCCTTCGATTCTTCCGGAGGGGTGTTTCCCCGACTCCGAAAGAGCCTGTCATTTTAAACTTTTTCGGGCTTCCTGACGAGATCGTTCTGAAGGCGATGAACGCATCCCGCGGAGCCAAATATCGGCCAGCGTATTGCTGACCTTCTTCAGATCAAATTTTTGAAAGCGTTTCCCGCCGAATATTTCCTGTATCCAGAAGTGATACACCACCATTCCCAGGAATCCCCGCGCTGCCAGCTGCGCATCGACCCCGCGAAATTTCCCCTGCCGCACGCGCCGTCGAATGTAGGCCGCAATGGAATCGTAGTTCTGAGCCACGTACACCCTGAAAAACCGCCTGGAAAGCCGGTGGTTTTCAAGCGCACTGAACAGCAGCAATCGCGCCAGAGAGGAGTCCTCAAAATTTCGTCGAAGGACGGTCTCCGCCAGGGTCGCGAGGATGGTTCGATCATCGGATCGGGAATCCAGGGTCTGCATCAACTTCGCGCGCCGAGCTCCCATCTGACACTTCTGCTCAATGATGGCCCAATACAAGCCGTCCTTGTCGCCAAAGTGCCGAAAAATAAGGGCCTCGTTGATTCCGGCTTGACGCGCGATCTGGCGTGTGGTGGTTCCCTCATACCCCCGGCGTGCAAACAATTTTGTGGCCTGATCCAGGATTTGCTGCCGGCGATCGGTCGAGGTTAATCGTGTGGTCGGGGTTTTCATGTAAGCAAACGCTTACTTATACGCGCTCATCGGAGGCTTGTCAACCTGGACCTGGCGGTGTGCCTCGGTTTCTTTCAGGAAGGTAAGGGTTTCCCTTTCGTTTCCTCGCCCCAGAGGAGTAGGAGAAGACCCAACAGGAAAGCTATTGACGTCCAGGCGACCGGTTTTCCAATGGTGTGATAGTGGGAAACTCCCCATCCTACCCAGAAGGTGATACCGGCGCCGACAAATCGGCCCAACGACGTAGCAAATGCAAAGGCGCTGGCGCGCGACTCGGTTCGATATTGTTCGGGCAGCCACAACGTGTACACAGCAAAGTTGGCGCCTCCGACGCCCAGAAAAAACAAACACACCAAGAACCAGCCGATGGCATGGGCGTGAAGGTAGAAAACAAACCCGAAGCCTGCGGAAATGAAGACCAACATCAACCCAAAAAAAGCACCGAGCGTCGCACGACGGCCCCACCATTCCGCCAGGTCGGGCATCAGGAGACAACCCAGGATGGTTCCAACTGCCAATAGAATGGTTCCGACAGAAGCCAATCGAATGCCTTGAAGCGGCGTCAAGCCCGCGCGGGTCGCCAAATCCGTCAAGGCAGCGGGGACGTAAACTGATCCCGCCCAGAGTCCCACAATCGAAATGAGCACCAGCAGAGCGTTGACCACGGTCCGTTTTCTGTATTCCGGTTGGAAGAGCGAAAAGAAGGCCTGATGCATGCTCCAGCGCGAACTCAATTCCTTCGACCGAGAGGTGAATCGATCGGATTCCCGAACTCCGGCTCGGATGAAGAAGACCAAAAACGCCGGAGCCCCGCCAATCACAAACATGGCCCGCCATCCAAAATGAGCACCCACGGTGTGATTCGCCAGCGCCGCCAGCAGAAAACCGAAGTAATAACCCGTATGCATGTAACCGGCGGCCCTTTTGCGGCGATCCTCCGGCCATTCTTCGGCTACAAAAGTTCCGCCCATGGACCATTCGCCGCCAATTCCTACTCCAGCCAGAAGCCGGAAAACCGCAAGCTGCCACACCCGGGTGGCCGCTGCGCCGAGAAAAGTGAAGAGTGAATAACAAAGGATTGAAAGCATGAGGGCCCGAACGCGGCCAAAACGATCCGCCAAGGGACCCCACACCAATGAGAATCCCCAACCGATGAGGAACAACGCGAACAATAATCCGCCATAGAAACCCACTTCCCCGGTCGAGGCGGAGATTCCCGAGCGCGGCAATAAATCCGTCAATGCCGGCACCATCACCAAGGCGTAGATGAACGAATCCATGCCATCCAATGCCCATCCGCCCCACGCGGCCCAAAATCCGCGGATTTGGTTGGGTGTTAATGCGGAGAGATTCTTGGATGGATTCGTGGTCATCTTATGCAATAGAAATTGCTGTCGGCCTCGAATGACTTCTCGCCGACACTCCGGCAGCGGTTCAATCCCAAGAAAGCGCCTTTCTCCTGACGGGAAATGTCCACGTCACGAACGCGGAGATTTTACAAGAAGACCCGGAAGAATTGTATTTCTTCAAGGCGAAAGGAAAGACGTACGTCCAAAGACTTCGGTTTCTGATTTATTCGAACAGGACGGGTTATAGCGGATTTGGTTTGCCTGCATCACATGGCTCCGAAGACAGCCGCCGGCATCTCGGCGCCATCTCTGCGCGCTCAGCGCCTGTGCGGTGAGTGTGCTCTTAGAGGAAGCCGCCCACAGAGCTGGCCGATGCAGTCAAACTGAAATAGATCTTCTGATGAAACGGACTTAGCTCGTGCCCGATCAGCAAACCCGTCAGCGTATCGGATCGCATATCCGAAAGAAGCAAACGGGGATTCTTGGCGCCGGCGGGAACGTCGAACACAAATCGCGTGAGGTACGACTCTCCCGGACGCAAGGGTTCAGTGATCGGTGTCTGTGGCCCGGCTTTTTTCTCCAACGCTGCCATTCCAGATTCCGACACCGGATATTCTCCACCGGACAAATCCACCAGGCGAAGTTCCCGGGGATTGGGACTGAGAGGCCCGTATCCTCGGTGCGGAGAAATGGTGGCGGGATCAAACCAGGTTTTGACGGTGACGATGTAAAAGATCCCTCGGGCGGTGACGACATTGTTCCCATCGCCGATGCTCTTCACGGTTTCGACTCCGCTGACGGAATAGGCCAAGTGGCAGTCGATCTCGCAGAAGTACTTGTTTTGCCCCAGACCCAAAACAATCTGACGACTGGTTGCTGAGGCCGCCAGTAAAACGCAGGCGTAACCCACCAACAAGAGCGCCACTGCGGCCAATATCCACTTGGAAAAAAATCTCCAGGTGGTCCACCAAGTGATCGCCGCGGCCAGCAGCCCGACCACCGTCAGAAAACCCGTTCCCAAAAACGCCAAGGCGACAAAGGGCGCATATTCCGGCATTAGGGCCATACCATCCTCCTCGAGTGAAAAAGTGTCCTTTGGAATTCGCTAATGTGAAGTGCTTTGCAAAACAAAGTACTGGTGCAAAAAATTTTTACCGGCCCCGGGCCGCGGCAATCAGAGCTTCCATGTGATCGAGATACCGTTCCAAGGCCCGACGCCCTGAGGAGGTCAATCGGAACACAGTTCTGGGAATGCGCCCTTCAAACGATTTGGAGCAGGAAATATATTTGGCTTCTTCCAGCTTGCGGGCATGAACGCTCAGATTCCCATCCGACGTCTTCAACAGCTTCTTGAGATCATTGAAACTCAGGGATTCATTGGCGGCCAAGGCGCTCACCATGCCCAGTCGCAGGCGCTCGTGAATGAGCCGATCGATTTCCCAGCGTCCACCGGGATCGCCGGGACGGGAGTAACTTCGCCATGCCCGTTTGCCGGGCCGTGATTCCCTTTCCTGTGAAGACACTAAGGCTCGACCTTTAGCCACCGTACCTCCGCGCAATAATAATTCCGAAAATAATGTGCAGCCCTCCGAATGCCAGAGCCATCAGAATGTTCAGCCAATGGCCGGGCGCAAATAAGGCCACCGACCCGACTCCCATGAAACACAAACCCATGAGCGGGACGACACGCACCGAAAAAGACCCTCCCGTGATGACGCCCGCCCCATATAACAACATCCACTCCCCCGGGATGAGGCGCACTCTCCCGGCGTGATACAAACCCAGGGTCAGTAAAACTCCCGCCACCATGGGCGGGGCCAAACTCAAAACAAACTTTCGTCCCGCGCCTCCAAAAAGGGGCACGTCGATCGATTGAGTCTTGCGCACGATGGCCACAGATCCAATCGCCGCGGCCAACGCGGCCTCCCCGATCCAAATCAACAGCCACAATTCCGCCGAGTTGGAACGTGAAGCCAAAAAGGCCGCGACCAACGCCGTCACTCCCATCCACGCTCCCCCGCGACCGGGAACGGCCGTGAACGCCGTCGAGCGCTCCATGGTTTCGCGGATAAATTTCAAATTATCCAGGGCCCGATCCTGGAGGGAAGGAATGCTGGAGGTTTCAAAGGGACTGCCCGATGGGCTCGACATAGCGGCATTGTAACTATGGATGCTATTTTGTCAAGTACTTTTCATTACAAAGTAAGAACTCGATTCGTGCCCGGGTGGCCGGGAAACGCTGTAGGGACAATCCGGGTGGCTCATTGTCTTATCTCCTGACCTTAAAATGAACGCCGCCTAAACATCTTTCGCCCGCCAAGGCGGGCTGTCCGGTTCACGAGCTATCTCTACCCCGCGCATGACCAAGGAGCTACCGAAGGGAGAGGCATTGCTTCCAGGCTCAACGTGATTGTAAGGAAAATTAGAAGTCCTGATCCTGAAACACGGGTTGGGCTCGGGACCGACTCTATTTCAAGTCTCAAAACTTGCAATGCCAATTGGTGGGACTCTCGGTTAACTTGGCTGGCGTAAATCGGATTGTAATAACACCATCTGAAAGCTTATTGGGATCTGCGGTCCATACTTCTCGGCCATTCGCACACAACCACAACTCGTTGTATTCTTCGGGATAGAAATCTTGGATTCTAATCTCCCCGCGATCATCACTGGTTCCCATGCCGCCATAACATGCCCCGCAAGGGCAGCCAGACAAGTTTCCAAACAAGATGATTCCCTGAAGAGGGCCCTGTTCACCAATAATATCAACAGAAAGAGGTTTTCGTTCGTAATGGTGAACCCGAAAGATAGTCTTCCGTTTATGCAAGAACGACATCAGGCGCTGTGGATAAACGTCCATTTCTGGGTTGTCGAAAACAACACGTGGACTCTCGATTTGGAAGACGTACTGGAAGTCACCATCGGGAACACTCAAATCACCGCGTGAATCAGTAACACCCTGCACTAACCGATCCACGCCAGCCAGACCTCCACAGTGGTTCGAGTCCGACCAAAACATCCCTACATCTACTTTAAGATCCGAAGCGGACGTGCCCGATTCTCCAAGGAAGCGGACAATCTTTTGTTGAGGCCGCCGTAGGACCACATCCAGCTCAACATTCTCTCCTTCATGCACCGTGACCGATTTCTTTTGTCGGAAATCAATTTTCGCCCCGGTTACTCTCTCGCCAAAGGGCTTGCCGTTCGGACTAATGTCATGTGTACCAAGCCACAAGAAACCTTCGGACCTAATAGGGACATAGCCCTTCGCCTGTATGTAAATAAATGCTTTCTCCAAGTCATAAAATCTATCAGACCACCGCGACTGGAGCCAAGCGGGCTTCATGTCCATTTGCAAAATGGCGCCCTTCGGGTCGAGGCTTAAACGACCCACCGCTCCCCAATTGACTAAAAGCAGCTCAGCCCGAGTAATTCTTATTGGTTCTCCATTCGGCCCTCTGCACCGCAGCTCCAAATGGGTTGCTGCGGAAACCGAACCAATGAGCAACACGCCTAGTACGACAAACAGGACTTTAATCCGCGCATTGAGCCACATAAATCCGACCTTATATCCGCCAGCCTGCCGTTTCATCTCCAATTATCAACACCGCACCAAAACAACCCTGATTCACAGCCCTGCATCTCAAATGAAACCACAAATCGAGACGAGAGCACAACACCCTTTTCTCCAATAATCCCTCTACTGGGCCACCAACACATTGACATCCACAGCCAATCGAGCTATCTTTCGATTAATAGTAGCTGATTGTGGAGGCGAGCTAACTATCCTAATACAACCTTAGAGTATGGAGGCCTGCAATGGGTAGAAGACACCTTGAATATTCGAAAAGGAAACGGCTGTCTCTTACTCTGATTCTATTTGTGCTTGTTTCTTTGTTGGGTTCAATGCACGTCATTTGGTCTGCTGATGGCACATTTGAAGAGCTGCTCGAGCAGGGTCAGGCCCAGATCAAGTCGAATCAATTCACAGAGGCCGTCGACTCCTTCCTGCGCGCCAATCGCATGAAGAACGACGGCAGCGTGGATTGTTGGATCGGAATTTCGCAAGGCTATCGGGGATTAAATATGTATGACGAGGCGATCCAGGCCGCTGACCGGGCTCTGAAGTGCGCACCGGATGATACCTGGCGCGCCCGGGCACACTTGGAAAAAGGATTGGCGATCATTCCCAAGGTCGATCTCATTTTGGAATATCCGGAAGTGGCCGAAACGGAATTTCTCGCGGCTATCAATCTCAATCCCAATCCGCCCCTGCCCGCGGCGCACTACTACCTGGGTCAGATGCTCCTGAAAGACTCCAAGGCGGGGGCCGCGGTTGAGCACATGAAACTTTACGTGCAGGCCGAGCCGCAAGGCGGGCTGGCCGCCAAGGCCCGACAAGTCATCGACAGAAATCAGTTCACGAACCGAACGCCCGCCAACACCAGATCGTTCGTGCCCTCACGCCGGGATGACGCCCCGGCTTTTCTGATTCCCGATTTTTCCTTCCGCACAATGCAGGGCCAGACCTTCAACAAACAGGCGCTCCAAGGCAAGATGGTGTTGTTTGATTTTTGGGCGAGCTGGTGTGGTCCGTGTCGAGCCTCCCTGCCCCAACTGCAACAGCTTCATGACCATTATGCCCGTGACGACCGGTTCGTGTTGATCAGCATCAGTGCCGATCGCAGTGAACGGACTTGGAGGGATTTTGTGGAACGAGCCGGAATGGATTGGCCGCAGTTCTTCGACCGTGACTTGCGCCTCAACCGCGCCTTCAACATCACCAGTTACCCCACTTACCTTCTGGTGGCTCAAGACGGCTCCGTTCTGTTGCGATTTTCGGGATGGAGCGGACGTCGGGATGAATTCCTTCACGATGAAATTGATCGTCGCCTGAAAACCGGCCCCAACACACCGTAAGCAAAAACTGCGTAGCAAAGGCATGCGAATACCGCGTGGGGGCGCAGCGCGTCCTCTTGAAGTTCCGAAGGGACGTCGCTGAGCCGCTTTGCGGGCGTGAGCGAAGCGCGAGCCCGCAGGCGAAATCCACCGCTGGCGGATTGAGCCTCAAAGCGGTCCACCGGCGTTCGCTTGCGTCCCTCAGATTTTTGAGGTTTGACGGATAGCCCGGAGCGTTCGCTCTGTGAGAGAAGATTTCCTTGTATGGAGTCCCGAAGGGACGTCGTTGAGTAGCCCGGAGCGCGAGCTCCGGGGAATGATCGTCATCGGCGTGGAGCCCCGCAGGGGCGACGTTCTCCATCACCTCCAATCACGAAACTCATTGGCCTCAATTTCATCCACCTTCAGTAACCGGTGATTTCGATGTAAAAATGGGGTAGAAACAACTCCCCGGAGACACCCACGAAGACAACGTCGCCCCTTCGGGGCTGTGATGAATACTGGCGTGGATACCCGGGGCTTTCGCCCCGGGCTACTCAACCTCGTCTCTTCGAGACTTGGGTCTCTTAGCCATAATAAGGGTTCTTGTTCAATAGGCCGGAGAAGTTCGAGGCATATCGCAACTAACCCTCGGCACCTAAACACGCCGAAGATACCCCTCTCAGATGGCTCCCCCGCTGTGGCGAGCCAACAACGCGTGGCACGTCATGCGTCCGCACAAGCACGGCACATCATCTCTTTAGAGTCCCGAAGGGACGTCGTTGAGTAGCCCGGAGCGCCAGCTCCGGGGAATGATCGGTCATCGGCGTGGAGCCCCGCTGGGGCGGCGTTATTGATTACCTCCAAATGCGGTTCGCGACCAATTCCAAGCCGCTGCTCAACGCCGTTTTTGGCACGATTTCGTGCGCAGCGTTCGTGTCGAGAGTAGAATGAGAACGCATCTTCGGCACAAGGCAATATCTTTTGTCTCAAAGGGAATTCAGAATGTCTGATGCATCACACGCGGCCGGAAGCCGGCCTACGTTTCCGGAGGAATCCACACAATCCATGATGGATCGCGCCGTGGCGCGCGAAAAAGCGCTTTCCGTGATGTTGCGGGCTTACATTTTCACAGGCCTGGTATTCATGCTCCTTCCCGGCACGATGTTGGGCGTGTGGAATCTCATCAAGATCAGCAGCCGCGAAGCGGCCGAGTCGGTCTCACCGGCGTGGATCCAGGCGCACGGCCACGCCCAACTGTTTGGCTGGGTGGCCACGTTCATCCTTGGAATCGGCTTCTACTCCATTCCGAAACTCCGAAAGCTCTCGCCCTTTGCGCTTTGGGAAGGATGGCTCTGCTGGGCGCTGTGGGTGGTCGGTGTAACCACCCGCTGGCTTTGCACTGTCTACCCCTGGGAGTGGCGCGTTCTGATGCCTCTCTCCGCATCCCTTGAACTGGCCGCGTTTCTGATTTTCTTTCAAGCGGTGGGAAGCCATCGGCCGTCGCGCGGGGCGCCGAAGGCATGGGAATCTTGGATATTCGTCGTCATTGCCGCCACCCTGGGTTTGTTTGCTTCGCTGGGGCTCAATCTGGGCGCATCGATTCAAGTGGCCCTTCATGCCGCTTCACCGGCGTTTCCGCACGAATTCGACCAGCGCTATTTGATCGTTTCAACCTGGGGTTTTTTGGTCCCCATGGTGTGGGGTTTCAGCGCCCGGTGGCTCCCGGTGTTCATGGGGTTGCGGCCTTTGCGAAACGCGTTCCTTCTGGCGGCCGTGGGTTTGAACACTGCGGGGGTGGTGATGGGTTTCTTCGAGCACTTCACGGTGGCGGGCGTTCTACTCTTGGGTGGAGCGGTGCTGGCGGTGGTGTCAATCCGCCTGTTCGAGCCTTCCGTGAAGCCCGCCAGGACCACAACCATCCACGAAAGCTTCCCGGTATTCATTCGAATTGCTTACGGGTGGCTCCTTACGGCTGCCGCTTTGGGCATTTGGGCGTCGCGTGTGCGAGAGGCGCAGGGAATCTGGGGAGCGTCGCGTCACGCCCTCACCGTCGGATTCATTGCGGCCATGGTTTTCTGTGTGGGACAAAGAATTCTGCCGGCGTTTTGCGGGATGCGCACCCTGTGGAGCGCCCGTCTGATGCTGGTGATGCTGGTCCTGTTGATGACCGGCTGCGCCCTGCGCGTAGCCTCGGAAATACTGGCTTATCAGGATTTCGCCCCTTGGGCTTGGAAGGTTCTGCCGGTCTCCGCGTTGATCGAGCTGACGGCGGTGACCCTGTTTGCCATTAACCTAGTAGTGACGTTCCTTCGACCCGCCGCCGTCGTGCCCAACCCGCTTACGATCATGACTGAATAGAACGCGCGGGTCGGGTTGCAATTTTCAATTCTGCGCATTTGAAACACTCAAAATTAGAGATCTAAACTCAAGGCCGACCGCCATCCAAAGCGCCATTTTGGAGTGCGCCACGACTCATCGAACCGCTTTCGATTCTCGAATTGGGAAAGAGCTTCGAGAAATGGCATGACCTGAACAAAGGAGTTGCGAACCACTATCCAAAGCGCCGCCCCAGGCGGCGCACTCCAAATTGGTATAAGCCGCCTTCAGACCTTTCTGCCTTGATGAATCTCCTGCAGTGAATCTTCCAAAATCTTCCAAGTCTCCTCGACCCTCGCTTCGTCCGTTCTCAAGTTCCCAATGGCCCAGCGAATGGTGAAGCGGCCGCCAAGTTTGGTGTGAGAAAGGAACGCACGACCCGTGGCATTGACTCGCTCCAACAATTGTTCATTCAAAGCTTCGAGCTTGGATTCATCATCGACGCCTTTCGGATGGGCGCGGAAGCACACGGTCGAAAATGGCGTCGGGGCGAGACGCTCGAAATCGGGATGGGCGTCGATCCAGCCTGCCAACCGCTTGGCCAGGCGAATGTGCTCGCGCAGGCGCGCTTGAATGCCGGCAACACCAAAAGCTCGCACCACGAACCAAAACTTCAAGGCGCGAAACCGCCGCCCCATCGACACACCGTAATTCATCAAGTCGCGAACTTCCTCTCCCTGGTCTGTCCTCAAATATTCCGGCACCAGAGTGAAGGCGCGCCGCAAAATCTCCGGATGACGCGTGTAAAACGCGCTGAAGTCCACCGGCGTGAACATCCATTTATGAGGATTTGTTATAAAGGAATCGGCGCGATCGCAGCCGTCGAGAATATATCGAAACTCCGGCAACACCGCCGCGCTTCCAGCATAAGCGGCGTCCACATGAAGCCACAGATGGTAGCGCTCGCAGATGTCGGCGATCGCCGGCACGGGATCGACGGAGGTGGTGGAGGTGGTTCCGACGGTCGCACACACACAGAAGGGGCGTCGTCCGGCCGCTAAATCTTCAAGAATGGCGCTTTCGAGAGCATCGGCGCGCATCTTGAACTCGGCATCCACCGCGATCTTGCGGACATTTTTCTGTCCGATGCCCAAAACAATGGCGCCTTTTTCGATGGAAGAGTGAGAGTGTTCGCTGGTGTAGAGGCACAGCGCCGGAAGATCAGTGCGGCCCGCCATTCCTTCTTCCCGAATCTTCAAATCGAGAGACTCTCGCGCGGCGGCGATGGCGCACAAAGAGGCGACGGAAGCCGTGTCGTTGACGAGGCCGAACCAATCGCGCGGCAGTCCCAGCATCTGCTTCAACCAATCGAGAACCACCTCTTCCAGTTCCGTGCACGCCGGCGAAGTTTTCCAAAGCATGCCGTTCACGTTGTAAGCCGCCGAAACGAGTTCTCCCAAAATGCCCGGCGTCGAGCCGGTGATGGAGAAGTAGGCGAAAAATCCGGGATGATTCCAATGCGTATTGGCGGGTGTGATAATGCGATCCAAATCGTCGATGGCTTGAGAGAGCGACTCCGGATCTTGTGGCGGTGACGAGGGCAGCTGCGATTTCACCCAGCCGGGTTTGACCTGCGAAAGAACCGGTTTTTCGCCCACCGTTTCCAAATAGTGCGACACCCAATCCACGTACTGGTAACCGAGGGCGCGAAATTGCTCCGCACTCATATCGCCGGTGCCGGGCATGAGCTGGGCCATTGGATCAATCTTCTTGATTGCCACAAGGAATCCTTTCTAGAGCCTCCTGGATAGTTTATATCACCCCTTCAGAGTCTGTGTGAAAACCTCCGTTCATCAGAGGAACTCCAGGGTGGTAGTTTGATTCATGATGGTTTTTGAAGATTGCAGAATTTTGATTCCGGCGCCCAAGCGAGGGAAGAGTTTATCCGGAG
>JAQUPQ010000018.1 GCA_028716525.1 Terriglobia bacterium | reverse complement strand
CGCCCAGCACATCTTTCACGCTCGGCGGCAACAAATACACTTGATCCGGACTGTACGGAAGAAATCTCATGACGGTCTCCTCACCGCCATTATACGCAACTGGCAAGAGAAGTTTTCACACAGACTCCTTTAGGGTGAAACGGTCGTTGTGATTTCGTACCCAGTCCCCCGCGGGGGACCGGGCTATTGAATGCGTCCCCTTCAGGGACGTGGTGCGATTAGCCCCTGCATTCCTCTGCGTACCTTAGCGACCTCCGCGCCTCTGCGGTGAGCAATTGAGAAGTAAGCAAGCCGCCTTTACGACCTCGAGCGCGCCGTCGGCCCATGCTGAACATCCTCGAAAAACCACTTCGGACCTCAAGGAAGCCAATGCTATAATCAAAAATTGATTTTAGTCAAACGAGGCACCTGTGGAGAAGGCCGTAAGATTTGAAGGGGGGATTTTACATATCCCCTCCCGCTCCCGGAGGCACGAGAAGGTTGATGCCCACACGTGAATATTCCTGAAACGATGAGCCCCGAACTTAAGACGATTATTCGTCTCCAGGATTTGGATCAACAAATCGCCCAATTGAGCGGATGGATTCAGGCGTTACCCCGGCATCTCGCCGAGATCGAAAAGCAGCTGGAGGATATTCGTCGCGACCATCACGAGGCGCAGGAGCGGATCGCCGCCAATCAAAAACAACGCAAACAACACGACCTTGAAATTCAGGCCATCGAGCAAAAGAACTCCAAATACAACAACCAACTCCTCGACGTCAAAACCAACACCGAGTACCGAGCCTTCCTGAACGAAATTGAGTTCGGCAAAGCCGCCATCCGAAAGATTGAAGACCAGATTTTGCAGTTGATGATCGACATGGAGGGCCATGAGAAGCGTTTGAAAGAGACGGAGGCGGAGTTGAAGCGGCAGCGACAACAAGTGGCTGCGGAGCAGCAGGAGGCCGAGCAGTCCAGCCGCAAGAAGCAAACCGAGCTCGAAGTGCTGATGGAGGAACGAAAGTCGTTGATCGCCGGCTTGAGCGGCACGGCTCAGGACTTGTACGAACGGCTCGCCAAGCTGCGCAACGGCGAGGTGATGGCTTTGGTGCGCGACCAAACGTGCACGGTGTGCCACGTCATGCTGCGCCCTCAAACTTTCAACGAAGTGATGCGCAACGCCGAAATCATTCAATGTTCCAACTGCCAGCGCATTCTCTATTGGATCCCGCCGCCCGAAGCAAATTCATCTCCCGCATCTGCACCTGTGGAGAACACTGTTGATCAGACCAAAGTTTGAACACCCCGTGGTGTTTTTTATTGATGGCGGATCCCGGGGAAACCCGGGGCCGGCGGGCTATGGCGTGGCGATTCAAAGTCCCACGGGAGAGCGGCTCGATTCGATTTCCAAGTTTATTGGCATCTGCACCAACAACGTTGCCGAATACTCCGCCCTGCTGGCGGGGTTGGAATATGCGGTTCAACATCATTATGCCCACGTCAAGTTCAACTCCGACTCGGAATTGCTGGTCAAACAGATCCAGGGAGAATACCGGGTAAAAAGCCCCGACCTTCGCCTCTTATTCGATCGCGCCAAAAATTTGATTCAAAGAATTCCTCGATTTGAGATCCAACACGTCCGGCGGGAACAAAATACTCAAGCCGACGCTCTCGCCAACGAAGCCATGGATCAGGGCGCACCCGTATCTCCACGAGTCATTCGTTGCGACGCGGTGTTCGAAAGTGGAATTCTTAAACCTCTTTCCAGGTTGGAGTTGCCTGAAAAACAGATTGTCGAATGCACCATCCGAATCAAAGGTTGAAGGAATTCGATCGCATGATCAAGACTGTGGAATGGGTGAGTGAGGGCGTCCGGATGATCGACCAGCTGCGTCTGCCGGTGGAAGAAGTCTATCCGGTGTTTCGAACTTGCGGCGAGGTTGCGGAAGCCATCCGCACCATGGTGGTTCGCGGCGCACCGGCCATCGGAGTGGCCGCCGCCATGGGGATTGCATTGGGCGTCAAGTCGGCAGCCGGCCTTGATCGGAAAAACTCTGTCGCTCAATTCAACACATGTTGCGAAACCCTGCGAACGACGCGGCCTACCGCCGTCAATTTGTTTTGGGCCATCGCCCGCATGAAGAAAAAATTCGAAAGCCTGACCTCCACGCCGGACGGCTTTGATCCTCGCGAAGTGGCTCGAGAGATGGAAAAAGAGGCTCTTAAGATCTATGAAGAAGACATTGCTTGCAATAAGGCCATGGCGGAGCATGGAGCGCGGTTGATTCCCCAAGACGCTGCGGTATTGACCCACTGCAACGCCGGAGCCTTGGCGACGGCAGGCTATTATGGAACGGCGCTGGGAGTCATCAAAGCAGCACACGAACAAGGAAAACACATTTCGGTCTGGGTCGACGAGACACGCCCGTATCTCCAAGGCGCCCGTTTGACGGCCTGGGAATGCGAGAAAGAAGGCATTCCGCATACCCTGATCACGGACAACATGGCGGGTCATTTCATGAAGCGAGGGCAAGTTCAATGCGTTGTCGTGGGCGCCGACCGCATTGCCGCCAATGGAGATACCGCCAATAAGATCGGCACTTATTCCCTGTCGGTCCTTGCCAAAGAACACCACATTCCCTTCTTTGTGGTGGCGCCCCAATCGAGCATCGATCCCACGTTAAAATCGGGCGAAGAGATTCCCATCGAAGAGCGCTCTTCCCGGGAAGTCACGCACATTCGAAATGTGCAGATTGCGCCGGACGGAACACGGGCGGCGCATCCGGCCTTCGACGTGACCCCGGCGCAAAATATTCATAACATCATCACCGAGCACGGCATCCTCTACAAACCTTTCTCAGAGTCCATCGCCGCGTTGTTCGCCGAATGAAAATTCCGGAGACAACCCCGCCATGTTGATACTCGGAATTGAATCTTCCTGCGATGAAACGGCGGCCGCGCTGCTGGAAGAGGGCGTGCGCATTCGCGCCAACATCATTGCCTCGCAGATCGATCTTCATCGCAAGTACGGCGGCGTGGTGCCGGAACTGGCGGCGCGCGAACATGTGATGAAGATTCGGCCCACGGTTCGACAGGCCTTCGAAGAGGCCGGCATATCCTATTCCGATATTGATGCCATCGCCGTGACGTTCGGGCCGGGTCTGGTGGGCTCGCTGTTGGTGGGTATCTCCTACGCCAAATCAATGGCCATGAGTTTGGACAAACCGCTGGTGGCGGTCAATCACATTGAAGGACACGTCTATGCGGCGATCATGGAACGCCTAGCGGTCAAAGACTCTGAAGCTCAGGTTCCTTCCCTGCCCTCTTTGGCGTTGGTCGTCTCGGGCGGGCATACCAGCCTGTTTCTCGTTGAGAGGCATCCCAGCGAAATCGGTTTCAAGTACCAACTCATCGGCCGGACACGCGACGATGCCGCAGGTGAAGCGTACGACAAAGTCGCAAAACTGTTGGGACTCGGCTATCCGGGAGGACCCATCATCGACCGTCTGTCGCAGTTTGGAAATCCCAAGGCGGTCGCTTTCACTAAAACGAAGATAACGGACCGTTCTCTGGATTTCAGCTTCAGCGGAATAAAAACGGCGGCCTTGCGGTACGTTCAAAAGAATAATATTCAACCGCTCGACCCGAAGGTCCACCACGACGAAGAGGATGTTCCCCCCAAGGTGCGGGACATCGCCGCCAGCTTTCAACGCACGGTGGTCGGAATACTTGTGAGGTCACTCGAACGGGCGATTGCCATTTATCATCCGCAAGCAATTCTGCTTTCCGGCGGCGTCGCGGCCAACAGTGAGCTGCGTGAAGCTGTGCAGCGGTTTTGCGACCAGCAGGGGTTGGATGCCTTCATTCCGCCACGACACCTGACCACCGACAATGCCGCCATGATCGCGGCGGCGGGATACGATCATTGGCGACGAAAAGAATTCGCCGATCTCACATTAAATGCCGATGCCAGCCTGCAGCTCGCCCGCAAGGGCGCCTAATTCTCTTCACAGCCAACTGCCCGGAAAAACAGGTGTCAGGTGCCGGGTGTCGGGTGCCCGGGAAAGTTCACTGCCTCGAAAATAGGGGGCCGTCGTCGTTTGGGTAGCGCAGCCGAGTCCCGATACGTCGGGACGAAGGCTGCGGTGTTTGCAATCCGAAATTCAAAATTCGTCCTGCACCGCATGATTTCCGCATCGCGATGGGAAATGCCCCGCCCTGCGGGCGGGCTACCCTCAAACCGGCCCTCCGGGCCTAACCGAATCGGACCTCTTCATTTTCATGCCCTTGGGCGCCCCGATCCATCGGGGCATGAGGAACTGCCTCGAAAATAGGTCGCGCTTTGGTAGCCACGATCAACCGCGTTTGGGTTGATCGTGGACTTTAGTGCAGGATCAGGGAAAAGCCCACCCCGATGAATCGGGGTGGCTACCAGATCCTCCCATTTTCATGATCTCGGGTGTGTTAGAGGTCCATGCCCGACAGCTACGAGCCTTTTTATTTTTGGAGCATAGCAGACGAGAGTCCGGAGCAAGGCTCACCTCGGCCGGTGCATCTTTAGAATGGGCAATTTCTTAGGAAGCGGAGAGGACTCATTCTCGAGCACCAAGAGGATTCGGCGAAGATCAGTCAAAAGAGGAGGAAGATCAAAAGGAAAATTTGGGCGGTCAGCCCTCGAGAGTTTTTCGATGGCATTACGAAGAAGAGACCGGGCGCCGCGGCGATTGTGATTTTGCAGATGGTGGAAACCCACGGCCGTTTGAATCAAGCCTTGCAGCCAAAGCTTTTCGAGCGGATCGGCCTTCCGCCAAATTTCCTCCCACACCTCATGGGCTTCGAAAAAATTTCCGGCATTGAACAAGCGGAGGCCGTGGGCCAACGCTTTCTGAAAGTCGGGGGAAGTTGCTTTCATCGCCACGTCAATTCATTCGGGGACTTGGTCGCAGATTTCCGCCAGAAAATTTCGTCCAGCCCCCCAAAAACAACAACGGGACGCGCCGGCCTCTCGATCGGTCGCACGTCCCGTTGAACGAATTTCCAACTACAAGATCAACTATCTTTTCTTCTTCCGCGCCTTTTTGGCTTTGCCCTTCTTCGAACCCTTCTTAGCCTTCTTCGATTTCTTAGCGCTCTTCTTAGCTTTGCGCTTGGGCGCGACTTTCTTCTTTTTCTTGGCCGCAACTTTCTTTTTCGGCGCCGGCTTGGCTTTGGGTGCAGGTTTGGGCGCCCGCGGAGCGGGAGGCACAGGAGGCACTTCTTCCACGACCACTTCCTCCTCCTCAATCTGCTCTTCGGCTACCTCGCCCGGCTCCATCCCCTCTTCCGTGGCATTCTCCTCTTGCTCCTGCTGATAAAGATCTTCGAATTCATTCTTCTCATCATCGCCATTCAACATGCTCGGCTCCTTTCCCGCGACGGATTAGTCTGCAATAAAAAGAATTTGATTGGACGGGATCACCTCATCAGGTGCTTCATGCTCTCGGCATCGGGATTATAATCAAATCACGAAATGCAATCAAATTCAGGCCGTGTCATGACGCTCGAAGCCCATAAATCCCGGGACGGGTCATGATTTGTAAAAGGATTGAACTCGAAGAAAAGGTGCAAGCTCAAGGGTAGAAAGACGACGGGGGCCGCAGTGATGATCCGACACCGCAGCCCAACATTCTCCATTTCAAACCTTTATGCTCACGGAGCGGCGTAGTATCCCAGGCGTGTTTGCACTGTCAAGCCGTTTTGCCGGGTGGCCAAGTGAAGCATGTGATAACCGGGACCATAATCGACTTTTTCAGGAGTAAAACCGAGGCTGTATTGGTTGCGCAGTTCCTCTTGAATGTGAGCGTAGATTTGATCGACGGGAAGCTTCTTGGAGACTTCATACAAACTGCCGCCGGTTTCCGCAGAAATGCGCTCCAGAATGATCCGGCCATCGGTTCGGGATTCTTGAGGATAACGTCGCTGGCCGCCACCCGGTCGACCCATTCCCCCGCCGGGACGTCCCATTCCCCCGCCACCGGGCCATCGCCCGCCCATACCGCCACGTTCACGGCCGAAGCCTCCCTCTCGTTCGCGGGGCTCGTCATCTTTGAACAAAATCGAGTACACCAAGGTGTCGGCGCGCTGAGCCGATTCGATAGCTTTATCCAAGGACGTCCTGCTCCCGCGATCCGCTCCATCGGAAAGAATGATGAGGGCCTTGCGCCCCTGCTGTTTAGCCATCAGCTCGTGCGATGCCAAGTAAATGGCATCGTAAAGCAGGGTTCCAGCACCACGGAATTCTCCACGGTCTCGCCCTGAATCATTTGAATCCGGCCGGCGATTCCCCCGCTGTCCACCGGACTGCGGTGTTTGCAGTTGGCCCAAGGCCGCTTTCAGATCCTGGTGTGAAGAAGTCAGGTCTTGCAGCAACTCCACCTCCTGGTCGAAGTGAATTACAAACGCCTTGTCTTTATCCTGGCGCATCATCTGATCCAGAAAGGTATTGCTGGCGCGACGCTCCTGGTCCAACAAACGCCGTTGACTCAGGCTGGTATCGACCAGCAGGCCCAACGTCAGGGGAACATTGGACTCCAGCGTGAAATATCGGATGACTTGAGTGTGCCCGTCCTGCTCGAGAAGAAAATCATCTTTACTCAAATTCCGGACGAACTGCCCGTGGCTGTCGCGGACTGTGGCCAGCAACGTCACGCCTTTCACTTCAACCGATATCGGCGGAGCGGTCTGCCCGGTCGACAGTTCACCCACCAACAAGAAAACCACTCCTGCCAGAATTCGGCTTCTCCGCCCTGCGGAAAATCCTGGTCCGATCAATGGACACCTCTTTCAACAGAAAATTCATTCTGTGGCGCATGGGGCAACGGAAGCGAGCACGAACCTGCATGGGATTTCCGGCCTCTTCCTGCCGCTCCTATGTCCGGTTAAGAAATTGAGATTTGTTCCCCCTGCCTTGCATCGCTTTGATGCCAAAAACCTCAGACGTGTTTGCTACTCATGGGGTGACACAGGAGAATTTTTATATCCTGACCCGGTGGAAACCCAAGACCAATTCGTTTGGATTTTATTTCGAGAACCCAATCCCATCGCGCGCCATTTTCCTTCTTGAAATGGTTATCGAGCGCTCCTTGCTCTTTCTTGACACCCCCGAAAGCGTGTGTTAAAAACTCTGTGGATTGTGGTGCCGAAATTTTCGACTGCAATATCTTGTTGATTTGGGAGTAGAAACAAGCTCGTCCGTCGGGAAAGAGCCGCATGCATCAGAACCTCGGAGAGTACGGAATTTTCATGCTGGTGCTGTTGCTATCGCTCTCCTGGCACGAGTCGGCGCACGCCTGGATGGCAGATCGGCTGGGTGATTACACGGCGCGATACATGGGACGCGTCTCGTTGAACCCGCTGGTGCACATCGATCTGATCGGAACGCTGCTCTTCCCGACGATTTCTTTCTTCACGGGGGCCCCGCTGCTGGGCTGGGCCAAGCCGACTCCGGTTAATCCACTTCACCTGCGCGACAAGCGATATGGAAATTTGAAAGTCGCAGCCGCCGGCCCGCTGAGCAACTGTCTGCTGGGGTTGATTTTTATCATCCTGTTCAAGATCGTTGTCCTTTTCGTGAGAGGGGGCGGCGATGCGGCGTTGGGCAGGTATGCAGAGCCCTTGTTTGTGTTCTTTCAGCAAGCCATCTTCCTGAATGTGGCGCTGGCGGTGTTCAACCTGATCCCCATTCCACCCCTGGATGGCAGCCACATCCTGGAAGCGATACTGCCGTACGAAGCAGCGCAGAAGTTTGAGGGGTTTCAACGGTGGGGCAGCCTGCTGTTGATATTCCTGGTGTTCACGCCGATCTTCGGAATGATTTTCATGCCGGTATTCGGCTTGGTTCGTGCTTTCTTGCAGTGGTTCATTTAATCGAGTCTTATCCACACAAGTGAAAGACACAACTTCCAAATTCAGAAAGCGCGTTTTGAGCGGCATGCGGCCGACCGGTCGACTGCACATCGGCCATCTCATGGGGGCCCTGCGGAATTGGGTCAAGCTCCAGCAGGAATACGAATGTTTTCACTTCATTGCCGATTGGCACATGCTGACAACGGATTACGCCAGCACCTCGGAGTTGGAAGAAAACCGATTTCAGATGATGTTGGATTGGCTGGCTTGCGGACTGGATCCCGACCGGTCCACCCTCTTTGTGCAATCCGCCATCAAGGAACATGCGGAGCTTCATTTGCTGTTGTCGATGATTACGCCCATGGGCTGGCTGGAGCGTGTCCCCTCGTACAAAGAAATGCGCGAGAATTTAACCGACAAGGACTTGAGCACCTACGGATTCCTGGGCTATCCGGTGCTGCAATCCGCCGATATCGTGATGTACCGGGCCGATTTTGTTCCGGTGGGCGAGGACCAGGTTCCCCATGTGGAATTAACTCGTGAAATTGTGCGGCGGTTTAATTTCATTTACGGATCCGAAGGACAAGCGCCGGTTTTCCCCGAACCGCAGGCGTTGTTGACGCCCACGCCCCGCCTTCCCGGCACCGACGGGCGCAAGATGTCGAAAAGCTTCGGCAACGACATCAAATTGAGCGACGATCCCGCCACCATCAAAAAGAAGATTCTCACCATGGTGACGGATCCGGCTCGAAAACGGCGCAGTGATCCCGGCAATCCTGACATTTGTCCGGTCTTCGATCTCCATAAGGCGTTCTCTACGCCCGAAACTCAAGCCTGGGCGGCGGACGGGTGTCGAACCGCCGGCATCGGCTGCATCGAATGCAAGGAAGGTTTGTTGAAACACCTGCTGCCGGTCCTTGAACCCATATCCATAAAGCGACTCGAATTCGAAATGAAGCCTAAGGAAGTGCGTCAGATTCTGGACCGCGGAAATGAAGCTGCGCGCGCCGTGGCGCAAGGTACAATGAAAGAAGTCCGGAAGGCCATGAAGCTCTAGGGGAGTGGAGTCGGACCGGATAGAATCAATCACCATGCAACTCGAACTCCAATTTCAGTTACCCAGCTATGAAGGCCCGCTCGACCTGCTGCTGGATCTCATTCGCAAGCAGGAGATTGACATTTACGACATTCCCATCGCCAAGATCACCAGCCAGTATCTCGATTACACGCGGGCGCTGGAAGAGCTGGATATCAACCTGGGAGGCGAGTTCATCCTGATGGCGGCGACGTTGATTCACATCAAGTCGAAGCTGTTGCTGCCGCCGGACCCCGAAGAAATTCGTGACGGCGAATTGCTCGATCCCCGTGAGGAGCTGGTGCAGCAACTGCTGGAACACGAAAAATTCAAAAATGCCGCTCAAATGCTCCAACAGAAAGCCATGATTGAGAACGCCGTCTTCACCAGGCAGGAACTCTCGAATTGGATCGACGAATCCAGCGAACAGGAAGTCGCCGTCACACTCTACGATTTGGTCGTCACCTTCAGCGCCATTCTGGAACGGGTCAAGCTGCGGACGCCGATGGAAATCGTCCACGACGAGATGACCATCGGCCAGATGATCGAGCATCTGCGACTGCTCTTTGAGCGCTCCAGCCAGCCTATTTTGCTGACGCAAATCTTCGAATCGTACACCACGCGACGCGCCTTGATCGTGACCTTTCTGGCGTTGTTGGAGCTGGTTCGACTTAAGGCCATCCATCTTTTGCAGAAAGAGACCTTTGGACCCATCTTTGCCCGGAAACAAGACAATTTTGAGAATGCCGTGGCCACCATGAGCGCTTCATTCATGGAGCGTCCCGATGAACCGCCGCCCACAATCCAATAAATAGGGCGAGGACATCGGACGAACAGAAACACAAATAACATTGAGAGGAACGCCGGATCGGATAGAATAAGACGATGACCGAACAAGAATTGAAATCTGCCCTTGAGGCAATCATTTATATTGCGGACGACCCTGTCCAGCTGAAGACCTTGCGGGAGGTCTTTCCCGAAGAGCCTGTCGAGAGAATCTCGGCGGTGTTGGAACAGCTTCAAAGCGAATACCAGCACGATTCTCACGGCATTCAAATCCGTGAAGTGGCAAACGGGTTGAAGATGTCCACGAAACCCGAACATCACGACATTCTGAAGCGTTTTGCCAAGACGCAGCGCCCGCCGACGCGCTTGTCGCTATCGGCCCTCGAAACCTTGGCCTGCATCGCCTACAAACAACCCGCCACACTGCCGGAAATCCAAGCCATTCGCGGCGTCAACGCCTCCAGCGTTATTCACACGCTCTTGGAAAAGAAACTGATTACGACGGCCGGCCGAAAGAACGTCATCGGAAGACCTATCCTGTATAAAACCACCAAGGAATTTTTGGTTCACTTCGGTCTTAAAGATCTTTCCGAGTTGCCCACCTTGAAGGAATTCGAGGAAATTGCCCGATATGGGTCGACCCCCGGCGAACCTCTGGTTTCTCCGGGAATGGATGGAGCTTCCGCCGCGGCCCCCTCTCAGCCTTTGCTGCCGGTGGGCGATCCGTCTTCGGAATCCCTTCAAATCATAGAAGAGGCCGGCGACGACGTCGTCCCGCAGTAGCGCCACTCCATGGAACAACGTCTACAAAAAATACTGGCCGAAGCGGGAATTTGTTCACGCCGCGCCGCGGAATCCCTGATTCAAACCGGATGCGTGTCCGTAAACGGCGAGATCATCACGCGCTTGGGATCGAAAGCCGATCCCGACCACGACCACATCCAAGTGAACGGCCGGCGTCTTTCAGGCCCTCAACCCAAGGTGTATATCCTGCTCAACAAACCCAAAGGGGTTGTGTGCACGCTGTTCGACCCCGAGAATCGCCGCCGGGTGGTGGATCTTCTGCCCCATCTCAAAGCCCGTGTGTACCCGGTGGGCCGGTTGGATTACCACTCCGAAGGTCTTCTTCTGCTGACTAACGACGGTGAATTCGCGCAAATCATCATGAAAGGCGGCTCTCGTTGCCCCAAGACTTACCACGTCAAAGTCAAAGGGCGGCTTGCGCCCGCGGCCTTGGAGCGACTGCGCGCGGGAGTGGTTCTGGAAGGGCGGCGTACGGCGCGCGCCAAGATCGAACTCCAGCGCGATGCCCCCAATGCCTGGTATCAGGTCACGCTCGTGGAGGGACGCAATCAGCAAATCCGGAGAATGTTTGAGCAGGCGGGCCATCCGGTCGAAAAATTGAAGCGCGTTCGAATTGGATTCCTGGAAGACAAGAAGCTTGGCCTGGGTGAGTATCGCACTTTGACGCCTCAAGAAGTGGCTCGCTTCAAGAAGTTGAGGGAGGGACCTTTGGCTGCTCCCCCAAGTCACCGACGCCCTCATTCACGGCATTAAACCGACCCCGTTCAGGGACAGATTCCCCACCACTTTGAATTGGCCTTCGTGGCGTTTCACGTGATACGATGAGTGCCTCATTTTGTGAGCCCTCTTCCCTGTATCGAGGTCAGCTGAACGCCATGGAAATGGCCCTCTACAACAAAATCTTTGCCGAGTCCAAGACCATTGCCGTGGTGGGATTGTCATCGAACCCTTCGCGGCCCAGTTATGGCGTCTCCCGCTACATGCAGTCTATGGGATACCGGATCATCCCGGTGAATCCGAATGAAACCCAGGTGCTGGGAGAGAGAGCCCTGGCGCGGTTGGAAGATATCCAAGTTCCCGTGGATATCGTCGACATATTTCGGCGTCCGGAAGCGGTGCCGCCGATCGTCGACAGCGCCATTCGAATATCCGCCAAAATCGTTTGGATGCAGGAGGGCGTTTACCATCAGGAGGCGGCGGCACTCGCCCGCGCCAGCGGCCTGATTGTGGTGATGGATCGTTGCATTTTGAAGGAGCACATGAGCTGGGCGTACTCCGTTCAGCATGCTTCCCAACCTTCAATCAAAGCCTCTTAAGCCAAATCGAGACCACGAGTCTCCGCGTGGTGTATCATTAAAATTCTGGCGGATCCCTAGCGCTGTTATCGAGAGTTCCCGGGAGCGGTTCGTACGCCGGCCACATCCTCCGGCCAAACATATATCGATCATGCTTGAACAAGAACCCCAGCACAAAATTCTTATCGTAGACGACGATGTCCGATTGGCCCAAAGCCTTGAACCCATCGTGAAATCCTTGGGATTGACACCCCGGGTGGTTCATTCCGGATACGACGCCCAAAAACTTCTTCTGATTGAAAATTTTGAGCTCATTGTCGCGGATTTGGTGATGCCCGGCATCACCGGATTCGATTTGATTGATTTTGCCCGGCTGCGCAACCTCCGGGCACCCATTGTGGTGTTGACCGGTGAGGCAACCGTAGAGTCGGCCGTGCGGGCATTACGACATGGGGCCTATGACTTCGTGGTCAAACCCTTCGAGCCCGAACACTTCAAGATGATCTTGATGCATGCCCTCGAACGCAGCGTTTTCGAGCAGAAACGTCGCGAGCAGGCCACCTTGTCGGTCAAGCTGCAGGAAGAAATCCAGCAATCCAAGCACTACCTGGAGTTGGTGCTTCAAAGCGCCGAAGATGTGGCCATTGTCACGACCAATCGCGAAGGTCGAGTGAAGACTTTCAACCGCGGCGCTGAGAAGTTATGGGCCCTTCCTGCCGAACAGGGGCTCGGTCAGACGATTGACGCCTGGTTGAACGATCCCGAATTGGTCAAGGTTGCACGGGAGTTCTTGAGTCAGAAGCGGCGCGACGTGTGGCGCGAAGAAATGCCCCTGCAAAATCATCGCGGAGAAATCATCTGGATGCATGTGGTTATGCGGTGGATGGAATCCGGCTCTCCTTCCCTGACGGGACTCATCCTCGTGGCCACCGATATTACTCAACGGGCGTTGCTGCGGGAGAAACTTCAGCTCCTTTCTATCACCGATGATCTCACCGGCCTGTACAATCAGCGATACTTTTATGAGGTCTTGCACCGCGAACTTGAACGCGCCCATCGCCGCAATTCCATATTTTCGCTCAGCCTGTTTGACATCGACCGTTTCAAACAATTCAACGACCAATTCGGGCATTTGAAGGGCGACGCTATTTTGCGGAGCCTCGGCTCCGTGGTCCTGTCCTCGGTCCGCGCCATCGATTTCGCATTCCGGTACGGAGGCGATGAGTTCGCGGTCCTGCTCCCGGAAACGTCCATGGAAAATGCCAGGAACACGGTCGAACGAATTCGCGCCAATGTGGAATCGGAGTTCCAGGATCAGGTGACCATTTCCATCGGTCTGGTGGAAGGTCATTCACACTCTCTGGATCGTGATCTGGTTGAGGAGGCCGACCGCGCCATGTATGAGGCCAAACGGGCAGGCGGCAATTCCGTGTTTGAGGCGAAATTCTATCCCCCACAAGTTCAACCGCAATAAATGATTTCGTTCGGTTTTCCGATTCATGCCGTGCCCGGCCGGGAAACGGATCACATCAGGCTGGTGGGATCCACGTCGATGTACACGTTGGGTTCGGAGATGCTGTGGGTTTCGCAGTAATCCACGCACTTTTGGATGGCGGTCTTGAGCGCGGCACGACGAACGGATTTCAACAACAATTGCCAGCGATACTCTTCCTTGAGCCGGGCCAGGGGCGCCAACGCCGGGCCGAGCACCCGAACGTCCGGCAATTTCTCCTTCCGCAACTCTTCACCCAGGGACAGCGCCAGCTTCCGGGCCGTCTCAAAATCCGGATGTCGAATCCCCACCAACGCGAGTTGAGCGAACGGCGGATACCTCATGACTTGGCGAAAATGGATTTCCTTGTTGTAGAAGCCGATGAAATCCTGCTGCGCAGCATACCGGATGGCGTAATGTTCCGGATGGTAAGCTTGCAGAATAACCTGGCCGGGTGAATGGCCGCGACCTGCGCGGCCGGCCACTTGAGTAAGTAGCTGGAAGGTTCTTTCGGCGGAGCGAAAATCCGGAAAGCCCAATGCGCCGTCGGCGTTCAACACGCCCACCAATGTCACGCGGGGAAAATCGTGACCTTTGGCGATCATCTGGGTGCCCACAAGGATGTCCGTGACCCCGTCACGAAAGTCGCGCAAGATGACGTGGTGGCTGCCGCGCCGCTGCACCGTGTCGCGATCCAACCGCGCCAATCGCGCCATGGGGAAAGCTGCCCGCAATTTCTCTTCAATCTGCTCCGTGCCCTCACCCATAAAATACAGATGTTCGCTGCCGCATTGCCAGCATACGCGCGGAACCGGCGCCTGCGCGGCGCAGTAGTGGCACAAAAGCAGGTGGCGCCGCTTGTGATAGGTCATGGTGATGGAACAATTAGGGCATTGGCGGGTGGAGCCACAGGTGCGACAGACCACAAACGAGGAAAAGCCCCGCCGATTCAGAAGCACCAGCACCTGTTCGTTGACCGCCAGGCGCGATTCGACGGCCGTCGTCAAGGCGCGCGAAAGAGCCCGGGTCTTTCCGGTGTCGGCAAATTCCTGGCGCAGGTCGACTACTGAAACCTCGGCCAGGGCGCGCGATTCCACCCGCCGGCGCATGGAAATGATTTGATATTTCCCGCGCTGGGCATTGTAAAAACTTTCCATCGCCGGCGTAGCCGACCCCAACAAGACGACGGCATTCGACATTTTTGCACGAACAACGGCCACATCGCGGGCGTGGTAGCGCGGGGATTCCTGCTGTTTGTAAGAGCCGTCATGTTCCTCGTCGACCACCACGAGCCGCAACGCTTCCAACGGGGCAAACACCGCCGATCGTGTACCCACCACAACGCGCGCTTCCCCGTTTCGAATCCGCCACCATTCGTCGTGGCGTTCTCCATCGGATAAGGCGCTGTGCAAAATCGCGATGCGGTTTCCAAAGCGGGAGGCGAAAGCCCGGGCAGCCGCCGGTGTCAAGGCGATTTCAGGCACCAGGAGCAGTGCTGTTCCACCCTCCTGAATCACCTGTTCGATGGCCCGAAGATAGACTTCCGTTTTTCCACTCGCCGTGACGCCATGTAACAAGAAGGTGGCAAACTTTTGCTGAGGGATGGCCGCACCGATGACTCGAAGCGCCCGCTGTTGCTCCACCGTCAGATCCAAACCTGCCAGGGCGGAGGGCGTCTCGCTCCGCTCAATCGGAACGCGTCCCACCGACTCCGGCTCCAACGCCGCCCATCCATGCCGTTCCAGGGTGCGGACCGTAGCCGGGCTCACTTTTAACTGAGCCGTCAATTCGCTCAGGCGCACTGAAGATTCGGCGGTGCCCAGAAAATCCAGGATTCTCTTTTGAAGTTTCGTACCCTGCGGCGAAGTCAGCGCCGCCGCTCCTTCCACGGTCCTTCGGACAAACAGCGCTTTCTTTTCACCGAGCCTCCGTCTCGAGGTTTCGGTGCGCAAGACCACCTCGCCGGCGCGCCGCATCTCCATGAGGATCTCATCCGAGGCCGCGTCGTGAATTCTTTTCCTGAAGCGGTAGTATTCCAGCTCCCCTTTTTCCAAGAGGCGGCGGATCGTCCGCTTCAATGATTCCTGGCGGGCCGAATCGAACAAGTCGGCCGTTTCTTCGGGCGCCTGCATTTTCAGCTGCATGAAACCTTTGGAGGTCAGCGACACGAAGCGGCGTGTGGCCGATGTCAGGGTTGGAGGACAAGCGGCTCTCAGCACTTCACCGCGCGGCGCAAAATAATAATCCGAGACCCAGGCGCAAAGCTCTTCCAGCGCCGGTGAGAGAATGGGCGTGTCATCCAAGACTTCAATGATGTCTTTAAATTTGATGTTTTCCCCGGAGGGGGGCTTTTCCGGGAGGGCGGCCACCAAACCCACTAATCGGCGCTTCTGAAAAGGCGCCACAACCCGTACTCCCATCTGTATGCGGTCACGTAATTGCGGGGGCACGCGATAAGTGAAGGTCTGCCGAAACGGCACCGGAAGATGAAGCTCAACCCATTCAGAAGGAGCGGTCATTCAGATAAAACCCTGCCTCGAATGATTCAACCACACAGATCAAGTCGGTTATAATGCGGGCCTCGATGGCCGGACGGCAGACTCGCGGCGTCGTCAGCGGTTCCCATTATTTTTCAGTGGGCTTCAGGCCGTCCTGATGCGAGGTTTTGCGATGCAATTCTACACAGATTACCTTTGGTTCAATACCAAAAAGAAACGCGAATTCATCAACATCACGGATGAAGTCGGATCCGTTTTGCAGAAGTCAAAGATCAAAGAGGGTTTGATCCTGATTTCAGCGATGCACATTACGGCCGGTGTCTACGTCAATGATGCCGAGGACGGTCTCATTCAGGACATAGAGGAATGGTTGGAGAAGCTGGCGCCCTTCCGGAGCGATTATCGTCATCATCGGACCGGAGAAACCAACGGCGATGCCCATTTGAAAAATCTCTTGATTGGCCATCAGGTCCTCGTGCCGGTTACGGCGGGTCGAATGGACTTCGGCCCCTGGGAGCAAATTTATTACGCGGAGTTCGATGGGCAGCGCCGCAAACGCGTGCTTGTCAAGGTGTGGGGGGAATGAAGCGCAAATTTCCGACTCGACCCATTATGGGTGTAGGTGCTGTCCTGTGGCGAGGCGATTCGGTCCTCCTCATTCGACGCGGCCATCCCCCCATGCAGGGGAAATGGACAATCCCAGGCGGCGTGGTGGAGGTCGGCGAAACGTTGGCTGAAGCCGCCCAGCGGGAAATCCTGGAGGAGACCGGCCTCCGCATCACGGTGGGGCCCCTCATCGAATTGTTCGACCGCATTCAGCGGGCCGGAAAACGCGTTCAGTATCACTACATCATTGCTGATTTTCTGGGAACGAACATCCGGGGCACACTGAGAGCCGCCTCCGACGTCCGGGAGGCGCGCTTTGTTCCCCGCGCTCAACTATCCCGCTATGGTTTAACGCCGGTCGCTCGCCGTGTTATCCGGCGCGCTTTCAGGATGCGAAAACAGACGTCCTGAACATCACTCTTTTTTTGTGGATTCTTTTGGAGACTCTTTCTTGGCCGGAGCGGCTGTGGCAGACGTGTCTGAGGATGTGCTGCTCTTCGATTGGTCGCCGCCGTTGTCGCCGGACTTTGTCCCGGACGAAGGGGGCGCCGAGTTTCGCTTGGCGTAATCGGTCACATACCAACCCGTCCCTTTGAATTGAATCGCGGAATGCGATATGAGCCGGGAGATTTTCTTCGCCCCGCACTGGGGGCACCGATCCGGCTTGGGATCGGAAAGCCGCTGCAGTTTTTCAAAACGGTGCCCACATTTGGCACATTCATATTCATAAATCGGCACTGCGACTCACCTCGTTCAATTTCTCCATCCTGCTGAATTCTCAATAAAGCGCTTCTCGTTCACATTTCATAGATTCCCACGGAATAACCCGATCTTCAAGTCGCTGCTGACGGTTGAGCGGCTGAAGGCTGAACCCCTTCCAAACCAATCTCCTTGGATACCGGCTTCAGCGCTTCAATCACAAACTGAATGTGTTCCCCCAAATCTACACCCAACTCCGTGGCGCCGTTATACACATCGTTGCGGTTCACGCTACGCGCAAAGGCTTTATCTTTGAGCTTCTTCATCACGGATTTGGGTTCCACCTCAAAGATGGATTTGTGGGGTTTCACCAAGGCGACAGCCGTCACAAAGCCGGTTAATTCATCGCAGGCAAAAAGAACCCTGGCGAGCAGGGTATCGCGAGGAACACCGGTGTAGTCGGCGTGTCCCAAGATGGCTCGACGCAGCTCTTCGGAGTAGCCGTGTTCGCGCAGGATTTCCGACCCCTTGACGGGATGATCGGGCGCCGTGGGATAGCGCTCATAATCAAAATCATGCAGCAGACCGGCCAGACCCCAGAGGTTTTCGTCGGCCGCGTGTTTCCTGGCATAGGCCTTCATGACCGCTTCCACGGCCAAAGCGTGCTTGCGCAGGCTTTCAGACTGCGTGTACTCGCACAACAAACCCCATGCCTCTTCGCGACTCGGCATCGCAACTCCTTTTTCTCGTGGTTCGTCTGACCGCGTCAGTTCTGAACCGGGAAACTCATTAATAATACCAGACGGCAAGATTGTCAAAGAAAAGACCCGGCTCATTCGCCGGTGAGGGCCCGATCGCTATGTTATAATGACGTGTACAATGAGTCACTTCAAGGAATTTTGATTGAACCGGCCACTTTTAAGATTCTTCATCCCGCTCGCGCTCGCTTTGATGTTTTTGCCCCTCCTGGTTTGGGGGGCCAAATCCGTCGTGGTGTTTCCTTTTGAAAACAACACCAAGAATCCCGGCATGGAATGGATGGGGGAAAGTTTCGTGGAAACCCTGAACGATCAATTCGCCGCATCCCTCCTTCAGCCCATCGGCATGGAGCAACGGAACAATGCCTACGACCTGATGGGATTGCCTTTCAGCGGCGACTTCAGCCTGGCCACGGAAATTAAAGTGGGCGAAGAACTCGACGCCAGCTATATCGTGGTGGGAGACTTCTATTATGAGAATCAGGTGTTGTCGGCCAGCCTACAGGTGATCGATGTGGAGCAATCCAAATTGGAGGCGTCCTTTACGGAAAAAGGGAAGCTCGAGGACCTGAAAAAAATCCAAAGCCATCTGGCGTGGCGCGTTCTGACCCATTTCGATCGCAGTTTTCCTTACAGCCAGGACGATTTTGTCAAACGCCTTCCGGCTGTCCCGCTCAGCGCTTTTGAAAACTACGTCCGGGGACGACGCGCTTTGGATCGGCAAGCCCAGCTGCAGTACTATCTGAAGGCCGAGCGCATCCTTCCCACCTACTCCAAGGCCATTTTTCAAATTGGAAAGATCTACTTTCAGGACAAAGATTATTCCACTTCGCAGCTCTGGCTGCGACGCATTGGGCGCACCGATCCGCATTACTACGAAGCGACCTTTTTCCTGGGGCTTGATAATTATTTTTTGAAGCAGTATGACAAAGCGGCCGCCGCCTTCACCATGCTTTCGACCGAAATTCCCCTCAACGAGGTTTTCAATAATCTGGCCATTGCATTGAGCCATACGGGGAGCTCCAAAGCGGTGGTCGATTACTTCCAAAAAGCCATTTCCGGCGATCCCGGAGAACCCGACTTTTATTTCAATTTGGGGTTCTACTATTGGCAATCTCACGATGGCGCGACGGCCGCCAAATATTTTCGTGAGGCGCTGGTTCTTAATCCCGGCGACGCCGAAGCTTCTTACCTGCTGGCTCGCTGCTTGCAGTCGGCTAATCAGAATGAAGAAAGCGCCCGCTATCTGCACCAGGCCGCGCGCTTGAATCCCAAAACGGCCTCCTGGACTGCCTCTTCCCTTCCCCCCATGGAACGTATCAAGCTCAATTATGACGCTGCCTCCTTTCGCGAATTGAAGGCTGCTCTCGACGACCTCAACGAACAGAAGTACAGACAAATGCCTCTCGCGGCGCATGTGACGGAACATCTCAATCGGGGAAAACGCTTTTTTGAAGAGTTTGACAACGACGACGCCATCACAGAATTCCGGCATGCCTTGGAGCTTAATCCGGGTTTGAGTGAAGCCCGGGTCTATTTGGGACGGGTTTACGAACGGCAAGGAGACTTTGACCAGGCCGTGCGGGAGCTTAAGGCGGCGCTCCAAAACCGTCCTTCCGCGGATGCGCATGTAGCTCTGGCGCACATCTACTTCACTCTTGACCGCAAAGCTGAAGCTGAACAGGAAATAGCGGCTGCGCTGGCTCTGGACCCCCGCCATACCGGAGCCATTGAAATGCAAGCCGTCTTGCGTCAAAATTCATCCACCATGAAGAAATGACCATAGCAGGTTTAAATTGAAACCAAATCTCACCACCCGGCGCGCTCGGTGTTTTAAAACCAAGGGACGTGTGTGTCAGCACTCGTTTCTTCTTCTGATCTTTCCTCTGCTGCTC
This sequence comes from Terriglobia bacterium, assembly GCA_028716525.1. GTDB lineage: Bacteria > Acidobacteriota > Terriglobia > JAIQFV01 > JAIQFV01 > JAQUPQ01. The sequence continues at coordinate 53,459 of JAQUPQ010000018.1, read as the reverse complement.
TTATGGGCTCTCCCCAGCGTGCCATTGCGGGCGCAGATTGTGGAAATCACTCTGGATGATGAAATCATTCATCCGATCACCGCCGAATACATCACTCGCGCCATCGATCACGCCAATCGGATAAAGGCCCAGGCGATCCTCCTGAACCTCTCCACACCCGGGGGGCTGGAGAGTTCCATGCGGCAGATTGTGGAAGAGATCGTGGCATCGCGCGTCCCCGTCATCATTTACGTAAGTCCGAGCGGCGCCCGGGCTGCATCCGCAGGATTTTTCATTTTGTTGTCGGCGGATGTGGCGGTGATGGCTCCCGGAACCAATACCGGCGCGGCTCATCCGGTGGCCATGAACCCGATCTCCGGCGGATCCATTCCTCTGGAAGACACCATGAAGAAAAAGATTGAAGAGGACAGTGCCGCCTACATTCGAGGCCTGGCCGAAAAACGAGGCCGCGATATCGTCATGGCTGAAAAAGGTGTCGTCGAGGCGAAATCCTGGTCGGATTCCGAAGCCTTGGCCGCCCATCTCATCGATGCCGTATGCCGTTCCCGGGAAGAAATTTTCGAGCGCTTCGACGGAAAAACGGTTCGGCGCTTTGACGGTTCTCAAACCCTCCTCCATCTTCGCGGTCAACCCGTGGAGGAAATCCCCATGAGTTTTCGGCAACGCTTCCTGGATCGCATCATCGATCCGAACATTGCATTGATCCTCGGCGCGCTCGGACTGCTGGGCTTGTATGTGGAATTCAGTCATCCGGGCTGGATTTTTGCCGGTGTGGGCGGGGCCATATCCTTGGTGCTGGCTTTGTTCGCATTCCATTTGTTGCCGATCAATTACGCCGGTGTGGTTCTGATTATCCTGGCCATTGTCCTGTTCGTTTTGGAAGCCAAGATCGCCAGTCACGGAATTCTGGCCATTGGCGGGATTCTCTCGGGAATCATCGGGTCGATCATTCTTGTCGATGCGCCCATTCCTGAAATGGAGATCCGCAAGGCCACGGCTATTTCAGTTTTTCTGCCCTTGGCCATCATCACGGTCTTTCTCCTGCGGCTGGTGTTGATTGCGAAAAAGAGAAAAGCGTCCACGGGAATTCAAGGAATGATCGGCACTGAAGGAACGGCCGTGACCGACATCGGAGCTGACGGCAAGGTGCACATTGGCGGCGAATATTGGAACGCGGCCTCGTCCGAGCCCATTGAAAAAGGCAGCACCGTGATTGTGACCGATGTGGAAGGCTTAAAGTTGAAAATCAAGAAGAAAACTTGAAGATCGATTCCGTGGTGATCCTAACCCACAACCACAATCCGATTTAGGATCAAGACAACGTGGGGGCCGAAGTAAGAAGGGTTGCGTTCGATTCATTCTAAATGCACAATGGGGCCTGCAAACCGACATCTTAAGGAGGAAACATGCAAGGAGACTTCCAGTTCTGGATGATTGCAGTCATTATCGTGATCCTGTACCTGCTCAGTTGCATCAAGATCCTGGCGGAATACGAACGCGGCGTGATTTTTCGATTGGGCCGCTTGTTGGAACAAGCTAAAGGTCCGGGAATTATTTTCGTGTTCAAGCCCATTGACCGTATGGTTCGCGTGTCGCTGCGGCTGGAAACGCATGAAGTCCCACCCCAGGATGTCATCACTCGGGACAACGTGGCTGTGAAGGTCAACGCGGTGGTGTATTTCCGTGTCATCGAGCCGCGCCAGGCCATCGTGCAGGTGAGAGATTATTATTTTGCGACATCCCAATTGGCTCAAACCACACTGCGTTCCGTGTTGGGCGAGGTGGACCTGGACGACCTGCTCTCGCAGCGCGAGAAGTTGAACGAACGCCTGCAAGCGATCATCGATCAGCACACGGGTCCATGGGGCATCAAGGTGGCTCTCGTGGAAGTCAAGCAGGTAGACCTGCCGCAGGAAATGCAGCGCGCCATCGCCAAACAGGCGGAAGCAGAGCGCGAAAAGCGGGCCAAGATCATCCATGCCGAAGGCGAATTGCAGGCTTCGCATAAATTGATGGAAGCGGCCCAGGTTCTTTCGGCTCAACCCACTGCCATGCAGTTGCGCTATCTGCAGACCTTGACCGAAATCGGCGTGGAAAAAAACACGACCATTGTCTTTCCGCTGCCGATTGATCTCATCAGCACCTGGACCGCGGCGCTAAAGAAATCTTAAGTCATCACGGGGACGGAGCGAGGGACATGACCACAAAACGAACGTCGGGGGACTATGAGATTGTGCTGGAAAACCGCCAACTCGTGTTTATCTTCTTTGGCGCGGTTATTTTGTGCGCCGTCTTCTTCGCGCTGGGATTTCTGATTGGAAGAGAACAGCGTGATATCGGACTCCGTGTTGAGAACGCCAAGTCTCCGGCTCCTGATGCCGCCGCGACAAGCACGAAGACCGCCGCCAAAAGGTCTTCCTCCACTGAAGAACCCTCCTCCGGAAAGGCCGCTCAGGAAGCTATCGGCAAAGAACTGAGTTTCTATCAAGCGGTGGAAGGAAAAGCGACTTCCACGTCCTCCGAAACCACGGCGCCGGGACAGGGATTGAAAACGGAAAAACCGAAGGCACCCGCAAGTTCCACCAATGCCCCGGCGGCAGCTCCCTCGAACCCGGCCAGCAAGACATCACCGGCAACCGCAACCCTTCTCTTCCAAGTCGCCGCTCTGTCGAAATCGGTGGACGCGGAAGCGCTGGTTCGCAAATTGAAAGACGCCGGGTTCCACGCTTTTTTGGTTTCGCCGCCCGCCGATTCCAGCGGCGATAAGCTGTTTCGTGTACAGGTCGGGCCCTTCACCGATTTGGCCGCGGCTGACCAGGCCAAAGGAAAACTTGTTGCGCTGGGCTATAAGCCCATTTTAAAAAAATGAGTTCGGAATTCATTCAAAAACGCCGGGATGTCGCGGTCTCGCTGTTTAATGGTGACGCATTTTGAACGAAGCCCCACCGAAAATATCCTTCCAGCGGAGCTTCGATTCTTTCCCTAGATCACAACGTTCAACCCTGAGTGTGAAAGAAGAACTCGTGCGGCATGACGATCGCGGCAGCCGTTCAGTTGTCACCCCCCGACATCCATTATAAAATACGGCTCGTTTCAGGCAGCCGCCCGACATCATGGCCAGTCAAATCGACGACAAACGTCTCATTGAAATGCTCCAAGAAGACCCCCACAAGGGGTGGAGTATCTTTCTGGACACTTATGCCCGCCTCATTTACTCCTATGCGGTGAAGTCGTTTCATGATGTCGACATGGCCTCGGATTTCAATTTGTTCGTGTATGAAGCCCTGGCCGCAAACAATTTCAAGAAGCTCAAGTCCTTCAAATTTCGGTGCAAGCTCAGTTCCTACCTGGTCACCTTGCTGGGAAATCTCAAGTCGGATTTTACCCGCAGCAAGTTCGGAAGAAGAACTTTGCCGGAGCGCATCAAGCGCCTCCCGGAATTTGCCCAAAGCTTGTTCAAGATGCGATTTTGGGAAAATCTTTCCTTCGAAGAAGCGGCCCTCAGGATGAAATCTGCCTACGGTGAGAAAGCCACCGACGCCGCCATTGATGCGGCCATGGATCAAGTCCACGACTCGCTCAGCATCAAGATGCGCGGTCGAATCCAGAAGATCAGAGAACGCCGGGTCCTGGCCGACTACCCGGCCAATGTTCAAACCGTCTCTACGTTGCCGGATGGAGATTTGATGCCGGAATTCCCGGACTCCTCCCTCAACCCGGAAAATCTTCTTAACCGCCTGGAGCGCGAGGAAAATTTTCAACGGTTGACCACGGCCTTCAGCCGTTTGGTCGAGGCCCTTCCCTTTGAAGAGCGCCGGCTCTTTGTGTTGCGATTCGACAAAGGCCTTTCAGCAAAAGAAATCGCACTCAAAATGAAGATTCGTCCCTCCGAGAAGGTTTACACCCTTTTGAACCAAATTAAAGACCGGCTTGGAGAGGAATTGCGGCGTCAAGGATTTGATGTGCAAATTCTTAAGGATAGCTTCGGAGAGTAGTTCAAAAATGAAAGAATCTTTCCGTCTAATGGGGATGCAACAGGCAGCAAACGCTGTTTGTTGATAAAGATCGTGTCGTGGGAGCGGCTTCAACGGGCCCTTTTGACGGACGAGCTAAGTATATGAATTGCTTGGACAAAGGAAGAATTAGAGAGTGGCTGCTGGGAGAGAATTCCAGTCTTCTCTCAGACGCGGAGTGGGAACATCTGAGCTCCTGCACTTCCTGCCAAGACACCATCAAGGTAGTTTGGGCCACCACACGTTCTGCTTCACTGCCGATTTACAATGAACTGCACAAGGCCTCGGAGCAATGCGTACAGAAATTTGATGATGAAGTGCGTCTGGCGTATCTCGATGACCGAATGGATACCCCGGAACGCAGCGCGTTTGAATCTCACCTGCCGGGTTGTGCCTCCTGTCGAAATTCCATCCTTCATTTAGAATCCGAGATTTCAGAGTTTGAGCAAGCGGACATCGAAGTCCCGGCCTTTATCCTTTCCAAGGCTCGCGCCATTGGTGAGGCTGAGATAGCGCGGAATCCGGGTCAAGCCCCTATCGGCTTGATGGATCGTGTTTTCGGATGGATGAGTGGTTCCGGACTGCGGCCGCAATGGGTGGGAGCGGCTGCCGCGGTTGTGATTCTGCTTCTGGCCGGCATCGCCATTTACCATCGAATCCCAAGATCGGTTCCTCCCAATGAAATCGCCGGGAACAAGACTGGAACTCCCGCCCCTGTTTCCCCGACGACGCCCCAAGTCGACCCTGCCGCCGTGAAGAACGCTCAGGAAATTCTGGCGGAGATTCTGCGTGTGGCCGATGGGACACGAGGGCGGCCGATTCAACTGAACGTGGTGCCTTCAGACCAATACATTGCCGAGATTTCTCCGAAGGGCGAGTTGACGATTTCCACACGCTATTTGGCGCTGGCCCAAGACCGCGATGAACTGGCATTCCTGCTGGCACACGAGGTGGCTCACCTGGAGCATCCGGCACAATGCATTCTCTCGTTTTCCAGTAATTCGCAGGCCACCCCGCTTTTGCCGCGGCAGCAGCAACAGATTGAACTTCAAGCTGATCGGTTGGGAGTCTTTCTGGCCTCGGTCGCCGGCTTTCGGGCCGATGCCGCCCGGGACCTCTTCCAACAAATCCAGCAGGTTCCCAAGGCCTCGGATGCTTCGCATCCCGAGGTCCAGGCGCGATTGGGAGAAGCCGCTTCGGAGTTGAATTCCATCGAACAGAGCATTGATTTATTCCGCGCCGGCATTTCTTTCTTTAATACCGAGCAATACAGCCGCTCCGTGGCGGTGTTCGAGCAGGTATCCAAATTGTTCCCGAGCCGGGAGGCCTACAACAATCTGGGTTTGGCCTACCACAAGTTCGCGCTGGAATATTCTCCGGAAAACTGGGGATTCAAGAAATCCGTCATTCTGGATCCCGTGGCGCGAGCCATCGAGCCGATTCGAGAAGAATTGCCCAAGGATAACCTCTTCTTGCTGTATCTCGATAAAGCCATCGCCGAGTATCAGCAGGCCATGGCGCGCGACCCGCAGTACGTGGCGGTCGGAATTAATCTAGCGGGCGCCTTGGATGACAAAGGCGATGAAGAAGGGGCCCGGAAGCAATTGCAACGGGTGTTGAACCTGAAGCCCACGCCTGCGGAGAGAGCTCGAGCTTTGAATAATCTCGGCGTCATTGCGGCCAAACAATCCCAGTTGGATAAAGCCTCCGAGTTTTTCCGGCAGGCCGCACAGATCGATGCGCATTTTGCCGATCCCCATTTCAACCAAGCCCGTGTTCAGGAGTTGAAAAACAATGTCACGGCAGCCCGGATGGAGTACCAACGTTATGCCGATCTTTCGTCCGGTGACCGCGATGGCTGGTTGCGCATGGCGTACAACAAACTCAATCGCCCCTGGCCGCGCCGTGAGGATGACAGCCAGGAAAAACTTCCGCAGCTGGCGGATCTTCAACTCGGGAGCCGCATCTCAACACTGACACGCAAGCTCGGCCCCGCCACCGCGATCTGGAAATTGCGTACCCCCCTGGATTTCGACTTTTCGGTGTTGCTCTTTGACAAGCCCGGCCTCATCGTATCCGGCTCCGAAGACACCATCGACTTCATTCAAACCACCGGCACGTACCGGCAGACGGATTCCGCCAATCGGCTTTCTCCAGGGCTGGAGGCAAAAACACTGGCGTCCCGCACCCAATCTTCGGTGCGCATCGTTCTGCCGGGTTCGCGCGAAAGCCTGGTGGATTTCGACCGGGGCCTTGGAATCACGTTGCGCCAGAGCCGCGTGGAATCGTGGTTTGTTTTTGAACCTTTGGATTAACCCTCCCCAACTTCAACTCCTGAAACTCTTCAACCCCACGAGAAAGCCTTGAACATGAATTCGTTCTCCTTCCACGGCCTTGGTTGACACTCTTTGCGGCGGTAGGCTATAGTTTGGCGATTTCCTTGCGCTGGCTCGACTCCGAATCGCACATAATCGAACGCACGGTTTTTTTGCCGCCCGACGAGCATGAATCTTCCCAATGCATTGACGCTTTCGCGGATCTTTCTAGTCCCCGTGTTAGTGGTGGTGCTGTTGTCCAGCCGCTCACCGATCTTCCCCGCAGTTTATGCCAAGTATCATATGTTCATCGCGGTGACCTTGTTTTTGGCCGCAGCCATTACCGATTCCCTGGATGGTTACTTTGCGCGAAAACGGGGGCAGGTGACCACGCTGGGCATTCTCCTGGATCCCATCGCGGACAAGCTGCTGATCTCGGCGGCGCTGATTTCGCTGGTCAAGACTGTGCCCTGGGTGCCCGCCTGGATGGTGGTGTTGATCATCGGGCGCGAGTTTGTGGTGTCGGGTTTGAGAAGCATCGCCTCCGCCGAGGGATTCACGATCGACGCCTCACAATTCGGGAAGATCAAAATGATCATGCAGGTCATTGCCATCACGCTGATCATCATTGCCAGTAACTACAACGTTCTCGCCACGAGTTATCCGTCGTTTGAGTTTCTGCGCTTGATGAACCGCTTCCTGCATTTTGAGCTTTTGGGTAAGATTACGCTCTATCTGGTTGGATTTTTTGCCGTACTCTCGGCCGTCCAATATTTCCGCCGGTTTTGGGGGAAGGTGGACGACAGCATCAAAGAGCGACAGCGCCGTCGCCGGTCAATTCTTCTTCGCCGAAGGATGAGACGCGATGTGGCAGCTAAACAAGACTGAGCAGTCCTTCCTGCTGTCTTTGGCGCGCCAAAGCATTGATCGTTCTTTGAGCGGCAGCCCGCCCCCGTCTCCTCAAGATGTGCCCCCCGGACCCCTCCAAGAACCCCATGGGGCCTTTGTGACCTTAACTCAGCGCGGGCGCCTTCGCGGATGCATCGGTTACACTCTGCCGTTCAAGCCGCTGTACGAAACGATCATGGATTGCGCCGTGGCGGCGGCCACACGCGACCCGCGCTTTGCTCCCCTTTCCTCAAGAGAACTTCCGGATACTGAGATCGAAATATCCGTATTGTCCCCCTTCTTTGAAATTCAAAACGTAGAAGAAATCGAGGTGGGAAAACACGGATTGATGGTCGCCCGAGGCGGTCAACAGGGATTGCTCCTACCGCAGGTCGCGACGGAACATCATTTCAACCGGGAGCGCTTCCTGGAACAGACATGCCTGAAGGCGGGATTGCAGGAGACGGCTTGGAAGGAGCCGGGAACCAGAATTTTGGCGTTCACGGCGTTTGTCTTCAGTAAAGATTAGGAATCCTGCTCCCCCCAACCTCTAACGAAAATCGGTCTTGGGCTCTTTGTAAGGAGAAGCCTGATATTTTCTGGCCTCGTCGACGGCCCCTTGGGTGTTGTCGTTGGAGTCGATGGCACGGCGATACTCGGCCAAGGCGCGTTCACGCTGACCCAAAGCATCGTAAACCTTCCCGAGCTGCAAGTGGCAGAAGACTTCGATCCATTTCGGTTCCAAATCCCCGTTGAGCGCTTCACGATAGGCGTTGGCCGCCGAATTGTAATTGTGCTGGGCGAAGAACGCCTCGGCGATGCGATACTGGGCGAGTGAATTGTGCTTGTCCAAGTCCAATGCTTTGCGGTAAGCCTCAATGGCCTCCACATACTCGCCTTGATCAAACAAATCCTTGCCGCGTTGAATGGCCACCAGGATCTTGATTTTGTCGTCATAACGCAATAGACGATGGTTGGGATCCAATTCGATGCGAACGGGTTGACCGAAAGTGCTGATTTCAAAATCCGAGCTCGTCCCGATGACTTCCACTGTCTTGCTTTCCGGTTTCCCTTGGGTTTCCACTTTGACTTCCACCGGCATTCGTAGAGTGTCCATGTCCTGTTCGACGTGCCCTTGGACCCGGAAACCTTTCTGAGTTCGATACACCGTGTATTTCAATCGAAAATCGGGGGCCCCGGTCGAAAGGACCCACTCCGCAAAAAAGTACGTCAAATCCTGGGCGGTGACTTGCTCGGCGACCGATTTGAAATCGGCTGTCGTCACGGGCTGATAGGCATATTTAGTAGCAACCGTTTGGATAATTTTGAAGAACTTGTCATCTCCAACCACGGAGCGGAGCATATGAAGCACAAAGGCGCCCTTGTATTCCACGACGGACCGGTATTCATTGGTCTCTTCGGTCAATCGGGAAGCATTGGAGATTGACCCCGCGTCTTCGTGAGTCAGCGCGCGGACGCCGATGTCCTTCATCTCATCCTCATAAGCGCCCGTACCGGCATAATCCTCAATAAACAGGGCCGCGGAATAAGCCGCAAATCCTTCTCTCAACCAGTCGTCGCTCTTGAACTTGGGGCTCATCCTCAGGCCCCACCATTGCTGGGCAATCTCGTGAGCCAACAATCGGTAATTCACCTTGGCCGTCAGTCCGCGATGGGACAACAGAACCAAGCCCGGGGCCGCATATCCCCCCAAGGTGGTGTCATCAATTTCCGCAATCGTCAAACCCGCGAACGGAAATAGCGAGAATTTGCGGGTGTAGAAATCAATGATCTTGCCGGCCATTTCGCCATAGGACTTGGCCAAACCGGCCTCCGAGGCATTCAAATACATCACGACCGGAATGGATTCTGTCGGCACCTTCGTTTCGACATATTTTCCAACCGCTACGGTGAGAGGAAAATCCTGAGCATCGGTCTGCCAGTGGTAGACGTCCTCCGCTGATCCTTTGTCCACGCCGCGCAATCTCCCTTGCGAGACCGCGGTCAAGCCGCTGGGCACGGTCATGTTCAGTTGGATGGAGGCGCGGTTGAAGTTGTAACCATTCATCGGAAGCCAATAGGATCGCGCCAGGAAATAGCCGGAAGAGTCTCCGACCTTGGCCAACAGGACATCCTCAACCGGGCTGCGATCGGCACGTTCCAAAACTCCGTGGTATTCAATCGTGATGGATTCCTCCTGAGACTTATCCAATGGATTGGTCAATTCGACGCGCAATTTGGAAGCATCCACGTCCTGGCTGTAACGCAGCGTGCGGTTTCGCGAATCTACCACACGGGTCGGGGTCAGGTTGCCATTGAAATTCAAATCGAGGTCCGAGATCGCGGACTCCCGCGCCACCACTTGCATTTTGACCTTCGCTTCCAGTTGGTGAGAGGCGGCATCAAACTTGGCATCCACCACATAGTTCTTGACGTCGATCCGGCCGCGAGTGTCTTCGGGATCTTTAGCCCATGCCGTCACGGGCAGGAGCATCACTGCGGCGAACACAAACAGCCATTGCCGATTTTTAAATCGCATGAGAGCCATGTATAGGTCCTTAATTTTTCCCTGGGTCGTTAGTGAGCCAGTTCCGTTGGATTCACTTTTGGTTCAATTAGTTTCCAAGTGTCGAATAACAATTTCTGCAGAACGCTCCAAGGGTGACCCCCTGGACGCGAGCACACGGCGCAGGCCGGTGAACTCCGAGCGCATGGCCTCGCTTCCCGGCGCATCATCCAGCAATCGATAAACCTCCCGTTCAACCACCGCCGGTGAAAAATCCCTTTGAAACAGCTCTTTCACCACGGGACGATTTAAAACCAAATTTACAAGACAATAATAAGGAACGTCAACGAGCTTCTGCCCCACCCACCAACTGAGGGGCGCCACCCGGTAAACACAGATAAAAGGACACCCCAGCAAAGCCGCCTCCAAAGTGGCCGTCCCTGAAGACACCACCGCAGCATCGCAGCGCTTCAACAAGGAACGCGTTTGGCCCTCCTCCAAAATCATCCGAGGGGGCTTTGACGCCGACATTCTCCATTGGTCCAATCTCTTTTGTACGTAATTCACTCCCACGTTGGCGGAAACAGCCAGGGCAAACTGCACCTCCGGACGGCGCTCTTGAATCCGGACGATTGAATCCAGCAATACAGGAAGATTGTGACGAATCTCGTTCTTGCGGCTTCCGGGAAGAATGGCAACTTTCGGACCCGATCCCGCAAACCAGCCGGCATCCGCGGGATGCTCTTCGGAATCTTCTCGATCCAGCAGCTCCACCAAGGGATGACCGACGAACTCTGCCGGGACACCCGCTTGCCGGTAGCTCGCTTCCTCGAAAGGCAAAATGCAAATCATTTCTTCGATCAAACCCTTCAATACATTGATGCGGCCCTTCCGCCACGCCCAAAATTGCGGGCTGATGAAATAAACTATTTTGACGCCTAATTTCTTCAAGCGTCGCGCCAAGCGCATGTTGAAATCCGGGAAATCCACGAGGATCGCGAGATCCGGTTTCAATTGATTAGCCGCAGCAACCAACTGGTGGAATGCCTTGCGCAGGATGGCAAGGTGTGAAAGAACCTCCAAAAACCCATGGACCGAGACCTCCTCGACACGAACGATCGGCTCGACTCCCGCCCGACGCATCTCATGCCCCGCACACCCCAGGAAAGTGATGTTCACGCCTGCTTTTCGGCGGATTTGCTCGACCAAATGGCCCGCATATAAATCGCCCGAAGCTTCACCCGCGACAATCAAAATTCTTGGCTCTTTATTCATGGAAGGTTTGACCGCCTGGTGGCCGATCGGAGAGGTCAGGGATACAATTCCGGGTCGCCGACGGGGCGCGTCTTCCACCGACGGTGTACCCACAACCATTGATCCGGATGCTGGCGAACTCGCTCCTCGAGCACCTGATTGATCCTGCGCGTATTGATTTCGATATCGGCCTCTCGGTTTCCGGTGTTATCCATGGGTATCGGCGTTCCCACGCACAAGCGATGTTTCCCCAGTTTGCGGTCCCAAACCAGGAATCCCGGCAACACGGCCGAACCCATCCTCATGGCCAGACGAGCGACTCCCGTCGTCGTTGATGCGGGAATGCCGAGAAAGTCCACAAACACGCCCTCCTCTCGGGAGGCGTTTTGGTCGATTAATATTCCCACGATGCCGTTTTCATGAAGCCTCCGGGCAAGACTGATCATGGCATCCTTCTTCTCCACGCCCACATTTCCGCTCCGCAACCGGTAGCTCATCACCAATTGATCGACGCGAGAATTGTCTATGGGCCTCACAACAAACATAAGAGGAAATCCCAACAAGGCCGAGGCAAAGGGCGCCAGTTCCCAGGCTCCAAAGTGTCCCGTGATGAACACGACACCTTTCCCTGCCGCCTGAGCCTTGGCGTAGTTCTCGAATCCCTCCAGGTGGACATAATCCCTGATGTTTTCCCGGGTGATTTTTGGAAATTGGCTGAACTCCACCAAGAGGCGAGCCAGATTCATAAAAACCCCGAGAACAATCCGTCGCCGCTCGCGGGCGCTGGTATGCGGCATGGCCATCTGGAGGTTCAAATACGCCACGCGACGGAGCCGCCCGGCCAGAAGATATCCGAAGACAGCCATCCCATAAGCAAAGATTTTGGCCAAAGAACGCGGCAAGAACGTCAACGACTTCAACAGCACAGCCGCACTGTAATACTCCAACTTGGGGCGCAAAAGGATTGTCCTCGATGATGTTTTGCGTCGATTCACAGGGTGAGGAAAACTCCTCGCGCTGACGCGAGCCTAGGGAATCGATATGGCGCCGGGGCGCGAGTTATAATATCATTCTTTGCCCGCCTTGACACCGTGGCTTCAGGCGAATTCAAAATCACATACCGGATTTCTTCATGCAGGAACGCCCGACCAAAATATTTCTATTCTCGATTCTTCTGATGGCTTCATTCTTTCTGTTCTTCTATCGACTCGATGCCATTGGGCTGGTCGGGCCCGACGAACCCCGATATGCCGAAGTTGCGAAGGAAATGATCCACACCGGTGATTTTGTCACCCCGCATCTGCTCGGAAAACCATGGTTTGAGAAACCCATCCTCTACTATTGGTGCGCCGCCGGCTTCTATTCACTGTTGGGAATTCGCGAGACGGCCGCGCGACTGCCTTCGTCGGTGGCGGCACTGTTGATGATCCTGGCTGTTCTTCTTGTTCCGCGATCCAAGTCCTCTTTTGAGAACCGCTGGCGCAGCGCTGTTATTGTGGCCACCACCGTGGGCATCCTGGGTTTTTCACACGGCGCCTCCACCGACATGCTGTTCACTTCAACATTCACGATCTCGATGGTGGCTTTTCTCTCATTGCTTCAAGAGGAGAGGACAGGCCCCTTCCGGGGAAGAATTCTTCTCGCCTACGGAGCATTGGGATTATCGGTTCTGGCGAAAGGACCGGTCGGCCTGGTGTTGGCGTTTCTCATTGTGTTTGTGTATGGCGGGATGACCTCCGGACGAAAAATTATCCCCAAGCTCAAACTGACTTATGGAATTGTTGTTTTGGCTCTGGTGGGCGGCCCCTGGTATGTCATCTGCGCCTGGCGAAACGGTTGGTCGTTTCTTGATACTTTCCTGCTTCAACACAATCTGGCCCGCTTCGCCACAAACACCTTCCAGCATTCCGAACCTTTGTGGTTTTACGTTCCCGTCATCCTGATCAGCACCATCCCCTGGACACCGTTTCTCCTGCTGCTGGTCTCACCGACGCGAGCCTATTTGAAAGGCCGCACCTGGAGAACTCATCCCGGCCCGCTTTTCCTGTATCTGTGGATCGTCGTTCCTTTTCTGTTTTTTACCATTGCTCGCTCCAAGCTTCCCGGATATCTCCTGCCGGTTTTGCCCCCGATTGCTTTGTTGCTGGGGCAGGCCTTGGAAAAGGAAAGCCCGTTGGGATTCATCCCTCGCTGGGCGAAATTATCTTCTTATTTCCTGGAGCCTGTGCTGTTGCTGGGGGTGTTTTTCTCGCGGCACGAAATCTGCCGCATGTTTGATTTGCCTTCCGATGCCCTGACAGCCCCGTTGGGGATTGTGCTCCTGCTCAGCGTACCCTTCTCGATTTGGATCACCTTTTCAAAAGAGCAATCTCGTGTATTGGGTATCTCCCATTTGGTCTTAATCGCAATCTTCGCGGTCATCACCTCCCACAAAACACTGCCGTACGTGGGACCTCCGCTTTCGGCAAGGCCGGTTGCTCAACGCATCCTCGAACGTTCCCGGACACCCGTGGTGTACTCCGATTCCATTGATCGAAGCCTGCAGTACGGCCTGGATTTCTATCTGCCGCAATCACCACAACCGCTTCTCTCCCCCGAAGATATTCACATAGTGCACCTGGGAAAGGATGCCTTTCTCGTAGAAGAAAGGATTAATTGGCATCTCCCCAGCAAAAGGGCTGTCCTTCTCCTTGAGACGCCTGAAATTCGTGTGTGGAACTGGCTGGACTAGATGAATTCTGCGGGAATTTCGCGGGGAGGTCCGTCGCGTCCGCTTAATTGATTCTCATGCGGCCGCCAAATCCCTCCTCATAGGAATGAAAAAAACTCAGACCCTGTTCCGGATACTTCCAACAGTAGTACCCCTTGCCGTTGTCAAAATCAACCAACCATAAACCCTTAATCTCACAACCCAAATTGAAGATTTGCTCCGCCCAGCCGGTGACGATCGTTTCATATTCACCTTCGAGTTCCGACCGTTGATCGTCTTCCAGGTTGGGGGTTTGCAGTTGTTGAGCGACATGATCGGCCTGTTCAAAGGCGGTCTGGGTTATCCGGCGCACAGTGGGGATGAGGACTTTGGCTTCTTCATAAGTGAATATTTTCTTTGCGCCCATGGTCTCTCAACTTCCCTTCTGATCGCAACCCTTCGCACAGCTCTCGAAGGGTATTCCAGATAGCCGGGAGATTGATATCGGCAATTATATCAAACTCAGCGTTTCCTACCACACCCAACCTCAAATTTTGCAGTGTCTCACTTTCGGATTCACGAGAAGTTCCAAGGGCTGTTTAAGCGCCCAGGTCGCGAAGTATGCACCGAGGATGCGGGGGGGGAGAATCCTCAATCCTGGGCGCTCTCTGCGCCTTCTCAGCTTTCTTTGCGGGGAATCCAACTTGAAAAATCGAAAGGGGGAGCGGAGGCCTTTCAGTGGGTTGGATACCTCCGGTTCCCCCTTTCTTGGGGTTCACTCACCGAATACCAACGCCTGTCGGGTTCCTCCAATCTCGATCTTCAGAAGCGTTTTGGTTCCATCCGCATGCGTGTCGGTCACCACCGCAGTAGCCGCATATTTGGTATCTCTCTCGACCACTTTGGCCGGGGAGGAAGCGACCACATCATTTCCGCGCACCAAAGTCACAGTGGCCTCCGGGCTGTGTTGTTCCCACTTGACCGTATAATCCCCTGCGGCGACCGAAGTCCCGTTGACGACAGTGGCTTGGGAAAGGGCGATGGATATCGAGTTCTTGGCAAAGGCAGGAACACTGGCCATCACCAAGGCAAGAATTCCCAACACCAGGAGTTTCAAATATTGATTCTTCATGTGGATCCCCTTTCATTTTGGAAGGTTGGTTTGTAATGGGCGTCAAGAAGATGTCAGCGCTCCAGTTCCCGCAGGTTGGCTGGTCCGTGATTTTCCCTTGTGAACCCTGCCCATGTTCTCTAGAATTTTGCGGGGTTAAACAAGAAGCGGCCGGATTCTCAAAGCCGGTCATTCTCCCGGATAAACGTCCCCTGGCCGCCAAACCATAAAGGACGCTTATCGGTTTAACCCCACTCGCTGAAATCTTCTGTCCATTCCTTTAGACGAAATCCCAAATCAAAAGTTCTCCCTCCGGCTGTCTTTCGTTGCAAATTCTCGTATCCCATTGCGGATAAGCTGTCCCAATTTCGTGTGGGGCTGTTCGAGGATGAGACAACATCAAAGAAAAGTGTTCTGATTTGGATGGGGGAGGTTCGATGGTGAGACCAACGCAGGCCGGAATAATCTTCGACCGGCAGGCTTAAGGATTTTCAGGGCGGAGAAAAAGGAAGCTATCCCAGAAACTTGTATCCCACCCCGTGGATGGTGATGATGTACTTGGGATCGGACGGCACTTCTTCAATTTTTTGTCGGACTTTAGCCACGTGATTGTCCACCGTTCGGGTATTTGGAAATTGGTCGTATCCCCAAACCTCATCCAAAAGGCGGTCGCGGGTCACCGTTTCTCCCCGGTGTTGCACGAAATACTTAAGCAGCTCAAATTCTTTGGTTGATAAATCCATGGGGCGGCGGTTCCGTGTGGCCCGATGTTTTTCGAAATCCAGATCGATGCCTCCGAAGGAATACTGTTGAATTCCCCGGCCGCGACCTTCCACGCGCCGCAAGACGGCCTTGACGCGGGCCAGCAGCTCGCGGATGCTGAAGGGCTTGGTCACATAATCATCTGCGCCCACTTCCAAGCCCACCACCTTGTCGACTTCCTGGCCGCGCGCCGTCAACATGATGATGGGCGCTGCAAAACCTTTGGCCCGAAGCTCGCGACATACGTCCAACCCGCTCTTCTTGGGCATCATGATGTCCAGAAGGATCAACGAGGGTTTTTCGCTGAGAGCCTTGGCCAGGCCGGTCTCCCCGTCCGGGGCGGATACGACTTCATAGCCCTCGATTTCAAAATTATCCGTCAGGCCCATCACCATGTTGGGCTCATCTTCCACAATCAACACTTTCGGTTTGTTCATGCCACACTCTCCTCATGGTCCGATGGGGTATCCGATGATTCCGCCCCGGATGGATGTTCCGAAGCATAAGATTCCGCAGCCTCCGTCGGCAACGGCAGGTGAATGGTAAACTTGCTGCCCACGCCGACCCGGCTCTCCAATTCAATCGTACCGCCATGCGCCTTGATGATGTGTTCGACCAGCGATAAACCCAAACCGCTCCCTTTGGTGTCTTGAATGAGGCTGTTGGAGGCGCGATAAAACTTCTCAAAAATTTTCTTCTGGTCGGCCTTCGCAATTCCGATTCCATGATCTTCAATGACAATCAAAGCCTCGTGGGCGTTGCGCGTAACGGCCACGGCAATATTCTTGTCATCCTGGGAATACTTCTGGGCATTGTTGAGCAAATTCAAGATGGCCTGTGAAATGGCGTCGCGATCAAGCCGCAACGGCGGCAGCGAGTCGTCGACCTCCACCTTCAACGCGAAGCCCAACTGTTCCAAATTATAGCGGTAGGACTCGATGGTTTCGGTGACAATGCCCGCCAGATCCTCCTCTTCGAATTTATATTCCTTCTTCCCGGCTTCGATGCGCGAAAAATCGAGGATGTTGTTGATCAACTGCGTCAGACGTTCGCTTTCCTTGCGGATGATCAAAAAATAATCCTTCTGCCGGTCGGTCGACTTAATGCGGTTCAGCTCCAGCGTTTCCGCAAACAGACGGATTAACGCCAATGGTGTTTTCAACTCGTGAGAGACATTCGAGACAAAATCGGATTTCAATTGGGCCAACTGAATCTCCCGGGCCATATTGCCCAGCGTCAACAGCATTCCGACAATCAACACAATTACAATGAACGTCACCAGCAGAAAATTCCAACGGATATAATGGTTGGCAATCCCTTCGATGGTTTCTCCCTTGGGTTTGATCTCGCTGACGAAGAACCGCCAAGGGCCGTAGCCCATGATCCGTCCGACCTCAAAGTTGTAGGAATCGATGGGCTGGGAACTGGCAATGACATTTTCGGGCTGGTTCATGTAATGAATCGCGATGATGGTCGATCGGAGGTCGCGCCGCTCCCCGGAACTGGGTTCCGTTTCCATTTCCCGGAAGACCTGGGGAAAGAATTGTTTGGCCAGAAAATTATTGTCCAGCAGATAGCCCGCGATTTGGACGCGCCGATCCTGGAATGGGGGCAGCGCGAAATAGACAAAGATTTGCGCCTCTTCGTTCTCATTGTGGCGCATGGCAATGGAGATGGCCCGGAATTCCCCCCGCGCCGCGTCGGTCTTCAGCATCGCCACGCTGTCGTGAAATTGTTCCGTCTTGAAGAGATCCTCCAACAGACGCCTCTTGAGGGTGAGGGACTCGCATTGAGTGCGTGATTCCAGCGATATCCGGTCGTTGACCACCACCCCGCGGAGGTTGTCGTAATAAAATACGGCGTCCGCAAAATTGAAATTCCGCAAGGCTTGGTCCACCTGGGTTTCCACTTGCGCCGTCGAAGCCGTTGTCAGATCCGTCGACGAAAAGGAATCGTCCAGGGCTTTGGCGTACACACGCAGTTTTTCAGTCGACCGGCGCTCCACGACCTGCAACGTCTGCATAAAATCGCGCTGAATGACCGCATTGATGGCATGAGTGCTCTTAATATTGGAAAGTGAGATGTACTCGAACACGATCAAAACGACGATGGGCAGAATAATGGCCACCGTCCAGATCATGATCATCTTGCGTTTTGGCGAGAGCTGAATCTTCATCTCACATTCCAACAATAGGTTTAACTCGGAACCAAGTCACCCCTGCGCGAAAAAGGATACTCATTCGCCCTCGTCGCAACTGCAAAAACATGTAAATTGTGCTCGGGCGTCGAATAGGCGCCCACGCCCTCATTCGCGCCTATATCATTCTACCTTGGCAGGATGCCTGCGGGATAGTTTTTGGAGGGCGGCAGAAAAGCGAACGGCTGAAGATGGGGTGCTCGAGGAGCGGCCGCATTCCCCTCGGTCTGTCCTCAGTGCTTACACATCTCTTTGGACCGCTGCTCGGCATAGTCCCACGCCGAGAATTTACAGCCTTCGTCGGAGGAAGAAATCCAGGGGTCCTCACCAAACGATTTGTATTGACTGAGCAGCTGCTCCGCCGTCATGCCCGCCTGAAAGTGTTCCTCCAAGGACCGGTTTACGATCTGCTTGCAAGCGGCGACCGCGCTTTCGCAATCGTCGTAACTTCCCCCGGAACGACGTTCATCTTCATCCATGTAATGCGCGTTGTCGTCGATGAAGATGCGAAATTTTCCTTCAGGCGGTTTTGGGTTTGACATCCATCGTCCTCCTGTCTTTGCTCCGAAAATGCAATACGCTTAGGGAACCCTCTCAGGGTTCGTCAGAAAATTCAATCTCTGACCCAGGGTTGCAAGGAGCGCAACCCTGGGCTATTGAAGGCATCCCTTTCAGGGATGTCCTACGATCACGCTCCATTCTTTTTTGGAGTCTTCATTCATGGGTGCGCGACGGCGACACGCGATAGAACGCGCTTGGATCGCTGGCGTGAAGGTGCATCAGAAGTGGAATTGTTGGTGCTACGTGACATCGGAAATTGAAACCATTTCTTCCCACAGAAGTCTTTCTCCCCTCCGGAATCCGCAGACATTACCATTTGAATCGGGATCGCGGATAGATGCCTACGACTTGGTCAGAAGCTTGAATGCATGCGTGAAGTCATTTCGCAGGAATGCCGGAATGCACCAAAGAATGCACAGCGGCTCAAGGGCACGGGCTGCCTCGGCTTTCCCCATGTCTGCGGTCTCCCAGCCGAACTGATCGATGATTTGGGTCACCGTCTTTTTTGCCGCCTCGTTATTCCCGCAAATAAACATGGTGGGTTTGCCGTCCTTGAACTGAGGATTGATCATGCAGGCGTACCCGACGGAATTGAATGCTTTGACGAAGTGTGCCTCCGCAAATTCCCGCTGCAATCGCTCCATCAGTGACTCCTCGTGATTAGTAAAAAACTTCAGCACGCCATGGGTCGGCGGAGCGTCGGCAATGGGATTGGTGGCATCGATGACGGGCTTCCCCGCAAGATTTTCGCGACCCGCGGCACGGAGCACTTCGCCCACCACGGTACCCTTGACGGCTAAAACCACCAGCTCTCCAAAACCCGCCGCCGTCGAAAAACTTCCGATGCTGGCCTTGGGATTCTGGGTCGCCCAATCCGCGAGCTTACTTGCATCGCGCGTCCCCAGCATGACCTCATGCCCGTGCCGTAGAAAGCCACCCGCCAACGTTTTCGCGACATCACCCGATCCCAAAATTCCGACCTTCATTTAAAACACCTCTCTTTCCACATGTCGGCTTTGTCAGATCCTCATGGATAGTCTTCGCTCGCCTTTCACTTCTTTCGAGGCTCAAAATACCTTAGGCTCCCCTCGGCTTCCCTGTTCACGAGGAAATCCCGTGCCCGCATGGATTGTTTTTCTTCGAGGAAGATCCATTCGGGAGTATAAAATTCAAGAGACTCCAAATCAATCGAAAATACCCAACTGAAAAACGCTGTGAATACCAAGAAAAGAGCATGCGATTAATTAACGAAGTATTCTGGGAGAATTGCAGACCGACCCACCAAGAGCGGCATCACATCGCCGTCACCGGCTGCACTCGCATCCGCTTCAAATTTCGCGCCGACATAAACACAAGAGTGAGCGCCACCGCAAAAACTGCCCCCGCAATTAGAAACGCTCCATCGATACCCGTCTTCTTAACGGGCAGTTCTGCAAAGGTGCCTGCTATGCCGGTCCACCAATAGGCAAACAGGCCCACATCCATCACAAAGTGTCCGATGATCCCCGGGATGAGAGAACCGGACGACCATGCAAGAAGACCCAGCAGAACGCCCGCACCGAACACGATAGGAAGCACCCCGATCAGGGCCCAGGATTTAGTAAGATGAAAGGCCAGGAAGAAAAAGGAGGACACCAGAATCGCCGTCGAGGGGCCATGGTGCTGTTCAATAGGTTGTTGCATGTATCCGCGAAATCCGGTTTCCTCACAGATTCCGGCCGAGGCGGCGGAAACCATCACCGCCATCCATCTCAAAGCCTGTGTGGGAATGAAGGAAAAATCGTACCCACGTCGGAACTCCTCTGCTGGAAAAGGGACGAAACGGAACAGGAGTACAATAGCGGAGTGAACAGCTACCGCGAATGAGAGCGCCGCGACCAAACCCCACAGCCATTGCCGCGGCGTGAGGGAGGTGTTTCTGAAGAATGCCCGCCGCCTGGTACGACCATTCTCAGGAGGTCCGCCCCCACTGGCCCACCAGATATAAAGCCCCAAGAACACCGCTTCGGCAGCCGCTCCAAGCCCAATACCCAACGTCCGGAGCAAAAGCGGCCACACGTTGGCGGCAATGAGCCCGACAAGAATTCCGTAAACAACAGCGCGCAGTGAAACGGGTAATTTCATCAGCTGTCCTCTTTGATTCAATGACTGATGAGCAGAATCTGCCTAGAATAATCGACGGTCAGGACTATTTGCGACAGGATATCCGACCCGATGCCCCTATTCTTTGTTGATCCCGGTTCCGCTGATGGGCCGATAGACATAGAAGTTGATGTCCTCTTTCAAGGCAACCATCTGCTCGGCAATGCTTCGATACTGCCCTAAAAACGCTTGTGAAAATTTGGCGACTTCTGCGGTCAGCAGGGTTTGCAGTTTGAGGTTCTGCTGGCGATCTTCCTCGGTCGGCGCATACGCCATATCCTTCATGCCGCTGAGTTGGAAAGCTTTCAGTTTGTTCTCGATCAATCCGATCTGCGCCTGCAAATCGATTAACTTGGGAATGGCCTCGTTGATCAACGGGTAATAAACATTCCTGATTTTGAGGATGGCCCCCATCAGCTGGTCTTCCAGGACCTTATTCCGAAGATAAGTTGCGACCCGGACGATTGCCAGGCGAACCTCTAGAAACAGTTTCTTGTCCTTTTTATACAGCGTTGCGACTTCCGCCTTGGCAGGGTCCAGCATGGCGAAGTCGCCCACAGCTGTTTGTAAGAAGTATTCCCATTTTTCAACCGCCACGCGGAGGGCCACTAATTCGCTGCGTTCCTCGCTGCGCAATTCCTTCTTCACGTCCAAGGAGGTCTTGGCAATTTCTTCAACCCTTCCCGCAAACCCCTCCAGGCGTTTTTCGATGAAGATCTTGGCAAAATAAGCGAGGATCGCCAGCAGAACCAAAATCGGCGAAGATTCCTTCAAGAGTTTGAGCATCTCTTCCATGTGGCCTCCAGAATCCATTTACAGGCGGGATTAACGTTGCCGTTCGAGCCCAGTTATAAACACTCTCGGAGATTGGATCAATGACGGCGTTGCAACCTATCTTAACCTGTGTCGCTTTGACAGATTGTGAAAACAATATCCGATTGGAAAGAGAGTGAAACCAAGAATCGCGCACCACAAATCAACATAGTGACCGGCGCTGTGTGGAAGCCCCCATTGCATCCAAGGAAATAGCCGCAGCACCTCGCAGACATGAGCGAGGACAACGAGCACAAGGCCTCCCGCTCCCAAAAACTGCAGGAAAGCCCAAGCGGTCTTTTCTCGTGAGAATAAGACGATCGAGCCAAAGAAGAGAATCCCGGCGGGAACCAGCGCGGTGAGGGCTTTGAGTAATGTCGAACTCATGATTTAATCTCAGGATTGTGATCGGCGACAAGGTTAAGCTCAACACCGTGCTCCAAGAACGCCTTGCAGCCTGCCAGGGTCAGGCTGAAGCCGCCCATCGAGTCGATCGCCTGTGCGACCTTTTCATCTCCGCTGCCAACGAATCCGGACGCGGTGATGGTCACGAAGGTGGCCTCGGCCCCCCGCGGAGTGAATTTCCATTCAACCGGAGTCGGCCACTCGATCAGTATTCGGCGATCTTGCTCCAGAGACTTCACGGTGACTTGGGCCGACACACCATACATGTCCCAGTACCAGGTGACGGCCTCGCCTTCCTTCAGCCGGCCGCTCCCCCGAGTGAACCAGAACCGACCCGTGATGGCGGGATCGATAAATGCCTCAAAAACCTCTGAGGCAGGTCTGCGAATAAGCATTGTGGCGCAAGCAACGGGTTCTGTTTGAAGATTCATCATGCGCTCCTAGGATTCATTGCCAATCCGCGGGATGCCTAACGGACCGGACTAAGCTGCGGCGTGACCAACTTTCCTGACAATCCAAACAGCGATCCAACATCGGCGGCGCGTGGCCGACGCTAGTGCTTGCCCACGGCGAGCCAAGGCGTGCCGCGGTAGGAATCCGCCACCATCCAGGCGCCGGCCGTCAACGTCCAAGAGCTGACAAACTCGGTCCATTGGGAAGCGTTGGGGCCCGCCACGATGATCGGTACCCACACCAGCAGCGTGAACAGGCCCAGCTGCAACGTGGAGAGCGTAGCTGCCAGCCGCGCATACACGCCGATAAGCACCGCCACGCCCGCCGCGATGAAGGCACAGCCGGTGAAGTACGCCCAAGCCACATGCCATGGCAACCAGCCAGGGACCATCGAGACGGTTCTTTCAAGATAGGTGAAATGCGCGACGCCGAAGGGGATCAAAGCCAGACCGTAAAACACCCTCGCGATGCGCAAACCTTTGTCGCTGACGGCGAAACTGAGGTGATTTCGGTCCCGATCTCCGGCGAACCATGTGTATAAAACCCAGGAGGCCGCCGCCATCGCTGCGGTGTCTCCCAGGGCCCACCAGGTAACCGTGGCCGTAGGAGCACGAAAGATGAGAGACACCCGAAACAGCAGCATCCAAACCAAGAAAGAGCTGAGCAGCAAGCGGGCGGCGATGACGGCTGCGCGCCGCCAGAGTAAGCCTATGCCAGATAGCAGAGAAATAAAGGCAGAGAGATAGGCTAGTACCTCACGCGCGGGAACACTCTTCGGCACCCCCGCCCATGTCGGAGTGAAATCGCCTTGGATCAGGCCCGAGATTCCCAGGGCGACCATCGTCGCCGCAAAGAAAGCATGGCCCAAGCTTCTGATTCCCATCGCTCGTGTTCCGGTGCCAATCCTACTGAGGGGGTCAGATCGGGACATTTGGACAATTGGAAATTGCTGGGGAAAAATCGATTCCCATCCCCTCCAAGCGCAACCAAAGAAATATCAACTTTGCCAGATTGTTCGCACCAGTGAATCCGCAATTGTCCAAATGTCCCGATCTGACCCCATAATGTTCAAGGCCGCAAAAAGAGAAACGACTGCCTGTGCGCCGGCTGGCGTATATGTGTCTAGTGGAATCCCGTCCGCGGCACTCGCCAACATGTAACCGTTAAAAATCGAGTTCAGGCTCATGGCAACCTTTATAACCACGACCAGGGCAAAGAGCCAAAGTGCGAGCTTGTAACCGCGATATGTTGTCGAGGCGATCGGGGAGAAACTGGCCGGTCAATATCGCTGTATTCATACTCCTATTACCTCCTTGCCAAACGACTAAATCAAGGGTGCTGCGGGGCGCGCGCCACCACCACTCAATCAAGAGGCTGGGGCGAACACCGGTTGCACCTTGGCGCCCTTGATCAGAAGCCATAGCGTGATCGCTATCTCTCCGAGGAGGGCGGGGAGAGTAATGTTAAAGACCGCACCGTAGTATTGCGGTAACAGTACGCCCGTAAAGCTAAGGGCCAGATAGGCGAAGCAGTTGACGATCAGCCAGACGCCCAAAATACGGGGCAGGAAGCGCGATCTCATCACCAGCACGCCGAAGGGGAAAAGCCAGAAGCCCGAAAAGATTTCGTTGATAACGAGTCCCTGGGCATGCACGTGGAGGAACAGCATGCCCAGAGCGTCTAGCTGACCTTTGTTGAATACAGACAGGAAATCGGCGCCGCGGAAGAGGGTAAGGGCGGCGATGTTGCTCAGCACATTCATAAACCCGACCGCGGCGGAGACCAGAACCAACGCTACCATCAGCGAAGCATGCGTCTTGTTCACGCCGCTGAGCAAACGGTAGAGAGCCATGACCACAAAGACAAAAATGACCGAGGTGATCAGCTCAGCGACGATACCGAGACGGAAAAGGGTCTCGTGGGTCAGGATGCTGTTCGCGGTCGCGGTGGCGTCACCGCGCATAATCAAAGTGCGGGGAACATAGATCAAGCTGAAAGGGGCGGTGACTGCCATCGATAAATAAACCGCTCCTGCGACTCTTGCTGCCTTGTCGGTTGGGTGCATGACGCTCCCTCCTTGTTTTCCGGTTACGCAGGGACCGTTACTCAATGAGCGGTGTTCGTATCCCCCTAAACAGAAGCCAAAAACTCAGAACCATTTCGAAGATACCCATAGGCGAATCGTACCACCAGTTCACTACGCTGCGGAAGTCGGGAAAAATGAGGAGAACGAAAGTGCAGGCCACGCACCACGCAGGCGAGATCACGCCGACCGCAGCCATCGCTTTGTACTGAGGGGGTCAGATCGGGACATTTGGACAATTGAAAATTGCCGGGGAAAAATCGATTCCCATCCCTTCCAAGCGCAACCAAAGAAGTATCAACTTTGCCAGGTTGTCCGCGCCAGCGAATCCGCAATTGTCCGGTTGTCCCGATCTGACCCCATAATAACGCAGTTCGCGGCCGTGAGTAACCAGCCCGGTCATTAGCCTTGAGGCGGCTCCCATAGCTCGACCTTGTTTCCCTCTGGATCAATTACCCAGGCAAACTTCCCATACTCGGATTCGTCAATCTTCTCGAGCACATTGCAGCCTTCTTCCTTCAAGGCCTTGACCAAAGCGTGGAGGTCTTCCACTCGGTAGTTGACCATGAAGGGAGCAGAGCTCGGAGCAAAGTGATTACTTTCTTGCGAATCGATTAACCAGGCAGTTGTGCCGGCAACCGGCTTGCCCTCGGCGTCGGTCCAATCGAAGGCAGCTCCGCCCCAGGCTTGGACATCGATTCCCAAGTGCCGCTTGTACCAAGCCTGCAGTGAGGGAGCGTCTTTGGCCTTGAAGAAAATACCGCCGATGCCAGTGACTCTCTTCATATCTGTCTCCTATTCGTGATTTTGGGTGAAGCGTCGTCTCTCCCGCGGGCTAACGTCCCCAGCTGAGCCGCTTCGGCCCACACAAGGAGCGTGAATGTAAACCTATCAGACGCTGGGTCGAAGTCGGATCCAGCGCCGAGTTGGGTGGCGTTTGGGCGCGATGAAGTTCAATAGTATTTCACCAACGCGTATGTTGGCCAGAAGTGCTGATACGGATGCATTACCAGTCCGACTTCGAGCCACATGCGCTATCGCGAGACCGCACGCTCACGAGCACAACATTAATGTACTATGCAGCCACCGTCAGTGTTGTAGTTCAAAATTGAATCCTAGCGGAGTCCCATGGCGCCTGCGGTTACGACCCGTCCGACGCTGCCGGGGGCGGCCACGCGCCGATCCGCTGCCGCAACGCAACGATCTTCCCAAGGTGATATGCGTTATGTACCGCCACACTGTTTAGCTCGTCGGCCATTGTCACGCCCCGCTGTACCTCGACCGCCAACCGCTCAGGCGCCTGCCCCATCGCTGCTGCTGCGCGAGCGCCGTCCAGGAACGCTCGCACCAAGTCATACCATTGGTGCTCGTGCTCCGGCGCCGCGCTCGGGTACACGTCGCGGGCCGGTTCGCCCGGCTCGATGATACTCTGCTGATACGACACAACGTGCCACAGCTCCTCGTAGATCGAGTGCGACGCGCCGTCCGGGCATAGCGTGACTTGCTCGAGCGTCAGCCCGGACAGCAGGTGGGCTCGCGCGGGGAATTCGCCGACCAGAAACAGGTGCTCCAGGATATGCATCGCTCCTCTTCTCCCTATGTTCGTCCCTGCAAAACGGTAGCCACGCAACTACTGATTATCTGGTTTCCAGATAATACAACAGCCGGTGATCTTTGCAACGGCTAGCTTTTCAAAGTTTTATGTTCGGCCGATTCCTTCCCCGGTGTTTTATCGGGTTTCCGCATAACACGCCGGCGCCCCCTCACAAGTCGTCTAGGGGCTCTTGACCTTTCGCCCACCCTTCAACTCATGGGTATAACCGAATGTTCAATGCTTTGGTAGCGATGCCAAGTCCGCCTCGGCGGACGCAGGCAGCGGCTTTTGAATACTGAGGGGGTCAGATCGGGACAACCGGACAATTGCGGATTCGCTGGTGCGAACAATCTGGCAGAGTTGATATTTCTTTGGTTGCGCTTGAAAGGGATGGGAATCGATTTTTCCCCGGCAATTTTCAATTGTCCAAATGTCCCGATCTGACCCCATAACATAATACGATCGCTTGCTCCGACGTTTGAAAATCGCAGTCATGTTTTCTGGCGACGGGCTACGAGCGCGTGTTATGCTCTGCGTATGAGAATTGGGGAGCTGGCGAAGCGGGCGGGGGTGAGCGTGCAGGCGATCCGCTTTTACGAACGGCGCCGCCTGATGCGCACCCCCCGGCGGACGCCTTCGGGCTATCGCGTCTATGGCGAGAACGACCTGGAGAACGTCACGATAATAAAAAAGATGCAGCGATTTGGTTTCAAGCTGGTGGAAATCCGGCGTGTGCTGCAGTTGTGGGTTCTACCCAGCGATTCGGGCGCGGCTTCTCCATATCAGCGAGGATCACTGGACTGCCTACGCGAATCGTTAAAGCTGGGGGAAAAAAAGCTGCAGTCCATGAACGGACAAATCCGCTCGGCCATTCAAATTCGTGATGAATTGGTAGAGGAATTACATCAAATTCACGCTTGGCTTGACGCTCGAAAACGGAAGAAAGCTCCGTCTGATCGCCGCCACTCCTCCCGACCCACCCCCATTGCCATCTCCTAATTTTTCGCTTGACCCTATACCTAAGTGTAGGGTTCAGACTGCCCTCAACGTTCCCATGTGACGCGGAACACGGTAAGGTCATTGGGGCGAATGCGGGGAGGCTTGTATCTCGACCCTCCCGTATCTCATTCAGGAGACCGTCATGAAGAAAATAGAACTCATGGAGAAAAGCAAGCAATCGTTTGGACGCAGCTATCGCGCACCAGGAGCTATGGCAGTCGTCATTTGTATGGGACTGTGCTTCCCTCCGATAGCGAGCCCCGCTGCCCGGGGCAAATTGGTGGAGCAGAATAAAGCCGTAGCGCGGGCTGCGTTCGAATACCTGAATCACAGGGACTTCCAACGGTTTGAAGAACTACACACCAAGGACTTTGTGAAGCACTACAACAACAACCCGGCGGAGAATCTATCGGAAGAAATGCGAGATGCCAAAGGGCAGTTTGATTTGTCCGCTGATCTCACCATCACGGAAAAATGGATGATTGCCGAAGGAGACAAAGTCGCCGTGTGTGTTGTTGCCAAAGGAACGCATACCGGAGTTTTTCATGGACTTCCTCCAACGGGAAAGCGCTATGAATTCCCGACGTTGACCGTGTGGCGCTTCGTGGATGGGAAGATCGCGGAAGAATGGGTGTTCCTTAATGAACTGGATTTGTACCGTCAACTCGGTTTGTTCAAGGAGCCTTGGTCGGCTGGTCAGTGAGTCCAACCCTGCAGGTGCTGCCGCCAACACTCAAAGCTGGGTAGCGATGCCAAGTCCCCCGCGGGGGACGCAGGCAGCGGCTTTTGCGGGCAGATGCAAACGACCATTTAGATTTCTTCTCGCGGCCAAATCCTGCGCGACGTTTCCTCGTAGGGGACTGCCGCGGGCCATAAAAAATCTTCGTCCTAAAAAACGCGGGCGAGTTACCCAAAAAGCCGACGACTCACAAACGCGTCGGCGCTACCAAAGCACCAGGCCGGCCGTTTGAGCTCCGAACCATTGCAGAACTCCTCACGCAGGATGCTCAGAACATCGTTCACAGCGATGGCGCTCGCGAAACAGAATCGCATCGATTTCTGGGGAAATTCATTCCGCGGTGCGCCGATGGCCCGACGGTCACAATCACGTTGCCCTTCTTGTGTCCCAGCTCGACGTACCGGTGAGCCTCGACGATCTCCTCCAGCGGATAGCAGCGATCGATGACCGGCTTCAGCACTCCCGACTCGGCCAGCCGCTTCAGCAGATCCAGGTCCTGCTGGGTCGGCCTCGGAAAGTCGTCATCGATCGAGATGCAGGTACCGCCTGTCGTCAGTGCGCGTTCGGCATCCCGCATCGCGGCCGCGCTCTTGCGCTTTCCCACGGCGTCCAAGATGACGTCGTAGCGCTCGCCGCGGCTGGTGAAGTCCTCTCGTGTGTAGTCGAGAACGGCTTCCGCGCCGAGCGACTCGACGAGTTTCAGATTCGTGGTGCTGCACACGCCGGTCACGCTAGCCCCGAAGTGCCTGGCGAGCTGGACAGCCGCGGTGCCGATGGCGCCTGAAGCGCCATAGACCAGCACGCGTTGACCGGGCTGGATCTTGGCCTTGCGCAGGCAATGGATCGCCAGCAGGCCACCGTACGGAAGGGCCGCGGCCTCTTCGTCGCTCAGGTTTTTCGGCCGGAACGCCAGGAGAGTGTTTGCCGACCAGCAAACCTCCTCCGCATAGGCGCCGACCTTCCAGCGACTCATGCCGAATATCTGATCGCCTACCTTGAATGACGTGACGTTCCGGCCGATGGACTCGACGTCTCCAGAGAGGACCATTCCCAGGATGCGCCGGCGCGGCGCCTTCCAACCCGCCAGCAATCGAAACGGAATCCGATACCGGCGGGGCACGTTCATACCACGAACGAGGATGTCGCTGAAGCTCACGGACGTCGCGAAGATCCGAATGCGGATCTGGTTCCGGCGCGGGATGGGTCGCTCGACCTCCGTGAGTCGAAGCACTTCCGGTGGGCCGTAACGTGTGCATACAATTGCTTTCATAAGTATTTTTCCAAGATTACTTGAATTGGGTCGTCTCCAGAATAGTTTACGACGCCACATCCTGAAGACAACAGAGAGGGTCATCTTTGCACTTGATCCCCCGCGGGGGACCGCCCCTCTTCATAGGTGACCCTCTTCATCAAGAGTCTTTCATTTGTCGAATGTCGCCGCCTGACCTCTTTTGTTCTTCCCCTTTCTCTTGCCACCTCGAAACATTGACGCCTTTCACGAGGAGCCAAAGCGTCAACAAGAGTTCGGCAAAACCGTCGAGCGGTAGAACCACATAGGACCATAGTACGGTTGCAAGCGGCGGCCAAAGGAAAGTTAGCCCACCCACACCGGCACACATCCACAACACGCCAAGGATTCGAGGGAGGAACGTCGACCTGAAAATGAGATAGCCGAGCACGAGCATAAAGAACGCGAACAGGACGAAGGAAATATGGAACATCTCGGCGTACAGCTTGAGGCTCAGCAGCGCCGCTGCCTGCAACTGCTCCACCGTGAAGACGTTTGACAATTGCCTGTCTCTAAGGATGAGAAACGGGGCGAGCTGCAAGAGGCCGCCAAAGATCTGAATCGCGCACCCAACGAGGCTGCAGAACGCCGCAACCAAGGAGAGTCTCCAGTTCACGCGTCGAAGCAGTCTATAGAACAGTGCCGTAACAACGATATAGATCACGTTGGCGATGAAGCCGACAGCAAACCCTGACCGATACAGAGCCTCATGCGCCAGGATGCTGTTCGCCGTTGCGGCAGCATCGCCTGGAACCACGAGGCCTTTCGTCAGGAATCCCGCTAAGGATGCCGTCAGGAAGTACAGCAGAAAGACGACACCGATAGTCCGCGCTTTGGGGTGCGGCGACCCTTCTCCGATCCGTTCCATCATTTGCCTCCTCCACAACAGCGCTGCCCAACAAAGGATTAAGCTGTATTAGGCCTTAAAGGAGTGAGAACCAAACCCCGTCCGCCGCCGGCGGACGGCGGGGTGGCGCAGACATGCGCATCTGGCATGTCTGCGGGGTTTGAAGGACGCCCTCACATGATCAATGCATGCCGAAACAATGTCCATCGCCCCGACATGTCGGGGCGCCACCCGCCCATCCTCCGATAGATGCCTCGCAAAAGAGAACAGAGAGGGTCATCTATGCGAGGGGCGCGCTAGTTCACGGTGAAGGTTCCCGTCTGAACGATATTGCCGAAGTGAATCGTGACCACGGCTTGGCCCTTGTCTTCACTGAGCTTGATATTCAGGAATTTCGCCCGATCGCTAACTTTTTCAGTGGTTAACGGCATATCGGCGATGAATCCGTCTTGTAGCCTTGCAGCGCCCCCCGTCACATCGCCCCATAACGGACGGCCGTACCATTCCCATGTTTTCGGATGGAAAGAGATGACCCACTGGTCTTCGCCCAGTCTCCGGGCCCATAACGTGTATTTTCCCGCCGCCAATTCTTTTCCACCCACCACCATCCGACCGGCCGATTCGATAAGGGTGGCCTCGTTGCGGCCGAATCTCCATACGAACCCGACTGGTGCAATTGAAAGTGGATCGCGTCCGCCAATCGCCGGGCCCTCCACGCTCGGTTGCCCGTAAACAATGGAGACTTTCTTTCCGTTGATCATCGCTTCCGTGTGCGCTTGGCCAACATACTTAGGTCTGAGTGAATTCAGAACAAGCACACCCCCAACACAAACAATGAGCACGATGACACCCAGCGCAAGTTTTCGAGTTCTCATTCTTGATCTTCCACCTCCAAGGCTAATCTATTCCCCCGGGAACCCAGTGTCCCGGCGGTAGTCCCTATACGCTTCCCCGAAAGCAAAGTTGCAGAAATTTCCGGGAGAGTCCACAGAAAAATAGGTGGTTGTCACTGTCCTTTACCAGCCGCGCGTTCGATGACCTCAACCGTCCGACGGAAGCCCTTGTCAGCGGCGAGGCGGACAGCTGTGTCGCCGAAGCGGTTCTTGAGATGCGGGTCAGCGCCGGACTCGATTAGGGCCAGAGCGATGCCCGTTCGACCGTGCAGCGCCGCGAGCATCAGAAGCGACCAACCGAACCTATTCAGGAGGTTCGGGTCACCGCCCCCGCGCAGCCAAGTGCGCACACCAGGAACGTCGCCCTTCTTGACGAGGTAATGGAGATGATCAAACGCTGCGTCTTCGCAGATGGGGTCAGATCGGGACATTTGGACAATTGAAAATTGGTGGAGAATGATCGGCCGCCATCCCTTCCAAGCGCAACCAAAGAAATATCAACTTTGCCAGATTGTCCGCACCAGCAAATCCGCAATTGTCCGGTTGTCCCGATCTGACCCCATAAAATTCTTCCACACAAATAGGAAAGTCCCGCCCCTTATCCAACACAGGATTGCCGGTTTGTTCGCCACAGTCGTTGATTTTCCACATGATCTTTGCCTCTGGACCCACCGCCTCGCGCAACCATTGGTCAAATGGCTTTCCGGGCAGTGAGGCATCGATCTGTCTTGCGCTCGTCTTCTGCGCGGCTTCGATTGCCTTGACGTCGCCCGCCTCGATGCACCTTTATCAACCACCGACAACCTCGCAAGACTTGGCTTCCTCCTTCCACTTTGAATCATCCACGCCTTTGATGAGGAGCCACACGGTCAGCGATCCTTCCCCGACGATGCCGGGGGCCAGAATGTAGGGGGATAAAGATTTCGCCAGCGGCGTCGACAGAAAGGTCAGCCAACCTAAACCGGCGAGCACCATCAGCGCGCCCAGAATTCGAGGCAGGAAAGTAGACTTGAGTATGAGTCCGCCAATCAGAAGGCAATAGAACCCGAAAAACACTACGGCTATGCTGTAGGTCTGGCCATACAATTCGAGAGACATGTACGCAAGCGCTTGCAGCTGCTCCACCCTGAAGACGCTGGAGTACTGCGCACCTTGCAAGACGACAAAGGGAGCCAACTGAAAGAGACAGGTAAAACCCAGAACAGCGCATCCCATGAGGCCGAAACATGCTGCAACCAGAGACCCGCTTTTGCTGACCGGCTTGAACAAGCCATAGAAGAGAGCCGTCACAGCGACATACCACGCGACCACGAGAATGTCGCCTGCGGTGCCTAGCCGAAATAGGAACTCGTGCGCCAGGATGTTGGTTGCTGTTGCTGGGGCGTTCTCATCTACTACAAGCCCGTGGCGAGCGAAGATGGCGAGCCCTCCGGTTACGAAGGTGAGCAGATAAAACACACCGGCAAGTCTGGCCCTAAACCGCGGCGACGTGTCTATTCGTTCCATCATGTCAGACCTCCACGCTCATGTTTGTACCACTGGGGCCGTCCCATTAAGGATTAAGCTGTATTAGGTCTTAAGGGCGTCCGATGCGGACCCCGCGCTTGCCGTGGCCTAATTCAGCCGATTAAAATAGATTTTTAAACAAACAATTCGTTCGACCTCAGCAGCTTACATCAAGGGAGCCACGAAAAACAAATTCGGCAAACCCGGCCATGGTGACTAGCATGTTCAGCGGCTGGGTAGCGATGCCAAGTCCCCCGCGGGGGACGCAGGCAGCGGCTATTGTGGGCAGATGCAAAGAATTCACCAAATCCGCAGGTGTCTTCACGCCTCACCGAAAAGCCTCGCCCTGATAAAATGCGGGCGAGCTACCCGGCTTCGAATCAAGAAAATCTTTCGTCCCGCTGGGCGGGACTGGTTAATCATTGCGCGCCTTCCCCGGCACTAACGTGCCGGGCTAAAGATCTTGAGTCCCGCCCTGCGGGACTCACTGTTTTTGGCAGGCTCGTTTGAACACTTCGGCAAGGCGGGGGGCTTGGACTCTAGCGGAGTAGCTTGCGTCGACCGTGGCGCGGCCGGCACGACCTAAACGGCGGCGGAGCTCTGCATCTCCCATCAAGCGGCTTAGCTTTTCGACCCAATCGTCATCAGCCGTTGCTAGGAAACCGTTTTCTCCATCGTGAATGACGTCGCGATTCACACCCACCGGCGAAATAACCGTCGGAATTTCCAGTGCCATGAACTGAAGCGCCTTCAAAGCACACTTCCCTTTCGCCCAACGCTCTTCGGGCAGCGGCATGATTCCAATGTCAATGGGTTGAAGATCGTCCACTTCCGTCGCGGATCGCCAGGGTAAAGCTTCCACGTCGACTCCATCCATTTCAAACTTCGGAACTCCGATAACGCGAAACCGAAAATCAAATCGTTGCCGCAGTCGTCGCAACACGGGGGCAATAATCGACAAATACTGAATGGTGCTGTAGCTGCCGGTCCAACCGATAATCAATTTATCGCCCGCCGGCTTGAGACGCGAGGAGGGGCGATACAGATCAGGGTCGATGGTCGTTGGAATGATGGTCACATGAGAATTGAACTGCAACGCGTACTGTCGCAAATAATCATTGCCGACGACCACCTCTCGTGCCAAGCGACAAATCGTCGAAGTCTTGGAAGGAAACTTGAGGTAACTGAGATAGCGATTCGAAGGGCTGACGTAACGATGAAAGATGGCATCGTCGAAATCGTAAACCAGCGGCACGGTGTCGTGAGGCAGGAGTCGTTCAGCCAATGCCGGGCCGAGGATGGAGGCCTCGCGGCTCATGAACATGGCATCGAAGCCCTGCAAGTGTCTGGCCTCGCGGAGGCGACGCGCCAGAGCCGATGTCAAGAGTCGAACTTTCTCCCAGGTCTTGCCCGGTTGGTACAGAACAGCATTAATCTCGGGGGTCAAAAACGGAGATAAAGTAAATTGAAATCCTTGCTGTTCGAGCAGCGGCATCCACTGTTCGATTCGAAACCGTTGTCCCGGAGCCACGTCGTGGGGATAAGGAACCCACACCAGTACTTTCACCGCACCAGCCCTCGCGCTGCCAATTCATCGTAAGATTGCCCCACCTTGTCAGAAGCCTGTTCGGCCCGGCACCAATCGATCAGATCGTCCAGCCCGCTTTCGAAATTCATCTCCGGCTTGTAGCCGAGCAGTCGGGCAATGGCCGAAGGGTCGGAGTAACAGTGCCGAATATCGCCTTCGCGAAATTTAAAGACCACCTCGGAGGATAGTTTAGGATCCAATTTTCGGATCAGAATTTCAGCAATCTGGTTGACGCTAATGCGATGCCCGCAACCGACATTCAAGGCATACTGGCCCGATTGCTTCGATTCCAAACACGCCAGGTTGGCGCGTGCGATATCGCGCACATGAATGAAATCGCGGCTTTGGTTTCCATCTTCAAAAATCATCGGGCGGTTACCGTTCAGAATTCGCGAAAGAAAGATCGCGGCCACTCCGGTGTAAGGATTGGAGAGCGACTGCCGCGGGCCGTACACGTTGAAATATCGCAACGCAAACGAAGGAATGGAATAGGTCTTCCCCATCATCAGGACCATCTCTTCCTGGACCCGTTTGCTGATGGCGTAGATGGAACTGGATTCGATGACCTTGCTCTCGTCCGTGGGAATGGCTTCCAAGGAGTTCGAACAGCGCGGACATTTCGGTTCCCAATCCCGCCCTTTGAGTTGGTCGAGACTTCGGGAAACCCCGGCCTGGATTTTTCCGCAGCGGGCACACTGATAGGAACCCTCGCCGTAAATCGACATGGAGGAAGCCACGATCAATTTTTGGACGTGATGTTTTTCATTGGCCAGGAGATCAAGCAGCAAGGCCGTGCCCGAGAGGTTGACGTCGATGTAATAGTGGGGTTGGTACATCGATTGACCTACACCGACGGCCGCGGCCAGGTGGATGACGGCGTCGACCTCATCGACCAGCGGCGTCATCAGTCCGCGGTCGCGAACATCACCCCGCAGAAAACGGATTTTCTTTTGATGGATCAGCGCTTGTGTCCAAGGCGGAACCTTGGCATTGCTTCCGTGGACCTGGGGATCGAGGTTGTCGAGGATGGTGACATCGTAGCCGCGCTCAACCAGCAGATCTGTGGTGTGCGACCCGATAAATCCGGCGCCGCCGGTGACAAGAACTTTCATGAACAGCGTCCTTCCCTTCGATCAAGTTGGAGCGACTCCCGGAGAATCTATATTCATCTAAAAATGTAAACAAAATATCACGAGAGCAGAAGCGGCCTCTGCCGCCCCTCCGGGGCTTGATGGTTATGTCGGATGTATTCCCGGGGCTGACGCCCCGGGCTACTCAACGTCGTCCCTTCGGGACTCAAGCAGATCCGAAAACCTCATCGCAGCCCGGCAATCATCTGTCAAAAAAACCAACATCGTTACCACCGGGCTACCGCCCTTGAGATCCCGATCTAAAAGCAAATGCTATCTCCGCGATACCTCCGCGTCCTCTGCGCCTCGGCGGTGAACGGCCCTTGGGTTTACAAATTCTTCAGGATGAAATCCGTCATCAATTCCCGCAGATGCCGCACCAGCACCGGATCGACTACGCCGTGGCGGGATTTGGGATAGATCATCAAATCAAATTGCTTTCCGGCTTTCTCAAGGTCATAGATAAACTGAATGGTGTTCGCCATGTGGACGTTGTCGTCGATGGCACCATGAATCAGCAGCAATTTTCCATAGAGATTCTTGGCGGCCGCTCGTGGCGCGGTGGTCTTGTATCCCTCCGGATTATTCTGCGGCATGCGCATGTAGCGCTCGGTATAAATGGAATCGTAATCGCGCCAGTCGGTGACGGTGCCGCCGGCAATCCCGATTTTGAAACTGGTCGAATGGGTCAAGGTATAAGAAGTCATGAATCCGCCGAACGACCATCCCCAAAGGCCCATCCGGCTGCCATCGACGTAAGGTTGTTTCTTCAGCCAGGCCACGCCGTCTTCGAGATCGCGCAGTTCCAATTCGCCGAAGTTCTTGTAAATCGGCCACACCGATTGTGCGCCCTTACCGCTGGCGCTGCGATTATCGCAAATCCAGATGATGTAGCCTTTTTCCGCCAGCATTTGATACCACATGCCCGTGGGTCCGCCCCAGGCGTCATGTACACTGGCATTGTGCGGGCCGGAGTAGGTATAACTCATGACGGGATATTTCTTGGCGGAATCGAAGTCCGGCGGTTTTAACATTTGCGCTTCCATCTCGAATCCGTCGCGCGTCTTAACCTTGAAAAACTCCCAGCGGCTGAGCTTGTATTCTTTTAACTTCGGCACGTCGTTTTCATACGCCACTCGAATCACATCGCCACCCGTTTTGTAGACCTTCATTTTGGACGGAGTGTTGGCGTCGCTCCAGGTATCTACGTACATCGTAAATTTGGGATTGAAGTTGGGATTGTGAGTTCCATCTCCGGAAGTGAGGCGTTCCAAACCGCTGCCGTCAAGTTTCACGCGAAAGGCCTGATTGCCGATTTCCTGATATTGATCGGAAGTGAAATAAGCATAACCGCCGGCTTCGTCGACACCCAACAATCGGCGGATTTCCCATGACCCCGAAGTGACCGGCGCGATTAATTTTCCATCCGCGGCATAATGATACAGGTGCTTCCAACCCGTTCGTTCGCTTTCCCAAAGAAACGATCCGTCCTTTAGCCAGGTCGGCAAATCCACCACATTGACCCAAGCCTTGGACGTCTCACGCAGCAAGGTGGTGGATGCACCATCACGCGGCACGGCGGTATTCAGATCCAGCCAGGTTTGTTCGCGATCTTGAATTTCATACACAATCTTCTTGCTGTCCGGCGTCCATCCGACCCGAGCGATGAGAAATTCTCCGCCGTGGTATTTGAAATTGTCGATCCAGCGGACGGGCCCGCCTGATACATTAATGACTCCCAACTCCGCTTCGGGATTGGGGGCACCGGCAATGGGATAGCGCGTGTCTTCCAGAACTTGATCGTAAGGAATGTGATCGACCACGGGAAAATGTTTCACCTTCGATTCATCGAGGCGCAAAAAGACGATGGACTTGGAATCGGGGCTCCACCAGTAGGCTCCATAATTTCCCCGGCCGTACACTTCTTCCTGATAGACCCAATCCAGTCGGCCGAAGAGAAGATTTTCATTCCCCTCGGTGGTCAAGGCACGCTCGCTCTGGGTGGCGATGTCGACCACAAACAAATTGTAATTACGTACAAAGGCGACCAGTCTTCCGTCGGGTGAGAACTCTTCTCCTTCTTCGAGTTCGGGGCCGCGGGTCAGACGAACCGCTTCGTCGCTCCCAAATCGATAATAGAAAAGATCGTTGTCAAAGTTGATGAGGGCCGCCGTGGCGTCCTTATTCAATTCGTAATTCCCGCGATGCGCGACCGCGCGCGCCTGCTCCTCAGAAAAACCCGGCAACTTGGCAAAAGCGGCTTCCATTTTTGAAGCATCAAAGAAGGGGTGCTCTTCTCCACTGACGGCGTTGACCACGATCCATTGACCGCGCATTTCGCGGCCTCCGCCCGGCATGGCATTGGGCGGGAGTTTCACAATCACATAATGAGCATCGTCGCTCAACCAGCGCACAACGCGCGGCGGGTTGCCGCTGAAATTGACGCGCTGGGTTGCATCCGGACTGTAAATCTCATCGAGGGTAAGCAGTTTCTGCTGGGCTTGCAGAAAAGAACACGTCCCGAGTAAGACTATCAAAAGTAAAAATCTGAGACCCCGGCGCACCATGGACATTCGACCTCCCCAAGGATGGATTAATTCGGTTCTGGAATTGACAGAGCGTTTATAATCCCAACGTTCGAGTGCAGGCCTCAAGCATAGCCCAGGCCCGCTGGGATTCAAAGATTTTTCCTCTGGGCATCAGACCGACGCTGATCAACACTTCAAATCCATTCGAAAGGAAACTCCTGTGGGATTCACTGAACGACTCCAGGAAGTGAAAACGGGATTTCAATCCTCGTTCTGGGTGGCCAACATTTCGGAACTGTTCGAGCGCCTGGCCTATTACGGCCAGCAAGCGGTGCTGGCTATTTTTCTAAGCGAGCAACTGCATTTTTCGCAGCAGCAGACGGGTGATTTGATCGGCTATTTCGGTTTTGTCGTCTGGTTCCTGCCGATCCTCGGAGGGACTCTGGCCGATCGCTTCGGGTTTCGGCGAGCCTTGGCTTCGGCTTATATGATTTTAGCATTTGGATATTTTCTGATGGGCTCGCTGGCCTCTCCGTGGATGGCACCCATTCGCAACAGCCTGCCGTTGTACTGGGTGGTCCTGATCGTTCTCATGGTGCCGGCCATGGGACCCTCCGTGGTCAAGCCGTGCGTCGTCGGAACTACCGGGCTGGCCGCCTCTGAAAATGTCCGATCGCTCGGCTATTCCATTTATTACACCCTGGTCAACGTGGGCGGCATGCTGGGTCCGATTGTGGCGTTCACCATCCGCCGCTCCATCGGGATCGAGAACGTGTTTCGCGTTTCGGCGCTCAGTGTTTTGCTGATGTTCTTTGCGACGCTGTTTTTCTTCAAAGAGCCCAAAGTGGGAAGCGAGAAGAAAGCCGCCAGCATCGCCGCCGCACTCACAAACATGTTCAAAGTGCTCGCCAATTTCCGGTTCATGCTTTTCCTGTTGATTTTCTCCGGCTTCTGGGTGGTGTTCTGGCAGGAGTTTATTGCGCTGCCGTTGTTCATCCGCCGCTACATCAGTCCCAACGGGAACGTGGATCTGTGGATTGCCACCGATGCCGGCGCCGTGATGGCGCTTCAGATTATCGTCACCTATGCGACTCGAAAAATCAAAGCCGTCCCGGCCATCATTCTCGGCATCGTGGTTTCTTCGCTCTCCTGGGTGGCGCTGGCGTTGCATCCGAGGTCGCACACACTCGCCGCGGGAACTGAAAAGGTTTTAAGCTGGGTCAACATTCACACCACCATCGATGCCGCGGCGCCGATGGTTATCATCGCGCTCGTCATTCTCGCCCTGGGTGAGATGATACAATCGCCGCGCTACTACGAGTACGTGTCACGCCTGGCGCCGAAAGGTCAGCAAGGAACTTACATGGGCTATGCGTTCCTGCCCATCGGGATCGGTTTTCTGATTGGCGGAGCGACCGGCGGTCGCCTGGCACATCACTTCGGTGACGTGGTGCATCAACCGCAGCGCATGTGGTGGATCATTTCCGCGATCGGCTTCCTGACGGCAGCTCTGATGTTGATTTACAACAAGGTGATTCGCCCAGCCGAGAGCGAAAACGTGGCTTCATAGGGCGCAAAGAAATCTTGGAGTGCTCCGCCTGTGGCGGAGCTATGGATTGAGTTAATTCCCTTTTTTGCCACAGCGTCTTTTCTTTTCATGGTCTCGTTCGAGAGCGCAAATCCAAAGCGGTGTCGCTCCCGCTTTGCGGGATTGCCACCGCACTCCAAATCGGCATGTACCAACAACCTCACGATGCGGCACGTCACTAGCAGGCTCGGGTAGACCCGCCGAACGCG
Organism: Terriglobia bacterium; assembly: GCA_028716525.1. Lineage (GTDB taxonomy): Bacteria > Acidobacteriota > Terriglobia > JAIQFV01 > JAIQFV01 > JAQUPQ01. The sequence goes on along the minus strand of JAQUPQ010000018.1, from coordinate 14,358 downwards.
TTCTTCGGCGGGGACGTAGATTCACCGATTGATCGGTCTTCATTGAATCTGGGACCGATCGGACAGCTTTGCCACCACGCCTAATTCCCCGGCGAGTAAAGCGCTCGCCGGGTCTACCCAACACAGCGTGGCTGCGATGCTCCTTGTCAAACGACGCTATATTCTATGTCTCTCAAGAGGTGAGAGAATTTTGCGGTGACGTAAAATTATGCAGCGGTGGGAAGCACGTGTAATGGAATTGATACTGGGTGAGTGGATCTCGTCCCAGGGATGGTAGGACAAACTCGCGATAGATAATCTCCTCCAACAGCTCATCATCCCAGCCCTTCATTTCAAAATACACCCACACATCGCAGTGCGACAGGCGGTCGCCGCCCTGCTCTACGACGACGAAGCGGACCTCAGGAATGGCGGCGTAAAGCTCGCGCACCTCATCGCGCAGGACCAGTTCAAAGTCCGAGGGCTCGCGGCGGATGAGCTGCGGCGTCCAATCGATCGGGAATGGAGAGATGATCTCGGAGCTCATGGTGGTAAAACAGGTATCAGGTGTCGGGTGTCAGGGTTCAGGTAGCAGGTGTGAGGGGCGAGAAAGAAAAACCAAAATTTCGAGTCAAACAAATTCCTAATTCTTAATTCGTAATTAGAACTGGAATTCACTTCCCCTGCGCTTTATCTCACACCTCAAACCTGGTACCTGACACCCGTTTCTCACTCCCCCACATCCACCAGCAGCAGTTCCTTCTGAATCGGAACGCCGGTGACGTGGATGTCGAAATCGGGCCCCATGTAGACGTCGATTTCGCTGCGCACACCAAATTCGTTGGGCAGATAAATCCCGGGCTCAATGGAGAAACAGGTCCGTGGAATCAACTGGCGGTCGTCTTGAGTCTCAAAATTGTCGATGTGCGCGCCATTGCCGTGCACTTCCAGCCCGATGTTATGGCCGGTGCGGTGAATGAAATACTTGCCATAACCTTTTTTATCGATCACACCACGTGAAACGTCGTCAACTTCCCACCCAAAGGGCGTCTCTTTTTTTGCCGAGCGTTGTTTCAGATAATCCACCGCGGCATCGCGGGCCGCGATCACGATATCGAATATCTCGCGATGGCGGTCGCTGGGATGGGGCCCGCAGAATCCCGTCCAAGTGTAATCGGCATAAACGGCATCGGGCTGTTTGAGCTTGGCCCAGTAGTCAATGAGCACAAAATCGCCCTTGTGTATCTCCTTATGTTGCTCTGCAGTGGGACCATAGTGGGGATTACCGCTGTTTTGATTGACGGCCACAATGGGGGCGTCGTAAGACGTCAGGTTCTCGGTTTCAAACCGTTCCCACATCCATTGCTGAATCTCGAATTCATTGGTGCGTTGGCCGCGGCGCAAACGGGCGCCGATTTCGGCGTAAGCTCCGTCTTTGAGCGCCATAAGTTTGCGTTCCGCCTCATGGTGCATGGCGACCTGCTCATCCGTCCAACGCGATTCGAAAAATTGAACCAGATCCTTGGAGCTGACGATCTTCTTGCCAAGCGATCGAACCAGTTCGACGGTTCCCGCGTCGACCCGTGAAAGATAAGGAATGGCGCAGTTGGGCGAGTACTCCATGGCCACCGTCGTAGCGCCCGACATCATCTCCCGCAAGTGTTCCGTCATGTCGCGCCAACTGAGGTAAAGAATCTTCTTGCCCGGAATAAAATCCAGATGAGTGGGTTCAATGACGCTGTGCAGACGCGTGGGCTCGCCTGATTGGGGAATCCAATACCACCAGCGGCGCGTCAGCAAGATGCCCTCGCGCCATCCCACCACCTTGCGGGCGATGGGATTGCCCCCGTGAAAGTCATACAACAACCATCCGTCAATTTTAAGGTCCTTAAGCGCTGCCTGAATCCCCGCGATGTCGATAGCCATGGACCGGCTCCTCCGCCCCAATTGAAAATGAAAGTTCGCGTTAAACCTGAATTGTGAAATTGAAATTTCGCGCCAAGACGCAAAACACGCAAAGCCAGTCAGATCCGATTGGTAATTCCAGGAATGAGCTTGTTTAGTGCCGTATAAGTTTTTTTTCTTGGTCCTTCTTGGCGTCTTCGCGCGAAACGAACTTCGGTTTTTCGGGTTAAGCGAACAAAGTATATCAGATTTCCCGGACAGCGACGCAGCCCGCATTTCTCATGCCGGCATCCTTGCCGATCACGGATGGAGGTACGGATTTTGTGTGGAAGGAGAATTCTTAAACCGGCGGGTCTATCGAAACAATCGCTCGACGAACGCAATTTGGTAGGCGAGGAATCCTCCGAACAAGGCGCTCAGTGTGCCGGCGGCAAATCGAATGTGATGATTGAAGCGGTCGAACCGCTGGGCGGTCAAAACAAACGGCAAACTGATGGCGGTGCTCATGAGCAACATTCCCCCGATGGAACCCAACCCGAACACCAGGATATAAATCAATCCGGAAAGAGCCGTGGGCAGAGTGGTCAACACCAGTAACGTCAGCGCTGCACTGCCGGCCAAACCGTGCACCATTCCCACCCAAAGCGGCCGCTTCGGCATCCTCACGGAGTGATGGGAGCGGGATGATTCCGACGCATCAACATGAGAGTGAAAATGGAGATGCAAGGGACTGTTCTGCCCGTGTGAATGCACATGCAAATGTTCGCCGCGGCGGTACTTCCACAACACGTTGGCCCCCAAAAGAATCAGCATGAGCGCCACGGAAAACTCCATGGATAAGGCCATGCGAGGAGATATGGACAATCTCAAGACCAACACGAACACACCCACTACAAGCAGTGAAAGAGTGTGCCCTATTCCCCAGAGAACACCGACCAGGGCAGACCTCCAAATGGTCTTGTGCTCACTGACGATTGTTGAGACGGCAATGAGGTGATCCGCATCCAAGGCATGTTTCAAGCCCAGGACGAATCCCAATCCGACGGCCAGAGAGATTGCGGAGTTCATTCGGGATCTCCAAGGGCACAGCGTAATCCGTCCCGCTCAAATTCGCCGGCGCATTGGGGTTCACTCAAGCGCCGACACACCCAGAGGGGCAGCATCGACATCAGCGACACGAAAAGTCTGCTTTGACCGGCTCGCCTGGAAGCATCCGATTCAAGACATCTTTGTCTGACTCAAAATCCCAAGACCCTCAAGCGGCCGTCACCGCTGCCCGGTTGGCCTTGTTCTTGGCCACCACGGCAGCAATGGTGGTGCCTCGAAACACTTCCAGAACCCGGTCGCGCGCGTCCCGGCAAACCTCATGGATGGCACACCACCCCAAACGCTCGCATCCTTCGGTGGGTGACAAACACTGGTTCAGCATGAGCTGACCCTCGATAGCCTCGACGACATCCAACAGAGTCAGCTCCTCAGGGTTGGCCTCGAGCGAGTAGCCACCCGCGGCCCCGCGGTGAGATTTGATATAACCCGAACGCGTTAATTGCTGCAAAATCTTGGATAAAAAATGCGGCGGAACTTTTTCTGAATATGAAAGCGCCGGAAGACGGACTATCTGTCCACCCGGAAACTCCGCGAGACGCGTCACCACGCGGAATGCGTAATCACACGCACGTGTTAACTGAAACATAAGCCCCCTCTCTTTCAACCACAACAACCTTGAAGAATCTGTTACACCTGCACCTAGACAGTGTCAATGAATATTTAACGACGGCACACCCTCAACCTCTTTCGAAACCTCGTGATCTGATCTTCACAAAAACGAGGGTCGAAGAGGCCCGCACGAAAAGAAAATGATCCCTGCCGGAATTGATTCAAAACAGATGAAGGAGGCCGGGGCGCACACCCTCTGAGGTGAACGCTCGTACCTTGGCGCTTCGTCTCCGGTACAGGTGGCTCAGTCTTTCCCAGTTAAAGACTGTCCTTTCGCACGGCAAACAGCGGAGATCGAACCGATTGTACAGACTGCACAAAACGGGCTCAAAAGCGCGATTGCAGCCCGGTCTTTCACAACTCCACCGGTCGTTCAGGACACAGCTAATCAGAGCATCAGGACGGCGGATTCGTGATTCTTGGAAACAGGCATCTTCTGCGCACAGGTGCTAAGACGCCAATACCGGTCCGGGATGAGGAGCTGCAGCTCGTTTCTCGGCCAGGTAAATCCGCAATCCGTCCCGCCAATCTTCCATGTCATCCATCTTCAATTGCGCCAGCTTCCCGTGTGCCAGAACCGAGTAGCTTGGTCGCTTGGCGGCGGCTCCGAACTTCTCTGAAGTAGTGGGGCTCAAGTTGGCGGTGAGACCCATTTCTTCAAAAACGGTCCGGGCGAATTCAAACCAGGAGCATTCGCCCTTGGCCGTAATATGAACAATACCGTAAAGTTCGTGAGATTCCAACCCCAAGTTTTCGCCGCTCCGATGTCGGCGTTCGTATTGAATCAACTCGTACATTTTGCGGGCCGCTTCGCGGGCCCGCGTGGGTGCGAGCACCTGATCATTGACCACGCGAATGGGCTTTTGCTCCTTCTGCAGCCGCAACATGAGATCCACAAAGTTGTAGCCCTTGCTGCTCCGGCCGGCATCGCCGAACAAACCGCACGTGCGCACCACCCAATGCCGAGGACACTCGTGACGCACAAAATATTCGCCCGCCAATTTTGCCGTGGCGTAGACGCTTTGGGGATTGGGCGCATCTTCCTCGAGGTACGGGCGGCCTTTGGAGCCATCGAAGACATAATCTGTCGAGGTGTGAAGAAAGAGGGCGTCGTGCTGTCGACAGAGTTGGGCCAGATGACGCACCGCAAAAGCATTCACTTCAAAGGCCCTCCCGGCCGTCGTCTCGCACAAATCGACCTGATGATAGGCGCTGGTATTGATCACCACATCCGGGCGGGCCCGCTCGAACAAACGCGCGCTCGCCTCGTGGTCAGTGATATCCAAATCTTTGTGCGCCAAGGCCACCACCACATCCCTTTCAAAGGCCGTGACCAGTTCGCTCCCCAGTTGCCCGTTAGCGCCGATAATCAACACTTTCATAGTTGCTTGATTTCCCCAAGGTGAACTTTATCCGGGTTCTTGTTCGCGACGCGACCAGACTTCATATCGATAGCCCTGAACCCCCGAACTTTTCACGAGTGACCCTATCGCGAGCCGCCCAGCACGGGTTCGACGTTGAGGGCGTCAATCTCAACCGCCACCGACTGTTGCAACAACTGAATCGACAAAACCAAAGTTGAAATATTCTTTTTTCGAATCAGGATGCCCTCGCAACCCTGAAGAGCGCCGGTCCGCACCCGAACGCGCTGTCCGATCTTCAAAAAGGGATGAGGATTGGTTTTCAAATCCGATCGCATCAAAATGCGGATGTTCTCTATTTCCTGATCGGGAATGGATGCGGGGCGATTGTTGATACCCACGATCTGGGCCACGCCTGTGGTTTTCAAAATCATGAGCCGTTTCTCCAAACCCGTGTGAACAAAAAAATATCCGGCGAAAAGCGGTTTTTCAATAATTTTGCGCCGATCTTTCCACTGGCTGAGGACTTTGACCAGCGGCAGAAAAGTCTCCAAACCCTTCTTTGAAAGTTCTGCATTGGCGACTTTTTCGTGCCGGCTGGCAGTCCATATGGCGTACCAGGCCAAATCCTCAGAAAGACTCGTCATTGCGTCAAACCGACCTCGCCCTTCGATAATCCCGAAGCCTCTTTGAGGAGGCCATCCCAAAATCACTTGCGATAAAAATCTCGTATTTGCGTTACTACGTAATTCTGCATCTCTTCGGTCAGCTCGGGATAGATCGGCAACGCCAAAACCTCCCGGCAGGCCTTTTCAGCGACAGGAAGGTCTCCCGCCTTGTAGCCCAGATCGTTGAAGCAGGGTTGGAGGTGCAGGGGAACCGGATAGTAGACTGCAGTAGAAATTCCCCGCTCCTCCAAAAATTCTTTCAGGGCGTCCCGGCGGTGGCACCGGATGACATATTGATTAAAGACAGACTTGGCGTAATCCCGAATGAGTGGCGGCACCACCGCGGAATCCCATGCGCTTGCTCCCAACAATCGGTCGTAAGTCGCCGCGTGGGCGCGCCGCGCCTCCACCCAGCGATCCAAATGCTTCAACTTGACACTCAACACCGCAGCTTGAAGGGCATCCAGACGGCTATTGTAGCCGACGCGCTCATGAACATACTTAGTGCGGCCCCCATGAAACCGCAGCAGTCGCACTTGATCGTCCAATTCCTGGCGCCCGGTAACCACCAACCCCCCGTCACCGAATGCTCCCAGATTTTTTGAAGGAAAGAAGCTGATGCAACCCAGGTCGCCCAGGGACCCGGCCTTATGCCACAATCCATCCAGGCAGTACTCCGCTCCGATGGACTGCGCGGCATCTTCAATCACCGGCAATCCATGGTGCCGGGCAATGTCCAACACCGGTTTCATGTCGGCACATTGTCCAAACAGATGCACCGGGAGGAGCGCTTTGGTTCGAGCGGTCCTTTTCGCTTCAATCAGCTCGGGATTCAGATTGAAGGTATCCGGCTGAATGTCTACAAAGACAGGAACCGCACCGAGGTTGTGAATGGCACCGGCCGTGGCAAAGAAGCTGAAAGGCGAAGTAATGACTTCATCGCCGGGTCCGACACCGACCGCCTTCAGGCTGAGCAACAAGGCATCCGTACCCGAGGCCACACCCACGCCGTATTGCGTTCCGCAGTAGCGGGCCATCTCCTGCTCGAACTGCTCCACTTTCGGCCCGAATATGAACTGTTGGGATTCGAGAACCTCTTGTAGGGCAGCCTGAATTTCCTCGCGAATGTCGGCGTACTGCGCCCGGAGATCCACCGAAGGCACCTTCATCGCGATCGTACTCGTCTTTGTCCCCATTCCCCCGGCTCTCCAAGCCGTCATGAAATCGTCGGATTTTTCCACTCCATCACCCGGCAGAAAAATGCCCGACGCAACACCATTTTCGCATTACTTTTCTGAATAAGGAAGGTGAGAAAAGCGTTCCCCGACCTGAAACTTCGGAGCTGAAAATCAATGCCTCGTCGCTCCGAGCCGATGACCTAGGCGCTCTTTCGATGTTCGAAAACCAGAAAGGCCCATCTTCTCGTCGGCACAATCTTCTCAAAGATCACATTGAGAAAATCGAATCCCTTTTGGACGAACTTCCAATATCCCACCCGGGGAATCCCAAACCGGTAATGCAAGACCATTCGGAACACGGGCAAAGGCTGGCGCATTCTCATCACCGGCTTTGATCCGAAGGCGTGAAAAAGTAAATTCTCCATAGACTCCGGCGAATTCCGGCGAATGCCGCGTTCCGCCTTGAGCAACCAGATTTGAATCTGAATGACCGGATTCTTTCCGTTGGGTTCGATGATCACGATTTGACCACCGGGTCGACAGACGCGCAGCAGCTCCCGCAAAGCCTTTTCGCGATCGGGCAGGTGATGCAACACGTCCCGACACAGCACCACATCAAACGTGCCGTCCCGAAAAGGAAGGAGCTCCACACCGCAGCACACAAACTTGCAGGACGGCAGTTCGCGCTCCGCAAACCATAGCTTCCCGGGAAACAAATCAATGCCAAATAACTCGGCCTTCGACGACCTCAGAAAAAATAAATTTCCACCCTCACCGCAGCCTACCTCCAAAAACTTCTGGCCTTCCTGCAACTGGATGGGATCCAGCAAGGCACGCTCGGACTTCATAATATAGGGGTGACGGGTCTGGTGGCTGTATTTCAGGGAGTCCGCTTCCTCAAAATAACGGGCCTGCGTCTCTAGAAACTCCTGAGAGGGTGCCGGGCGGAGTTTTGGGATCATAACTTTTAATTAAATTCCGCTCTTCGGGGATCGAGGTCGACCGGGCGAATCAAGGGCTCGCCCCATTTCTAATTCAATTTAAATTTTAAAAAAGCCATTGCCGCCATTTTCAGCAGGAGCCAACCGTGACGGAAGCGGCTGATCTTGGTTTCACCATAGGTGCGGTCATGATACCGAACCGGCACTTCCACGATTTTCAAATTCAGTTTGGCGGCCCCGAACAGCAGGTCAAAATCGCCGAAGGGATCAAAGTCGCCGAAGAAACTTCGCTGGGCGGCGATGCGTTCGTAATTGCGTTTCGTCAAAACCTTGGTTCCACACAAGGTGTCGCGGATGCGTTGTCCGAGAATACCCGAAAACTGCAAGCTGAAGAACTTGTTGCCGATCAGATTCAACAGCCGCATCGCCTGTTTTTCCATGGGATAAACCAGACGCGACCCATTGATGAATTCTCCCTTCCCGGAAACAATGGCGTCGAAAAACTTGGGCAGGTCTTCGGGTTGCACCGTGAGATCGGCGTCGAGGATCATCAGCACATCGCCCGTGGCGGCGGCGAAGCCTTTGCGGACGGCATCGCCTTTCCCGACGCCGTTGCCCTGCAGAATCAGTTTGATGTCTTTCTGAGCTTCATACCGCTTCATCATTTCCTGAATCTTCTCAACGGTTCCATCGGTGGAACTGCCGTCGACAAAAATCAATTGGGTGTGCGACCCCATGGACGGCGTTCGTTCCACCGCTTCTTGAATGTTCCCCACTTCATTTCGACACGGGATTACAACGCTGCACGACAGTTCATTCGTCGCCGCCCGTCCGCGAGGAGATCGCACTTCCTCGCTGGTCGGATCCGGACGCGCCACCAGATATTCCACGAGACAGAGTTGGCGCATCACGGGCAGAGGCGCCACCAGGCGATTCAGAAAGACCGACACGATCGGAATGTATTTGGGAAACAGGAGGCGGGTCCCGTGCTTTACGGTATCGAATCCGCTCAGGTAGAGCAGATTTCGGACCACCGCCATGGGCAGCCAGTTCTGCAGGCCCTGGCGGGTTTTGAGGTGCAGCTTCTCGCCGAACTTGAGAAGCGGTTCCCACAAATAGTTGTAATAGCTGATGACAATGCGGGTCTCGGCCGAACATACCCGATGTAATCTTCGGAAAACTTCCAACACGTCCTCCAGATCTCCGATGAGATCCGACAGGATGATGAAATCAAAGGTTTCATCGAGCTCAAAACCCTGACCGTCCATCACGCAAAATTTCAGATGGGGGTGCTTCTTTCTCGCTATTTCGATCATGGCCGGGCTGAAATCGATCCCCACCCCGTAGGCAGGAGCCACTGCATTCAACAAGTCGCCCGTGCCGCAGCCGATTTCCAACACCCGGCTGCCGGGAGGCACTGCAAAGATGAAGAATCGTTCCAGCTCGCGATAATAATAGGCGTTGCGCCGCTTCCAGCGGTTTCGCTGGGGGGCCAAGGCATCGAAATAAGCTTGCAGTTGAGTTTGCCGGGTGGTGGGACTGGAGGACACGGACTTATGCTCGCTCGAGGGCGGGCTTGCCCACGTGGCGGTACCAGTCGATGGTTTTTCGGAGTCCGTCATCAAAGGAGGTGCTGGCTTTGAATCCAAACAATCGCTCGGCCCTCGACGTATCCAGCATGCGTCGCGGCTGGCCATTGGGTCGTGACCTATCCCAAATGATTTTACCGGTAAATCCCGTCAAATGCGCAATCTTTTCGGCCAGTTCTCGAATGGAGATTTCGAATCCGGCCCCCAGATTGACCGGTTCCGTCCCCCGGTAGCGTTCCGCGGCGAGGAGAATGCCGTCGGCGCAATCTTCGACATAGAGAAATTCGCGCGTGGGACTGCCGTCGCCCCAACAGACCATCTCGCGGTGACCCGCCTCCATGGCGTCGATGCATTTGCGGATCAGCGCCGGAATCACATGAGAGGTTTCCAAATCAAAGTGATCTCGGGGACCGTACAAATTCACCGGCAACACAAAAATCGAATTGAATCCATATTCGGCCCGATAGGCTTGGGACTGCACCAACAACATTTTCTTCGCCAATCCGTAGGGAGCATTGGTTTCTTCCGGATAGCCGTCCCAGAGATTTTCTTCCCGGAATGGAATCGGAGAAAATTTCGGATAGGCGCAGATGGTCCCCAAAGCCACGAACTGATCGACGCCGCGCAGGCGCGCTTCGTCCATCAACTGCACGCCCATCATGAGATTTTCGTAGAAAAATTTTCCGGGATGGCGTCGATTAGCCCCGATGCCGCCCACCACTGCCGCCAGATGAAGGATTAAATCCGGGTGGGAGGCATCAAAGGCCCGACGGATGGCCTGGCGCTCCGTGAGGTTGTACTGCTCCAAGCGGGGAACGAAAATCTTCCGGCAGCCCGCGGCCTGGAGTTTTTCAACGATGAAAGACCCCAGGAATCCCGCTCCTCCGGTCACCATGACAGAACGTTCAGGCCAAAAACTCATCTTTCAACTAATACCTTTTATGGAAAGAAGTGATTGAAAACATCCACCGAGGAAGCAAACCTGTTTATCCGCAGCGGCGCCGCAACGATTTCGCTTGGGCCGCATGCCCGGCTCAAACCAGGGTGGCCTTATCGGTCACCCGCTCGGGCTGCACCCAATCGACGCGGCCGATCCATTTGTGCATGTTCTCGGCATACCAACGGATGGTCCGGAGAATTCCTTCCTCCCAGGAAAATTTGGGTTCCCATCCGCTGAGTTGGTTGATTTTCTTATAACCCACAAGCAATTCCTCCACGTCACTCGTGCCGGGTCGAAAGCGCTGTTCCGCAATCTGAAGCGGTTTCTTCTTCCAAAAGCCTTCGCGCTCACCGATTTTCAAAATCAATTGAAACCAGTCCTGGATCGAGATGTTCTCGCCCTGCCCATAGGTGTAAACCTCGCCGGGATGCCCATAGAGCGCCACATGCATGTGCCCGTGAATGCCGTCCTCCACGAAACAAAAATCACGTTTGGCTTTGACATATCCCAGCTCAATGGTGTCGCGCTTGAGGGCCTGACTGATGATGGTTCCGGTCACGTAACGGGGATTCTGCCGCGGCCCATAATTGTTGAACATTCGCGTGGTGACGGCCGGCAAACGATAGGCATCGTAAAAATTCATGGTCAAAAAATCAGAGGCCAGCTTGGAGGTGGCATAAACGCTCTTGGGATTGATGGGCGAGCGCTCGTGCAGAATGACGCTCCCGTTCTCGTCGAAATCGTGATGGTGCCGGACGTCTTCCTTGATGTTTCCATACTCCTCGGATGTCCCGGCCGTATCGAACTTGAAAATCTTGATGTCGTTATCGATGACGGATTGCAGCAAGTTCAATGTGCCGACCACATTGGAATACATGGTATCGTACGGCCGCTCCCAGCTCTCGCCCACATGCGCCTGAGCCGCCAAATGAAAAATGATGGTTTCGTGACCCTCTTTCAAATCTCGAACGGCCAGGTCGACGGAATGCTTATCGATGAGGTTGCCGCGGTAGACCCGAACTTTATCGCGGAGATGATGGATGTTTCGCAACTCATCGCTGGAGGTGGCGCGAACAAACACCCTCACGTCGGCTCCATACTCCACCAGTTTTTCCGTCAAATGCGAGCCAATAAACCCGTCGGCTCCGGTTACGAACACCGTGCGGCCCTTAAATTCCTTAGCCACGTCTTTCATCATTTCAATTTCGCCTCCTGAACGTCAAAACCGCCCGGGGGCAATCTCCAAAGTTAAGTTGATTAAGAATGCTTAAAGTTATCCGCAGTGAAGTCAACCCCGTGTAATCTGTTCTTGAGCCTCTGAGATCTCCAATGGATGGGCATTCTACACACTTTCATTCGATAAATCCACGCACTCGAAGGCTTTTCAACAAACTCCTTTATGGCCGGGAGTGTCTATGATATAAGCACTAACGGAAGTTGCGCTTCTGAACGCACAAACCTTGAGACATCTAGCTTTCCTTATTTCCGTTCTTTGCCTCTGGAGCGGAAGTCTAATCGCCGAAGGCAAACTCGAAATCCGCTCCAATGCTCCCCATGCACAGGTCTACCTCGACGGGACATTGATCGGCAATGCGGATGCACGCGGCCGCTTGCACATCGATCAGCTCCCCGATGGGCGTTTCATGATCACGATCAAGAAATCAGGCTTTAGTTCCGAGAGCCGGACCATCGAGATTCTCCCCAACCATACCTCCGAAGCGTTCTTCGAATTGGCGGCGATTCGCCGAGAAGTTCCGCCTCCGCGTGAGGCACGTCCGCAGCCCGGCCGAAAACCTTCACAATCGCCTGCGGTTTCATCGAGTACCCCGCGCTCACAGCCCATTCCTGCGGCGGCTCCCGTGGCGGCAAAAGAGCCCGCCACCGGCGATCACCGCAATATTCTGTACGTGTCCGTAGCCGTCATTGCGATTTGCGCCTTGATTATTACTTTCTTCTTTTTGAAAACCCAATTTGGGATTCTGCGGCCGGCTCAGATGCAGGATTCATTGGAGGCCGGAGCGGCAGATCATCTGGAACCCAGCGGACCACTTCCCATCGAATCTTCCAAAGCCACCGGCGATGCCGCGTTTTTGGCGGAGTTGGAACACCGGGAAGAACTGCTGCGAGCGGGGTTCCTGGCGGACGCTCCCAAATCGAAGGCACGAAGACCCCTGGAAGAGCCCGGCGAAAAAACCATTACGCTGAATAAAGATGAGTATGAAGTTAAAGACTAAGGCAATCTTCTTCATTCTGATCTTGTGCCCCCAAGCCCCCTTGCTGGCAAAGAAGATCAAGTGCCCCATCACCGCCATTGAAAAAGACCAGGTTGTTTTAAGCTGCGGGCTGGAATCCGGAGTTTCCGTGGGGGATCACGGCTCGGTGGTTTATCAAATCAAGTTGGGCGCAACAACACGCACCATTGTTCCGGCCACGCTTACCATCATCGATGTCACTCCCGTCGATTCCACAGCTCACATCGAAAAGATGACCGGCGAACTGAAAACTTCGTACTCCGCAGAGATTGAAATCAAAGAGGTATCCGCCCCACCGCCGAAGGAACCCGCCAGCCCTCAACCGCTGCCTTCCCCGGAGCGCGCCTCCGAAGCTCTCGCCATCATGGAGCGGGCCACTTTGTTGTATCAAAGCGGCAAACTGGAAGAAGCCAAGGCCGCCTATGAGCAAGTCTTGGCATTGGTTCCCAACGATCCGTTGGCCAAGACCCGGCTGTTGGAAATTGAGAATACCCTCTCTGAGAAAAACCTCCTCAAAGCGCAAATTGACTATTACAAGGCCGCAGCGGCTTCGGCGTCGAATCGAAGGGAGTATTACTTGGCCAAAGAATATGCGGCCAAGGCCTTAACCTTGGATCCCGATGACCCACAATGCCAACACCTTTACCTGGCGGCACGACAGGATTTTGATCACGCCATTTTCCTGAACATCCTTCCGCGAAGGGTGCCCCCTCGCATGGTCATGTCGACCATGGTATGGAAAGACATGGTTCCGCCTCCGGTGATGGAAGCGGAGGAGCGCGAAGCACCCGTAACCCCGCCCCGCACTACTTCCCGCTCGGCCGCAATTGTTCCCCGCGAAACCCCTTCCGCTCCGAAGCCGCGGGCATCAGGGCGATTGAGCGGCAGTCTCGGGGTGACGCCCATGGTTTTGGTTCCGGCTGCCGAATTCATGATGGGCGAGGGACGGAAGACCGCCAAGTTCCGAAATGAAATGCCCGAACACATGGTGCACGTCAATGAATTCTATATCGACAAATACGAGGTCACGAATGGCCAGTACCAACGGTTTGTCGAAGCCACACATCGCACACCCCCGCGCAACTGGAACAACGGAGTTGCGCCGGAGGATCGAGTCGATTATCCCGTCACCGGGGTTTCCTGGTTCGACGCGGCCGCCTACTGCGCTTTTGTGGAAAAACGTCTCCCCTCAGAGGCGGAATGGGAATTCAGCGGCCGTGGGCCATCGGGTTTGAATTTTCCCTGGGGCAATAAGTTTGAGGCTCGGTTGACCGACACGTCCGAAAGTAATCGTGGCGACGCCGTGGCCGTCACGGCCGATTCCGGAGATGTCAGTGCATTTGGCGTGCAGGGTCTGGGAGGAAACGTCTCGGAGTGGATTGCGGATTGGTACCAGGCTTATCCTGACAACGATTATCCTGAAGTCGATTATGGGCAACGCTCCAAAGTTGTCCGCGGGGGCTCTTTTGAAACCCAATGGGTTTTTTCAAGAAACGGGTTCCGCGGCTATCGCGACCCCAACTCCCCGGCTGAAGACATCGGCTTTCGATGCGCGCAATCTCCTTCCGCACATCGCTGATTTTGAAGCCCAACTCCCGCTGAACAACTCAAGCCCAATCCTCAAGCCGCGCTTCTTGAGTCTCTGACCGATTACCCCCATAGCCGAAAATTATTTCGAAGAACTGCCCATGCGGCGGCGAAGACAAGCGAGAGCACGTTTCAATATGGCCGCATGATCGAACGCCAAAGGCGGCAGTCGATTCACTCTAAACCAACTGACCATGGCCGCATCATCTCCCGCCTTCAATTGGATTCGATCCGCGCGTACA
>JAQUPQ010000017.1 GCA_028716525.1 Terriglobia bacterium | reverse complement strand
CTCTCTCGCCGTCTGAGAAGTGCAAAGAGGGAATGGTACCGAAGAGTTCTTAAGCGCGTCAAGCAGCCGGGATGACATTCGTCAGCCGCCGACTCGTTCGAACGGCGGCGCCAGACCCGGGGCATTTTCCCCCTGGGGTGCCCCTCGATCGACGGGCGATGGATTTGTAATCAAAAAGCGAAAATTCTTGACACTCGCGAGTCTTTTTCAATATATTGGGGCTGTCCGTTCAAGCAAAACAGTTGGGTGATTGGCGTAACGAGTCGAGGCGTGTCTGTGGGATGCCGTCGCAGACACCATCAGGGTTTCGCGGCGGATTGCTTGAATTGCAGTGTTGAGAGACAAAGCCCCCGCAGCAGCTAAAAACTTAAGAGTAGTATTCGCCATAGAACCGGAATGTCCGTCGGAGCGTGGATCGAGCACCGACGCGCCGTGGTTTTTGCGCTAGGGATTTTCGGGTCAATGCCGTTCGACGGGTTGCTAAGCAAGTCCAGGAGTCTCCGAGTGGAACGAGTTCAAGGTCTCGTACTATGAGGTTACAAACACCAAACGGTTTCTAATTCAGGAGGAGCGCGCATGAGCACGAAGCGGATAATTTCATTACTGCTGGTGGCGTTGGCTGTTCTATTCACCGGAGCCTCTCTATGGGCCTCAGGTTTCTCGATTTTTGAACAGGGCGTCCGCGCTAACGGTCGAGCGGGGGCATTCGCGGCCACGGCCGACGATCCCAGCGCTATCTATTACAACCCGGCCGGAATCGGGCAACTGAAGGGAACTCATTTCACCTCGGCTGCGAACCTCATCTATGCTTCGCGCCTTCGTTTCCATCCCAATCCCAGCCTGCCCGGACCGACGGAGCGATTTTTCCACAGCAATTTGATTGTTCCAGATCGCGGCTTCGACGGCGAGATCACGAATCACATCTTTCTGCCCAGCGCGCTTTATCTGACCCAAGAGGTCACTCACCGCGTGACTGTCGGCTACGGTCTGTATTTCCCATTCTCATTGCAGACGAATTTCACAAATTTCAATGACAATCAGCCGGTGACCTTCGTGCAAAACGGTAAGGTGTTCAGCTACCGCTATCCCGGCCGCTTTGCCTCCAGCCGCAGTATCATTAACACCGCCATGCATAATCCCACCGTCGGGATTGAGATCAACAAGAATATCTATTTCGGATTTGGCGTAGATATTGCCCACATGGATGTCACCCTGGAAAGAAGTTTTTTGGCGCCGGATGACCCCGGGACCTTGGCCTTGGCGGGCAGTTTTGCGCAGCAGCTTTTTCCCCAGGATTTTTCAACAAATCCCGCCGCCGCCGCCCGAGCGGTAGCGGCGTTGTTACCTGAGGGACGGTCTCGTTTGTCGGGTGAAGGGACCAGTTGGGGTGGAAATGCCGGCATTCTGATCAAGGCGCCGCACAATACGAACATTGCGGTGACATATCGGTCTCCCATCACGATCCATATCAATGGGACCGCTGCGTTTGGATTCGCTCCGTTCACACCCCTGACGCCGTTTATCGGCACCGCGTTGGGTCAACTCTTTCCGAATCGGGATAATGCCACCACGGTGGTGAAGCTTCCGCCGACTTATTCTTTGGGCATCCAAAATCATTCCCTCAAGAACTCCCAAATTGAATTTGATTTTGTGGCGCAAGATTATCGCACCATCAAGAATGTGCCGGTCAACTTTGCGACTCAAACGGCTGCGTTGACGAATCAGATCATTCCGGTCAGCAACCGACCTTCGTTCCAATATCGGTTGGGGTTTGAGCATTTCCAGAGCGAGCGATTTACCTGGCGTTTGGGTTACTATTTCGATTTCAATCCTCTCCCGGACAAGGACATGGGCATTCTCCAGCCTGATGCCAATCGTCAAGGTCCCACCGTGGGAGTGACGTTCCCGGCGCCTCACATCCTCATCCCATGGAAAACCACAGTGGATTTGAGTTATATGGGTGTGTTTTTCCAGGACAGGACAGTGGGAACGTTAACCAACTTCCTGAATGGAACGGCCGGACGCTACCAGGGGCAGGCTCATATTTTCAGCGTGGGATTCAACGTAGTCCGCGAGAAGGCTCCGGTCGCGCCGAAACATCCTTCGGCGAACTGCACCATCGATGTCACACCGATTCAGCAAGGGAAGACCGCGAACGTCAGCGCCCTGGTTTCCGACTTTGATTTGAACACCGTGACCTACTCCTGGTCGACGACCGGAGGAAAAGTCAACGGCACGGGTTCGACGATCGTGTTTGATTCCACGGATACCGCTCCAGGGACTTACACGGTGACTGCCAAAGTGACCGACAAGGCCGGGGACGAGGCCATGTGCTCGGTCAACGTGGAGGTGGAAGCTCCGCCAAAGGTGAATCACAATCCGACCGTGAGCTGCAGCGCGGATCGCACTTCCTTGATTGAAGGGGAGTCGACCGGCGTGCATGCCAGCGCCAGCGATCCGGACGGCGATCCTTTGACCTACACATGGAGCACCACCGCAGGACATATTTCCGGCAGTGGCGCCGATGTGACATTTGATTCCACCGGAGTGCCGGGTGGAACAACGGCGACGATCACTGTGGTCGTGGACGACGGACGCGGCGGTACGGCCACCTGCTCCGTTTCTGTCCAGGTCAACCCGGCCCCGCCCAAGGCCAAACCGCAGCCGGTTTCTTGCATGAGCGAAGGTTTCCCCTCCGGATCGGCTCGCATCAACAACGTCGACAAAGCCTGCTTGGACGACGTCAGCTTGAAAATGCAGAATGATCCGCGCGCCTCTTTGACGATTACCGGTTACTCCGACAAGTCCGAGAAGGGCGCGAAGGCGCTCGCGGGCAAGCGCGCTGAGGCAGCCAAGAACTATTTGGTGAAGGAGAAACAACTGGATCCTAGCCGCATCGAGACTCAGGGCGCTGCTCCCATCAAAGGAGCCAATGCCGAAGAGCGCAAGAAGAATCGCCGCATTGAAATCGTGTTCTACCCGGAGGGCACCAAGTAGAGCTAAGCCCACGGGGCTTTTCAGACTTCAGGGACAAGGTAGACCCCCTCGTCGTCGATTCACCTCAGACGGCTCCGAGCAGTCGGAGCCGTTTTTCTTTCGTACTTTGAGGAGGACCGCCAAAAGCGTTACAATTTGGTAAAGATTCCAGGATACGCTTTCCGGCATAATCAGGAATTTGCCAAAGGCAGGGAGGAAGCGAGGGTTATAACCATGGAAAAGAAATATCGCCAGGTGGTGGTGTGCAGTTTGCTGGGTTTTGGTATGTTGTGGGGAAGTGGTGTGTGGGGGCAACAAGCGCCCGCGAATCCGAATCCTCCCACACCCCCCGGAGAGTCTTTACCGGCCCGCAGGCCCGCTGGACCAAAACCCGGTAGGCAAGCCCCTTTGACCTTGACCTGCCAGGCGGAGAAAACCCACGTTTTGCCCGGTGAGATTGTGCAGTTGGTGGCTGATGCCCAAGGGTTTGATCCTGAATCCTTGCGGTACGTGTGGGGCGCTTCTTCGGG
The DNA here is from genome assembly GCA_028716525.1 of Terriglobia bacterium. Taxonomy (GTDB): domain Bacteria; phylum Acidobacteriota; class Terriglobia; order JAIQFV01; family JAIQFV01; genus JAQUPQ01. The sequence continues at coordinate 73,371 of JAQUPQ010000017.1, read as the reverse complement.
TGTCCTCAACGGCTTCGGAAACCGCGTGACCTATGATACGGCCGGTTTGATACCGGGCGTCTACGAGCTGGTCGTGGATGTTACGGATTGTTACGATGAGAAAGAGCATTGTTCGACCTCTATTACCATTGATTCCGTGTGCCCGCCGAACGTGTTGCCGACCATCCAGGTTCAGCCGGAAAAAGCCTCAGTGCTGGAGGGAGGCCTGGTGGATTTAGAGTGCATCGGACATAGCACCATGCCGGGCGGAGTGGTGTATCAGTGGTCCAGCACAGTCGGGAAGCTCGAAGGCTCTGAAGGGCATATGCGATTAGACACCAGCCTGTTGAAGGGTCCGCTGCTGGCGCAGGTGAAGTGTGTGGTTTCGGACAAGTGCGGATCCGTGAATGCGGTTATTCCTGTCGCCGTTACGGCCCTCCCGAAACGCAAGCCGGAACCCATCAACTGTCTGAGCGGAGACTTTCCCTACGATTCTTCGCGCATCAATAATGTCGACAAAGCGTGCCTTGACGACCTGGCGTTGAAAATGCAAAACGATTCCAGCGGATCGCTGGTGATCACGGGATACGCCGCGCCGAATGAGCATAATCGCAATGCCCTGGCGCTGTCGCGCGCCGAAAACGCCAAAGAGTTTCTCCTGAAGACTCATCGCTTGGAAGCACGCCGCATCCAAACACGCGCCGCGGCCGAGGGAAGTTTGCTGGCGCCCACTACCGATGCGGCCGGTCGGAGAAAGAACCGCGGCCTTCAGATCACTTACCTTCCTTCGGGAAGCGCCGCCAATTAGTTCGGGAACGGTTCTGATCCGAAGTATCGATTCCCGAAAAGTCTGTTTCCACGATCCATGCTGACCTGGAACTTCAACCCACGGTTGTGAGTGAGGTTTTCTGTTAGAATGAGACCTCATTTACAGTCGTTATTGCCCGCACTATCCTCGGAGGAAAAACGCATGACGAAACGAAATGTTCTGTGGTCCATCGCACTCCTGCTGTTGTGCGCACTACCCCTTCTCGCCCAGACCGGAACGGATCCGCGCATCACGCAAGCGGACAAGTTATATGCCGAACGGGCAGATCTTACCAAGGTCAAGAATGCCATCGGCCTGATGTCGGATCTTTTGCGCAACGATCCCAAAAATTTTGAGGCCGCCAAGCGTCTGGGTGAATATTATTATTTTCTGGGGAAGCGAGTTCCCGAAGATCAACGCCTGGATGTTTTTCAGCACGGTATGGATGTCTCCCGCAAGGCCATCGAGATTGATCCCAACAAGGCGGATGGATACTTTTGGTTGGCCACCAACGAGGGAATGTACGCGGAAACCAAAGGGATCATGAAAAGTCTCTCCATGCGCAAAGAAGTGCGCGCCAATTTTGAAAAGGCCAATCAGATTGATGAGAAGTGCTATGGCGGCGGACCCCTGCGCGGTTTGGGCCGCTGGGATTATCGCGTTCCGGGACTTTTCGGGGGCGACAAGAAACGCTCCGTCCAGGAGCTCGAGAAATCCTTGCAGATCGACCCCGGGAATTCGCTGACGAAACTCTACCTGGCGGACAGCTACATGGAGGTAGGTCGAAAGGAAGATGCCAGGAAACAATGGCAGGAAGTGCTGACCATGACGCCCAATCCCCGTTGGAGCGTCGAACACAAAGAGGACATGGAAGTGGCCCGGGCTATGTTGAAAAAGTATTTCAAGCAGTAGCTTCTTCCGCGCTTGGGCAGAGCGGATATCAGTACCAGGCCGGGCAGGAGGCCCGGTGATTTCATGCCCCGTCGGGTTGAACAGGGAAAACGGAAGGAGATTCTGCAGGCCGCCATACGCGTCTTTGCCCGCAGTGGTTTCTTTAACTCCAAGGTGTCGGATGTGGCCCGCCAAGCGGGGGTCGCGGATGGCACTATCTACCTTTATTTTCGCAACAAGGATGATCTGCTGATCTCGCTCTTCGATCAGATTATGGGAGATTTCGTCTCCCGGGCTTCGCGCGCCCTGGCCGCGCTCGACGATCCCGCCGAAAAGCTGCATCGATTGGCTCAACTTCATTTGGAAAGCTTGGGGCGGAACCGCGATCTGGCGGTGGTCTTCCAGATTGAGCTGCGACACAGTTCCAAATTCATGGCCCGTTTTTCCAGGACGCGCTTGGCGGATTACTTCAAATTGATTCAGGAAGTAATTCGTCAAGGACAACGTCAAGGCCGGTTTCGGAAAGGCCTGCACGAGAAACTGGTGACCAAGTGCTTTTTTGGTATGCTGGATGAAATGGCGACCAACTGGATTTTGAGTGAACGACAATATGATTTGGCGGCCCTGAGTGAAGGGGTGGCCGATCTGTTTGTTTGCGGGCTGGCCGCCTCGCCCGGTAAAAAGAGCCGAGTGAAAAGCCGACGCGTTGCGGCCCGGTCCTGAATGAAACGGCCTGACGGGGGAGGGAAGATGAATTTCTCCACTTTAAACGAATTGTTCCTGGAAGCGACCTCCGCGCATCAGAAGCCCGACGTATTCATGTATAAGAGCGAAGGCGCCTACCATGCCCTCTCCACGCAAGAAGTACGACAGGCGGTGGAAGAGTTTGCATTGGGTTTGATGGAGTTGGGCGTGGTAGCGGGAGACCGGGTCGCGTTGCTCAGTGAAAACCGCCCCGGTTGGGCCATTGCCGACTACGCCATTCTTGGAATTGGAGCGGTCAACGTTCCCATTTATCCCACCCTGCCTCCCAAACAGATTCAATATATCCTGGAGGACTGCGGAGCCAAGGCACTGATTGTGTCCACGGGCGGGCAGCTGGAGAAAGCCCAGGAGATTCGAGGGTCTCTGCCTGGACTAACGAGTTGGGTGATTCTGGATGAGCTGGTGCCCTCCGATACGCGAATCAAGACTTATTCGCAGGTGTGTGCCGTGGGCGGGGAGAGGCGCCGCCGCGAACCGAATCTGTTTCTGGAGAAAAGTAAGGCGGTCAAGTCCGAAGATCTGGCTTCCTTGATTTACACCTCCGGGACGACCGGCAACCCCAAGGGCGTGATGCTTTCGCATAAGAACATTGCTTCCAATATTCGCTGGTGCGGGGACCTGGTGGACCTCAGCTCGAAGGACATCGCGCTATGCCTCCTCCCGCTATGCCATGTTTATGAGCGCGTCCTGGATTACGTCTATTTCTATTTTGGAGTGAGTATTGCCTACGCCGAATCGTTCGACGCGGTCGGGGTGAATTTGACCGAAGTTCGCCCTACGGTCATGGCCTGCGTGCCCCGACTTTATGAAAAAGTTTACATTCGCATGCAGGAAACCGCTGCCCAGGGATCGTCCTTAAAGAAGAAAATCTTCCGCTGGGCCGTGGCCACCGGGCGCGAGTGGGGACGATTGACGCTGGCCCACAAGCCCGTGGGGGCCTGGCTTCAAAGAAAGTATCATCTGGCGGACCACCTGGTCTTCTCCAAGCTGCGCGCCCGTATGGGAGGCCGTCTGAGGTTCTTCATCTCCGGAGGGGCGCCGCTGGCCAAGGAGTTGGCGGAGTTTTTTTATGCCGCCGGCATCATGATTTTGGAGGGGTACGGACTGAGTGAAACTTCTCCAGTCATCACGATGAATCGCCTGGATCATTTCAAGTTCGGCACCGTGGGATTGCCCATTCCCCATGTGGAGATGAAGCTGGCGCCGGACGGGGAAATCCTGACGCGCAGCGACTGCGTCATGTTGGGTTACTATCATCGGCCCGCAGAAACGACCGAAGCCATGGCCGGGGGCTGGTTTCATACCGGCGATATCGGGCTGCTCGATGACGAGGGATTCCTCCGGATCACCGATCGCAAGAAAGACATCATCGTGACCTCCGGCGGGAAGAATGTGGCTCCCCAAAACATCGAAAATCTGTTGAAAACCTGCAATGTGGTGCAGAACATCATGGTCGTGGGGAACCGCCGCAATTTCATCAGCGCCCTGGTGGTGCCCAACTTCGAAAAGATCGAAGCGTTCGCCCGGAGCGCCGGCCTGACCTTCCAAACGCGGGCTCAGCTCATCGAAAGTCCGGAAATTCAGAACTACGTGTTTCGGGAGATCACGGCAGCCACCACCGATCTGGCCCCCTTCGAACGCATCAAGAAAATCGCTCTTTTGCCCGAGGATTTTACGGTGGCTTCGGGCGAGCTGACCCCGACGCTGAAGGTGAAGCGCAACGTGGTGGAGGAGCGATACAAGTCCGTCATCGATCAAATGTACCAGGCGCCGGGACAGTGATCCGGCCGCCGTTCCCCGGATGGTCCGGGCCTGGAAGCTCATTCTAAAATCTCAAAAAAGTGCTCGCCCGGGTGGAGGAGTTGTGGGAAAATGAATGAGCCCTCATTCATTTTAAGGTCGGGCGAACACGGCGAGGGAGGCCCTTCATGACACGGAGCATTTCCAAAGTGGCGGTGTTGGGTGCCGGTACCATGGGCGCGCAGATCGCCGCTCATTTTGCCAACGCCGGAATCTCCTGCCTCCTGCTCGATATGGTTCCTCAGGAATTGAGCCCGGAGGAACGCCAGCGTGGCCTCAGCCGGGAGTCGGCCCCGGTTCGCAATCGCTTGGCCGGAAACGGCCTGGATCAGGCCTTGAAAATGAAACCGGCGGCGTTCTTTGTGCCGGAAGCGGCCGCCCGAGTCCGGGTCGGCAATTTCGAGGACGATTTGAAGGATTGCGCGGATTGCGATTGGATCATTGAAGCCGTGGCCGAAAATCTCGAGATCAAACAACATCTCTTGGAGCGTCTCGAGACCTTCCGACAACCGGGTTCGCTGGTGAGTTCCAATACCTCGGGATTGCCCCTGGCCAAAATTGCGGTCGGCCGCTCCGACGATTTCCGCCGCCATTGGATCGGCACGCACTTTTTCAATCCTCCCCGTTACATGAAACTGGTGGAAATTATTCCCACGCCTGAAAGCCTGCCTGAGGTGACCCGCACAGCGATCGATTTCTGTGATCGGGTTTTAGGGAAGGGGGTGGTGCTGTGTCACGACACCCCCAATTTTATCGCCAATCGCATTGGAACCTACGGCATGATGCGCACCATCCAGGTGATGTGCGAGGACGGTTACAGCATCGAGGAGGTGGACGCCATTACAGGGCCCGCCATGGGCCGGCCCCGCACCGCTTCGTTTCGCACGCTGGATCTGGTGGGCTTGGATGTTTTTGCCCACGTGGCACAAAATATGTATATCCATGCGGCGGACGACGAGGCGCGCGGCGCTTTCGTTCTCCCCGATTTTCTCCAGAAAATGCTCACCAACCGCTGGTACGGAAATAAATCGAAACAGGGTTTCTACAAGAAAGTGAAGTCCGAAGGCGGGGATACACGATGGGCTTTGGATTACAAGACCATGGAATATCGGCCTAAGGGTAAGGTGCAATTCGCCTCCCTTGAGGCCGGTAAGAATATTGATGAGGTGGGGGAACGCTTGCGGACTTTGGTCAACGCCAAAGACCGCGCCGGTGTCTTCGCCTGGAAGACATTGAGCGATGCCTTGCTGTATGCGGCGCGCCACATCCCGGAAATTGCCGACGATATCGTCTCCATCGACAACGCCCTGCGCTGGGGATTCAATTGGGAATTGGGGCCGTTCGAGACTTGGGACGCCCTGGGTGTGAAACCCACGATCGAGCGGATGCAGAGCGAAGGGAAATCCATTCCTGCCTGGATTCAAGACCTGCTGACCTCGGGAAAGGAATCGTTTTACTCACTTCGAGAAGGCCGGCGGAGTTATTTCGATCTGTTGTCGAAAGATTACAAGGCGCTCCCGCAACGCGAGGGTGTGGTGGCCCTTCGTTCGTTGCGCCATCAATCCCGGGTCCTCAAATCCAATCCCGGAGCCAGCCTGATTGATCTGGGTGACGGCGTGATCGCCGTGGAGTTCCACTCGAAAATGAATGCTCTTGGAAGCGACGCCTTGCAAATGATTCAAACCGCGCTGAAAGAAGCGGAGAAGAATTTTGCGGGAGTGGTGATCGCCAATGAGGGTGAGAATTTCTCGGTGGGAGCGAATTTGATGATGCTGATCATCGCCGCCCAGGAACAGGAGTGGGATGATATTGATTTGATGGTGCGGACCTTCCAGGGTGTTACTATGGCGATGAAATATTCTCCCAAGCCTGTGGTGGTGGCTCCTTTTGGGATGACCCTGGGGGGCGGATGCGAAGTGACCCTGCACGGCCAACAGGTGTGCGCCGCCGCGGAGACATACATCGGTCTGGTGGAATTAGGGGTGGGCCTGGTGCCGGCCGGCGGCGGGTCGAAAGAATTCCTGCTCCGGCATCTGGATCGCGCGGGAAGAAACGATGAAGTGGATCTCTTTCCTTTCGTTAAACAGGTCTTTGAGACGGTAGGAATGGCTCGAGTGGCGACCAGCGCACAAGAAGCTCAGCAGCTGGGTTTTTTGCGCAGCAGTGATGTGACGGTCATGAATCGTGATCGATTGATTGGGCGTGCCAAGCAGGCTGTCTTGGAATTGGCGCGCCGTGAGCACTCTCCCGGACAGCCGCGGACCGATATTCCGGTTCTTGGAAATTCGGCGCTGGCTACGTTGAAGCTGGGACTTTACCTCATGCGGGAAGCCGGCTACATCAGCGACCACGATGTCACCGTCGGGACGAAACTGGCCTGGATTCTTTGTGGAGGCGAGTTGAGTTCGAAGCAAAAGGTGAGCGAACAATATCTGCTGGATTTGGAGCGTGAGGCTTTTCTGAGCTTGTGCGGTGAGCGCAAGACTTTGGAGCGCATCCAGTATACTTTGAAAACCGGAAAGCCTTTACGGAATTAGCGGTCAAACATCTCCACGGGAAGGAGAACAACATGCGCGAGGCGTTGATTGTGGCGTCGGTACGAACGGCCGTGGGGAAAGCGCCGCGCGGCACGTTGAAAGACACGCGCCCCGACGATATGGCCGGCCTCGTTATCCGCGAAGCCATGGCCCGCGTCCCCGGGCTTGACCCCAGGGAAATTGAAGACGTCATCCTGGGTTGTGCCATGCCCGAAGCCGAGCAGGGCATGAACGTGGCGCGCGTGGCGGCCTTCCTGGCAGGCCTTCCCCCCTCCGTATCCGCGATGACCATCAATCGGTTTTGCTCCTCGGGGCTGCAATCGATAGCCCTGGCGGCCGATCGAATTCGCACCGGGTCTGCGGAGGTCATGGTGGCCGGCGGCACGGAAACCATGTCGATGATTCCCATGGGAGGGCATAAAATTGTGCCGAATCCGACTTTGGTGGATGTGCATCCCGGGGTCTATCTGTCGATGGGATTGACGGCTGAAAGGCTGGCGAAAGAATTTTCCATCACCCGCGAACAAGCCGATCAGTTTTCACTCGACAGTCATCTGAAAAGCGTCAGAGCCCAGGACGAAGGGAAATTCAAAAATGAAATCGTTCCCTTGCGCGTCAAGGTCGTGAATGTGGAAGCGCGAAATGGAACCATGAAACGCTCTGTGAAAGAAGTGGTGTTTGATCGCGATGAAGGGCCCCGGCGGGATTCTTCGCTGGAAGCCCTGGCCAAACTTAGGCCCGCCTTTCATGTCCAAGGAACCGTGACCGCCGGGAACTCTTCACAGATGAGCGACGGGGCGGCGGCGGCCATACTCCTGTCGGAGGATCGAGCCAGGCAACTCCAGGCCAAACCACTGGCCCGCTTTGTTTCTTTTGCGACGGCCGGGGTCGATCCGGAACGCATGGGAATCGGCCCGGTTGAAGCCATTCCCAAAGCGTTGAAGCTGGCCGGCCTGAAATTGAACGACCTTGACGTCATCGAATTGAACGAAGCCTTCGCCACCCAATCTCTGGCCGTGATTCGCGCGGCCGGCTTGGATCCCTCGCGGGTTAATGTGAACGGCGGCGCCATTGCTTTGGGGCACCCTCTCGGCTGCACCGGAGCGAAGTTGACGGCCACCTTGTTGAATGAACTCGAAAGGCGCCGCGGTCGTTATGGAATGGTGACGATGTGTGTGGGGGGCGGCATGGGAGCGGCCGGGATTTTTGAGAATTTACAACGATGAGCGGCCTCGAGTCAGGTGATGAGGTTCACGGTTTTATTCAAACCCATGAGGGTCAAGACGGGTTTTGACGAAGGGAGCGAGTTATGAGCACCGCGACGGAAACAAAGGTTAAGACAATCAAGGGGGGAAGCTGGTTGATCGAAGATGTGGCTCCCCAGGATGTTTTTACGCCGGAGGATTTTTCCGATGAACAAAAACTGATGGCCCAGACCGCCGAAGAATTCATGGACCAGGAGGTCGTCCCGCGGTCCAAGGAGCTGGAAGAAAAGAAGATTGAGACCAATGTCGAGCTGCTGCGCAAAATGGCCGGGCTGGGGCTCTTGGGGATGGACATTCCCGAGAAATTTGGCGGCCTGGAACTCGATAAGGTCACCGGAATGATTCTGGCCGAAATGTTGGCGCACGAAGGTTCATTCGCGGTTTCGCATGGGGGTCACACCGGAATCGGATCCTGGCCGATTGTTTTTTACGGAAACGAGGCTCAAAAGCAGAAATATCTTCCCAAGATTTGCTCCGGAGAATGGCTGTCGGCGTATGCGCTCACGGAGCCTCATTGCGGATCGGACGCCTTGGCGTTGACAACGCGCGCGGAGTTGAGTCCCGACGGCAAGACCTACCTTCTCAACGGCACCAAGATGTGGATCACCAATGCCGGCTTTGCCGACCTGTTCATGACATTTGCCAAAGTGGGCGGCGACAAGATCACCTGTTTTATCGTCGAGAAGGGATTTCCCGGCGTCTCCACCGGCGCAGAAGAACACAAGATGGGCATCATGGGCTCATCCACGCGTACGCTGATTTTGGAAGATGCCCGCGTTCCTGCCGAAAATCTGCTGGGTGAGATCGGGAAGGGCCATAAGATTGCCTTCAATTGTCTGAACATGGGCCGCTTGAAACTGGGGGCTGGCGCCGTGGGCGGCTCCAAGTATGCCCTGGGTTATGCCATACGTTACTCCAAGGAACGCACCGCCTTTGGAAAGGCGATTGGAGAGTTTGGGTTGATTCAGCAAAAAATTGCCCGAACTTCGGCGCACATCTATGCCGCCGAATCCATGTTGTACCGCACCGCAGCCATGATCGATTCCATTTTGGAAGGAGTCACTCACGACAGTCCCGACGGGACACAACTCATTTTGAGAGGCATCGAGGAATACGCCATTGAATGCTCCATCATGAAGGTCATGGGAAGCGAAACTTTGGATTACAGCTGTGATGAGGCGGTTCAAATTTATGGCGGATACGGCTACAGCAAGGATTATCCGGTGGAGCGGTTCTACCGCGATGCCCGCATCAACCGTATTTTCGAAGGAACCAACGAAATCAATCGCCTCCTGATCCCGGGGCTCCTGCTGCGTCGTGCCATGAAAGGCGAGCTGGCGTTGATTCCAGCGGCCAAAAAACTGCTGGACGAGATCACCGGATTTCCCTCCTTGAAGGAAGAAAGCGCCGAATTGTTGGCGCAGGAGAAGAAATGTGTGGCGGATGCCAAGAAGATCGTCTTAATGGTGGCCGGCGCGGCGATGCAGAAGTTTACCGACAAATTGGTTGATCAGCAGGAAATCCTGGGACACATCGCCGACATGATCATGGACGTGTATGCCTGCGAATCCTCTCTCCTGCGAACGCTCAAGCTGGCGGCGTCGAGTAGTGAGGAAAAAGCCCGTCTGCATATGGATTTAACGCAGATCTATTTTGCGGAGGCAGCGGCGCGCATAGAGGGAGAGGCCAAGGCCGCGTTGACGGCTATCGCCGAGGGCGATCTGCTGCGGACGCAATTAGCGGCGTTGAAGCGATTCACCAAATACATTCCAACCAACACCGTCGTCGCAGGGCACCGCGTGGCGCGCGCCTCGTTGGAGTCCAACGGCTGGCCATTGAACACGCACTGATCCGCGATCGAGGGCCCCACGTGAAGCTCGCCGAGGATGGAGCTCGGCATTTCTTTATCTTTCCTTGGGAGTGTAATTTTGCCTTCCAGTGACACCGCCGGCCGCAGGATTTTGAATCTCCCCCTTTATCGAGTCATCGTGCCGACGCCGTTTCATGTGGGTCCGATCAACGTTTATGTGATCACCGAGCCCGAGGTGGTCCTGATCGATGTCGGCCCTAAAACCGAGGAAGCGCGCGGGGTTTTGAAGCGCGGCCTGGAATCTCTGGGCCTCAGTTTCTCCAAGGTTCGGAAGATTTTCATTACGCACGGTCATCCCGACCATTACGGTCTGGCCGCGGAAGTGGCTCATCAGGCGGGGGCGGGTTTGTTTGCATCCCCGCTAGACAGCGCGGAATTTCAACACCGCACCGACCCGGGTTTCTATGAGCGCATGTATCGGGAAGCCGAAGTCCCCGTCGACGCGGTGAATCAATTCGAAGATCAATATCGATACATCCTTTCGATGACGGACCCCGTCCCGACATTTACGCCAGTTTTAGAAGGCCAGACGTTGCTTTGCGGGGATGAGATTCTCGAAGTGATTCATACGCCCGGTCACACGCCCGGAAGTGTGTGTTTCTTTCTTCGCGGCCTTGGATTGTTGATCGCGGCCGACACGGTGATCAAGCGGATTACCCCCAATCCTATCCTCAACGAAGATCCCATTCGTCCCGGCCAACGCTTTCCCAGTCTGATGAGCTATCTTTCATCCCTGGAAAAACTCCGGCGCCTTCGTCCCCGCCAAGTGTGTTCCGGGCACGGAGACGACGTGGAAGCGTTCGATACTCTTTTTGAGGCTATAATCCACCATCACGACAAGCGCCAATCGCGAATTCTGGAGCTGCTGGGTGACAGAAAGAAAACCGTGTGGGCTCTGGCGCGAGAGCTCTTTCCACAGGTGGATAGCAGTGGATTGTTTTTGGCGCTCTCGGAGGCGTACGCGCACGCGGATTATTTGGAAGCCGAGGGTAAAATTCGGGGGGTTGATCGGGATGGAGTGCGCCGGCTGGAAAGGGTATAGAGGAAGAAATTCCAAATACCAAAGACCAAAATCCAAATAAATTCCAATCCCAAAATTCCAAAGTCAAAGCAAATTCCAACATTCAAGAACCGGCTGATCTTCAATTCTGAATTTCAAGTTGTGAAGCGACGCATTGCAGACGACTTGTGTTGACAGGAATTCCTCCTGTTTGGAATCTGGGCCTTGGAATTTATTTGGATTTTGGGTCTTGGAACCTGGAATTTACCTTGTAGTCCGGTCATTCTCTGAATTGACCATGCACCCTACGTTGGCGCCACGGGCAATGTAAAGTGGAACCGGCTTCCCTCACCGTAGGTGCTTTCCACCCAAACATTTCCGCCGTGAGCCTCGACCAGCAATTTCACAATGTAGAGACCTAAGCCGGTCCCTTCGATGGATTGGGTCTGGTCATTGCGGATGCGGAAATATCGGGTAAACAGTCTCGGCAGATCCTGTTCAAAAATTCCCATGCCCCGGTCTTCGACCGTGATGTGAATATGTTTTCCATCTCCTTCAGGCCGGGCCGTAATCGCAAGGAAGTTTCCGGGCCGCGTGTACTTGATGGCGTTGCTGACGAGATTTTCCAGAATTTCATTGACGCGCAAGCGATCCGCCAGAGCCTGGGGTAGCGCCGGGTCCGTATCCTTTCGGATTTCGATCTGATGGCGATGCGAACGGACCTGGTCGTCGATGAGTTCCCGCAGATCCAGTGATTCTGTCTTCAAGGTCATTTCGCCGCCTTCGATACGCGCCACATCCATGGTGTCATCGATGATGTTCACGATCCTTCGAACATTGCCCATGATGATATCCGTGGCCGGCGCCAAAGCGGGGTCGGGCAGGTTGACGTCCTTCAATAGTTCCGCAAAGCCAAAAATGCCGTTGAGCGGAGACTTGACATCGTGCGACAAGATGGACATGAGGTTCGTCTTCAACTCATTGCTTTTTGCCAATTCCTGATTGACCTCTTTCAATTCTTCAAACAATAAGGCGATGCGCAACCACAGGGAAACCAGATTGGTGAGCGCTTCGGCCAAATCGATCTCGTGCTCCGCGAAATGGGCGTTCAATCCCAGGCGATGAACCACGCCCCAGACCAGCACCTTCTCCTGAGGAGCCAGCGGAGCCACGAGGTAGGGAGACGACTCCGCCGCATGGACTTCTTCAGCGACCTGTCGCGGAAGCACCCGACTCGAGAGCAGCGTCGTGACCACCAAGCGGCGAGTCTCCGTGGCTTCCTGCAGCTCTTTTAATTCGCTGACGGGAATCATCTCTTCCTCGGAGGGTTTGCGCCGTAATGTTTCCGGGGAGAAGAATCGACGCACCCGTGCCATTTCGGCCCGGTCCCTTCGGGGGGCGGAGGGCCCTGCCAGCTCCACCAAAGCAATACGCGAGTCCGGGATGGCCTCAAACAAATAGGAGGCATAGCGGTGGAGAATTTCATCGCGATCGGTGACGTTGAGCAATTCCTTGTTGGCGCGCAGGAGCGCGGAAAGCGCCCGGTCGTGAGAGCGAAGCGACCAGTGGGACCGCGCATTGCTGATCGCTGTACCCAACTGATCGGCCAGGGTTTCAAGCGCTTCCATCTCCGTCTGTGTCGGCACGAGGCCCGGCGGCGCGGCCAAAAACAACAAGGCGCCCACCTTCTTGGCGACCATCACCGGCAGGATGATTTCTGTTCCGCGGGAATGCAATAGCGCCGAGGGCCGGTTGTCTTCGTCGACGATGGAGACGCGTGGTTTGAGCGTCCGCAAGACCGCTCCCAGGAGTGGGTGAGCTTCGTCGGCGAGAAAGGACTCCGACAGGGGCGCCAACGCATCTCCCGATTGAGCTCTCAAAAAAATCTTCTGCGTTTGGGAATCCACTTCAAACAGTGCGACGTGGAGATATCCGAGCGCGAAACGAAGGCTCTCGACCGCAATGCGGAACAGATGGTCGTAGTCGAGCGTCGAAAGAAGCACCCGGCTGATTTCCGGCAAAACCTTGGAGTAGTTGACGGCCGGCCGGGTTTTGGTGGGTGGATTCGTCATGACCTATGGAATTTAAGCAGGATCAAGCCGCGCACTTCAAGCGCTCGAATTGTAAGTCGAGCCTGAAGTCCGAATCAACGGGAATCTCCAACTACGACTTCCGGCCCTGGGACGCTTGCATTCAGTTTGCAGGCCGCGTAACATGACCGTGGTTTTTTAAAGAGCATATCCCATTGAGCTATTCGCAGGAAATCGATCCGTTTTGGTTGGGATGTCGCTTTCGGTGTCTCGAAAAGTGGGTAGGGAAGGGGATCGAATTTCACGTTTCAATTCCCCGGCGTGTTGCCGTTCGGGATCAACCGTGTGCGAACTCTGTTGGCATTTCAAGCTCGAAAAGCCATACAAGTTCCCACGGCAAAGTTTCTAACTTCAGGCGGTAGGCTCCAAGGAATCCGCCCCAGTATGGAATTTGGAAATTGGATTTTATTGGGGTTTTGGAGCTTGGAATTTGATGCCGTATCCGGGGGGATTGGGCAACAGCAGTCCTCCGGTATGAGGGCCCATGCCATAATGCCCAACCGTACAGAACAGACTGATTCGATTAAACGCCGAGTCGCAAAAGCTTCTGATCCAAATCGTCCAATGCCGCTTTCAAAAGCTGGGCATGACGCGGATTTCGACTTTGCTCGATATCATGTTCAATGCGTTTTTTCGAAAGGAGGAGACTGTTCTTTTGGAGCTGCAGTTCAACTGGAACCGTTTGTTCTACCCGAAATGCTGCACCGTTACCGACTTCAGCTGTTTCAATCTGCGCTTCCACCGACTTACTATCCCAACCTCGTGCCATGAAAGTATTATACAAGATTTGTTGACGTCAGCGCCAGAACTTTTCAAAATGTCTGTATCGTAATACGATCAGTCGCTTTGCGGATTATTCAAAGAGCCATTGTTGAAGATCAAATCGTCAGCGGCAGGAGATTTGAGCCGCCTGACATCTGTGAGGAGGGAATACGTGAATCGCTCTAAACCATCAAAATATGGAAGCAAGAAGATAGGCCGCAGGGGATTTCTTCGTTCCGGTGTCGTGGGGAGCGCCACGCTCCTGGCCGGTTCGATGCTTCCCCTTGAAGCGGGCAGCCTCATGGGGTCCGCACCTCGGTCCAAGAGTCCGTCGGATTCCGAATCCAAATTTGAGCTCGCGGAGATGAGTGTCAAGGAACTTCAAGACGGAATGAAGTCGGGGAAGTGGACATCGTATTCCCTTACCGAGCAATATCTGAAACGTATTGAGACCTTGGACCGAAGTGGTCCCAAGGTGAATTCCGTCATCGAGATCAATCCGGATGTGTTGACTCTGGCGGATCAGATGGATCGGGAAAGGCAGCAGAAGGGGGCCCGAGGACCGCTGCACGGAATTCCGGTGCTGATCAAAGACAATATTGATACGGCCGACCGCATGAGCACGACGGCTGGGTCGCTGGCCTTGGCAGGATCCATTGCCCGCGAGGATTCTTTTGTGGCGCGAAAGCTTCGGGAAGCAGGCGCGGTGCTGCTCGGAAAAACCAATCTCAGCGAGTGGGCGAATTTTCGATCCAGCCATTCCACCAGCGGCTGGAGCGGCCGGGGCGGGCAGACACGCAATCCCTACGCGCTCGATCGCAATCCCTGCGGCTCGAGCTCCGGTACCGGGGCGGCGGTCTCCGCAAATTTTTGTGCCGTAGGGGTCGGAACAGAGACCGACGGCTCCGTCGTCTGCCCCTCCTCAGCCAACGGCATTGTCGGGATCAAACCCACACTGGGTTTGATCGGACGTTCCGGTATCATCCCCATTGCGCACAGCCAGGATACCGCCGGCCCCATGGCGCGGACGGTTGAAGATGCGGCCATGCTTCTCAGCTTGTTGACCGGCATTGATCCGCGCGATGAGGCCACGCGCGCCAGTCGCGGAAAAACGGCAGCGGATTACACCCGGTTTCTGAATCCTCACGGACTCAAGGGCGCCCGCATCGGCGTGGCTCGCAAGTTTTTCGGTTTCAACGATCGGGTGGATGCCGTGATGGACGAATGCCTTAAAGCCATGAAACAGGCTGGAGCCATCCTCATCGATCCGGCGGATGTTCCGACCACGGGAAAGTTTGACGATTCGGAACTGGAAGTTCTGCTCTACGAGTTCAAGGCGGACCTCAACAAATATCTGGCGGGGTTGAAACCCGGTGCCCCTGTCAAAACACTCAAGGACATCATCGATTTCAACGAAAAGCACAGCAATCAGGAGATGCCTTACTTTGGACAGGACATCATGACAAAAGCCCAGGCCAAGGGGCCGCTGACCAGCAAGAAGTATTTGGAGGCTCTGGCCAAGGATCATCGCATGGCGCGTGTTCAGGGAATCGATGCGGTTATGGCGCAACATCATCTGGACGCATTGGTGGCGCCTACCGGAGGGACCCCGTGGGTGATCGATTGGGTGAATGGCGATCACGCCACAGGAGGAAGTTCCACACCTGCCGCGGTCGCCGGCTATCCCAACATCAACGTTCCCGCCGGGTTCGTTTTTGGATTGCCGGTGGGCATTTCTTTTTTTGGAACGGCTTATAGCGAACCGAAGCTGATCCGGGTGGCGTATGCTTTTGAACAGGCCATTCAGGGCCGCAAGCCACCGAAATTTTTGCCGACTGCGGATTTGAAGGTATAACCCTTGTGCCTTTCAGTCTCGTCATCGGACACTTTATTTTCATGAGGGAGTGAACGAATGGGGAAGATGAATCTTTTACGATTTATGTTGGCAGCAGCTCTCATGACGTGTGCTGCTGCACCTGGAGTGTTGGCTCAATCGGAACCCGTCATTAAGCTCTCGGTCGACGCCACCACGGCGCCCCATGGAATTTTTCATGCCCGTTTGAGCTTTCCGGTGAAGGCGGGCCCCTTCACACTGCTGTATCCCAAATGGATTCCTGGAGAGCATAGTCCCACGGGGCCCAATGTTGAATTGACCGGCATTCAAATGCACGCTGCAGGAAAGCCCGTTGCCTGGCGCCGCGATTCGCTCGACATGTACACGTTTCATTGCGAAATTCCCAAGGGCGTTGAAACGCTGGAAGTCTCTTTGGACTATCTGTCGCCAAATTCTTCCATTACCGGAAATGGGTACGGATTCACGCCCAATGCGACCGCCAAGCTGGCGATTGTTCCATGGAATCAAGTGTTGTTGTATCCCGCCGGCGTTCCCGCCTCGATGATTGATTACCAGACCTCTTTGAAGATTCCTTCGGGATGGAAAATCGGCACGGCGCTGCCGATTGCGAGGGAGGAGGGGGGGCAAATTGACTTCGAGAAGGTTTCGTTGGGACGATTGGTGGATTCCCCGGTATTGGCCGGTGAATATTTTCGAGTCATTCCTTTGACTCCTTCGGGCGATGGTTCTGTTGAAATCGACGTTGCCGCCGACAGCTCCGCAGCACTCCAAATGAAAACAGATCAGATTGAGAAGTACAAGCACCTGGTTCAGGAAGCGAATACGCTGTTTGGGGGGCGACATTATCATCACTATCATTTTCTTTTGGCGCTCAGCGACGGGCTGGATTCCAACGGCCTGGAACATCCGGAGTCGAGTGACGACCGCGCCCCCGAACGCACCCTTATCGATTCGTCTATCAATCTGAGACATGTCGATTTGCTGGCTCATGAATACACGCATTCCTGGAACGGCAAATTTCGCCGGCCGGAGGGTTTGGCAGCGAAGGATTATGAAGATCCGATGAAAGGGGATTTGCTGTGGGTGTACGAAGGCATGACGCAATATTGGGGCAGCTTGGTTCTTACCGGTCGAAGCGGACTGCGCTCGCCCGAGCAAAGCAGGGAGTATTTGGCGTCAGTGGCGGCTCGTTTGGACAATGAACCCGGCAGGACCTGGCGCCCTTTGGAAGACACGGCCGTGGCGGCGCAAGTTCTATATGGTGCGCCGGAAGAATGGTCCTCTTGGCGGCGCGGCGTTGACTTCTACGAAGAAAGCCTGTTGATTTGGCTGGATGCCGACACGCTGATTCGGGACCAATCGCATCACGAGCGGTCCTTGAATGATTTTGCAAAATCGTTTTTTGGTGTGCCGGGGGAGCCTTACACAACCCGCATGTACACGTTTGAGGATGTCGTCAGTGCATTGAACGGCGTGATGCCTCACAACTGGAATCAATTTTTGAATGCGCGTTTGCACTCAACGTCGGCCCACGCTCCTTTGGACGGGCTGGAGCGCGGCGGATGGGAGTTGGTTTACACCGACCAGCCCAATGAGATCATCGAAGCACGAGAGACCGCGGATAAAACGATACTGTTGAACTATTCTCTGGGATTTTCCCTGACCGAAAAAGGCAATATTGTGGATGTCATTCCCGGTTCGCCGGCGGCCAAAGCCGGACTGTCGCCCGGGATGACACTCGCGGCGGTGAATGGCCGGAAATGGACTCCGGAAGTTCTGCACGAAGCAGTTGCGGGGAGCAAGACTTCGTCACATCCACTGGAATTGCTTGCTGTGAGTCACGAATTTTATAAGACCTACTCCCTGAACTACCATGGAGGCGAACGGTATCCCCACCTGGAACGGATTACAGGTCAGCCCGACTTGTTGGGAGATATTCTGGCCCCGTTGAGCCGGTGAATTGCCGTTTCGAGGAGGCGGCTCCTATCTCGAGTTGAATCCACACAATCTGCAACTTCCGCCGGCATAGTTACGTATTGGATTAAGAACCTCGCACATCGGATCGGCCGCGAGAATTAGATGAGTATCCACAAGCAAGCCTTAAGGCCATCCGATTCATCACACACTTCTATTTCGATTCAAAAGGAGAATCTGGCATGAGGAAGAAAACTTGGCTCATTGTGTTAATCCTCGCCGTTTTTGTGGTTCCCATGTATGCGCAGACGGTGGACGAGATTGTGGCGAAAAACATTCAGGCCCGTGGAGGCTTGGACAAGCTGAAGAAGGTCAACACGATTCGGGTCAGCGGACGAATGGTTGTCGGCCCGGGAATCGAAGCCCCCATGGTCATTGAGCAAAAACGACCCAATCAAATGCGACTGGAATTTACGATTCAAGGTATGACGGCCTCGCAGGGGTTTGACGGGAAGTCCGGATGGTCGATCATGCCCTTTGGCGGAGTGAAAGACCCCCAGCCGATGTCTGAGGATGACCGAAAGACAATCGATGAACAGGCCGATTTCGATGGCCCCCTGGTGGATTACAAGGCGAAAGGCAACAAAGTGGAATTGCTGGGAAAAGAGCCCCTCGAAGGTACCGACACCTATAAACTTCAAGTCACCCTCAAAGATGGCTCCGTCCGCACATTCTATCTGGATGCCGACAGCTTTCTCGAGATTAAACAAGAAGGCAAACGCACGATCCGTGGAACCGTGGTGGAAGGGGAATCGTTGTTGGGCGACTATAAAGAAGTCGAAGGCTTGATGATGCCCTTCTCAATCGAAGCGGGCACTAAAGGCTCCCCACAACGACAAAAAATCACAATCGACAAAGTGGAGATTAACCCCACCCTGGACGACTCGCGGTTCAAGATGCCCGAGGTAAAGAAAGAAGAACCCAAGCCCGAAGATAAGAAGGCCAAACCCTGAGGGCATCAGAGAGTGATGGATCGGGTTCTGTGTTGCATCCAGGGTATGCAATGTTCGGCTTTCCGGACTTGATTCTCATCCCTGAAACCCCCTGAGAGCCGGAGTTTCGAACCATCGACGAGCGTCTTCCTCACACCTGTACCGGGTGATCCACGAAATGGAGGCAGCAGAATGAAGCGTCTTACCTTGATAGTGGTATTGCTTCTTATCTTGATTGGTTCATTAGGAATGCCGGAGAGAACGTCGGCACAAACGAAGGTTTCTCCCGCAGAGACAATCAAACTGGATTCCGAGATGATCTCAGGCTTGGGAGCACGCTCCATCGGTCCCGCTGTGATGAGCGGGCGGATTGCCTCGATCGATGCCCTCGTCGACAAAGGCCGCCTGACGATTTATGTGGGCTCGGCCGGCGGCGGTGTATGGAAGTCGGAAAACGGGGGCACCACCTTCAAGGCGGTGTTCGACAAGTACAACCAGTCTATCGGGGCCGTCGCGATTGATTCCAGCAATCCGAAAACGGTCTGGGTTGGGACGGGTGAAAGCTGGGTCCGGAACAGCGTGTCGGTGGGCGACGGAATCTATAAGACCGTCGATGGAGGCGACACCTGGCAATTCATGGGATTGAAAGACACCGAGCGCTTTGCCCGCATTGTCATCGACCCCACGAACAGCAATACCGTCTATGCTTGTGCCACCGGACATCTCTGGGATGCGAATTCGGAGCGCGGACTCTTCAAAACCGTCGATGGAGGAAAGACCTGGCAAAAAGTCCTGTCGGCCAACGACGAGACCGGTTGCGCCTGGGTGACCATGGATCCGCAAGAGCCCAAGATCCTTTTTGCTTCGCTATGGCAGTTTCGAAGAACTCCTTATTCGTTCAATTCAGGTGGGCCCGGCAGCGGGCTCTTTAAGACCACCGACGGCGGCGCCACCTGGACGAAGTTGACGAAGGGCTTACCCGAGGGAGATCTGGGGCGTATTGCTGTCGCCGTGTCCCCGTCGCGCCCCAGTGTTGTGTTTGCGGCGGTGGAGGCCAAGCGCAGCGGCCTGTTTCGCTCCGAGGACGGCGGTGAATCATGGCACGAGATGAATTCCGGAAACGAGGTCATCGGGAGGCCGTTCTATTTTGCCACTCTGTTTGTGGATCCTCAAAATTACAACCGGGTTTACAAGCCGTCGACAGGGCTCGCGGTCAGCGACGACGGTGGCAGGTCATTCAGCGGCATCGGCGGAGGCGTTCATAGCGATTTTCATGCCCTGTGGATCAATCCCGAAAATCCCGAACAGATTTTTGTCGGGACCGACGGTGGGTTGTACACCTCGCTGGACCGCGGCAACCACTGGCGCTTCATCGCCAACCTTCCCCTGTCGCAGTTTTACCACGTGACCTACGACATGGAACAGCCCTACAACGTCTATGGTGGCCTTCAAGATAACAGCACTTGGTACGGCCCTTCGCGGGCGCCGAGCGGGATACAGAATCGCGATTGGCGCAGCGTATATGGCGGCGACGGCTTCTGGGCGTTCCCCGATCCCACGGATCCGGATTACGTTTATGCCGAATATCAAGGCGGCAATCTGGCGCGGATCAATAAGAAGACGCTCGAGACGAAAGACATCAAACCCTTCCCGGGTGCGGGCGAGAAGAAACTGCGGTTCAATTGGAACGCCCCCATCGCCCTCAGCCCGACGCAGAAGGGAACCCTCTATCTGGGCGCACAGTTTCTTTTCCGGTCGCGCGATCATGGAAACTCCTGGGAGCGTATTTCACCCGACCTGACAACGAACGATCCCAATAAGCAGAAGCAGGATCAATCCGGCGGATTGACTGTGGATAACTCCGACGCCGAAGCTCACACCACCATCTACACGATTTGCGAGTCCCCGAAGAATCCCAAAATTATCTGGGTGGGAACGGATGACGGGAATTTGCAGATCACGCGTGATGGCGGAAAGACCTGGACGAACATCGTTGGCGCCGTACCGGGGCTGCCGGCCCATACCTGGGTTTCGACCGTGGAGGCGAGCCACTTCGACGAAGGAACGGCCTATGCGACTTTCGATGGACATGCGGCAGGCGACATGAAGACCCATGTTTACCGCACTACGGATTATGGAAAAACCTGGCAGTCCTTGGCGACACCTGATCTTTCCGGATACGCCCACGTCATTCGGGAAGACGGGGTCAGGAAAGATCTGCTCTTTCTCGGAACAGAGAATGGTTTGCTCGTTTCCTTGGATGGAGGACAGCAATGGGCGCAATACAAGGGTGGAGATTTTCCAAAAGTCGCTGTTCGAGATATAGCCATCCAACCCCGTGAATCGGATTTGCTCGTCGCCACGCATGGTCGCGGCATTTGGATTGTTGACGACATCACGCCGCTTCGAAAACTGACTCCTGAGATTCTTTCAAAGGAGGCGGCGTTCATCGAGGAGCGCCCGGCAGCGATGATCATCCCCGCGTCGGAATTTGGATTCAACGGCGACGCCGAATTTGTCGGCCGCTCCGCCAGCGAAAATGCCATCATCACGTACTATCAGAAGAAACGGCACATCTTTGGCGATTTGAAACTGGAGATCTACGACTCTTCGGGGAAGCTGATTTCAACCTTGGACGGCGAAAAGCGTCGTGGATTAAGCCGTGTGGAGTGGTCCATGCGCATGAAACCGCCTAAGGTTCCACCCGCCGCCGGACTGGTCCCCAATTTCTTTTCTTTTGTCGGACCCCGGGTTCTTGAAGGCACCTACACGGTCAAGATGATCAAAGGCAAGAATACTTACACCACCACACTCACGCTGGTTTCTGATCCACGCTCGAAACACACCAAAGAGGACCGGCTGTTGCAGTATCAGACGGCCCTGAAACTCTACGATATGTTGGGCCGCCTGACGTACACCGTAGACGCCGTGGTCGACGCCCGCAACCAATGCCGCCAACTCGCCGGTCGAATGCCGGAGGGCAGCGCGGCGCGCCAACAAGCGGAGACACTCGCTGCGTCGTTGGAAGCGCTTCGAGGGCGGCTGGTGGCGACCAAGGAGGGAGGAGGAATTACCGGCGAGGAAAAGATTCGTGAGCAGATGGGTTCCCTGTACGGGGCGGTAAATGGATTTGAGGGACGTCCCACGCAATCGCAGCTGGATCGCATGACAGCCTTGGGGAAAGAATTCGACTCCATGGCGGCAGAGTTTGAAGCGACAGCCCAAAAGGATTTGCCCTCGTTGAACGCGAGTTTGGAGAAGGAGAAGGTTCCCGGCGTCAAGGTCATGACCCGGGCCGAGTGGGATAAGAAACAAGAAACCAAGTAGCGGATTGGGTAGCGCGCCCGCGTTTTTTAGGGCGCGGCTTTTGGCGGCGGGATGGAAGGGATGTGAGTGTTAGCAGGATTTTTGTTGGTTGCATGCAAACGCCGCAGCCTTCGTCCCGATGGTTCGGGACTCGGCTGCGCTACCAAGAAACGCCGCTACCCAATCTCATGACGGGGAATTGCGTTTTTGGAATCCCGGAATTATGATGGCTAAGGGTTAAAGCGCGATATTTCAAGGAGAAATTCGATGGCTGATGAACTCATCATTGCCGGTCGGGCATTTCATTCTCGATTGATCGTCGGAACCGGCAAGTACAAGACATTTCAGGAAATGAAGCGCGCCCATGAAGCCAGCGGCGCCGAAATGGTGACAGTGGCTGTGCGGCGGGTGAACTTGACGGACCGTTCCAAGGAATCATTGCTGGACTACATCGATACCGAAAAAATATTCATTCTTCCGAATACCGCAGGGTGTTATACCGCTGATGATGCCATCCGAACGGCCCGGTTGGGCCGGGAAGCGGGATTGTCGAATTGGGTGAAGCTGGAAGTGATCGGTGATGAGAAGACTCTGTTTCCGGATGTCCTGGGATTAATTGAGGCGACTCGCACCTTGGTGAAAGAAGATTTTATTGTTCTTCCATATACCAATGATGACTTGGTTATCGCCAGGCGTTTGATTGATGCCGGCGCTTCCGCTGTGATGCCCTTAGGCGCCCCCATCGGGAGCGGTCTGGGAATTCAAAATCCGACTAACATTAAAATTTTGCGGGAGCAAATTACAGAGGTGCCCGTCATTGTCGACGCCGGCGTGGGCACGGCCAGTGATGCCGCTCTGGCCATGGAGTTGGGCGCCGATGCCGTGCTGATGAACACAGGAATTGCCGGCGCTCAGGATGCCGTCGCTATGGCGGAGGCCATGAAACACGCGGTCATTGCAGGGCGATTGGCTTATCAAGCAGGCCGCATCGAGAAAAAACTTTACGCCACAGCTTCAAGTCCATTGGCGGGAGTGGTGAAATAGGTGTCGGGTATCAGGTGCCGGGTGTCAGGAAAAACGTGTTTCGGGTGTCAGGCGTCGGAATAACAGGTGCCAGGTGCCGGGTTTCGGGTGTCGGAATAACAGGTGCCGGCTGTCAGGTTGCAGGTTCGCTGGCTTCATGAGGAATTCGCTTTGAGGATAAACTCCTAATGAGACCGGCTAGCAGACGACCGACCTCGCCGGTCAATTCCATTGCATGGCGAGTCTCGTCTGAAGAAAAGAAAGACAGGCGTTGAAGCAGGTACAAATGCGTTTCTAATTCCATAATTGAGCCGTTGGCTATGGATAAATGATGCAAATAATCACCCAGGTGTTCACGTCCATGGCCTTCGGCAATGTTTGCAGGAATGGAGACCGCGGCTCTCTGGATTTGGCTACACAGTCCGTAAATCTCTGTCTTCGGCAAACGCTTTGATAAGCGATAGCTCTCTTCCACCAAATCCATTGCTCTCTGCCACACCACCAATTCCCGATAGCTTTTGAGACTCACTTCACACCCCTCTCCTGGGGGTGTTGAATTGTCCTTTCAATTACAGCACATCACTGAACATTCTTTCCTGACACCCGACACCTGTTATTCTGACACCTGACACCTGACACCCGACACCTGTTTTATCACCCCACAAATTCCACCGTCACCTTCCTGGGAATAATCTTCTTCTCGTATCCCTGGTCCAGCAGCAGTTGAACGGCGCGGCGGCCTTCCGGCCCATAATCCAGCGTCAGTTCATTCACATACATGGCGACAAACTGGTCGGCCAAGTCGCGATTCAAGTCGCGGGCGAAATGCATGGCGTATTCCAATGCTTCTTCGCGATGCTCCAGACCGTATTGGATGGAGGCCTTCAACAGTCGGGAAACTTCGGAGATAGTTTCCGGCCCCAGGTCTTTTCGAATGGCGTTTCCACCCAGTGGAAGCGGCAGATGAAACTGCTCGTCCCACCATTCTCCGAGATCGATTATCTTGTAGAGACCTTCCTGGGCATAGGTCAGCTGGCCCTCGTGAATGATCAAACCGCCGTCAAACAATCCATGTTTCACGGAGTCGACGATCTTATCAAACGGCACGATGACGGGTTCAAAATCAGGCTCAAACAACCGCAGTGAAAGATAAGCGGTCGTCAAGAGACCCGGAATGGCAATCTTCTTGCCTTTGATTTCATTGGCCGGAAAAGGTTTTGAGGCAATCACCATGGGTCCGTACTTGGAACCCATTGAAGATCCGTGCGGCAACAGGGCGTATTGGTCCGCGATCATCGGATAAGCATGAAAAGAAATGGCGGTGACTTCGTAAAACCCCTCCAACGCTTTGTTGTTGAGTGTTTCAATGTCACACAAGGTATGATGAAAATGGAGGTTCCCTGTCGGGATTTTTTCGGTTGCCAGCGCATAAAACATAAAGGCATCGTCGGAATCCGGGCTGTGTGCCAGCTTGATATCGATCCCATTTGAAGTGTTTGTTTCAGTCATTCAATCCTCTTGAAGTGTCCTGTGTACAGACCCCCACCTCATTAAATTGACCCGCAATCAGGACGAAGGGGGCAGCCGATTATATCATTAGACGGATTTTTTGCCTCAGTTGGAGCACGAAAACCTACTCACCGCCGAGGCGCAGAGTTCGCCGAGCCAGCGCAGAGGTTCAATGGCGCGGCGAAGGACAGCTCTATTCGCAGACGAAGGAAGCCAAAAGAATGTGTTCCCGCCTCGGCGGTGAGGCCTTTCCTATCTTTGGAGATGAATGACAGGAGGGAAACCACTCCAATCGATCTCATCTCTCGGCGGCACGGAAGAAAGAGACGAAAGCATTTTCGATGGATTCGGCGGGAAGGGAAGTGTTAGCTGAGTTTCCATTTCCGTCGCAAAGGGATAGGCAGGGATAGAGCTCCTCGAGAGGATCCGCTTTCCAGGTGACCTCCCCTCTTTTTTCTAATGCGTTCAACTGACTTGCGAGCGGCGTCAGATCCAGGCGGGGTTTCTTTTGAACATGAACCGTTTCAAACCATGTGATAACGTCGAAGTGAAACTCGCACCGCAAGCCGTCCGGGGAGTTGAGAAGGGTGAGAAGTCGGTCGGATGAAGCATGGTTAAAGCGTGAGGTGAGGGGAAACTCTTTATCGGTTTGAAACACAGCCAGTCCTTCGGCGGGATGATGCCGCCATTGGCCGGCGCCGTTGTTCAAAGCCGAACGGGCCTGTTCAAGAGCCTTGAATTCCTCCGTCCATAAATCCCGGTAACGGCTCTCAAAATTTTCCATTAGCCCGGGCATTTCTCCCAAGAGATGTTCATAAAGAAGCTGATACTTCTGCGTGTCATTTAACCCGGCCAACCGATTGTGCAGCGGAGAGCGGTCAGAACCTTCGAAGCCGCTCACGACCAAGTCGAATTTTACGGCTTGGGGTGTTGTATACCATCCAAAGTCACCGGCTTGAGCCGCTGCCACCAGAAATTCCCGGTGAAACAGCGCTTCTTTGGGATGGAGGGCCGTCCACGAGGAGAGCAGGCCGTCGGTATCAAAATGGTTGTTGCTGACGATTTCGATGTTTTCGAATAACCGGTCTGCATAGGGGTCTGCCGCCAAATTCAGGCAGATTTCGGTGGAGGTGTCGGCTTTGAGGTGTTCCGGAGTTCGATTTCCCGGCCAGTGGCTCATATTCAAGCGGCTGTCGGCGACCCCGTCGACCATGAGGGTCCTGGCCACGTTAATACCAGGGTGGTAGAACTCAAATCGCATTTAATTTCTTCCTTATGGTTTGGCCGAAGCAGATTCGGCGTTTCAGGACCTTATCTGCGCGAGTTATAGGCCGCCTCGGCGGGCGGCGCCATCCTGCCGCTGCATACTCCCGAGATAGCCCTGCCAGAGCGCTAGCCCGATTTAACACTCTTCGGTCATTCCGACCGCGAGGGGTGGACTAGCTTTGACCGAAACGCCAGATATGGACTTTCGTACCTCTTGAACGACGGACACATTGCCCGAAACCGCCCAATCTTCACTAAGGCTAAGCCCCGAAGGACCAAGAGTCATTCTATCACAAGCCTGCACTGTCATTTCGACGACGGTCTTTGTCAACCTTGACAAATTCCGTCACCGCATAAACGGCTGCGCGGTTTGCAACTGCTTGAAATCAAGCTTGATGAGTATTTGGCACAATACTTGCCATATTCTTTTTCGGGCGAGTACGAAAAAGTGACGCTTTTATTCCAGCAGTTTTGGGAACCCCACTATTTGGGTCACTTACCGACGAGAGCTTCAAAACTTGTCCCGCCCGCAGGGTATGAACGAATCGGTCAAAAGGAAAGAATTTTGGAAGCAAATGACCGATCTTGTGACATTTTCGTGATGAAAAATTGCAATGATTCCCGCGCTTCTTTAATTGGGACGACTTTCGTACCGAGGTGGGAATCAATGAAGTCCGAAGGAAACGAGGAGGGGGAGTTAAGGAAATGAAAAGGCCACACAGTTTGGTTCTTGGCTGTGGGATCGTTGCGCTGGCGATTTTGTTCAACGGGATGGCCGCGTTTGCCGGCAGCACTACGGCAACGTTGACCATCAATGCCACTGTCTCATCGAGAGCGGAACTGACGTTGTCTCCAACGTCGATTACATTTCCGGACGCCAGTCCGACCTCATCGCCGACGGTTGCAGCGAACAGCACGGTCGCCGTTACCGCGAACGTGCGCACAGCTTCAACCAGCACCGCGACGCTGACCGCGCTCGCTAACGGCGATCTGGTTTCGGGCAGCAACACGATTCCGATCAGCAATGTAACTTGGACGGCCACTCCAAGCCCGTTCATCGCAGGAACGATGAACAAAACCACGGCTCAAAGTGCTGCCACTTTTTCGGCAGGCAGCGGTTCGTACTCGGGGACCTACACGTTCTCGATGGCGAACAGTTGGTCGTATAACACGGGCAGTTATTCGCAAACCGTGACCTATACCTTGACCGCTCCTTGAGGGTGGATCCGTAGTGACGGGAGATGGCGTTGCCGCAATCCTCCGTCAGAAATCGAAACGTAATTTAATTCTAATGGGGAGAAGATGAAATGAAAAACACATCAAAGCTTTTCTTGGGTTGCCTGGTCGTCGGGCTGTTGGTGTGGGGTAGCGCCACCGCGTTGTATGCTGCCTCGGCCACGCAGAGCCTGACCATTAACGCCACGATCTCGGCGCGAGCGGAGTTGACGTTGTCTCCTACAACCATCAGCTTTGCCGACGCCAGTCCGACCACATCACCTTCGGTGGCCGCGAATTCGACCGTGGCGGTTACAGCGGACGTGCGCACGGGTTCGGCCAGCACTGCGACGCTGACCGCTCTCGCCGGAGGCGATTTGACCTCAGGCAGCGACACGATTCCGGTCAGTAACGTGACGTGGACGGCTTCAGGGGCACCGTTTATTGCCGGTACCATGAACAAGACAACCGCTCAAAGCGCCGCCACATTCTCAGCGGGCAGCGGATCGTTCAGCGGCACCTACACCTTTGCGTTCGCCAACAGCTGGTCCTACAACACCGGCAGTTACACGCAATCGGTGACCTACACCCTGACTGCGCCTTAATTCTTTCCGGGCGATGGAGTTGAGGCAGCGGAAGGGTGGCTCGGCTTCTTTTCCGCTGCACGTTTTTCAAACCATCGGCCTGGAAAGAGCAGTGGTCGGATGGGGATGGAATGAATCTGAGAGATACGTTGAGGTTGAGGCCATGCGAAACAGGATCAAAAACCGGATGACAGGGGCGATGTTGGGGATCGCCCTCCTCGGATCTGTTTGTTCCGTTTCCTTCGCCGGGATCGGAGGCAGCCTCACCATCAGTCCGACTTCCATCAGTTTTGCGGATGCCAACCCTACCACTAATCCCTCGATCACTGCGAATTCGACTGTGCTCATCGGCATCGCTGTTGCTGGTGCTTCCTCAACTCAGGCCTGGTCTGTCCACGGAATGGCGAATGGGGACTTGAATTCCGCAACCAGCTCAATTCCGATCAGCAATGTCAGTTGGACGGGAGTGCAATCCAGCGGTAATT
Organism: Terriglobia bacterium; assembly: GCA_028716525.1. Lineage (GTDB taxonomy): Bacteria > Acidobacteriota > Terriglobia > JAIQFV01 > JAIQFV01 > JAQUPQ01. The sequence continues at coordinate 45,455 of JAQUPQ010000017.1, read as the reverse complement.
GTCCTTCCGGTCACACCTGTATTTGTGACAACGGAACGATGAGCAAAACCACACCGGTGAACCTCATCAACGGAGTCGCCAACACCCAAACCGGCCCGGGATTCCAATGCACCGCTACATTTTCGATGGTTAACAGCTGGTCCTACGACTCTGCTTCATACACTCAATCGTTTGTGATTACTTTTACTTCGCCGTAAAGGCGTTAGCCGGTCTGTACCAATTTGTTCCATGAGGAGGAAGTTGAAAATGAAAGAGCCAATGAATCGCACCGCAGAATGGGAAGCCCGATGGCAGAAAGAGATCATGTTTTGGATACTGGCCTGCCTGATAGCGTTGGGTTTGATCATGGCAGGCACGGAGGCCATTCGAGCGGATGTTTCTCTGGGAGCATTTCCGATCCGATCGGAGCATCAAGTTGCGGCTGGTCAGACCAAGACGGACGGGATCACCGTCGAGAATGAATCCGCCGAGCCGGTGCACATGCGCGTGACAGTGGCCGACTGGTACCTGACTCCCGGTGGCGATCCCATGTTTGTGAAGCGGGGAAGAGTACCCCAGTTTTCCATGAGCGACTGGATCGAAGTCAACCCCGCGGAATTCGATTTGGGCCCCCACAGCCAGCAGATCATTCGTTACACGTTTACCGTGCCGATGGGAACTCCCGATGGAGGCTATCGGACGGCGATCCTTATTGAATCTGTTCCCAATATCACACAGCCACACGATATTCACATGGCCTATCTCAACGCCCGCATTGGCGCCATTATCTACGATCGCGTGGGTGCGCCGGCGACCCAGGCCTCGGTGACGGCTCAGCAGGTGATCCTTGATCCCAACAATCCCAGCCGGCTGGGCGTGCAGATTACTTTGAAGAATTCCGGAAACTCCTACTTCCGTTTCAAAGGGGAATGCAAGATTGTGGATGGCCAAGGTACGGAGGTGGAAACTCTTCCCATCAATGATGCCGTGGTTCTTCCCCAATCGGAACGAACCATTTTCTTGCCTTTGAAAAAAGATTTGCCCGCTCAGAAGTTTTCCATCGTCAGCAGTCTGGACGTGGGTTTGAAGGAGCTCCTTGAATCCGTCACCCAAGTGCAGCCCTAACATCATTGTGAGGAACGTCGAATTGATTGAGCGCCACCATGTCAAAGACCCGAGGGAAAAAAGGAGTAAGTCTTGAGACAGCTCGAAGCCAGAAGTTGGCCCTGCTGCTTGGAGGATTGTGCTTCCTTTTTTCGGTTCCAACCTGGGGACAAGAGGCGGGTGGGGTCAGTGTTACCTTCCAATATCACAACAACAACACCACCCTCAGTAACACCCTGTTGAATAATCCGCTCTTCTCGTTGGCAGTTCCTTCCTTGTCCAACTTCGACGTCCGGCTTGACAGCTATGAATATCTTCCCAACTGGGGGGTCCTGAAGACCTCTTTCGACGTCGTCAACTCCGACAATTCAGTTCATGCCGGTCGCGGCATGGTAGAGCTGTCCGACTACCGTTGGCGCAACGTGAAGTTCGATTTTCTGGTGGGTGATCATCCCCTGAACGCGTATAACCTGGATTTCCATTTGAGCTCTCTGTTCAATCCTTTCGCCAACCTGCGGGGGGCCAAAATCACGGCGTCAACCGATCGATGGTCCGTTACGGCCTTCGGCGGACGGGTGGCATCGCTGACGGGACTTTTTGGGGAATCCTTGCAACTGACCCAGCAGGATATGTTCGGTATCCGGGGCCAGTTTCAGGTGTCCTCCAAGTTGAAAATCGGTAGCAGCTTGATTCAAACAAACAACGCCGATCAGTCCCTGGGGCGGTCCGTTCCTCAATCCACCAGCATTGCCTCAAGCGACGCCATTTATCAGTTGACCAAGAATATTCAGTTGCTGGGCCAGCTCTCTTTTTCCCGGTACTCCGGTGATGCATCCTTGCCGCAGCCTCAAGGCCTGGATTTCTCCTATTTGGCCGGTGCCAAATACAAGACGGTACGGGGAAGCGCCGAAGTCAGCTGGATGCGCCTGAGCCCGGATCTCTTTCCATTGACGAATTTCAATATTGGAGATCGGGAAGGATTCTTCAGCAACGTCAATTATCAAATCAGCCGGAAGTTTGCGGTTTACGGGAGCTTCAATCGCTATCACAATAACCTCCTGGATTCCCGCTTGACGGCTTCGTTGAACATCGACACCACGTTCGTGGGTGGGCGGTATCAACTCTTCCCACAGGGAACACTTAATTTCAGATACGGCGATTCGAACGCCCAGTCGCTCCCCGGAAGCCCCACCACCCTGCTGACCCATAACCGTTCCTGGGAACTGGATTATTCGCACTCCTTGGGATCGTGGCGACTGGAAGCACGGTTCGACCAAAATCGTGCCGCCGATTTCAGTAACGGGCTGGAACGCAATAATACGCAACGCATGGAACTGGAAATTCGCAAGAGTTGGAAGAACGGTTCCACCGCTTATGTCACGGTGGGAGACCTGCGGGAATCTCAAACGGGGAAAGCGCAATTCAAATCGAGCCTTACCGGAAACGCGGGATTGAGTTGGACCGTGAGGCCGAGTCTGTCTTTGTACGCGGAATTGAACTGGCAGCAGCCTTTGGAGATCCTCCGGACCTCCAGTTTCAGCACCACGTCGTTTAACAGCGGTGTGAATTGGAGCCTCCCCGCGGGCATCCAACTCTCGGTGAACGGACAATACAATCGCACCACCAACATGCTGAGCCTGCTGGATAGCTTGACCTTGACGCCGGCCAATTTGACGGATGTGGCCAACACCTTGCTCATGCAGCAATTCAACCGCTACCAATTTCAAATTCGCATCTTCAAGACTTTCAAGTGGGGACAACGGCCTCCGGAATTTGCTCCGAATTCAATGGGGTCGGCTGCCATGCCTCGTCTTCCCCGGGAGTTCGGCAACATTGCCGGTGTGGTGTTCAACGATTTGGATGGCGATGGCAAGCTGGACGAGAAAAAGGACGGTGTATCGGGCGTGGTCGTTTCATTGGATGGCCGGGAAAAGATGACTACCAATGCGATGGGTCATTATGAATTTAAGAATGTACCCGTGGGGCTTCATTCCGTCGGGCTGGATATGTTGTCCTTGCCCGCCGTTTACGATGCCGGCCTTCATCCTAAAGTTCGACTCAATGTATCCAAGCGGACGACAAGTGAAGCTTCTTTCCCGCTTCTGCAATTGGGAAAGATTTCAGGAAAAGTGGTGTTGATTGATCAAGCGGATGCGGCCTTGGGCAATACCCAACATGAACTGCCGGGCGCCAATATCATCATCGTCTTGAATGAGACCTACAAGGTAACGTTTACCGACGAGGATGGCGAATTCACCTTCAACAACATCCCCAGAGGCGAGTATCGCGTACGAATCGATCCCGGAACGATGCCGGAGTTCTCGAAAGTGGCAACGGAGCCGCGATTGGTGGTTCAACTGGCGCCGGGAGAAAAAAAGAGGGGATTGAAATTCGTGGTGGAACTTGAACCGCGCCCCAACCGCCGTGTTCTGGTGGCCACCCAAACGCTTCCTCGTTTAATTAAGATGGACGTGACTCCGGACCAGAACGATTCCGCTGCCGGAAACAATGGAGTCCGGGCGCAAAGCCGTGAGACCAAAGCAGACACGAAAGACGAGTTTTCGTTGACGGGCAAGAGCAAGGTGAAGCCTACGGCCTCTTTGAATGGCGCGCCCCACATCCTGATCCATACCGTTGTTACCGGGGAGACGCTGCAATCATTGGCGGTTCGGTACTTCCATTCCGAGAAGCTGTGGCCGTTGATTTACAATGCGAACAAGGGACTGTTGGATGCGTCAGGACAGCCTCACGCCGGACAAAAACTCCGGATTCCTATGGAACCCAAGAGAGTTCAAACCAGCCGGCAGGAGAAGAAACCGGCTGCACCCAACGTGAAGGCGGCCCTGACAAGCGCTTCCGCGCCCCCATCGAAGGGGAATGCTCCACGTCAAACACGAACCATTTCAGAAGTCATCGGCGGAGATGCCGTCCTGCATCAGGTGCAATCGGGAGAAACCTTGGGGACCATTTCGACCAAGTATTATCACACCAAAGAAAAGTGGTCGATCATATACGCCGCCAACAAGTTGATCATTCCCGACATGAATCGCTTGGTGGTGGGACAGGTGCTGCGCATCCCGATCGAATCCAGGATAACCAAGGCCAATGCAGAAGAGCCCGGAGAGACCGCTGCACCATCGACAAAGACTGTCTCCTCCAGCGAATTGTTTCTGATGGCGCCGGTTCTGTTCGCGCCGGGCGGTTCGTCCATTCCCCAAAATCACTGATCCCAGGTGAGCTGCATCCAATCGACCCCCGCAGGAAACACTGCGGGGGATGCCTTGATAAACTTCAAACTCCAAAAACCAAATTCCAAGTAAGTTCCAAATTCCAATATCCAAACAAGACCCAATCATTAAAGTTCCAAGATCCAAACCGGTGCATGATGAAGAAGATATTTGCGAAATCAGCTTTTGTTTGGAATTTAGACCTTGGAGTTTATTTGGAAAGTGCTTCCGGGTTTCGTGTACGCAAGTATCGGGGACTTCCAGAAATTTTGCGCGTCGTTTAAAGAGTGTAAGAGTTCGAATGCAAACGTTCGCTTAAAGCCAGTCCGCCTTGTGCGGACGGAATGACCGTAGCCTGAGGCGTAAGCCTCAGGACCCAGCGGAGGCAGATAAGGGTTAAGCCCCCTTGAGGGGGCGACAGATGATGGGCCAGATAATATTTTGAAGTCTTGGCCAGCCCGTCCGGGTGAGGATCGGCGCACCCAACAGAATTCTGAGATCTTTCAACCGCCGAATAATTCACTACAACAGGCGGAGAATTTAAGAATGAATTGTCCGCAAATCCCTGTCGCCCCTATGATTGAACGATCGCTTCGCTCCAGTCCCGCAGGGATCCGACAGATCTTTCGCGGATAGCGTGGGTAGCAGTTTCGAATTGAACGATCGCTTCGCTCCAGTCCCGCAGGGACGATATTGAGTAGCCCGGGGCGCAAGCCCCGGGAAAGCGTCAGTTTGACGTGGAGCCCCGCAGGGGCGACATAAAATGAGGCTTGACGAAAAATGGAAAACTGGGAACGGACGGCTCACAATCTAAAAACTTGCTGGAATTCTTATCTTTGGTGCCCGTCCCCATTCAGCTTTTCAGCTGACTGCAGTGCCGCTTCGATTTCTTTCCTGACGTCTGCGTTGTTCTCCTGAGCCAGATGGGATCGAAGGGCTTGGATCGCCTCGGGATTGCCGATTTCACCCAAGGCCCAGGCGGCGTGCTGTCGAACGAGTGCTTCGACATGCTGGAGAGCTGACTCCAGCGCGGGAACTGCTTCCGGACGGTGACTGTTTCCAAGCGCGACAGCGACATTGCGCAAAAATCCGGAATAGCGGGCCCGCCGGATGGCAGAGTTTTTAAACCTGCGATTGAATTCCTCCTGAGTCAGCGACAGCAGTTCGATCAGTGAGGGCGTGAGGTTGCCCTCGTCCGGATGAAACGCCTGTTCGTAAGACACGGCCGCAAATCGGTTCCAAGGACAGACATCCTGGCAATCATCACAACCAAAAATTCGATTTCCAATGCCGCGGCGAAACTCCCGCGGGATAGGCCCACGCAGTTCAATGGTGAGGTAAGAAATACACTTCCGTGAATCGACTACAAATGGCGCCACAATGGCACCCGTCGGACACACCTCCAGACAACGTCGACAGCTTCCACAGAGTGTTCTTTTTGGCGCGGTTTCAGCGTCTTGTGTTTCGATAGATGGGGTCTTTCCATACTGAATCCCATCTTCTCTTTTGAACGCTGCGGAAGGGTGCTCGAATGACGCATCGTAGTCAGAACCCGTAAATTCAACCGTGGTCAGAATTTCTCCCACGAAAACCCAGGAACCGATCTCCGGCGTAATTAAGTTGCTGTTCTTTCCAATCCAACCCAGGCCCGCCCGCTGGGCCCACCATTTGTCGAGGAGGGGGCCCGTATCGACGTAGAAGATTGACGAGTGACTGGTGACGAGTGATGAGAGAAAAGCATTAAGAGCGCGGAGTTTTTCTTTGACGGTGAGATGATAATCGCGGCCCCAGGCGTAGCGCGAAACGGCTCCGGTGAGAGCGTCGTCGGAATGCTGAGGGGAGGTGAAATAATTGACCAGGACTGAAATAACAGATTTCGAGCCTGCCAACACTTCCGATGGGTCCAGCCTCTTTTCGGATTGACGCGCCATGTATCCCATCTCGCCGTGGAATCCCTCTCCAATCCAGCGAAGGAAGCGCTCTTTTGAAACAGCATCTAACGATTGCGATCGTGCAATTCCACACTTCGCAAACCCCAGTTCCGCCGCTTTGTGTCGGAGGCGTTGCCCCACAGTCATGCGGCGATTGTAGTCTTTTCACGGATGGAAGGCGAATTGGGGACAGGCACCTCACATTTGAAGTTTTGAAAACCCCCACGACGATGGTGCCTGTCCCCAATTCAACTCCACGCTTCTGTACACGAAATGGAATGCCCGGTGCCAGACAACTTTGCTGCAGACTTCAACATCGATGTTGACAGGCAGCGATAAACACGAAACAGACGGGCTCAATCCAGGCTGCCGGGAGGACGGTATGCGAATCCAAAGAAAGATCGCGGGATTGGTTGTTGCAGGAGCGTTGTTGTTCGGTATCAGCGGGACCGCCTGGGCGGATCGCGGAGACCATGAATGTCACGAGCGCGTTGAAAAGGCCGAGAGAAATTTGGATAAGGCCATCCGCCGGCATGGACCTAACAGCCACCAAGCCTTCGAAAAGCGCGAGCAATTACGTCGCGCCCAGGAGCGCTGCGGGCAACGGTTTCGTGATGGTCGATATGACCGACAGGACCGGTACCGATACTAGATGAAACTCTTTTTCAGCGGTGCCGCTGCTTGATCTGTGGCACCGCTGACGCGTTTTCATCCGGGCTTTCCCAGAAGAATGGGGACAGACACTTCACACTCTAAAGCCTTGCAAAGTCTCTGCGCGTTTGGTGTCTGTCCCCATTCTTGCAGGTTGATGCCTCGCCCCCTTTTTGAGGAAATCGGATGAAGGTATCACCCCATCAATGGGGCTCAATACAAGCCTGTTTGTTGGTCTTTTGTTTCCGCCCATGAATGGGCGGGCTGAGGAGTCACAGGCCCTGTGAACAGGGCCTGTTTCAACATGCCTTGAAGTCACCACCGCCAACATTCATCTTTGCGCCATCAAAGAGAATGCCTGAGCCATGACTTTCGCAATAAATTCCGTTTTCCCGGTCGTGTATGCGACCCGGTCGTACCGAAATTCCGTAGCTAATCGAACCTTCAAACGTTCGTACTCTTTCGCGACAGAGGGATGCTTGATGAGATAGTCGCGAAACAGAAGGCCTTCCCATTGTGGAAAGGAAGCCTCCACCATGTGAATATGGTGCGTGCGCTTCCCGTTGGAATCTCGTTTGATGAACCAGGCATAAAAGGGAGGGGTGTCATCGCCTGACGTGGGCCTCCAGAAATAGTCGTAGCCCTGGGATTCCAAAATCGGCGCGATCGTCCTTCGCGTTTTCTCAAGGCTGCTGACTTCCACCAGAATATCAACGATGGGTTTGGCTCCCAGTCCTGGAATGGCGGTGCTTCCGTAATGCTCGATTCGGCCGACGAGATCTCGCGGGAGACAGCAGAGGAGGTGTTCTTTTTCGCGTTCAAACATTACGGGCCACGCGGGGTTATAAGAGACTATCGCCACTACCTCTTGGAGCACGCGATGGATTTTTTCCTCGAGGGTTTCCATCATTTGGCCTTTCATAGGCGAAAAACATCTTAGCGGAATCGGGCGGATTGCAAAACGAATTTACAGGAACCGAGATTCACTGCAGTCCGAAGGGCAAACAGATTTCACTGTCCTGGTAGCCCCGGCGGTTTTCTACGCCGGGGGCCCTCGTATGTATTCAAATAAAAATCCCGGCCTTTAAAACGGCCCTGCCCCGATATATCGGGGCGAGGGCTACCGATGAGACGTTTATTGAATACCTTGAACGTCGCTCCAAATCGACTTATTCTTTCGCGAACTTCTGGAGAGGTGCTCACGAATGAACGAAGATGCGGAATCTCCGGCCCTTCGCCGGGTCATTCGTCTTCCACAAGCCATCGCCATGGTGGTGGGAACCATCGTCGGGTCCTCCATCTTTGTTCAACTTTCTGATGTCACACGATTGGTTCCATCGGTCTCCGGAATTCTATGGGTGTGGGTCCTGAGCGGTGTGCTGACCTTGTTTGGAGCTCTAGTGTGCGCTGAACTGGCTTCTATTTACACGCGTTCGGGAGGGGTTTATGTGTACCTGAGTGAGGCCTTCTCTCCAGCCGTCGGATTTCTTTGGGGATGGGCAATGTTCTGGGTTATGCACTCGGGAATTATTGCGGCCATGTCGATGATTTGCGCGCGCTATGTCGCATTCTTCCATCCAATGAGTTCAACCGGTATCAAAGGAATTGCGATTGTCTGTATCTTGATCCTCTCGGCAGTGAATTACGCGGGGGTCAAACCCGGAAGCAATCTTCAAACCGCCGTGACCTTCGCCAAGCTGATTGCGATTGCCTTGTTGATTGTCGCGGGATTCATGCTGGGAAGCCGTGTCCCCGGCCATTTCGTGGCCGGAACAGGCTCGGTCGGGTCAACCTCGCTCAAGAGTTTTCTCTTGGCGATGGTCGCCGGGCTGTTTACCTACGGTGGTTGGCACATGGTGGGATACAATGCCGAAGAAACCGTCAAACCGCAAAAAACCATTCCCCGGGCCCTGTTGTTTGGGACGCTCATCGTCATGGCGTGTTACGTGGCGATGAACGGTGTGTATCTTTACCTGCTCCCTCTGGACAAAGTGACAGTGTCCACCCAAATTGCAGCCGAGGCAGCCAATGTGGTGGTGGGACGCGGCGGCGGTGCGTTGATGTCGATATTGGTTGTGTTTTCGACCTTTGGCGCCGTGAGCGGAATTATTTTGGCTGGGCCCCGCGTGTATTACGCCATGGCCAAAGATGGGCTGTTGTTTTCCTGGGCCGGGTCCATTCATCCCAAGTACCGAACGCCCGCCAGCGCTATCGTTTTGCAGGCCATCTGGTCCTGCGTCTTGGTGGCCACCGGCACATATCGTAGTTTGTTCACACGAGTGGTATACACAGAATGGATGTTTTTCGGTTTGATGGCCGTGGGCCTGTTGATTCTTCGCAGACGGCCCGCTGTGGTTCGGGAATACTCCGTTTGGGGGTATCCCATCGTTCCAATCCTCTTTGCGATATTCTCTTTTGTCATCGTCATCAACCAAATGATTTCCAGCCCACGTGAAAGCGCCGTTGGGTTGGGACTGGTTCTGGCCGGATTGCCGGTATATTTTTTCTGGGTACGAAGGAGCAAGCGATAGGGGTATTCACGAAGGAGTAGCTCGTGTACTGTCGTGCACCCGGGGGGCAAGGAATAGACCTGGTTTTGGACGCCGTTCACCGCGGAGACGCTGAGATCGCCGAGGTTGCGCAGAAAGTCCTCCGTCGATTTTCGGAGCAAGAGACTTTTCCTGGCACCCGACACCCGGCACCCATTCTCGAAACAGAGGGTCCTCAAACCACTCGCATGATTGCGTTTTCATCGGCGCTATGTTTAACTGTGCGACTTCGCTGGGCAGGGAATTCATCGAGAAATGAAGGAGACCGAGATGGCTGTCATCGATTTTCATAATCACGTTTATCCCCCGGAATACATTGAAGCCTTGCGCGTCGGGCCGAGCGCTTACAAAATCACCATCGACGCCGATGGAAATCCGGTGCTGCACTCCCCGGGCGATTACAACATTGCCGTTCCGGCGCATCGCTTTATCGATGTCCGAAAGTCGGCTCTGGGCAAGGCCGGCGTCGACAAGCAAATCATCACCTTGACCTGCCCCGGAACTGTCATTGAGACACCCCAACGTTCCGTCGAGCTTAGTCGCATGGTGAACGATTGCTTTGCCCGTATACAACGGGAGCATGCCGATCATTTTGTGGCCTTGGGAACCTTGCCGCTGAATGACCCCGAAGCTTCGGTCGAAGAATTGGAGCGCGTGCTTTTGGAACTGAAATTGAAAGGCGTGATGGTCTTCAGCAATGTGAATGGAGTGGCCTTAAGCGATCAGCGTTTCTGGCCGTTATATCAAAAAGCCCACGACCTCGAGGCCGTGTTCTTCGTTCATCCCACGTATCCCGTCGGCGTGGAGGCCATGTTGAATTACATGCTCATGCCGTTGGTGGGATTTGTCATGGACACCACCCTGGCGGCAGCCAGCCTGGTGTTTGCCGGCGTCCCGGAGCGGTTTCCAAACATGACATGGGTGCTGGGACATTTGGGAGGAACCATTCCGTTTATCGCCGAACGTCTTGATCGGGGCTACGAAGCTTTTCCGCAGTGTCGCCAAAACATCAAGAGGCCGCCCAGCGCTTACCTCAAAGAATTTTATTATGATTCCGTCAATTTTGACGTTAAGGCGCTGCAATTGGCCATTGATTTTGCCGGAGCCGATCATATTTTGGCGGGAAGCGATTTCCCGCATCTCATCGGCAGCATGGAAAAGATGTTGTCCAGCATCCGCCAACTGAAAATTACGCCCGAGGAACGCGAAGGAATTTTGGGGGGCAATGCTGCACGCCTGCTGCGTCTGTAGCGAGTTCAGGATGTCCAGTCTGTCTGGTCTCTCTGGTCTTTTCAGTCTTTCCAGTCTGTCCGGTTGTTTTGGTCTATCTCGAAGCTTGCGTAGTTGGCAAGCCGAAGACCCCGCGTTCTTTGCGGGGCAGTCTATCCGGTCCGTCTGGTCTCTCTAGTCTTTTCAGTCTGTCCGGTCGTTTTGGTCTGTCTCGAGGCTTGCGTAGTCGGCAAGCCGAAGACCCCGCGGTCCTTGCGGGGCAGTCTGTCCAGTTTATAGAGGCGATGCTTTCATTTTTTAATATGTGCGTCGTAGAGGTCCTACGGGTCCTATCGTGCCCTACTTTTAAGATTTGAAAATTGATTTCACAGCATCCTGTGCCGGCCAATCTGCCTCATAAGTTTCCATTCAGGTTTGTAGATATGGGCCGACTTTACATAGAGAGTCATGCGGCCCACGGATACCTTCAACCGCTTGGCGACGAGCGATTGCAATTGTGCCAACTCCACCAAGTTTCCGTAAGCCTTCTTTCCAAAATCCAAGCTGTGTGCATAGACCACCAGTTCCAGTTTCTTCCCGGGTATCCAAAAATCCAGCAAACTGATGCAAGGAATGTAAGACGTGTCGGTAAGCGGCATGAACGTGGTCACCGTAGCTGAACGTGTTTCGCGGTCGCGCCGCAGTCGTTTGACAATCCCTTGAATCTGATCGCGTCCGCGGTAGCCATAATTAAAAAGACGAACGGCGTAACTGGCGGCATTTCCGAGGTCCTTCACCCGATTTTGAACAAAGAAGTTTTTGTGTATCCAGTTCAGCCAGGCAGGGTCGCCATGTCGGCTGATGATGGGATCCACGGGATTCGGATAAGCGATGACCAGGGTCAGATGCGCAATTTCGCGTGTCATTGTTCCGTCGTATCGACTTAGCGAGCCCGTCTCGAGGATCAATCTGGAGGCGTCGAGCCATGCCTCTCCCAAGGATGCGGCCTCGAGAGAGTGATTCGGAAGTGCGATTCTCGGTTTCCGTGTTTTCATGTCTCGAAAATAGCTCTGGTAGCCCCGGCCGTTCTTTTGGCCGGGGGCTCTACGTCGCAGGGGTAGCGCTCGGCCCGATGGATCGGGGAGGGCTCTCGACTGATCCTGCACAGAAACCCACGATCCCCCGCGGGGGATTGTGGCTGCCGGTCACGGCGTCGATTCCCAGGTGGTAATTTCCCCGACAGAGTTTTCTAAATAAAGGTTCAAACCTACATCATTTGGGAACACGGCCGCGCCACTGCAACCATCGGCACATCCATTTGTGAAAGAAATCGACGCGTCCGCAAAACATGAGGGGACAACCTCCCACAATCGCTTTGACACCGCGGGCCCGGCATTCATCCAGAGCCTTTTGCGAAAGGCTGCCGTTTCCAATGGAACGATGAAACCAGACGTGCGGAATGCCCCGGTCAGCGCACTGCTTTACGATCTCGTCCGACTTGTCAGGATGTGTTGCGATGATCACACCGTCAATCACTCCGGGCAGGGATGAGACGTCGGCATAACAGCGTGTTCCTTCCAGTTCGCTGGCGTTGGGATTCAGCGGGAACACTTCGTATCCCGAATCCTTGAGCCGTTGAAAGATGGCATTGGCGGCCTGGCCGTGGTCACGTGACACGCCGGCCACGGCAAAGCGCTTGCCGGCAAGAAATTCAGAAATAGGTTGAGGAATCGTATTCATGATGGCCTCCTGCATTTTGGTGGAGCCATGTTACTCCATTCTGCCAAGATCGAGCCACAAGCGATCAGCCTTCAGCTATCAGCCAACAGCCCCAAACAGGAACGAGACCACGGTTTTCAAATCGAAGGTAGCCGGGATGCCCGTTTCATGGGGGCATCCCGGACGGTCCTTCGGTCCGGATCTCGACGATATGCGGCGGTGCGATCAGGCCCGGCCCCGATGGATCGGGGCCGACTGCCAAAATGGCACGACTGCCCCAGAAAGATCTTGTTTTTTATCAAACGCCGCCATAGAATCGCGACTTCACCAGGGATACATTTCATACGGACTGTGCCTAATCTTTATTCGGCATGGAGTTTTGTTGAGCGCCTGAAGACGCGGGCCAGGGCCCTAGCTCTTCGACTCGGGCGATGCTGTTTGCTTCCTTCATTCATCAACCAGCCGCGGCCAAAAAACGAGACGGCGTGAGATGGGTGGACGCGCTGTGAAGCTAGGTTTGGAGCGAAACTCTCCGGACGGAAGATTGGACTCGACGTGTAGCTCCATTCTTCACTTGTGTTTCCGCTTTCAAGCCGAGGTGAGGTTGAATGCGGCGCGTTTTGTTTTTTATGCTGGTTTGAAGGTGCGGGGATGCGGGATTCGCTTTCGAACCGACCAAAGTCGGCCAAACAAATGTCGGATTGAGGACCGATTACAGGAGGACCTCCCATGTTTCCACCGAGTAAAGAACCCGTAAGCGCGATGCGAACCTTTGTGAAATGGTACTTCGCCTTTGCGCTACTTGTCACTTCAGCCGTGACGCTCAATTTTTCGCAACCTTACAACATAGGTGCATTTGTCTCGGGGGGAAATCTACCGGCGGGGACACAGCCTGACTTTGTTACCATTAATCCCAATGGCGGGGGGGCACCCGGTACGGCGACTGTGATAAGCCTTGACTTCGCGGGAAATACGCTCATCAAGCGAAATGTAAGTCCCAACGGCCATCTGCTTTCGCCAGTATTTACCACGACAGGAAACGATCCCAACTATCTGACTTTTGCCCAAGTGGGCACGATGATGATCTATTACCAAACCAACCATTTTGATTCGACGGTGACCGGATATACGGGCGATCCGACAACCGGGAACCTCACTCCGTGGTGGACAATGTCAGCCGGAGGCTTCGGTCCCGTGGGAGTTTATTACGGAGACTTGAACGGCGACGGGAATAAGGATATTGCAGTTCTCAACCAAACCTCCGGAAATATTGCGGTGTTCCTTGGAACGGGCGGAGGCTCCTTTGGACCACCGAGCAGCATTCCGGTCGGCCAGAACCCCACAGCATTGGTCTTGGGGGATTTCAACGGAGACGGCAAGAAAGACTTTGCAGTGACGGTTCCACCGGCGAGTGGTTCGTCCGGGTCAGTCAAGATTCTCCTCGGAAATGGCAATGGGACGTTCGGCAGCCCATCGAGTTTTCCGGTGGGTCCCAACCCCATGGGTTTAACAGTGGGCGATTTCAATGGAGACGGGAAACTGGATATCGCCGTTGCAGATGCCACCTCGGGAAACATCTCCATCCTTCTGGGTAAGGGAGATGGAACCTTCCAGCCCGCAGTGAACTTCGTGGCGGGCACCCGGCCGGTTGCTTTGGTGGCAGGAGATTTTAACAACGACGGAAAGTTGGATCTTGCTGTGGCCAACTCCAGTTCGAACAATGTATCTCTCCTTTATGGGAATGGTGACGGGACCTTTCAGTCACCCATCAATTTCAATGTCGGGACCAATCCCGTTTCGATTGCTGCTGCAGACTTGAATGGGGACGGAAGGTTGGATATTTTCACGGCAAACTTCGGGTCAGGGGATATTTCCGAACTGCTTAACACCCACGGATGTCCTGCCGGGACATTATTTCAATCTTCTCTTCCGGATGGCGGGGTAAGCTTATCGTATAACCAAAGCGTCACACCGACTACGCCGCCCTCCTCCACGCAGTTTTTTCGGGTCTCCGGCGCTTTGCCTCCGGGCTTGAGCCTGTCTACCGGCGGAATACTTTCCGGCACGCCGACTCAAGTCGGGACCTATACTTTTTCGGTAACAGGATTTGTCGCGGGGGGATGCCCAGGAAACCAGAACTATACGATGAAGATCCACGATGTGACGGCCAACCTTTCATTGACTGCCACAGGAGCGGGGACATTTACGACCTTCGGTAGCACCGGTCCGGTGCAGGCAGGTTATGCCACCGTCTTGCCCGGAGGAACAGGCAGCAAATCCATAAGCGAAGGCCAGACCGCGATTACGTCGAATCCGCCTTACGGCACAGCGGTCTTCAGCTTTACGGAGAATGGGGTGGTTGTGAGCGAGGCGGGAGTGCCGGCATCGCCTCCCACCACGCACGCTAAAATCTTTATTGATTTTCGCAGCAATATCAGCGGCAAGTCGGATCAAGAGGACCTCTCAACTCTTTCCGTTGATACGGGATTGGCGATTGTCAATACCAACAGCACCACAGCCAATGCAATTTACACGCTGCGAGACACCAACGGGCAAAACCCCATTGTCGGGAATGGGACATTGGCGCCGCACGTCCATCGAGCCAAATTTATTGATCAGTTGAGTGATATTGCGCCCAATTTTGTCTTGCCCGCAAATTTTTCCAGCATCACGCAATTTGGAACGTTGGAAATCTCCAGCGATCAGCCGCTATCCATTCTGGCGTTACGTTTGACCACCAATCAGCGCGGCGACTCCTTGTTAACCAGTACTCCGATTGCCGACTTAACCAAAGCCCTGGGAAGCTCGGCGGTGAACTTTTCTCAGTTGGCCGATGGCGGAGGTTTCAAGACTGCGATTGTGCTGCTCAACACATCGGGCACCGCAGAGACGGGAACGATGCAGATAAGGGCCGACAATGGGACACCCCTGGCGGTGATCCAGCAGGGCGGGTCGGGCACACCGGCTTCGTCCTATCGTTACAATATTCCAGCAGGCGGCGTATTCCTCTTTTCGACGGACGGATCTCCGGCCGGCATCAGCGCCGGATCGGTGCAGGTAGTTCCAGATCCGGGTACATTGTCGCCGGTCGGGGCAGGAATCTTCAGCTTCAAGCCAGGCGCAGTACTGGTCACCGAATCGGGAGTGCCGGCGGCAATACCGACAACGCATGCCAGAATTTATGTGGATGAGTCCGGCGGACATGACACGGGTTTGGCTATCGCCAATCCCGGCAGTTCACCCATCAACGTGACTGTGAACGCCTTTCATTTGGATGGAACGACACCCGCTGGCTCAAGCTTGGGACCTATTGCGCTGAGCGCCAACGGGCATACGGCGGCTTTTGTGGGCCAAATGATTTCCGGGCTGCCAGCGGGGTTCACGGGGGTGCTGGATATTTCCTCTTCCTCGCCCTTCGTGGCGCTCACGTTACGCGAGCTCATCAACAGCCGGGGTGATCCTGTACTGACGACTTTTCCCATTGCGGATTTCAATCAGATAGCGCCGGCGCCAATCATCTTTCCTCAAATCGCGGATGGAGGAGGGTTCGTCACCCAGTTCATCATGTTGGATGCCGGAACAGCCAATAATATGACGATCTCATTCTTCGGTGATGATGGATCACCTTTGGCGTTAAATAAAGCCGCACACTGATTTGTTGAACTGGCGTTTTTCTCGGGGTGCCGTAGCTCCCGCCGTGGCAAATTTAAACCGGTGGTTCTTCAAGGCCGCGGGTTCTTCCCGCTCTTAAATAAGGGTGGACTCCCGGAACCGGGTGATTGGTTGTGTCTATCGGTCAGCGGCATTGCCTCGGAGGGATATTTTTTAAATCGCGAATCCAACGACGACCAAAACACTCAAAGTCATTCTCAGTTCCCAATTCCTAATTCTCAATTCCTCGCGACCAATTCTTCGGCGGGCCCCGCATCGGGTACGTCATTGTGAAGGACGTGGGTGATTTTCTGACTCAATTCCTTGGTGGTGAATGGCTTCTGAATGAAGTTCAGGGTTGATTCTAAAGCTCCGGTATAAACGACGCTGTCGGCAGTATAGCCGGACATGAAGAGAACCTTCATCTCGGGTCTTTTCGGCGACAGGTGTTCCGCCAATTCTCGACCACTCATCCGGGGCATCACCAGATCCGTCAGCAACAAATCGATGGTCCCGGGGTGATTCTCATTCAATTTGAGGGCCTCAATGCCGTCATCGGCCTCAAGAACGGTATATCCCTTGGCCGCCAAAACACTTTGAATGAGGCTCCGAACGCCCATTTCGTCCTCTACCACAAGGATGGTTTCCGTGGCAGGGTGTTCATCCGCGTTTTGTTCACCCTGAATGGGCGCGTCCAGCTTGCCGTCCACTCTGGGAAGATAGATTTTGAAGGTCGTTCCCCTTCCGACCTCGCTATAGGGATAGACGTAGCCATCGCTCTGCTTGATGATTCCGTAAACAGTGGACAATCCAAGACCGGTTCCTTTGCCCAGCCCCTTGGTTGTAAAGAAGGGTTCAAACATGTGCGATATGGTGTCCGAATCCATCCCGGTTCCGGTATCAGTGATGGCCAACATTACGTAAGACCCTTTGATCGCTTCAGGATGAAGTCGGGTGTAGACCTCGTCAAAGGTGGTATTGGATGTTTCAATAATGAGCTTCCCGCCATGCGGCATTGCGTCTCTCGAGTTGATGGCAAGGTTCATGATGATTTGACCCATCTGGCCGACATCGGCGCGAACCGATCCTATTTTGGCATTCAGTTTAAGGATGAGTTCGACATCTTCACCGATCAATCGGCGAAGCATCTTGTCCATGTCGGAAACGACGGCATTGAGATTTAATGGCACCGGCTGGAGAACCTGCTTGCGGCTGAAGGCCAACAACTGATTGGTCAAACCCGCCGCCCGCTCGCCTGCCTTGATAATCTCCTGAACGTTTTTCCTTAAGGGATCATGTCCATCGAGAGACCCCAAGGTTAATTGGCCATAGCCCAGGATGGCGGTCAGGAGGTTGTTGAAATCATGGGCGATTCCTCCCGCCAGCCGACCTACTGCTTCCATTTTTTGGGCTTGTCGAAGCTGCTCGGAAAGAAACTTCGATTCCGTCAGGTCCATGTACAGGGCAAACAGTCCGATAGTTCCCGTATCTGAAAACATGGGAACACCGAAGATCTGCACGGGAACCAAAGTTCCGTCTTTGCATCGCCGAACTGTCTCCAATTGAATCGCGTGACCTCCTAGAGTCTGGGCGCTTAGGTCCGCGGCTTCGTCTTTCTTTTCGGGCGGGGCGACAACATCATTGATGGGGCGTCCCAGAACTTCGGCCCTCATATAACCAAAGGTCCTTTCGAAAGCCTTGTTGACTTGAATGATGAGATCCGAATGATCCATCATGGCGATGGGGATGGGAGAGTTCTCAAAGAGGGATTGAAACCGCGTGGTTTGAAGGTGGATGGCCTCTTCGGCGCGTTTGCGCTCAATAGCGACGGCAATTTGGTTCCCGACAGAAGTCAGAAATTCCAGGTCCCTCTTGGTATAGGCATTGGCGTCGGAATAGTGCTGAACGACAAGCACTCCGATGGTTTCTACCGGCGTCTTGAGTGGGACGCCGATCCACACTTCCGATGGGGTTCCTATTTGCTCCACTTCACCCTTGAGATTTAGATCTCTGAAAATCTCAGGGGTTAAAAAGAGGGGTTGTCCTGTCCGGAAAACGTAAGCGGTCCGGCTCTTGCCCACCTGGGCGGGATTCGGCGGAGGATCGAACTGATCCACCCAATATGGAAATTCAAAGTGGTCGGCCCTCTTGTTGTAAAGTGCAATGAAGATATTCTCGGTGTACACGACTCTTCGAAGCGCCTCGTGGACCAGGTGAAGCAAATCATTGAGGTTGGCTGTTTGATTGATTCCTTCGGTCACTTCATAGATGGCTTGGCGCTCCATTTCCGATCGTTTCAGCTCGGTGATGTCTTCATAAGTGCCCAGAATGCCGATTACTTGGCCTTGGATATCATGCAATGGGACCTTGCTGGTTCTCACCCACAAGTCCCGCCCGTTAGCATGACTTACGCGCTCCTCAAAGTGGATTTTGGATTTGTCCGTTGAAATCACTTCATGGTCATCCGCCCGATACAGAGCCGCTCTTTCTTTCCAGGCCAGCTCGAAATCGCTCTTTCCAACAATTGCTTTGGAATCCTCCTCGCCCGCATCGAGAGCGAAGGGTTGATTGCAGCCCACATAGTTGGAGTTCAAATCCTTCCAGAATACTCGTTGCGGAATGGTATCCAGGACCGATTGAAGCATATAGCGTGAACGCTGCAATTCGTCCTCCGCGTTTTTGCTTTCGGTGATGTCCCGGATTATTCCCACGACGCCGATAATCTCTCCCTTGGTGTTCCGCAAGGGTGAGAATCGGGCCGAGCTCCAACCCGGTCCTTTGGGTCCGATTGGAGGCTGAGGAATGTCTGGCGCCACGACCGTTTGACCCGCCAGGGCCCTCTGCAGCAAATCATAAACGCCCTGTTCCTTAAGGAAGGGCAGTATTTCTAAGGGATGTCTTCCAATTACCTCTTCGGCTCGGAGACCGCTCAACTCCTCCATGTAGGGATTCCACACCCGATATCGGAGATCGCGGTCGTAGACCACAATTCCCTCCTGGGCGCTCGATATGATCTGATTATCAAATTCACTTAATTCACGCAGTTGCTCCTCATTGCGTTTGCGCTCGGTGATGTCCCGGACGGAGCTAAAAAGCAGCTCGTTCCCATCAAGCTGTATCGTGTTGGACTTCACCTCGACGTCGATGAATCCTCCCTCCTTGCAGTGACCTGTTGTTTCAAATGTGGCAAAGCCCCTGGCTCTGATTTCGTGGATTAGATTTTCGACTTCGGTGAAGGTCCGCTGTGCCGCGAGGTCGCTCACCCTCATGGTGCGCAGTTCCTCTGGGGTGTACCCGAACATCTGGCAGAAGGCAGGATTGGCTTCTAAGATCTGGCCCTGGGAATCCATAATAAGGAATCCATCCAAGGCCGTCCGAAGGATGATCTCATTCCGCCGATTTTCCATTCTGGCCGATCGCTCGGCTCGTTTCCGCTCGGTCACGTCACGGGCCAACGCACGGACTACAGGAACATCGACGCCCTCCGTGCGGAGGGTGTTGGAATATTCCCAGACGCGTTTTTCGCCGGCAAAGTTCTTCACGAGCATGAGTCCGTGAGCCTTTCCATCCCGTCGAATGGTGGCCAAGTAGTCGTCAAATCCCTCCTGCATTTCCGGCGCCAAAAATTCCCGAATGTTGTGCCCGACAATTTCGCCCGGTTCACAGGCCAGGCTCCTTGCCGTAGCCAGGTTTACGGTGAGAACCTTTCCGTCCAAGTCGTGAGTGCAAATCAGTTCCTGACTGTTTTCAACCAGGTCGCGGTAACGATCTTCACTTTCCTTAAGCGCCTGCACCGCTTGCATTCTCTCGGTGATATCCCGGTGAATACTGAGTATGGCTTTCCTGCCCTGATAGTCGATGACCGAGGCGTTTGCAAGGATGTGAATAGGTATTCTTGTCTTGTTGAGATGGACGGTGTCAAAATTCCGGCACAGGCCATGTTCCAAAAGGGTGGCGACCTGTTTTCTGCCTCGAGGGACGTTGAGTGTCAGCTCCTTCAAGCTCATGCCCAGCAATTCGGTTCTTGAAAATCCATACATCCGGCAGGCTTTTTCATTGGCTTCGAGGATGACTTCCGTGTCCGGATCGAAAATCAAGATGGCATCATCCGCACATTCGAAGAGGCTGCGATATTTTTGCTCCGATCGGGCGAGCGTCTCTTGGGCGCGCCTTCGTTCTGTAACATCTGTCGCCATAACCAGGTCGGCGCGTCTGCCTTCGTAAGTGAGGGTATGGGAACGGATTTCGACGTCAAAGACGGACCCATCCTTTCTGCGATGTCGCCAGGGTTGGGGCGGATGGAACCCGTCCTTCAAAGTCCGAATCACTTCCAGAAGCGCGGGGGTGTCTTCGCGGGGGCGAATTTCCCGGATCGTCATCGTCAGGAATTCTTCTCGGGAATACCCATAGTTGTGAACTGCGGCATCATTGACTGCGAGAAAGCGGAGAGATTCAAGATTGAAAACCCACATGGGGACGGGGTTACTTTCAAATAACAATCGATATTTATTTTCAGATTCCAGATGACTGGACGCCGCACCAAACAAATCCCCGTGCTTTGCTCCGGGCCTTTGTCCTCCGGCTTCTGTCGCGGTGGGATTCCTTTTAGCTTTTGATATTTTCTTTTGAACTGTTCTATTCATATTCCTCACCAAATCACGGCCGTGAATCCCGCGCCCATGCCCTCACATGAAGCCTTTGGCTCCGTTATGCACTCTTCCTGGAATTTCGAGCGAGTGGGTTTGTCGTGCCTCCGCCTCCAAGTGCAACCACTATTACTGGTTATCGTCAAATCAGCCCCAAAGCATTAGTGATTGTTTTGGGCTCAGCGCACTTTGGATATGAGACCTTAAAATCATTAAGATAATGTCACAGTCTCCCAGACTAAATGAAAATAGTGGGCTGTAGCCGTGCCGGGTGCCATTCAAACCGCGTGTTCGTTAATCTTGATTCCGATGCCGTGATTTACCATTCGCTTGAGTAGGCTCGGTGAATAAATATATTTGATAAACGAGACACGAAATTGTCGCACTGGCCTCCGTTCATAGACCCTCCGCAATAAAAAGAGTTAGTTGGACGGAGACGATGATGAAAAAACCGCGTCGGGTCCTTGTGATTGCTGGTCTAGAAATGGAAATAGGGGGCGGCGATGGTCCCGAGGCGCCGGACTTCAGTACTTGGGAACCGAGGGGTCAACCTGATCACTCCAGGCGAGAATGCCGCCCTTCAGATTCTTCACGCGTGTAAAACCGGATTTGCGCAGGAAATCGCAGGCTTTGGCGCTGCGCATGCCGCTCTTGCAGTGGGCAACGATCAGATCGGCGGAGTTGAGCTCGCTGATGCGCGAGGGCAAATCGCCCAGTGGAATCAGATGGGAATTGGGGATGCGGCAGATTTGGAATTCGTGAGGTTCACGCACGTCCAAAATAAAAATCTTCTCGTTTTGATCCAGCTGGTGCTTCAAAGTCACTGCGTCGATTTCATGTTCCGATGAAGTGGACATTTCTTTTTCCTTCGCTTGCTGTTGTGGGATTCCGCAGAATTGTTCGTAATCGATGAGCTGGTGAAGGGTACGGTGTGTCCCGCAAACCGGGCATTCCGGATCCTTCCGAAGTTTTAATTCGCGGAACTTCATGCGCAAAGCGTCGAACAACAAGAGCCTTCCGGCCAGGGTTTCACCTTGGCCCAGAATGAGCTTGATGGTTTCGTTGGCTTGAATACATCCGATGATGCCGGGCAGGATTCCCAATACGCCGCCTTCAGCACAACTCGGCACCAATCCGGGCGGGGGGGGCTCGGGATACAGGCAGCGGTAGCACGGCGCATCCGGCATGCCGAATACCGAGGCCTGCCCTTCAAAGCGGAAGATCGATCCGTACACATTGGGTTTGCCCAGCAGGACACAGGCGTCATTCACGAGATAGCGCGTTGGAAAATTGTCCGTGCCGTCAACGATGATGTCAAAGTCCTTAAAAATCTCCAGGGCGTTTTGACTGCTGAGGCGCGTTTCGAAACCCACGATATTGATTTCGGGGTTGATTCCTTTCAGTCGCTCCATGGCGGACTCCAGTTTCGGCCGACCCACATCGCGTGTGGAGTGAATCACCTGACGCTGCAGATTTGTGAAATCAACCACATCAAAATCCACCACGCCGAGCGTGCCGACGCCCGCCGCGGCGAGATACATTCCCAACGGGGCGCCCAGTCCGCCGGCGCCAATGGTCAGAACTCTGGCCGCCTTCAGCCTGAGCTGTCCCTCCATGGCGACCTCGGGAATGATGAGGTGACGGCTGTAGCGGAGGATTTCTTCCTTGGAGAGAGACAATTGTTTGGCGGCTTCAGCGATGGATTGCGACACCGGCGCCAGAGGCTTGGCCGCAGCCGATCCACCCGCAATGGAAGGAATAATTGAAATGGTCTCGTTCCCTTGGAGCGGCGTGGATTCTTTCTGCAAGTACCGGATGTCCTCATCGTTCACGTAGACGTTGATGAAACTTCGCAACTTTCCGTTTTCGGTGAGGAGATGGGCCTTCAGCTCCGCGTGTTGGTCAATCAAAGACTTTATGGCTTCATCGACGGTCTTGGCGCTGACCTCAATGGCGTCTTTCTTCCCGGCATAACTGCGCAAGGGAGTTGGGATCAAAATTTTAACGGGCATAGATTCCTCTCTGAAAATGGGAAAAATGGGGACAGACACCGTTTTTGCTGCAATCGGCAGGATTGGCATGCGGCAGGTGTCTGTCCCCATTTTTCCCATTCTTCATGCTTCTTCAACCACCTCCGGCAAAAACTCTTCGCGCGGCGCATCCGTTTGCCAGCTGCGAAGCTCGGCGGGTATTCCTTGAGGGACGGAAACAATGACGTAGGAATATCCCGAGCTGGCGACGCCTAAATCGTACTTCGAAGGCACGGCCGGATGGTCGGGATGGGAGTGATAGAATCCCACGATCGACCATCCTTGAGCGCGCGCTTCCTTTTCCGTTTGATACAAATCCTTGGGGTCGATGATGTAGCGGTTGAGCGTCCCGCGCTCATTTTCCAAAATGCCGAGGTCGACGGCCACCTCGGTGGTGTAGCTGTTGGGCAGGCGGACCACTTCATGAACGATCTTTCGGCCGGTCTCCTCCAGCGTGCCTACCAGCGCTCCACAACACTCGTGCGGATAGGTCTCACGTCCGTGGGCCTTGATTTCCGAAATAGCCTGTCGGGTCAATCGCAAAGTCACTCAATCCTCTTCTTCCCAAAATCGTTCGGTCAGATATTTTTCCGCACTGTCGCACAAAACCGTGACAACCACCCCCGACTTCAGCTCCCGGGCCACCTGGATAGAGGCCACGATGGCGGCGCCGGCAGAGACGCCAATGAATAAACCTTCCTCGCGGGCCGCGCGTTTGACCATGCGGTAGGCAGCCTCCGTGGTCACGCGCAATTGACGGTCGGCGACTGTGGGATCGTAGATCGCCGGCACCATGGCGGTGTCCATATACTTTAAACCTTCCAAGCCATGAAACGGTGAGTCCGGCTGAAACGCGATGCATTGGATCTTGGGGTTGAATTCTTTGAGCCGACGTGCGGCCCCTACAAAGGTTCCGCTGGTACCCAGGCCCGCCACAAAATGCGTGATGCGATGTTCCGTCTGCTCCCAAATTTCAGGTGCGGTGGTTTGGTAGTGGGCCTTCCAATTGGCGTCATTGCTGTACTGGTCCGAATAAAAATAGAGTTCGGGATTCTCTGCATACATCTTTTTGGCGGCGCGAATGGCACCGTCCGAGCCGTCCATGGGACTGGTCAACACCAGCTCGGCGCCATAGGCGCTCAAGATCCGCTTACGTTCGGCCGTAGCGTTCTCCGGCATGCACAATCGCACTCGATAGCCCTTGAGAGCGCCGATCATGGCATAGGCGATGCCGGTGTTGCCGGAAGTGGCATCCAGGATGATCTTTCCGGGCTTCAGCTGGCCGCTGCGTTCGCCTTCGAGAATCATGTTCAATGCGGGGCGGTCCTTGACCGATCCACCCGGGTTGAACCACTCGGCCTTGCCATAAATTTCAACGCCGGAGGGTATTTCGCCGACCACTTTGCCCAAACGAACCAAAGGCGTTGAGCCTATCCTGGAAATCAAGTCCATGGGTCCACTCTTTCGATCCAATTCGGCGCCGGAGTTCATGCGTTTCTTAAATACCTCTCCTCAGACATCTCTGCTTCCAGAAACCTAAACGAAGCGAGGTGCTTGGCGTTCCGCTCAACGTTCTCTCACGGGGTATCTGAATTGTTGATTATAGCACGGGTTACCGGGCTTCCCACGGAGGGACGATGCAAAAAGTTGCAATCGCAATAAGTCGATGGGCGCTTCTACTGGATGGTGATTTCGGAGAACGGTTTGATGGCCGGCAACAGGGAGGAGTGGTGAAGGATGATCCACCACCGGTTGTCGCGGCGCAGAAACAGGTTGGTCGTAAAAGCTTCAGCGGCATCCAAAGAGGCATCGAGCCGATTGGCAATATTCTCAATGCAACTCACCCAGGCGAAATCGCCGATCATTCGGATGGATTGGCCGGTCAATCGAACCCGAATGGCTTGGGTGTTTTGAAAAATGGCCTCCCAGCTTTGGCGCACGTTCTCCCAACCGGAAATGGGACCCCAACCGGGGTGAACACACTTTACCCAGGATTCGTGCAGCCAGATGGAGCCCATCTGGTCAATATCCAGGGATTCCAAGGCATCATAGAAGCGTTTGTTGGCTTCTAGAACTTCCTGTTCGATTTTTTCCGGCATAAAGGTCCTCCCCGAACCGGAGGGAAGCAGTGCGCCCGCCTCAACCGACGTTCTGGTCCGTATGCTGCTCTCGAGCGGTGTTTCCTGATTTCTGCACAACCTTGGATTTCTTGATCCGTGTTCGTTTGATCAGCAGATACGCCATGAGATCAAACACAAAGGCTGAGATCAGAATGGCATAGAAAATCGTCATCCGAAGTGTGACTGCAAAAGACAACAAGGCGGCGCCAAACACCCAAAAAAGAACTTCCGCGCCGAAGGCCTGACCCCACTCCGGGCGAATGGCGCTTGAAGGCCACCGGGGCGTGAACGACGGCCATAATCGCGGAACGGCAGCACAAAATCTCCGAAACGATTCACCCTGCTGTGCCAACAGCTCCGCCTCTTCTCTCCAGATTAAACGAAAAACAAAGAGGGTGTTGACCGCCACAATGAAAACAAAGCCTGCGCGGCTGGCAAGGGTTCCCATTCCGAGCGCCAAGAAAATATTGGAAAGATAAAGCGGGTTTCGGACGTGGCGAAAGGGGCCGTCGACCACCAATCCTTCAGAATGCAGCTGCGAATCGTGCACCACTTCGGCCTTCAAATAAGCGGTTGCCCAGGTTCGAATCCCCGCCCCCACAAAAATCAGCGTGCTTCCGCCGAGGAAGGCCAATTGAAGCCACAGCCTGGCCGGATTGAAATCGAACTCGAGCCGCGACCGCGCCAGCGCCTGGATCACTGCGGCCGAGACGTTAACCGGGTCAAAGACATTGAACAAGAATCCGAGACCATAAATCAGCACAATGACAAAAAAGCGATAACGAAATTCAAAATCCGTCGCTCGCAAGTGACCGCCTTAGATCAAATGGTGTTGCAAAAGAGGTTTACAAATCTCCGCGCCTTGTGATTCACTGCTTTTCATTTGACCTTTGAAGTGAGAACGATTGTGTTGATGACATTTTAAGGTGTGCGGTCATTTTTTGCCATGAATGTTTGAACGCCCTGGACTTGCAGCCTCCTGAAAGGCAGATAGAATGCGACCCGGCAGTCTCAAGAGTATCACCCTCTATGCCATCATATGCCTGATCTGGGGCTCCACTTGGCTGGGGATCAAGGTGGGATTGGAAGGCGTCCCGCCGCTTTTTGGCGCGGGATTGAGATTTGCGATTTCCGCTGTGGTGTTGCTGGCGGTTCTGTTGTCGAAAAGGTTAAGCCTGCGGTTGAGTCCGGCGGATGCGCGCGTCATCGCGCTGGTAGGGACAGTCAATTTTGGAATTTCCTACGGGTTGGTTTACTGGTCGGAACAGTACGTTTCGAGCGGTCTGGCTTCCGTGCTTTTTTGTGCCTATCCCTTCTTCGTGGCTGTGCTGGCCCACTACTGGCTGCATCTTGAAAGATTGACTTGGGCGAAACTGTTCGGCATCTTTCTGGGCTTCGGCGGGATTGTGTTTATTTATTCCGATCAAATCCGCTCGACGGCGAATTCCAGTCGGGGCATTGTCGGGATGCTTCTGGCAGCGGCTGGGTCCAGCGTCTCGTTGGTGTATCTGAAGAAGCATGGAAAGAGCCTCCATACGTTGGTCCTGAATTTCTATGCCATGCTGTTGGGAAGTGCCATTCTTTTGGCGGGAGCAGGAGCGATGGAGTGGGGAACTCCGGTCCACTGGAGCATGAAAAATGTCGGTGCCGTTCTTTATCTGGCGATATTTGGATCGGTGATTGCTTTCACCATTTATTTTTACTTATTGAAGCATTTGAGCGCCATCCACATGTCTTTCGTCTCTTTGATCTATCCGGTGGTGGCGCTTCTACTGGGTGCTTGGGTGTTGAA
Organism: Terriglobia bacterium; assembly: GCA_028716525.1. Classification (GTDB taxonomy): domain Bacteria; phylum Acidobacteriota; class Terriglobia; order JAIQFV01; family JAIQFV01; genus JAQUPQ01. The sequence goes on along the minus strand of JAQUPQ010000017.1, from coordinate 18,847 downwards.
AGAAAGAGTTTCTTGGGGCATTGCGATAGGGGCGAGTTTGGTTCTGGCCGGAATTTTGGTATCCAGCCGGACGAACACCTCCGCCCCTCTCGATGTTCCGGAGGCTCCCGAGACCTAATCTCCAGAGCTGGAACCTGAAGAGTTTTTATTCTATGAGGAAGCCAGGAGGCCACGAAGTTGAAAAACTATGACCTTCAAGAAGAATTATCTCTGAGGGCGCCGAATCGTTGGCCAGCTCCTGAGCTTCCTGGTTTCCTTATGAAAGTCCTTGTTGCCCTGTCTCCGGAATTAGCAAGAGTTTTTCCGGATTCTCAATCAGTGAACGACGCCCTACAGACTTTGGTGAAAATCGAACACAAGAAAGTAAGGACGGTCGCATAAGCATGCATGAAGTTGTGCCGGGCTGACCGTTTGACTTCGATGAAGGATTCCCCTAGAATTCAAGCGTCATCTCAGGAGGAAGTATGCCGGGAAAATTGGGTCTTCCAGAACTGCTCCTCATTCTCATCATTGTCATCTTGATTTTTGGCGGCAAGAAAATACCGGAAATCGGCCGCGGCATTGGTGAAGGCATCAAGAATTTCAAGGATGCCATGAAAAATGGGGAAGAGGGTTCGGACAAGAAGAAGTAAAGCAAAGTTTTTGAGCCTTCGTTGATTTCAGGATCCTCTCCCGGTTAGAAGTGCCGTCGTTACCCGCCCCGTTTTTGAATATTCCACGTCTCCGGCCGTCTCTGTTCGTCCGTCCTTAATAATCAAGAATCCCGTCTCGTTTCTCGTATTATCCCTATTCCGCACGGCGCACAAAAATTTCGCGGGCGATTTCCTCCTCCAAAGCGATTTGGGTTTCTTCGCATTGGAGAACGTAAGACGGGGATTTTTGAAACAGCCTGACCGTGACACCGGGTGTGACGCCGAACGCTGAAAGCTTTTGAATACGGGGAAAGTTCCGGGTGTTGATGTAAGCGATACGTCCGGAAGCCCCCAGAGAAAGCGCCGTGAGTGGAAACACCACCGCGGTGACGCCGGATTGCGCTTGTTGGCAACAACGGCCTTCGGGAATCGCCCGCCCGTGGGGGCAGCGGTTGGGGTGACCCAGCAAGGTGCAGATGGAGTCCGCCAATCCCAACGCCAGGGAGTGTTCAAACTCGCAGGCGCTGTCCTCCGCCTCTTGGATGTCGACTCCCAAAACATCCATGACCAAGCGCTCCGCCAGACGGTGTCGTCGAATGATTTCCCGGGCCCGTCCGCGACCTTCCGGGGTGAAATTGAGATGGGTGGCATCGGAGAGAATCCATCCCGCGTCCACGAGCGAATCCAGGAGTGTTTGTTCCAAAGGCAGAACGGCCATGGCGGCGACTTTCTCGCGATGCGTGTCCCCGCGCTCTTCAGCGGTCCAGATGGCTTCCAATACCTCTTCCATTTGATGCGTGATCATGGCGTCCTCCAGGGCGGCGGGAGGTTCAGCGGCCGTCCGTTTCGGGAACAACGATATTAAAGCAGCCGGCTGAATTCCGGCGCATGATGCAGAATCCAATTCAAGGCGCCGCCCGTGCCCAGGGCGATGGGTGTAATCACGAGCGCAATGTAAACCGCGCGCTTCCAGCCGTGTTCCTTGATCATCATAAAGAAGTTGGCCGTGCAGGGAACAAACAAGGTCATGGTGACCAGCGCGATCACGATCTGAACGTGATCCAGCAGACCGTTTTCAGCCAGGCGATAGAGACCGGCGGCGCCGTAGTCGCGGCGCAAAAAGCCCAGAATAAAGGCGGTGGCGGCTTCAGACGGAAGTCCCAACAGTTTCACGACCACGGGTTCGGTGGCTCGAATGATTGAATTCAAAATCCTCAGCTTGTCGAGCACGAAGAGAAGGAGAGTTCCCAAGACGAACAGCGGAACCGCTTCCCGTACGTACCACTTCATCCGCATCCAGGTTTTGAATCCGATGTTTCGCAGTTGCGGAATGCGAATCGGCGGGATTTCGAAAATGAAATCGCTGCGGCGGCCGCGGACAATGAGGGAAGACAGATAACCGACCAAAAACACCTGCAGGGTGACCGTCCCGAAAATTGTGAACACGGCAATTCGTGAAATGCCGGCCGTGATTCCCAGGATGACTCCCAACTGGGCGGAGCAGGGAATTCCCAACGCCAGCAAAAGCGTGGCGATTATCCTTTCTTTCTTGGTGGCCAGAACACGTGTGGTGACGGTGGCCATGGTGTCACAGCCCAAACCCAGAATCAGCGGAAGAACCGCTTTGCCATTGAGACCCATGGCGCGGAACAGGCGGTCCGAAAGAATCGATAGACGCGGCAGATATCCGCTATCTTCCAAAAAACCGAAAGCCAGAAAGAAGGTTCCGACGATCGGCAGCACGATGGCCACGGCGTACGACAGGGCCATGGAGATCAAACCATAAGGACCCACAAACAGGTCGTCGATAAACGGGAAGGGCAGGAAGCGGTTGAAGCCGGCTCGCGCCACGGGGACGATGTAACGGCCGAACAGCGTCTTCTCAAGAAAATTGACGGCGGTTTGAGCGCCCAGGACACCTACAAATTCGTACATCAGAAAAAGGACGACCAGGAGAATGGGAATACCCGTCAGAGGTTCGCGGCTCCAACGGCCCAACTTCTCAAAAAAGACTTTTCGGTTGAAGGGCATGACCGTGCGAAGAGAGTCCACATGTTGGTCCAAGAAAGCCATGCGTTCCCGATGGATCATGGAAGCGGCTGATTGATGGAATTGCTCACGGAATTGTTCAACCTCGGTCTGGATGCGGCTGAGCTTTTCCTTCGGGATTAAATTTTCAACCGAAGCGCGCAGTGCCTCATCGGGCGCCGCCAGCCATTCGACAGAGAGGCGGGGCGGAACTCGCGGATTTTCGCCGAGCTGCGATCGGATTTGCGCCGTAAGGGCCTGCGAATCCCCCTGGTGCGGGTCTTGCGGAATGCGGGCATTCTTGACGGCATCGAATAATTTTCGAAAACCCTCGCCCGTGGTGGCGATGGTTTCAACCACCGGCACTCCGAACAGCGAGCTGATGCTTTTGGAGTCGACCACGATGCCGCGGGTGCGACATTCGTCGATCATATTGAGATCGATGACCAGAGGACATTCGAGTTCCGCCAGCTGCAGAGTGAGCAGCAGGGAGCGGCGCAGGTTCTTGGCATCCGCGACTTGAATGATGAGATCCGGTTTTTCGGTGAGGAGAATGTCGCGGGTCACCCGTTCATCTTCGGATTGTGGAATAAGGCTGTTCACGCCGGGGGTGTCGATGATTTCGAAGGTTTCGCGGTAAATGGGCGCCGTGCCGCGCGACACTTCCACGGTGGTGCCGGGATAATTGGACACCATGACATATTGGCCCGTGAGCTGCCCGAACAACACGGACTTTCCCACGTTGGGGTTGCCCACCAACGCGATCTTGCGAAGCACAGTGGACGTTGCCGCAGCAGAATTCATGAAGACCTGTCGTGGGGAGAACCGGTCCGCCTCCGGAAGGGTCCGGCGAAAGCCTCCCATTCAGGGCCCGGATCTCAAACCCTGATAATGAAAATCATTTTCATTTTAAAACACCGGCCCGGACCTGTCAAAATATTTTTTGCCGGCGTTTCCCATGGAGCCTTCGGCGTGCGGGGTGAGGGCAGAACCACCCCGCGGCCCGCTCGGGTGGGCCGCACTTCGAAGCGGCGTTATATCCGAACGAACCCGGATAATGCAAGTTCCTTTGGCGGATCGTTTGCCGCGATGGCGCGTGCAACGGCCCTGGGGATTTCGTGTCGAAGCGAAAAAGTAGGGTCGTCCGTCCGGCGGGGCAATTGACTCCCTTTCACCTTTAAACTAAACTGGCTCGTCTTACGGTATTTGGACGAATCGCCACCCGAGGATGATCCCACGACGCGGGCTGACTGGGGACACCGGATTGAGCGCCGGAGCGGGTTTTGAAACTCCGGGGGTGTTTCCAGAGTCTTAAGATAGAGAAGCAGTCAATAAAAATTGCAGGGTTTTTGAAATGCTGCAGGGAGCAGGACGAAGAGTATGAAGTTACGATATCTGGTGTGGTTGTTGGTGATGTTGTGGGGAACCTTGGCGCTGGCGCAAGCCCGCAGCCGGCTTGCTCCGGGGGATGCAGCGCCCCCCTCTGGGCATCCCGCCAAGCAAGCGGCCGTACCTTTCTTTGACCTCAAAGATTTGCGGCCGGGGATGAAGGGCGTGGGACACACGGTCTTCCAGGGGGATACCGTTTCCGATTTCAATGTCGAGATCCTGGGTGTGGTTGAGAACTTTCTTCCCAAGCAAAACGCCGTGTTTGCCAAACTCTCGGGAGGGCCCCTGGCCGAGACGGGTGTTTTCGCAGGGATGAGTGGAAGCCCCGTTTTTGTTGAAGGAAAATTGTTAGGGGCGGTCGCGTACGCTTTTCCATTCTCCAAAGAGGCCATCGCTGCCATCACCCCGATCCAAAACATGGTGGCCGGCAGTTCGGCGGCGGAGGACGTTCCGGCACCGGGCGGCACGGTGAGTCCGGCGGCATCGCGAGCTTCCTACGACCCCAGTCAATCGTTGCAAAGTCAATTGTGGGCCTTGGTGCCGTCGTTTCGACCCCGGGTGGAATTGGAGAAACCGGGCGCGGTAGGCGACTCTTTCCCGAATCCGTCGGAATTGAAACCCATTGACACACCGCTGTTGCTTTCCGGTTTTTCTCCGGCTGCGGTGGAATACTTCCGTCCCCAGTTCCGCGCTTTGGGATTGACACCCGTGATGGGGGGCGCCATGGGCGGGAGCGACGTTGTTGACAACACGCTTTCCGAAGCCGCTGACATCGAGCCCGGCTCGGGCGTAGGGGCCCAGTTGGTGCGAGGCGTGTTCGGTGCGACGGCCTCCGGCAAGGTGACGTACCGGGATGGCGATCGCATCTATGCCTTCGGCCACGCCTTCTTACAAAGCGGCCCCACCGAGCTTCCTATGACCAAGACCCGGCTGATCACGGTGCTGCCCAGCGTCATGAGTTCCACGGAACTTTCCGTGCCGACGGAATTGATCGGTACCATCAAACAAGATCGTGTGAGCGGCATCAGCGGAGAGATCGGCCTAGCGCCCAAGATGATTCCCGTCACGATCCGTTTGCGGTCCAGCCGCAATGAGGGGAAAGTTTTTCATTTTGAGACGGTGAATGATCGCTTTTTGACGCCCTTGATGGTGAATTTCACAGTCTTCTCGGCATTGAGTTCCAGTGAACGGACGCTCGGTGAATCCACCCTGGAATTGCAGGGAACCATCGCCTTGAAAGGAAAGCAGCAGGTCAAGATCGAGAATTTTGTTTCCGGTGATGCCAATGCCTCGGCGATTGCTTCCTTGCTGGTGGCCAACCCCGTCAATTTCCTCATGCAAAGCGGGCTCAAGGACGTCCAGATTGATTCCATTGAACTGGACGTGACTTCCTGGGACGAGAAGCGCCAGGCCAGTTTGGAGAGAATTTGGGCGGACGAGCGGGAAGTCCGGGCAGGCGCCAAAATGGAAGTGCATGCGATGTTGCGCAAAACCAATGGTGAGGAAGTGGAGACTTCCATTCCGGTAACGATTCCTGAAAATGTGACTCCCGGACCCCTGCAAGTGAGTGTCAGCGATGGTGGAACGTTGTCGCAGATTGAAAATCGGGAAACACGGCCTACTTTTTTTCCGAAAGATGTGGCGCAATTGATTCGCACAGTCAATCACACCCGGCAGAATAACCGGCTGTATGTGCGGGTTTCCCGGATGGAAGAATCCGCAGCCTTATTCGGTGAAACCTATCCGGCGGTGCCGCCCTCCTTGCAAGCCATTCTTTCGGCGGACCGCACCTCCGGGGTCAATCAGACCATCCTGCGAACCTCCACCTTGGCCATCTTTGAAGGCGCGCCGTTGAATCTCATGTTGACCGGGCAGAAATGGCTGAATGTGACGGTCCTCAAATGAGCGCCCGAGTTTCCTTCACCTCCGCCGCTCGTGGGTGAGTCTTTTGATTCCATTCAAGGAGAAGCAATGCGACGAATTTTGAAATTTCTAGTGTGGGGGTCTGTCGGCGGCTTACTGGGATGGTGGATTGGAGCCTTCCCCGCGTGGGCAGTCGCACCCACCTTTTGGGAGATTTCCTCATTCCACGACTTCCAACGAGGTAAGGTCGATGGCTGTTCCATCACCCAAGAGGGCCGCGTAACGCTCGCCCCCGACTTAAAATCCATCTTTTCCACGGATCAGGTTTTGGTCTGGACGATGGCGTCCGATTCCAAGGGAAATCTCTTTTTGGGAACGGGTCACAGCGGAAAAGTGTTTGCAGTGAATCCGAAGAACGAAGGACGCTTGTTTTATACGGCCAAGGAACTGGATATCTTCGGACTTGCGGTGGACGCTCATGACAATCTCTACGTGGGCTCGTCCCCCGATGGAAAGGTGTTCAAAGTTCAACCCGACGGCACTGCCAGTGAATTTTTTAATCCGCATTCAAAGTATATTTGGGCGTTGGCCTTCGATCCTTCCGGAACCCTTTTCGTGGCCACCGGCGATCAAGGAAAGATTTACAAAGTGGACCCTTCTGGAAAGGGAACACTGTTTTACGAAACCAAGCAAACGCAAGTGATGTCGCTGGCCGTGGACCCACAGGGAAATGTTTTGGCGGGGACCTTCCCGGGGGGCCTTCTCTTTAAGATTAATGCGGCGGGAAAGGGATTTGTTCTTTTCGATTCGCCGCTGCAGGAAGTTCATGCCATTACGCCGGCTTCCGACGGCTCGATTTACATCAGCTGTATGAACGAAAAAATTCAGCAGCGATTTGCGCCCATCATCCCCGGGAGTTCAATTCCGGTCGCGCCCACGACCGCTACCGTCACCGTGACACCGAATGAAACGACTCCCACGGTGGTGGAGATGCCGGTCGAGCAGTCGTTTGCCCCGCCCACCTTTACCTTGGGTCCGGCGGGCGGGCTTCGCAGCGCCATTTATCGGATTGCGCCGGACCTGGCCACGGAGTCACTGTGGAGTTCACGCGATGAAGATGCGTTCGATATGCTCTTGCAGGGACAGACGCTGTTGTTTTCGACCGATTCCAAAGGTCGGTTGTACGCCGTCGAGCCGGATCACAGGACCCAGCTGGTGGCTCAGACCAACGAGGCGCAGGTTTCTCGGCTGATTCGGCGGGGAAACGAGGTGTTCGCGGCGACAAGCAATATCGGCAAGTTATACCAACTGGGTCCCTCGATGCCCGCCTTAGGCCAAGTGGAGTCTGAGATTAAAGATACTCAGAGCGTTTCAAGGTGGGGTGTTATTTCCTGGCAGGGCGATGCTCCGTCCGGCACATCGATTCGATTTTTTACACGGAGCGGGAATTCCGAAAATCCCGACGCCACCTGGAGCGATTGGTCCGGCGCCTACACGCGATCGGATGGAGAGCAGATCACGAGCCCGGCAGCGCGATTTATCCAATGGAAAGGCGAATTGCGAGGCAGTGGTCAAGCAGCGCCTTCGCTGGATCTGGTTTCCGTGGCTTACCTGCCCCAGAATGTGCGTCCGGTCATTCAATCGGTGAAGGTCACCCCTCAAGGACTTCCGCCGTTGCGGCATCCGGCGGGGTCTGCGGAAGGCAGCAGTTCAGACGTCGAGGCCAAGACCGGAACAACCTCTGTAGAGAGTCCCGGGACTATCACTGTGACGGCCTTTGCATCGCCCACGCTTTCGCGCTCGCGAGTGACCTTGAGTTGGCAGGCTGAGGATAAGGACCACGACATCATGGAATATTCCGTGTATCTGCGGGGCCTTCAGGAAAAGAATTGGAGGCTCCTCAAAAAGGATTTGCGAGAAAGCAGCTATGGCTTGGATCCGGAAACACTCCCGGATGGAAAATATCGGTTCAAAGTGGTGGCCAGCGACGCCCTTTCAAATCCGGCCGGTGCGGCTCTTACGACCGAAATGGAGAGCGAGGTGTTCACGATAGACAACACCCCGCCCAAAGTGGAGCCCACGGGGCAGTCCGTTGATCCCGGAAGCCTGACGGTGCATTTCAGGGCGAGCGATGAACAGTCGCCGTTGCGTCGGGCCGAATATGCGCTGGATAGCGGCCGGTGGCAGATGCTGACTTCCGACGACGGGTTGGTGGATTCGAAATTCGAAGAATTTACAGTTCACGCCGAGGCCCTTTCGCCGGGCGAGCATGTCGTCACCCTGCGAGTTTACGACTCCAGCGGTAATCCGGGATTGGCCAAGGCGGTTGTGACCGTCGAGAAGAAATAGATCATCCGAACGATTTAAACATTTTTTGTTATCGTCGCCCAAAAGTTGGAGTCGCCCTAGATTGCCAAATCAGACTCGATCCCAACCGCCAGAGCTGACTGAAGCGAGAGCCATTCAACTCGCCCAAAAGGGTGATGGGACGGCTTTTGAGTTCCTCTACCATCTCCACAAGAAGCGGGTCTACTCCCTGTGTCTGCGCATGACCGGCTCCACCTCGGAAGCCGAAGATCTGGCCCAAGAGGCCTTCATGCAGTTGTTCCGGAAGGTTGCGACGTTCCGGGGAGAGTCGGCTTTTTCCACTTGGCTGCATCGCATGACCGTCAACGTGGTCTTGATGCATCTGCGTAAGAAAGTCCCGGATCAAATTTCAATCGACGAAACCATCGATCGCGGAGACGAAACGGCGCCTCCCCGGGAGTTGGAAGATAAAGATATCCGCTTGGCGGGGTCCTTGGACCGGGTCAATCTGGAGCGGGCCATCTCCAACCTGCCGCCGGGTTACCGGGCGATTTTTATTCTCCACGACATTGAGGGCTACGAGCACAACGAGATCGCAAAAATGTTGGGCTGCTCCATTGGAAATTCAAAATCCCAGCTCCACAAGGCCCGCATGCGTTTGAGAGAATTGGTGGAACAAGGCGAGGTGTCGGCCAAGGGAGAAGGGGCCGGAGGCTGATCAGAGTGTTGTCAATGAGCGCGCTGAAGGGGGTCAGGGAGATGGGGAGAGGGGTTTTCAGAGCCTCCAATCAGTCTTATTCCGGACGAGTAAAAAAATGTAAAATGTCCCGGCATCACCCCAGCCGCTTTATGCATCGAAGGGTTTGAAGGTTATGAAATTTTGGCAGGTAAAGATCCAATGAACTGCAATCAATATCGTTCACTTCTATCAGAAAAGATCGACGGCGGTCTCACCCCTTCCCAAGTTGTTGAAATAGAACAACATGGGGCTGTGTGCCGAAACTGCCGTACGGTTTATGCCAATTTTCGGACGGTCATTGAGCAATCCCAACAGCTCCCTCTGTTTACGCCTGATGCTCGTTTGTGGACGCGTTTGAATGCCGAGTGTGAGGCGGAAGGACTGATACGGGAGGCGGAAGCCCCCACATGGAAGTGGAACTGGAGGGCTTGGTTTCAGCTGGAAACTTGGCCTCAATTGGGTGCCGCCTTATCCACTCTGGCCATTCTACTGATGGTGGCCACAGTATGGACTTTCCACGGGGTTCGAATTGGCCCCTCCGTGTCTTCGGAGGACGCCGCTCAGGAAGCGCAGGTCAGCAGCGAAGTCAAGATCGCTGAGCAAAACTACCTGCAGGCCATCGACTCCCTCGAGAAGATCTCTCAATCGCGAATCGCCCAGTTAGATCCTTCCATCCGCGTTGTTTTGGAAGACAACTTGGCAACGATTGACTATTACATTGACAAATGCCGGGAGTCCGTGAAGAATGATCCGAACAACGCGCTCGCCCAGCGATATCTGCTTGAAGCGTATCGGAAGAAAGTAGATTTGCTCGCATCCATCGTTCATTCTGATGTCCTTTAAATCGAGTCTTCGCATTGCTCCAATTGTGCGGCGGTTATTGTTGATCGCCCTCGCGGTGTCGATGGTCACGGCCCTGGGAGATTTCTCGCCGGTGGCGCTGGCCGCCGGAGACCGCTTTGAAAAGCGCTTTCCCACGGGCAGTTCACCCCAGGTTATTCTGACCAATGACAACGGATTTGTAGTAGTGCGGGGCGTGCCGCGCAACGAGGTGCATGTGGTGGCTACGAAGCGTTCCACGGGCGTGGAAATTGACACGGAATCCGTGGGGAATCGCGTCCGCTTCGACACGCATTGGCTGGACCCCAACATGAAACCGTTTGAACGCACGGTGGACTATGTTCTGGAAGTTCCGGAACGGGCCGCCGTGGAGATTCACAACGTCACGGGCAGGGTGAAGGTGGAGGACGTTAAGGGCAACGTCAACGTCGATGCTTTGAACTCCTCCATGGAGTTGTCGGGCGTGGCCGGGTCCATGATCCTGCGATCGGTGAGCGGCAGCATGACCGTGTCGAACAGCTCCGGGCGCATTGAAGCCAATTCCATCAGCGGTGACATACAGTTCAACAATCTTCAGAGCCAGTCCATCGACGCCTCCACCGCTTCCGGAAATATTTCTTACATCGGTCCGTTTTTTGATAACGGCAAATACGCGCTTTCCAATTACAGCGGCGCCATCGATGTCGTGACGCCCGAAGATTCCTCCTTCGAACTGGATGCCCGCAGTGTGAAAGGGAGCGTCCAGAGCGAAATTCCCCTGAAATCGAAACCGCATTACAACCTCAATCCCACCAACCTGAAACAGTCGCTCTTGGGTATCTACAACGACGGGGCCGCTTCAGTGCATCTTTCCTCTTTCTCTGGTAGAATCCGCATCCGCAAGAAGTAGCATCCGGTCGGCCATGATTTGGGCTGAAGGGGAGCGCCTTGCAGGTTCGTTTTCGAGTCATTTTCCACTCATGCGAAATATATTTTTGGTGGGCTTCATGGGGTGCGGGAAAACCTCGGTGGGGAGAGCCATGGCGACCCTGCGATCGCAGGGCTTCATCGATTTGGACGACCAGATCGAAGCTCACGAGAGGATGGAGATCTCACGCATTTTTGAGGAGCGGGGTGAGCCCTACTTTCGGGAGATCGAAAATCGCGCCCTGTTGTCGCTGGATCTGTCGTCTGCCAAGGTGGTCGCCTTGGGTGGCGGTACCTTCACCTTTCCACGGAACATCGATTTTGTGCGGAATAACGGTATCTCCGTGTTTTTGGACTGCCCTCTGGATGTGATTCGGGCGCGTTGTGAGACCTACCAACATCGTCCTTTGTTTCTTCGGGATCCGGCGAAACTTATTGAACTCTTTCAAACCCGTTTGCCCTATTACCTGGCTGCGGACTTGCGTGTGGAAGCGGGAGATGATCCCCCCGAGCTGGTGGCGCGGAAGACTTTGTCCTTATTGGAGAAATGAGCCATGCTGAGATGGCACAGATCGGGAGTTTTGTGGGCAGTCGTTTCACTGTTGTTCGGGTGGCTGGCTATGGCCGGACTGGACGCTCAAACGCGACCCGTTCAGAAATCCCCTCGCAGTTCTTCGGCGAAGCAGAACGCGTCGGTGCCGGGTGAAGAAAAAGGCGTCTTCAAAATTCTTGTGGACGGCGAGCCGAAAGGGACCGAGGAATTTGCCATCACTCCGCAGAACGGCAAGATTGTGGCTCGCGGCAAAATCCATCTCGCCATCGCACGCGATGAGAAACCCGTGGAGTATCTCATTGAAACGGAATTGCAGCTCCAGCCCAATTACGATCCCATCCAATATACCTTGTCGCAGAAATTTTCGGGAAACACGGCTGCCATAAAAATGAACTTCACAGCCGGCAAAGCCAAGGTCGAATTTAATACGGGCTCCGGAACGGAGCGGCGGGAATTCGACCTGGCGCCCGACGTGACGCTGCTGGATGACAACATCTTTCACCAATACTGCCTGCTGGTGCGCCGGTACAATTTTGATAAGGGCGGTTTGCAGGAATTTTCAGCCTTCATCCCCCAGGAATCCATTGGAGGAATTTTGCACATGATCCTGAAGGGCGATGAGACGGTTCCTGTCAACAACAAGCCGGTGACGGCTCAGCATCTTTTGGTGGACACCAACGACCTGAAATTGGACGTCTATGTCACCGGGAGTGACCATCGCCTCGTCAAAATCGTGGTTCCGACTGCCAATGTAGTGGTGGAAAGGGTGGAGTAAGAGTCAAACCAGTCTGTCCTGTCTATTTGGTCTATCCGGTCTGTTCAGTCGGAAGCCATAGGACATTGCGCGATTTAAAGGCATTTGAGACTTGGAGAATGCGCGATTGCGCGAATTAGAAACATTTAAAATTTGGATATTGCGCGAATGCGCGAATTGAAAACTGAATTCTGTCAATTCTCTTTCTCTAATTGACTCAATCTCGCAATCGCTAAATTTCCATTGCCTTTAAATCGCGCATTCGCGCAATATCCAAATTTTAAATGCCTTTCAGATGTTTCGGTCGGTGATCTGTTGAAGCAATTCCTGCCGAGAGACCGTGGCGGTCCCCAATTTTCCTACCACAATGCCGGCGGCAGCGTTGGCCAGATAAGCCGCCTGTTTCATCGTGGCACCGGCAGCCAGGCCTAGTGCCAATGTTGAGATGACCGTGTCTCCAGCGCCTGTGACGTCAAACACTTCCCGCGCCAGCGTAGGGATGTGGGTGGGCGGGTCATGGCGGGTGCACAAGGTCATGCCGTGTTCGCCGCGGGTGATGAGGAGTGCTTGGGAGGAAAAATAATCGAGAAGCTTCCGGGCGGCGCGTTCCGCCGAGCGATCATCCTGAATGGAAATGCCGCTCAACTTTTCCGCCTCGTGATGGTTGGGTGTTATGAGTGTGGCGCCCGTATAAAACGAAGCATGGGAAATCTTGGGGTCCAAACACACGGGGATGCCGCGCTGGGCCGCCAACGGCAGCAATGTTTCCAGGAGTTCTCGCGTAATGAGTCCTTTGTCATAATCGGAGATGATCAGCGCCTGGATTCCCGACAGCAGGGTGGAAGCGCCCGAGAGCAAGCGCGACGAAATCTTGGAATCCACTCCGTCGCGCCGTTCGCGGTCGGCACGGACGACCTGCTGGTGCTCCGCGATGATGCGCGTTTTCAAAGTGGTCGGGCGGCGGGCGTCCTTCAAAACGCCGCGTGTATCGATGCCCAATTTGCGAAACTCCCTGCGGATGCGCTGACCGGCCTCATCGTCGCCCACCACCCCAAACGGCAAAGGAATACCACCCAACGAATCAATGTTCGCCGCCACATTTCCGGCTCCGCCCAGGTGATAAGAATGCGCCGTGACCTCCACGATGGGAACCGGAGCCTCGGGGGCAATTCGTGAAACGCGGCCGCGCAAGAATTCGTCGAGCATCAAGTCGCCGTAAATGGCGATGCGCTTGCCCCGAAAACGGCCGACAATCCTTTTAAGAGCGGACAGCTTCTGCATGAATGGATTCCTCGCGGTTGGGAAAGAGGAGTTTTAATACGGCCGCCTGGACTTGCGGAACCGTGATCGACTTGATGCACTCCGGCTCGTTGTAAACCAGGCATTTATACCCCGGACAAGGATTGCATTCAAAATGATTTTGAACAATGACGCTGGGAGCATGCCAGGGAGCCCAAGCCGCGGAATTCGAGGAGCCGAACAACACCACGGTCGGTCTCTTTAAGGCCGCGGCGATATGCGCCGGCCCGCTGTCGTTCCCGAGATATAAAGAGGCCTTCTCGAGGACGGCGATCAATTCTTGAACTCCCAGGTTGGAAAGGAGGGCTGCATGGTTCTTCATGCGGGATTGCACCGCTCGCAGTTTCGAAGTTTCCCCCGAGGAGCCCGTCAAAGCGATTTGGAATTCTTTCGCCGAGAGAAAGTCGGCAACGGTGGCGAACCGATCGGCCATCCACTCTTTGGTCGCAAAAACCGCAGCCGCTTGGATGACAACATAAGGCCGGTCCGGATCTAATCCAGCCTGATGCATTTTAGTGCGAGCGGTACGACGCGGCTCCGCTTGAGGAAACACTTGAGGCGAGGGATCATCCGAAAAATCTGTCCGATGAACTCCTCGAAGCCAGTCCCACCACAACAAGAGGCGCTCCACGGTATGGTGGGGGCGCGGCAAAAGGTCTCGAGAGTCAGGCACCCGAAGGTTGTAGGCCCATCGATTCCGAAACTGCGTGCATCCGATTCGCCATCGCCCGCCGCTCAAGCCGCACATCCATGCCGAAGTGGCTCCACCATGCAGGTTCCACACCACGTCGTATTTTTCCTGGCGAAAATTCCAGATGGCCTGGCGACGCAAAAGACTGGATTCCCGGCCGGGCTGACCCACCGAGGGAGAGTTTGTCGAATGGGGGTTCTTCTTGGATTGGAGGGTGATGCTGCGGCGAATGAAAGGATTTCCTGCCAGTACTTCGTTGAACGGAAACTCCACGGCCACATCAATTTGAGCGCCCGGACAAGTTCGCCGTATCGACTCCGCGAGCGGGGTCATCAAAACCACATCACCCAAAGAGCGCAGACGGATCAACAGAATTTTCGGCGATGCGCCCAGGCGTTCAATGAATCCCTCAGGGCTCTTCAATTTTTGCCTCGTCAATGAGCATCACCGGAATATCATCTTTGATGGGATAAACCCGCCGGCAGGTTTCACATTTCAAACCGGCGCCCTCATGGACGGTCTTCACCGGGGTCTTGCACAAGGGACATACCAGAATTTCCAACAGCTCAGGTTTGATGGCCATCACTTCACCTCACATCAGGGTTCATATTTGAATTTTTGGCTCGATACACGCTGGCGGTCGAACCATCCGGCAAGGCGAATACATCGATCTGTTCAAATCGGTCCGGATGTTGAATGATCCATTGATTAATTTCTCCGTTATGACGCGTCGTTCCAGCTTCGCCTTGATCACCGGATTTAATCACGAGATATTGTTCCGGAGAAACTTCCGGTAGGGCGGCGACCCGACCGGGCTCCGCTTCGATTCCTTTGAGGCGTGCCAGCAAAATAAAATCAAAGTGGTTGAAACGCGGCATATCCGGCACGATTCCGATATTGGGCACAGCCTCTCCATGCTTCAGTGAATCGGCGCGCGCGGCCTCCAACATATCTACAATTTTCCAGTTTTCCTTTTGCGGATGCCCCACGATCCCGGCGTAACTTTGCTCCCAGACGTTTAAGGTCAAGGCGTTGGATCTCAAAACGGTTACCGATTGCGGCCAGCGGGGAATGCCGAAAGAAAGCAGTTCAAATTCCAGCGCGACCCAGGCGACCAAGCCCGTAATGAGCGCTCGTCGAAGGACCGGCCGGCGGATTTCCATCAGCCCTGCGGCGGTCAGAACAGCCAGGAAGGGCAGGCTGGCGACTCCCATGCGGACTTCGCGATGCGCAATCGAGAACGTCATTATAACGAGCGGGCCAAACCCGCAAAAGTACAAAATGGAGGCGCGCCGCGCATATTTCCGCGCCGAGATCCAGATTCCCCACAACAGCGCCACAAATGGGATCAAATGTATCTGCGTTTCGGTCAAAGCGTTCAAGGTGTACAGCAGAGAAGGCGCGGTCAGATACGTGGGTTGCTGCAGCACGGTGTGCAGTTGGCGGTTAATACGAAGGTATTCGAGAACATCGGACCCGTGCGGAATGTACCAGAGCGCGGCGCCGAATGCAGTAATTGCTTGCGAAGCGATGAAATTAAGGAGGCGCTTTCTTCGAGGCGGCCAGGTTCTTTCCTCCCAGACAAACATTTGGAGCAGGGCGAAAATACCCAGCGCCAGGGCATAGAACAGGAAATTATGTTTGGTCAAGAAGCCCAGCGCCGCCACAACGCCGAATAGAATTGAAAATTTTCTGTTGGAGAAATTCTCTGATTCAAGGTACATCCAAGCGGCTGCGGCTACGACGGCTGCCAATGAGAAATCCAGCAGCGCTTCACGAGGAAGCCAGGCCATGAGGGGATAGGTAGCCGCAAGAAATGCAGCCACAAGTCCCACTTTGTCTGAAAATAGTTTTTGCCCGATCTTGAAGGTAGACCACATCAGAATGGCCAGGGGGACAAGATTGGCTGCCGGGCCGACATAAATCGAAGGATGGAAAATCAGAAAAAACAAGCCCATGAGGGCAGGAAACAGCGGTGGGTAAAACTTTCCGAGAAGCAGCAGCGTCTTGAAGTCGGCGGGTTTGAAGGTGAAATGCGTGTAAACATTATAGAAATCCAGGGCGGTGGCAAGATGGACGGCCATGTCCCAAATCGGCGGCCGGTCATCATGCGCAAACCATACGATGTTGAGCACCACGATGGCGACAAACAGCAACGCCAGCCAAAGTACGCAGGAGCGGGTCTTCAAGAAAAGCGGCCTCCACGGGTTCGAGGAATCGTCACGAATCCTAAAGCTGCCCGGCATCAAAGTAAAGGGACATCCCAGCCGGCACCTGAAATTGAAAGCCGCAAGACCTCTAATTATCGTAGAATTGCGAACAGGTTCGGCCCGGGAGCCGGCCTGGAAGATCGGCAGGAACATGATTAAATTCCAAATTCCAAAATCCAAATTCCAAATAAATTCCAAGCTCCAAAACCCAAAACACACTCCGCTGCGTATGACGGCTCCCAAAATTCTATGATCCAAACGAAGCCACGAAATGGAATTACCGCTGCGCATAGGCTTTGTTTGAGATTTGGAATTTGGGTTTTATTTGGACTTTGGATTTTGGGATTTGGAGTTTGGAGTTTGAGAGGATGATTTGACGGCTTTACTGTTTCCTGTAGCGCTCTGTTAATTGCGGGACGGAAACTTGTTTCGTTAGCGCCTTAATGAATTTCTGATTTGAAAGTTAGACTTTTTTTGAGCCCATGTCGTCAACGAAAGTGAAGGATGGAATGGCCCTTGAAGCGGTGTCGGATGCCGAATTGGTGCTTTGTGCCATCAAACGAGATGCAGCGGCGTTCAACCAGCTGGTGCGAAGGTGGGAGAAGCCGCTATACAACTTCGCCCTGCGGTTGACCGGGAATCGTGAAGATGCGCTGGATCTGACCCAGGAAACGTTCTTCAAGGCCTATCGCCAACTTCGCCAGCTGCGAACGCGGGACAAGTTTTCTCACTGGCTGTTCAAGATTGCTTTGAACCTGTTCTATACCTCCAAGCGGGGGTCGCAAGGAAAGAAGACGGTTTCGCTGGAAGATGAAATTGAAGAGGGAATCACTTGGAACGACGCGATTGCCCATCCGGATTCGGCCCGGGGGAAAGACGCCGAAGCGGATGCGGTGGAACGCATTCGATCGCAGAGCGTGCGGCGCGCCATACTGGCCTTGAATCCGGAACAGCGGGCGGCCATTGTCCTGAAAGTATTTTACGGTATGAAGTTTGAAGAAATCGCAGAAGTCGTCGAGTGCCCGGTGAGTACCGTGAAGTCCCGCCTTTATGCGGCCCTGGAGAATCTCCAGGTTTCGCTGAAGGAATGGGTGGAATGAACACCGGATGGAATTGAGGGCGGCGGACGCGATTCGGAGTTGAAGGGAGTCAGTTATGAACTGTCAGGAATTCAAAGATCACATGACGGAAATGGCGCTGGAGGAGATGTCGGCTGAAGCCCGCCGGCCTTTGGAGCAGCATGCGGCGGAGTGCGCCCAATGTGGCCTCCAATGGAAACAGGTCCGCCAGATTCCGGCGTTGTTGCGGGCCGGCTGGCCGGAAGAAACGTTGCCCCGGACCGTTCGGTGGAACCCGGAAGTAGCGGAGCCCGGCACGGCCTCGATATGGCAGTGGTTGGCGGCGGCCCCTCGCTGGATGAACTGGTCTGCGGCTACGGCTGCAGCGGTGGTGATTTTGTTCGCGGGCGTCTCACTGGCCCGCCTGCAGATTCAATATGGTCAAGGCCGGCTCACCGTAGCATTTGGCGGCTCGGTGAGTGCGCCGGTATCTTCGACCGCTCCGAGTACCTCCGCATCGTTGAGTCCAGCCGACGTCGAGAAGTTGATTAATTCAAAGTATGCGGAATTGAACGCCCAGGAGCGTCAGGAATACGCCGCCAGTTTGGATCGGTTGGCGCAACAAATGCAGGCGCAGCGCGAGGGCGATCTCCGGAAGATTGGAGACGCTTTTGATCAGGTCAAGAATGTGATGTGGAAGCAAATGCAACGGAACGATGCCATTGTTCAATATGCGGCTCAGCGCATCGTTACGAACAGCAAGAACTAACCGTATCGAATTTTAGAATTGGAAATGGATATGCGATACAAAAAGCGATTAGGGTGGCTGGGAGTTTTCGTGGCGGTCTTCGGGATGTCCGTGTCCTCAGGAGCACCGGCTGAGAACCTCGCGCCGGTCAAACAGAATTTGGAAGTGTTTGAGGCCGTGCTTTCAACCATTTTGCAACAGAGTTTTTCGGAGCCGTTTGCCGTCTTGGAAAAACCAAAAGGGGCGTACCTTTCGGGCTTTGGCGCGGTTTTTTCTTTCGAAGTGGACCTGGCCGCCGATTCGCGTCCCAATCTGTTTAACCAGACACGGAGTTCACCCGAAGAAGTCCGCAAAGCGTACAACGAAAAATTGCCTCATTTGAGGGAGGCCATGTTGAGGGCGCTGACGGAGCACGCTGATTCGCTGACCGCGCTGCGCCCCGATGAGCAGGTGGCCATCATCGCGCATTTGTTTGATTCGGGATTTTCCGCTTCATCGCCACCCTATCGCACCGTCATCGTGCGGACCGCCCGAAAGAACCTATTGGAATACAAAGCCGGGCGGGTTTCTCTTGAGGAATTGAAGAAGCGCATCGATGTGGTGCAATACTGAAATGCAGTGTGACTTCCCGGGGACCATACGAATTGATTCTCCAAGGGTTCTTCGAAGGGACCTCAGAAAACGCTGCGCCTCGATCCGGGGCGCAGCGTTGTATTTGCCGGCTTAAGAAACCCAATCCGTGAATTAAATGCCCATGCCGAAACGACTAGGTGAAATCCTCAAAGAACGTCATCTGATTTCCGATGAAGACCTCAATAAGGCGCTAAAGC
>JAQUPQ010000016.1 GCA_028716525.1 Terriglobia bacterium | reverse complement strand
TTTTCTGGTGGCGCCGCTGGATGGAGCATTCGCGCTCGCCCAACTGGATGACTTGACCGTGGGTATCGGCCAATACTTGAAATTCGATATGGCGGGGGCGCTCCAGGAATTTTTCGAGATAGACATCCTCAATTCCAAACGCGTTGGTGGCTTCGCGCTGGGCGGTGCGGAAGGAGGCCCGCAGTTCCTCCACATTGCGTACCACGCGCATGCCGCGACCCCCGCCTCCGGCCGACGCCTTGATGATGACGGGAAACCCGATCTTTTGGGCGATCGATTCGGCCTGCTCGATGCTTTCCACAATGCCCTCACTCCCCGGAAGAATGGGCAGCCCGGCTTTTTGCATGGCCGCCCGCGCCCTGGCCTTGTCGCCCATCAATCGAATGACCTGGGGAGGGGGCCCGATGAAGGTGAGATGGCAGGACTGGCACACTTCCGCGAAGTAAGCACTTTCGGAGAGATAGCCGTAGCCGGGGTGGATGGCGTCGACGTTGGTGATTTCGGCGGCGCTGATAATGCTGGGAATATTCAGGTAACTTTCCGTACTGCGGGGCGGTCCGATGCACACCGCTTCGTCAGCGAACCGCACATGCAGGGAATGGCGGTCCGCTTCCGAATAAACGGCCACTGTTTGAATCCCCAATTCCTTGCAGGCGCAAATGATTCGGAGAGCAATTTCGCCGCGGTTGGCGATCAAAATCTTCTTGAACATAGAAACTTTTCAGGCGTGCGGCTGCGCAGGCCGTTGTCGATGCCGGGCAATAATCTGCCCGCCAAATCAGGAATGCGTTCGGATCGCAAAGAGATTTTCACTGTACTCAACCGGCTGCGCATTCTGGACAAACACTTTGATGATCTCCCCCGCTACGTCGGATTCAATCTCATTCATCAATTTCATCGCCTCGACAATGCACAACACCTGGCCCACCTTCACGCGGTCCCCGACCTTCACGAAGGGCGGAGACTGCGGGTCTGCAGCGCCGTAAAACGTCCCCACGATGGGCGATTTCACAAGAAAAACATCCTTGTCCTCTTCCCAAGAGGGTGTTTCGACGGGAGGGGCAGCCGCAGTGGCCGGTTGAGAAGCGGAAGAGGCGACAGGAGTTGATGAAGCATGCACCAAGGTGGCGGGCGAAGCCGCCGGCGCCATTGGATTGTCGCGGGTGTACTTGATGCGCACGCGAACGCCCGACTTCTCGACCTCCAACTCCGCCAGACCGTTCTTTTCACCCAAATCGATCAGCCGTTGCATCTCTCCCATATCCATGGAAGTCGATTCACCGGGTTTTGTTGACTTTTTGCTCATCGCAGCAATCTACCTATCTACCGGGACTCACAAGGTGACCAGTTGCTTGGTGGTTTGCGTCAAGATACGGCTGTCATGGCGACCGACCAACGCCAAATCCTCAATCCGAACTCCTCCGAAACCGGGCACATAAATTCCGGGCTCCACAGCGATGACATTTCCGGCTTGGAGCACCGCCCGGCTGCGGGCGCCGATAGCGGGTGCCTCATGGACTTCGATGCCGATTCCATGACCGGTGCTGTGGACAAAGTATCTCCCGTATCCTTTCTTTCGGATAGTGCGGCGCGCCAAATGATCGATCTGAGATGCGGGAACGCCCGCGTCAACCGCCGCGAGGGCGCATTCCTGGCTTTCTTTGACAACCGAGTAAATTTCGCGCGCTTTTGCCGTCGGCCGTCCCACAAAAACAGTCCGCGTAAAGTCACTCGAATATCCGCGGAGTATAGCACCGAGATCGAAAACCAGAAACTCATTTCTGCCGACCCGCCGCTCCGACGCCAGCCCATGAGGCAACGCCGAACGCGGTCCCGACGCCACAATCAGATCAAATGAAACCTTTTGGGCGCCGTGCTTTTTCATGTGAAATTCCAGCTCCGCCGCCAGATCGCGCTCCCTGACCCCGGGTCGCACCCGCAACAACGTTTTTTCAAACGCGCCTTCGACCAGGCCCAATGAAGATTCAATGGCCCCGACTTCTTCAGGACTCTTAACGGCGCGCAATTCTTCCGTCCAACCGGAACCGGATTGCCATCGAATCTTGTTTCGCGTGCGCCGTTTCAAATCTTGTGCCGTTTCAAAGGACACATGGCGGGCCTCAAAGGCGCCGCGTTTCACCCGTCGACGCAAGAGAATCTTGGCCGTTTCTTCCAAGCCGCCTTTCTTCATCGCCACGATTTCCGCCACCGAAACTTCCTTCGAGGCCTGCTCCACATAGCGCCCGTCCGTAAGAAAAAGAACACGCTGGGGAAAGACAAGAAGATTGCCTGCAGACCCGGTAAATCCGGTCAGATAAAACACATTGGGAAGGTGGGTAATGAGAAGGGCGTCGACCGATTCAGAAATCAGTCGTTCTTGGAGCTGGGCAACCCGGCCTGGATAATTCATTCGACATTAAAGTCTAAACAACAAATTCCTTTTCTAAAAGAGATTTCGCCTTCCGCAGTTCAAAGCGTCCGCGGCCAAAATTGCCGTCGGCTGCCATCACAAGACAAATGAAATAATCCGGAGTGATGCGCTGTGTCAAAAGAAAAAACCGATCGGTCTTGAAGTGGGATTCACCCAAGGTTCCCAGATTCAGATTCCGGAACGTTCCCTCCAAGTGACGGATAAATCCTGCGGCTTCAGCGGCAATGGCCTCCAGGGCTAGCACCTCACCCCCGATGGTGCGCTGCTCAATGATGAATCCGTCCATCCCGACGACCAAAGCCGCCGTGGCGCCTTCCACTTTCCCGAGGATGGACTCAATGGTTTGGCCAAACATGGATGGACCCGGAGAGGCTGGACCGCAGGGCGCTGGTCGCCCCCTGCGGTCGAAAAGAGATTATCATGAATCGGCTTATTTCAAAATCTTTGGTGTCAGGAAGAACAGCAACTCCTGAGTCGAGGTCTGCACGGATTTGTTCCGGAACAGATTTCCGATGACCGGCATACTTCCCAACCCCGGAACGGAGCGGACATTGGTTTGATCCTGGTCGATCAATACGCCCCCGATCACGACGGTTCCACCATCGTTGATCAGAACCTGAGTCTTTGCTTTCTGCGTTTGAATGGTGGGAATTCCGCCCACCTCGCGGTTGAAGTCGGGCGTGGAATTCTCAACTGTGGAGTCAAGAAACACGCTCCCGTCTGCGGTGATTTGCGGAGTCACAGTCAATTTCAGAGAAAAGCTCAAGAATTGATTGGAGACCGTGTTGTTGACCACCGTTTGGACGGGAATCTGGATGCCCTGTTCCACCGTCCCTTCCTTGTGATTCTGCGTAATGATCTTGGGCTTCGAGAGCAGCTTGGCCGTTCCCTTGGACTCCGCGGCGCTGATAAAAGAATCCAGCAACAGGTTTCCGCTGGAATAGAGATAGCTCAAACCGCTGGTTGCGGCCGAGGCGCCCAAATTGGTATTCAACGGCAGCGGACCCGTTGAGGTGCTGCCCCCGCTGGAAGGTTGAGACGAAGAAAGCGGCGGCCGCGGCGTGCGCACCACCGGGCTGTTCAAGCTGGGAAGCCCTCCCACCACATTGTTCAAGCTGCTCGAGAACGCCTGGAATCCCAGTTGCGTTCCCAAATCACGCAGAAAGCTGCGATTGGCAGCCACCACGCGGGCCTCAATCTCAACCTGTTGGCTTCGGACGTCCATAGCCTTCATGATTTTGTCGAGCTCGTCCATCTTCTTCTGAGTCGTCAGCACGATGACCATGTTCGTGGAGGCATCAAAGATGACTTCGTCCGCCGAAGTACCCGCACGAACTCCCAACAACTGAGTAAATATCTTGGCGAGATCTTCCGCCTTCAAATAATTGGGAACGCGCGTGAAGGTCTGCCGCGCTGCGGCTTCTTCCTCGGCCACTCGGGATTCCAAAATCTTGCGGCGCGCTTCCTGTTCTTCCTGTAACGACTTCATCGTTACGATTCGCAAGACATTTCCCTGGAGTTGTTTCGCCAACTGGTTATTCTGAAGGACGATATCCAGCGCTTGCTCCCAAGGCACATCCTTCAAGGCGAGGGTCACAGTTCCCCGGACACTGGGATCCAAAATAATATTCAATCCACTGACTTCATGAATCAAACGGAAGAAGTCGCGGATGTCGACATCTCTCAAATCCAGAGAAATGATGTCGCTGGGATTGGCGTTTGAAGGAGCCGGAGTAGGCACCGTCAGAGGCGTTTGCATTTTCTGCGCATCAGGTGTTTGGACTGTGATCTGTTGGGCCAACGAAGCAGCTATCAGCTTGGGCTCAACCGCCGTTCGGGGCGATGCGGCCGAGGACGCTTCAACTATCGGCTGTCCACTCGACACGGATTTGGCAGCCGGCGGCTTGGTTTCCGTCGGCGGCACGGATGGCGATTTTGCCGCGCTCATCTCAGAGGCATTATTCCCGGGTGTCTTGGCTTCGGCCTTCGGTGCGATTGGCGAGACATCAGGCGGCGCGTTGGGTTTTACATTACTGATGGCGGAGAAAGACGCGACGGTTCTTCCCTCTTTAACTGGTACAACCTTCACCTTCTTTTCCGGCGAGGGGTTTACGGCCGGCGCAACCGTTGGCGCAGGAGGTTTGGGGGAGTCAATCTGTGGATTAACCCATGAGCTCTTCAATGAATCCAGTTGTGACAATCGCGCCACCTGCACGGGCGGCCGCACAGGCGACGTCAAGCGGTCCGGAAGCGTTGCCCAATTGCTTGGTGAATCCACGGGAGCTTCGTGCACCGTCCCGTCAAGGAGCACGGGGTTGGGCAGCGGCAAGGGCGCATTCAATTGAATTGTCGGAGTGGGCACAGGTTTTATCGGCTCCGGCATAGAGGAAGCAGCAACAACTTCTTTAGTGGCGAATGGCGACTTATCCGGCGTCGTCTTTTCCGGATTCTCTGAAACGGTTTTCAGTTCCTGATTTACTATTGGCGTCTCAATTGAATTCGCCGTGGTATTCGTCGTCATTTCAGCAAGAGGAAAAATAAACCGGAGACCCTCGTTTGACGACTCCACCTGAAATCCGGTCTTCTTGGATTCCTCGAACACAGCGCGCACCGTGGGTTCGTCTCCGCTCGTATACTGGCCCAAGCGCGCGGCCAGCAGCACGCCTTCGTTGATGTTGAAGAGGCGCCGGGGCGATCGCAACACCACCGAATGCAGATCGAATACCAATCGCTGGGGTTTATCCAGCTCAAAGGATTTGTACTTCAACACACCATCGGAGCGGAGATGAACCACCAAGCTATCGCCCTCTTTCCTGGCCTCCAATCCTCGGATGACCGTTGCAGGACGGTTCTCAGCGGTGATCAACGAGCTCTTCTCCGGCGGAGCGGCCGGTTGGGGAGCGACCGGCGTCCAAACCGCCGCCTCTTTAGGCCGAGGAGACGGTGTCGCTGCAATTCGGTTAATCTGAGCCGTCAAGCGAACCGCATTGGGCGAGCTCGTCAAGGAGTACGTGGGCTTACTGTCCATCAAAAATACCGCACGCACCACCTTGGGGGTAGCGCTCGAAAACTGTGCGACGCGAACATTTCGGATTCCGGCTTGCTGGACGCGAACGTTTTGATGCGAAGAAACCAGTTCGGCATTCTGGATATCAATCACAAGGCGATGTGGGGCCTCCAGTTCAAAACTCTTGAACTCCGGCGCGCTGCTGGTCTCGAGATCGACGGTCAATTCACCCGCCTCCCCGTGAATGTTCACCCCCCGGACCAGAAGGGGTTTACTGGAAGCGCCAAGGGCTTTGGGATCTGCAGTGTTCGTTGCCTCGGAGCCGGCACTTTGCGCCCACAACTTCGGGGTGCAACTCAGCAGCAAGAGACCCATCGAAACCCACGCCACGAACTGTTTTCCGCCTCGTAAATTCATCGCCTTACTCCTGTGAACCGGTGATTTTCTTGATCACCTCCCGGGACTGTGACTTTCCCAGAAGATCCACCGAATTTTCGCGAAATACAACTCCATCGTCACGAATCGCCACTACTTGGCCGTCGTACACCTTATCGTTCACCCTCAGGAATAAGGCGCCGGAAGCCTCAGGCCCTTCCACCAAAGCAATTCGCTCATTATCCGCACGCACGATTCCCTTTACTTGAAGATATCGAATCAACAGCCCTCTCTTGCCCGGCAAGCGAGGTCCCATCACTTCTTCCGGTGCACGCACCGTCAACGCCCGGAAAGGATCTCGTCCGGCCTTTGACGTTGCGGCTTGAACCGGGGCCTCTTTGGCAACCTTCGGCTTCTGCCGCTCGGCGTGTCGTACACCTTTGGCCGCCGATTTTTCTACAGCCGACCGGGTACCGGTCTTGGTTTCCTGAGCGATGAGAGAGAGGGAGACGCCCCACACCAGCAGCGCCAGAACGCCGAAGCCCATGCATCCTTTTCTCATCGCATCAATCATTTTCTCTACCCAATTCAAGGCGCGGGTTGGTAATACGTGGTGGCCGTACAGCTAGCGACCACGGTATCGCCTACTCCGGTCTGCGGTTTCACCTTGAGGTGGACCCGACTGGCGTTGGCCAAACCCGACATGGCCAGATCGCTGATGTTGACGATGCGCGCCATGTGAGCCACCCTGTCAAAAAACAGTCCCAAACTGTTGTAGGAACCCGCCAACTCCAGTGTGAACGGAATCTCGTTATAAAGCTGGGGAGCGGGCTCGCCCTTTTTTCCTGCGGCAGGCGCCGTGGTTTCCCGACTGGCGGGGGTTTTCGCGGCCAAGCGCATCAACTGAACGTGACTCAAGGTGGCGATATCCTGCAATTGGCGGATCAAAACGTCCACGGACCGATCCACGGGAAGAACGGAATGCATATCGGCCAACTGCTGTCGCAGCCTGACGTTGCTGCGCTGAAACTGGTCGTGCTGCCGCTGCACCTCCTGGATGTTCGCCAGCTCCGCCTGGAGCGCCGTCAGTTCCGTTTTCTGCTCATCAATCCGGGCGGCCATATCGTGAAAATACCCGTACTCCACGCCCAGAACCAACAACACCGCGATCCCCACAAATATCAAGAGCTGCAAATACCAAGGTAAACCCGATAATTTTTCAAGTGCCATGGAAGCCCGTGCTTTCGACCGCTAAATTTTTGCCGCCTTGCCGGCGGGACTCAGATCACAATCAATCGTGAAAACGAATCCCTGAAGACCCATGACCTCCGTTTGATAGGACTCATTGATCACCACGTCCTTGAAAACCTTAAACTGCTTTAGCGTCGTGACAAAATTGGCCACACCATTCATGGACGTGGCCACCCCTTCGAGGCTGATGCGATCTCCCGTTTGGCCAACGGAGTTCAACCATACCGTCCGGTTCCGGTCGATGGCGCCACCCAGGGCATTCAACCATTCAATGGGTCCGAGCTGATTGCGCTTCAGTTCATCGATAATGGCGATGCGATCATCCAGACTCTGTTTCTCCTTCTTGAATTGCTCAATCTCGTTCAGAAGTTTTTGTTTGCGTTGTTTTTCCTGCTGGGCCGTTTGAATCTGATTGGCCAGTTTTGCCGATTCGGAGGTGAGGGATTGATAGCGATAGAAGAGATATCCTCCGGCGCTCAGGAACACGACGACAAATAGCAGCACCAAAAGAGTCGGCTTCGGAGGCCCCGAGGGCACCTTGAAGGCAATCACTTTTCTTTTGCGATGTTCCCCTAAAAGATTGACGCGGATCATGATTCCAACGCTTTCCTGAAACTTGAATTTTCCCCGGTCACCGCTCTAATCAAAGCTCCTCAAAGCCAGTCCCATGACCACCGACATGCTCGGCGCGTTCTCCTTCAAGAGTGTTCCGTTGAGCCGGGTGGAGTCCCATTCGATTTTGCGGAAAGGATCCAGCAATTCCACCGGAATTCCCAGTTTTTGCTGCAGGTAATTCAACAACCCTTCTACACGAGCCCCTCCTCCGGAAAGATAAGCGCGTTGGATGGTCTCGCCTGCCGGAGAAGAGCGGAAAAAATCAAAGGTTTTACGGACTTCCAGCAGCAGAATCTCTGAAACGGACTGAATCAATTGCCGGCGCGTCTCCTCATCCACACCCGATACGTTCTTGCCGAGTTTGATTTTTTCGGCCTCTTCGAAGCTCAGGTTCAACTCCTTTTGAAACGCATCCGTATACTGATTGCCGCCAATCGACACGTCGCGCGTAAACAACGACTCTCCGTTCTTCACCACATTGATATTCAAAACGCTGGCGCCGAGATTCAACAGTCCCACACACACCGAAGGCGCCGGACCGTAGCTGTTCTCATAGGCGTTTTGCACAGCGAAGGCGTCAAAATCCACCACCGCCGGAGTTTTGCCGGCTTGAATCACAGCCTGAGTGTGATTCCAGATCTTGTCTTTCTTCACGGCCACCAACAAGATGTCCATGGCCGTGGGATTGGAACTCTTCAACACCTGGTAATCCAGGTTGACGTCGGAAATATCGAAAGGAACATGCTGCTCGGCTTCCCATTGAATGGATTCCGCCAACTCCTGTTCCGACATGGGGGCCACCGAAATCTTTTTGCAGATGACGGAATGCCCGGAAACCGAGGTGGCGACACGTTGGTTCTTGATTCGGTTGACCTGATAGAGCCGCTCAATGGCCTCGGAGACGTTGTTGGCATCCATAATGGCGCCATCGACAACCGTATCCGGGGCCAGGGGTTCAATCCCTCCCGCGGTCAAGAGCATTCCATGACGCGTCTTCTTCAACTCACAGACCTTCACAGAACTCGACCCGATATCGAGACCGACCACTGATTTGTCGCCCAATCCAAACATAATGCTATGACCTCCACGCGCTTCCCGGGGCTGACGGTATCAGCCTCCTTAGGCGCGATGACGTGTTCGACTCCCCTGCAAGCTCTTTCTTTCCATCCAGGAATCCAGAATCGTTTTTTTGAAACGCCATCGGTTCCCCAACTTGAAAGCCGGAACGCGATCGGAGTAGACGTACTTATACAAGGTATCCGGTGAAATTCCGAGATACTGCGAAGCTTCGCGAATGTTCATCACTTCTTTTTGCATGGCAATCTTCCTCAGTTCAATACAGGATCTACCCTAAAGATTTGATTCAGCCCTGGCTTCTCCCGCGTTTCTATAGCATCGTTTTGGTGGAGTCAAGGTGATTCTGGGTGGATTAGCCCTTTCGTTTGGTCTTATTTCCCTGTATTTTGGAAGATTTCCACAAGCCCCTGTGCCCGATCGCATCGGCGCCACAATTAGGATACCCCATTTTTCCTGTCCAATTCGGTGACGCCCATCACATGGGAATGCTTCTATAACCGTGTTGTGCGATGGATTCCATCACACTTCGGCCGTGGAGATGAATGGCCGGATGGAGGTGACGCGGAGATTTCGCGGAAAAATTATTGACGAAGATAAAACATAGCGACAGACAGCAACTCTTTTCGACGCGCCTTGGCTTGTGCAGCCGCGGTGCGGTTTCAGCACCACGGAACTCGAGGTTCCACTATATTCTGTCATCCTCTGCAGGAGAGGCTTTTGCAGTCTACGTACTCAGCCACGGCGACAAGCCGAGATCTTTGAGTTTTTGATTGACCCGTTTCACGGTTTCCGGATCCATGCGTATTTCATCCGGCCATGGGCGCGCAAATCCCTCGGTCAGCCGCTTGGTGGTTCCGTCGATCCCCATTTTGGACCCAAAATCCGGGAGCCGTGAGGAATGGTCCAGGGAATCCACCGGGCCGAGTGTGAACTGGATGTCGCGTTCGGGATCGATATGATTCAACACCTTCCATACCACTTCACGCGGGTCTCGAACATTCACATCCTCATCGACCACTACAATGCATTTGGTGAACATGGCCTGCGGGAGCGACCAAATACCGTTCATCACCTTGCGAGCCTGCCCGGGGTAGGATTTCCGAATGGAAACAATCATCAGATTGTGGAAAATGCCTTCAAACGGCATGTGGTAATCCACGATCTCCGGAAACTGTTTTCGCATCAAGGGAAGGAAAATGCGCTCGATGGCATATCCCATATGACAATCTTCCATGGGAGGTCGTCCCACGATGGTGGTGCAATAAATCGGCTGCCGTCGATGAGTAATGCAGGTGAGGTGAAAAACCGGATACATATCTTCCAGGGAGTAAAACCCGGTGTGATCTCCGAACGGTCCCTCTTTCCGAAGCTCGTCCAGATTCACGTAACCCTCCAGGACAATCTCGGCGTTGGCTGGAACCTGGACATCCACGGTTTGAGCTCTTACCATGGCCACGGGTTCCCTGCGCAAGAAACCGGAGATCATCATTTCATCCAATCCCTCCGGAAGCGGCAGAACTCCTGCAAACATGGTGGCAGGATCACTGCCGATCGCCACAGCCACCTCCAAGCGTTGTTTCCCACTCTCCGCAGGACCCTGCCTTCGTTTGGCCGCACGGAAATGCTCGGCCCCGTGCTTATGAATCTGCCAATGCATGCCGGTGGTTTGACCGTCATACACTTGCATGCGATAGACGCCGCAATTCCGCCGGCCCGTTTGAGGGTCCTGCGTAAACACCAGAGGGAAGGTAATGAACCGCCCGGCATCCTGCGGCCAGCATTTCAAGATCGGGAATTGGTTCAGGTCAAAATCCTTTTTGAGAACAACCTCCTGACACAGTCCGCCGGAGGCCGCTTTTGGAAAAAAACTGCCCATTTCCATCAGTTGCGGCACCAGCTTGATTTTGTCGATGAGCCCTTGGGGATTCTTAAAATCCAGGAAAGCCTCAATCCGTCCCGCAACTTCTTCGTACGAAGAAGCTTCCAAAGCCAGCAACATGCGTTTTTCTGAGCCCAGGGCATTGATAAGTACCGGGACCGAATGCCCCTTGACCTTCTCGAACAGAAGCGCCGGGCCGCCGGCCTTTGATATGCGGTCGGTGATTTCGGTGACTTCCAGTTCGCAATCCACTTCGGCGGTAATGCGTTTAAGCTCGCCGGCTTTCTCCAGCGTCGCAATAAATTCCCTCAGATCCTTGTAGGCCAAGCGACTCCTCCCGGAAGGGCATGAATTCCGATTATTGTGCCCCAAGAGCGGGGAAAATCCAAATTCCAAAGTCCAAATTCCAAACAAAACCCAAATTCCAAATCCCAGACCCCCAAGAAAACGGCCGCTTGGACTCCATCAACTTTTTTTGGAAATGATGGAAGAGAATATAAGGACCAATTCCCTCGCCTCGGCAATTAACGCTTCCCTTGCTGCTGGGCATTCGCCTGACGTTCCCTCGTAGATCAAACGCAGCCATAGTTGACTCTCTTTAGCCTCTTTTCGACAAATCTTAATCCTCATCAAGAAATCTTTTTTGCTCAACGCCTCATTGGCCTCCACAAAATTAGCCGCAACCGATCCCGAACTCCGAACAAGCTGACGACCATCCTCAAAATTACAGATTGTCCGTGACAGCCGCTTGACGAAATCACGGACTTCTTTAGCGAACAAAAACGTCCTTTCCTGCAAATCCACGGGCCTCTTGTTTTCCATCTTCTCACTCCCTTGCTTTAGCATATTCAGCATCAAACACAATCCAGCACGCCTCCTGATTTTCTTTTCTCCTCCAGTTCAAAAGCTTCCAGTGCTGTCATGCTTGTAGTTGGTCTTCTTTTTGGACTTTGGTTTTTGGAACTTGTTTGGAATTTGGATTTTGGAATTTGGAATCTCTTTCAGGGGGGTTGGTTACTCGTCGAAACTTACCTGAGAGTATCCAGAGCGGGCGATGGGACTCGAACCCACGACGTCCAGCTTGGGAAGCTGGCATTCTACCGCTGAATTACGCCCGCGCTCGATACTCTCCGGTGTATGTCCAGAGCACAGATTGCTCACATGGATCATGAGAGCAATTTTCAATTCCGCCAAGAATATCCATTTAATCAGGATTTTTCAAGCAGGTCGCTTGGAGGTCGCATAAAGTAAATTCAATTCATCCTAAATCCGGTCGAAACATCTTCAACATCCTCCTCAAGAAGAGTTCAAGTGGGGCGGCAGAGAATCGTGACGCAAAAAAAGGCCGCTTTGGCTGGAACCAAAGCGGCCTGGGATATTCCGGTCGAACGAAATGCACAGGGCATCTTCTCGGCCGGTTGCGCATCCATCAAGTTAAAACGTGAACTTTACTGCCAACTGCAACTGCAACGGATCGCCCACGCCCTGCCGCAAGAATCCGTCAAAATTGAACAGACCCGGCGTGATGAGCGGGTTGATGTTGTTCGTGTTGTTGAAGGTGTTGAACATTTCAACGATCGGAGTCAGCGCGTACCGTTCCTTAAATTTGAACGGACGGGCCAGACGCCAATCGAGTGTGAAAAAGGCATTATCCTTCCGCAGGCTATTGCGTCCCCGGTCCACGCCATTTAAAAATCGCGGCTCCGGAGTAATCGGCTGAGCCGAGTGCGCTTGAATGCGAGCGTCACCCTGGAATCCCCAGGGCAATTCCCCATACATCGAGAAATTGACTTTGTGCCGCTCATCGCGGTCCGACGGGGCGTATTCGGCGGCCAAATTGAAGACATTCGCGTACCGGAACGTAAACGGATCGCGCTCGTTCGAATCGTCGTCGTAATCCCGGGAGTAAGTGTAATTGGCGTCCATCTGGTAATGCTGGCTGAAGCGCTTACGAAGACCAAATGTGATGCCCCGATAGAGTGATTTCGCCGAACTCACCGTGTCTGTAATAGCCCCCAAATTCGGAAATGGAATCGGCCCACTATACGATACCGTGTCCCCATTGGCAGGAATTGTCACCACCGGCCCGACGTTCGGATTGATGAAACGCGTCAGATGAACGCCCTTGGACCATGTAAAGTTGGCATAGCCGGCCAAATTCTCCATCAACTCCTGTTCAAACGCGAAATTGGCCGTGTAAATCCTGGGGTTCGCATAGTCCTTGCTGAAGACCGTCACACCCGGTTGAAATGGGAAAGTGCCGGGCGGCAACACGGGAGCGACGACTTTGTTCGGATAGGTCGGGGGATTCCCGCCCGCCGAGTTAAAGCCGGTGACGGCGACAATTCCTTCGAGTTGCACTCCATTGGTGGTGATGGGCCCGACTTGCGTCAACATATTCTGGTTGCCGTTGTAAATGCCGAAACTTGCCCTCAACACGGATTTGCTATTGCCGGCAATGTCCCAGGCGATTCCAACGCGCGGTTGAAACATTTTCTTCTGGTTCGGCAGCGTGCCGTCCGACGGGAACCTGGGGTTGCTCAAATTGACCCCATAAGCCGTCTTGGATCCCGGGATCACCGGCTGGGCGAGCATTTGAGCTTCCCAACGCAAACCGTAGTTGAGAGTCACATTCGGTCGGATTTGCCACTTGTCTTGAATGAACAGAGCGTAGTTCTCGTTGGCCATGTCCGCCTTCCCCGCCGCATCCGTGGTGGGTCCGCTCGGGGAGGCATTTTGCAAATAGAGAAGGAGGGGGCCCCCGGTGGGAGTTGATCCTGCCGGACATGTTCCAGTGATGTCTACAAAGGCTCCATTCGAGCATTCCATGGCGGTTGGACCATAGCCCGGCCCGAGTGACGCGGGCGAGGCATAATGGAGAAATCCCGTGACGCTATCAAAAATATAGCGCCCGTTGAAGAAGCCACGGAATACCTGCACATTCCGGCTATGCAGCCATTCGCCGCCGAACTTGATGTTGTGTTTGCCCGAAATGATCGAGAAGTTGTCGCGGATATCGGTACGGTAGAACAGCTCATCAATGGTCGGTTCCAAGAAGAACGGTTGGCCGAATCGAAACGTGGTGGCAAACCCCATGGCGGTGTCGGGAACACCATTGGGAAGGACGGCGCCCCGCGGACGATTTTCACGCGAATAGCCGGCGTGAAATTCGTTCAACATGGTCTGCGAAATCGTGGTGATCAAGTTGCCGCTGATGGTTTGAATCTTGGACGGTCCCTCAATGCCGTTGGCCGAGTTTCCGTAGGTGGGAACGTCAAAGGTCTGGTTCGTGTTCTTGGAATAGTCGAAGTTGTAAGAGACAGACAACTGATTGGCCGGATTGATGATGTAATCGAACCTGCCCAGCAACGAAGAATTCCGGATGGGGTGAGCCACGGGCAGATTTTCGATTTGATTGAATTTGGTTTTGAAGAAATTGACAAGCGCCAGGCGCTGGCAGTCGGCGTTGGCGTTAATCTGGGCATCGTTGGTTCCCACCAGCGGGGTGGCCACCGCACAGGGGGTCGCGCCGATTTGCTGACTCAAGTTGGCCCGGTTCAGGTCTTCAAAAATCTGCTCGAAGGCCGTGAAGAAAAACATCTTGTCCTTGATGATGGGGCCGCCCACAGTGCCGCCGAATTGCTCGCGCTTGAATCCATCTAATCCCTTGCCGTCCGAGGTGTCGGCCGTCAAGGCTTCCAAGCGCTGGAAGTGGAACAAGCTTCCGTGAAAATTGTTCGTGCCGGACTTGGTGACGACGTTGACTACTCCCCCCGCCGTGCGGCCAAATTCGGCATTCGCGCCGGCGGCCACCACCTGAAACTCCTTGACGGCATCCAGGGTGATGTCGATGGAGGCGCGCTGTCCTCCCATCTGCTCACCAAAGAATCCATTGTTATAGTCTCCGCCGTCCAGGCTGATGTTGTTAAAAATTCCCCGCTGGCCGTTGAAATTAATTTCATCTCCGTCGGGGCCCTGCACAATGCTGACTCCGGGCGTCAAGGTCAGAAGATCTTCAAACTTTCTGCCCAGCACCGGGGTCTTCTCCACCGACAGTTCATTCAACGTTGTGGCCGAGACGGTTTCCGTGGTTTCAATCGTCGGAGTGGCCGTCACCGTGACGCGCTCCTGCTGCTGCGACACCTTCATGGCCATATCCAGAGTGATGGTTTGTCCGACGGTGAGATTCACATTCTCTTGAATCAGCGTTGCAAACCCGGCCTTGGTGGCCGTTATTGTGTACCGACCGGAGGGCAGCAGCAGAAAGACAAATCGGCCATCGTTTCCGGTGGTCACCGTTTTGGTGAGGTTTGTATCAAGGTTCTTGGCTTCCACGTTGGTCCCGGGCACCACCGCTCCCGAAGGATCCATGACCGTCCCCTGCACCACACCCGTGGTGATCTGGGACTGCGCCGGCGACAGCGAAATCCACGCCATTAAGATCATCAACGCCATCATTCCTTCAACAACACCCCATACCGTTAAGCGAAACCTCTTTTTGAGCATGGTCCCCTCCTGACCGTTGGCTTTCACAGCCCTGCAGTTTGATTTAGACCTGGATCACCAGGCCGGACTCCCACAACTCGAACAAAATGGGAAAAAGAATCCCGACAATAGTGGATGAAGGAAATTTCGTGTGATTGGTTGAGTATCCGGACGAACATCCTAAGGTCCCCGCCTGAAGGCTGCCTTACGACATGATTCGTTCGAAATTTCTGAAGGAAAAGCCGACCCCTTCCCCGCACCCAAGGAAAGATTCGACGTAAATTGTAGGTACATCGACTTTATAATTTATCGGCGAAATAAAGTCAAGAGGGCAGAATTGGAGGTAGTGGCTCCATTTTTTATTTCATCGAAGGAGATCCCCATGTCGAAAGAAAGAAGTCTCACGCCATGAAGGAACAGCGCTCATGATCAAACGATAAAATTGGGCCCGAACCATGAGTCGGCGCACAATTTTCCAGAAAAAAGAGCTATAATTTCGGCGGGAGATGGAATTATTATCCGCTGGACCGTTCGCAGGCTGTTGAAGGAGCGGGACGGTTATTCCTCTGTGGCACGACGTCAAGATTGTCCGCAAGGATTCCAGGGATAACCAAGCTCTCCTTGTTCACGCCAACAAGAAGCTGTCCCTTGCACCGCGCCTCGGGATTACCATGAACTGGAGAATTCTAATTGTCCTCGCCATTTTCATTTTATAAATCCACGGTGGGCAAGAAGATTGTCATGGCCGTCACGGGATTCATTGGAGTCGGCTATGTGATGGGGCACGTTTGTGGGAACCTGTTGGTCTTTGCCGGCCCCGGCCCCCTGAACAATTACGCGCATCTGCTCAAGGTCAGCAAGGCGTTTCTGTGGGGGGCTCGATCGGTTTTAATCGCCGCTGTGGTACTCCACGTGGTGGCCGCTTACCAACTGTGGCGGACTAGCGCCGAGAGCCGGCCCACGGAATATGTCCGCTGGTCGCCCGTCAACTCCACCTGGGCATCCCGCACCATGCGTTGGACAGGTCCCCTGCTTTTGATTTTCATCGCTTTTCACTTGTTTCACCTGACGGGAGGGCAAATCCATCCCGGCGGCGCATTCAGCGAACATGATGTCTATCACAACGTGGTCACCGGATTTCGTGTGTGGTGGGTTTCGGTGGCCTACATTGCCGCCATGCTGGCTCTCTCGCTCCACATGTATCACGGTGTGTGGAGCATGTTCCAGTCCGTGGGATTGAATCATCCCCGATACAACGGATTCATTCGGCATGCGGCGACCGTCGTCACCATCGTGGTGGTGGTGGGATTCATATCCATCCCGGTGGCGGTTTTGTTGCGTCTTATTTCATAAGGTCTCATTATGGATTTAAACTCTCAAGTCCCTTCCGGTCCCATCGAAAAAAAATGGGACCAGCATCGCTTTGAAATGAAGTTGGTGAATCCCTCCAACAAGCGGAAGCACACCATCCTTGTGGTGGGCTCCGGGCTGGCCGGCGCCTCGGCCGCGGCGTCTTTGGCCGAACTGGGATATAACGTGAAATGCTTCTGTTATCAGGACAGCCCGCGGCGGGCGCACAGCATCGCGGCCCAGGGCGGCATCAATGCGGCCAAGAACTATCCCAACGACGGTGACAGCATCTCCCGGCTCTTTTACGACACGGTGAAGGGCGGCGATTTTCGCTCTCGCGAAGCCAATGTCTATCGCCTGGCGCAGATCAGCGTCAACATCATCGACCAATGCGTCGCTCAGGGTGTTCCCTTCGCGCGCGAGTACGGCGGACTTCTGGACAACCGATCCTTCGGCGGAGCCCAGGTTTCACGAACTTTTTATGCGCGAGGGCAAACCGGGCAGCAACTGCTGCTGGGCGCCTACCAGGCGCTGGAGCGACAGATTCATCTTCGCAAGGTTCAGATGTTTCCCCGCACGGAAATGCTCGACTTGATCGTCATCGACGGCAAGGCCCGTGGCATCACGGCCCGAAATCTGGTGACGGGAACGATTGAATCGTTTGTCGGCGATGCCGTGGTTTTGGCTACAGGCGGTTACGGAAATGTTTTCTATCTTTCCACCAATGCCAAGAACAGCAATGCCACGGCCATCTGGCGCGCCTACAAGCGCGGTGCAGCGTTTGCGAATCCCTGTTACACGCAAATTCATCCCACGTGTATCCCCGTGAGCGGACACTACCAGTCGAAGCTGACGCTGATGAGCGAATCGCTCCGAAACGATGGGCGCATCTGGGTTCCCCTGAAGAAAGGCGATCCGCGCCCCCCGAATGAGATTCCCCGGCAGGAACGCGATTATTTTCTGGAAAGAAAATATCCCAGCTTCGGGAACCTCGTGCCCCGCGATGTGGCCTCGCGAAATGCCAAACAAATATGCGACGAGGGCCGGGGTGTCGGCCCCACCGGTCAATCCGTGTATTTGGACTTCGCCGAAGCGCTGGAACGGCTGGGAGAAGAAACCATCCGCGAAAAGTACGGAAATCTTTTTGAGATGTACGAGCGCATTACGGCCGAAAATCCTTACAAAGTTCCGATGCGAATTTATCCCGCCATCCACTACACCATGGGAGGCTTGTGGGTCGATTACAACCTCATGAGCACGATTCCGGGACTCTTTGTGGCGGGCGAAGCGAATTTCTCGGACCACGGCGCCAATCGCCTTGGGGCCAGCGCCCTGATGCAGGGGCTCGCCGATGGTTACTTCATCATCCCCTACACGTTGGGAAATTACCTGGCCTCGACAAAACTTGAGAAGGTCACGGCCGAGGATCCCCGGTGCAAGCAGACCGAGGACGGCGTTTCCGCTTTGACGCACCAATTGCTCTCCATCAACGGGCAGCGCCCTGCGGATTCATTCCATCAGGAACTCGGAAAAGTGTTGTGGGAAGATTGCGGCATGGCGCGCAGCGAAGCCGGCTTGAAGCGCGCGCTCCGGAAGATTCCGGAAATTCGCGAGGAGTTTTGGAAGGACCTCCGGGTAATCGGCGCCAACGAAGAGTTGAACCAGGAGCTGGAGAAGGCGGGACGGGTCGCGGATTATATGGACCTGGCCGAATTGATTTGTCGCGATGCGCTGGAACGCGCCGAGTCGTGCGGCTGCCATTTCCGCGAAGAGTTTCAAACACCCGAAGGTGAAGCCAAACGCAACGACTCGGATTTTTGCTATGTCGCGGCCTGGGAATTCAAAGGACGCGGTCAACCACCGGCCCTGCATAAAGAAGCGCTTCACTTTGAAAACGTGCATTTGACACAACGGAGTTACAAGTAATGAATCTGACTCTCTTTGTTTGGCGGCAGGAAGACGCGAACGCTCAAGGCCGCATGGAAAAATACGAAGCCCAGGCCATCACTCCCGATATGTCGTTCCTGGAAATGCTGGACGTCGTGAATCTCGGCCTGATCGCACAGGGCCGCGCCCCCATTGCGTTTGAACATGATTGTCGCGAAGGCATTTGCGGCTCCTGCAGCATGATGATTAACGGCGTGGCCCACGGTCCCCGGCCGGCGACAGCCACCTGCCAGCTGCATATGCGTCATTTCAAGGACGGAGATACCCTTCACATCGAACCGTGGCGCTCCAAGGCTTTCCCGGTCATTAAGGACCTGGTGGTGGATCGCGGCTCCTTCGACCGGATTATTCAAGCCGGCGGTTACGTATCGGTCAACACCGGCAACGCCCCGGATGCCAATGCCATTCCCGTGCCGAAAGTCGATTCCGAATTGGCCATGGATGCCGCCGCTTGCATCGGATGCGGTGCATGTGTTGCGGCCTGTCCCAACGGTTCGGCGGCCTTATTCACGTCCGCTAAAATCTCTCACCTGGGATTGTTGCCTCAAGGGGGACCGGAACGCGAGATTCGAGTGCTGCGAATGGTGGAAGCCATGGATGAGGAGGGATTCGGCAACTGCACCATGCATCGGGAGTGCGAGGCGGTGTGTCCGAAACAAATCAGCACGAATTTTATTGCGCGTATGAACCGGGAGTTCTTAAGAGCGAGCTTGAAACACGCCAAGACCTGACAACCCGGCGCGCCCGTTTTCAGAGGTTGAAGCTGCGCATCATGTAACTCACCTGCCGGCTCCTATTTCCCAACTCTTCTCAACGGTAGTCGACCCCCATGTTTCCGAGGCGGGTCTTCTCACATTTCCTCCCTAAGATGCGCCATGGACGCTGGCCTTGCCCGAAGGTGATGGCTCTGATTTCTTGCGCGGGGCGGGCTGATAGGTTCCTGCCAACGTGCGAAAGCTAATGGCCATGCGATTCCAGCTATTGATGGCAATGATCGCCATGGTCAGGTCTACGAGCTCTTTCTCCGAAAATTGTTTTCGGGCCGCTTCAAAGACGCCGTCCGGCACCTGGTCCTGGCTCACCAAGGTCACGGCCTCCGTCCAAGCCAAAGCCGCCCGCTCCCGTTCTGTGAAAAAAGGAGCCTCGCGCCAGACGGAGACGGCATAAAGCCTCTGCTCGGTTTCGCCTTCGGCCCGAGCATCTTTGCTGTGCATGTCCACACAATAAGCACAGCCGTTGATTTGTGATGCCCGAAGCCTGATCAACTCCAGAAGCGAGGTTTCCAAGCCGCAGTGCCGGACATATTTTTCGATACCGTATATCGCATCCCGCGCTTCCGGGGACACGGATCCATAATCCAGTCTTTGTTTCATGATTTCCTTCTTTCTTTAAGACAAGTCAAACCAAAAAGATTACCGCTGCCCGCTGGTACTGAGCGATTGCCAACCCTGGGGAGGATGATCCCAAGATCGGGTCAGAACATCGCTCATCGTCAGAGTAATCAAGATAGCCAGCCACAGGAGCGTGGACGCGAACACAAGACGAGGAAGCTTGCCCGCGTATTTCATGTGCATGAAAAAGAGGATAACAAGAGAGGCCTTGAAGATGGCGATGGCCAGCGCAATGATGATGTTCCACCGCCCCAAATCGACATATCCGACCGCCGTCGTGACGCCGGTCATCACCAGGAGCGTGATAAAGATCAAGGCGTACAGTTTGATACTGACGATGTGACCGGCCATTAGCGGCCCCCAATCAGATACAACAGCGGAAACAGGAATATCCAGATGATGTCGACGAAATGCCAGTAAATTCCCACAACCTCAACCGTAGCATGATGCGCCGCCGTGAATCGATTTTTTGCCGCCAGGATCAGCACCACCAGCAACAATCCTTCACCAACGATCATGTGCAACGCATGCATTCCGGTCATGATGAAATAAAATGAAAAATAGAGGCTCATGTGAGCCGGAAAATTCCCCTCAGGATTAAAGTCATAACCCGGAACGAGGTGGTGATGAAACTTCTGCCCGTACTCCACCCCCTTGATGCCCAGAAATACGGACCCCAAAATCATCGTCAGAATCAGGCAAGTGATGAGGGTCTTCTTCCGCCCTTTCTGGGCCGCGTAAACGCTCAACGCCATGGTGAAGCTGCTGGCAATCAAGACGGAGGTATTCACAGCCCCCAGAAGC
The DNA here is from genome assembly GCA_028716525.1 of Terriglobia bacterium. Lineage (GTDB taxonomy): Bacteria > Acidobacteriota > Terriglobia > JAIQFV01 > JAIQFV01 > JAQUPQ01. The sequence goes on along the minus strand of JAQUPQ010000016.1, from coordinate 57,106 downwards.
AGGTCCAGCAGATGGCTTCCGGCTTCAAAGGCCCCGAAGTACACATGCCGGTACACGGTGTAACCCAAAAACAGGCCGCCGAAAAACATGACTTCGGTGCCCAGAAACACCCACATTCCCAGTTCGTCGGCCTCGTGCTGCTGCGCGAGATCTTCAAATTGATGAGCCGTTGCTGCAAGTTCTTCAGGCAACCTGGGCCTCCCGCACGGGATAGTCGTAGGCTTCCTCAGTCACCACCGGAATCTCTTCAAAATTTTCAGTCGGCGGCGGAGAGGGCGTTTGCCATTCCAGTCCTTTGGCGTTCCAAGGATTGGCGCTGGCCACCGGCCCATAACGCATCGACCAGATGAAATAAATCAAGGGAATCAGATACCCTACACCCAAAATGGATGCGCCGGCGCTGGACATGACGTTCAAGACCTGAAACTCAGCCGGGTAGACGGCGTAGCGCCGCGGCATTCCCAAAAATCCGAGGATGTATTGCGGAAAGAAGGTCAGATTGAATCCCACAAAAATGACCAGGGCGGCAAAACGCGCCCAACCTTGCGGATACATCCGGCCGCTGATTTTTGGCCACCAGAAATGGATTCCTCCCAAATACGCCATCACCATGCCGCCCACCATGATGTAGTGGAAATGCGCGATGACAAAATACGTGTCATGGACATGCACGTTGACGCCCAGCGACGCCAGAAACATGCCGGTCACGCCGCCCATCGTAAAGAGTCCAATGAATCCCAAGGCGTAGAGCATCGGGGCATCATAGGAAATCGAACCTTTGTACAGCGTGGCCGTCCAGTTGAACACCTTGACCGCCGAAGGAACAGCCACCAGGTAACTCAAAATGGAAAACACCATTCCGGCGTACATCGATTGTCCCGACACGAACATGTGATGGCCCCACACGAGAAACCCCAGCAGCGCGATGCCCAAGCTCGACATGGCCACGAATTTATAGCCGAAGATTTTCTTGCGCGAAAAACAGGTGATCAGCTCGCTTTCGACACCCATCCCCGGAAGAATCATGATGTAGACCGCCGGATGGGAATAAAACCAGAACATGTGTTGGAACAAAATGGGATCACCGCCCAAAGCGGGATCGAAAACCCCGATATGAAACAACCGCTCCAGCGCCACCAACACAATCGTGATGGCCAGGACCGGTGTTCCCAAAATGAAGATGATGCTGGTGGCATAAATCGCCCAGATGAAAAGCGGCAGGCGAAACCAGGTCAAACCCGGAGCGCGCATCTTGTGAATGGTAACGATGAAATTCAAACCCGTGAGAATCGATGAAAATCCCGTGATGAAAATTCCCAGCGCTGCCGCAATCACATGGCTATTCGAATAGGTGCTGCTGTAAGGCGTATAGAAGGTCCAACCGGTGTCCACCCCCCCCGCCACGACCGCATACAGCGTGAATAATCCGCCCAAGATGTACACGTACCAACTCAAGAGATTCAGCTTCGGAAAGGCCAGATCGCGGGCTCCAATCATCATAGGAACCAGGAAATTTCCCAGGACGGCGGGAATGGCCGGAATCAGAAAGAAAAACACCATCAAGATGCCGTGCACCGTGAAAAGCTTGTTGTAGGTGGCGGGCTCCACCAACAAACCTCCGGGCGTCAGCAGATGCAATCGCATCAGCACCGCAGCGGCGCCGCCCACAAAAAAGAAAAACGTGATGGAAGCCAGATACAGCAAGGCAATGCGTTTGTGATCGGTGGTGAACAGCCACGATTTCACACCGAATTTCACATTGAGATAATGCACGTGTGATGCGGCTTGAGGCGCCTCATCGACAGTTAAGCTGCTCATTTCCCGGCACTCATCCTTTCCGGAGATTTCAACGATTTGATGTAGGCAATAATTTGGAGGATTCCCTCTTCACTGATCTGTCCTTTGAAGGTGGGCATGACCGGCGAGTATCCCGCCACGATTTTGGCATTAGGATCAAGAATCGATTCCCGAATGTAATTTTCGTCGGCTGTTACGGTTTGCCCGCCCACCAGCTTCACCTGGCTGTGATAAAGTCCTCGCAAGGAGGGGCAGCGTCCGGTGTTGTCTTCAAAGTGGCACGAGGTGCAGGCGTATTGCTGAAACAATCGCCGACCGGCCTGTTCCATCGTTTCTCCTGCTTCTCCCCCGCTCAACCATCGCTGATACTCGCGGGGCTCCATAACCACAATCCAGCCGCCCATGTGAGCATGATCCGTTCCGCAATATTGAGCACAGAAGAGGTGATATCGTCCGGGCTTCGTGGCTTTGAACCATAATTCCGTATATCGCCCAGGCAACACGTCCTGTTTTACCCGAAAAGCCGGGATGAAGAAATCGTGGATCACATCCTGCGAAGTCATGACCAGTTTGATGGGCACGCCTATGGGCACATGAAGCTCATTGATTTCGCGCTTTCCCTCGGGATGTTGCAGCTTCCACATCCACTGCTTCCCCACCACAAACACCTCAAAGGCTCCCGCCGGCGGATTGTAATCTTGATAGTAGATCCATGCTCCCCACCCGAACATAATCAGCATCAATCCGAACGGGATGCCAATCCACGCTGTCTCCAAAGCCATCGGTTCGTGCACCTTCACAGGTATTTCATCCTCGGAGCGGCGGCGGTACTTGATTGCAAACACAAAAATCAGCATAAAAACGAGGATGGCAAAAAAGCCCGTCACCCCGGTGAGGAAATAGAACAAATGGTCGACATGGGGCGCTATGGTCGACGCTTGCTCTGGCGAAAGTGAAAATCCCGGCTGCATATTCAAAACGCTCGCTCTTAACTAATTCCTGTTCTTATCTCCTGATTCAAGTGCCCAACTCCAATGTCACGCCCTCAACGGGGCTGGCGTTCCTTGCGGAACATGATCATCATGAACATGCCCAGTCCCAGCACGGTGGCACCGCAAGCCAAATCGATAACTCGCGAAATGACCAGCCCGTACTTACCGGTCAGGGGGTCGTATTGGCAGCAAAACAACAGGATGGCATCTACAGGCGTGCCGATCCTGTGATTCGAGGCATCCACCAGTCCGAGGCGCACATCCCGCGGCAAATAGGTGATGCCGTAAAAATACTTCGAGATTCTCCCCTGGGGTGTCAGCACCATAATGGCAGTGGCGTGGTTGAATTGACCGGTTTGGGGGTCGTAGGCGTATCGAAATCCCACGGATTGAGTCAATCGATTGATCGAATCTTGTGATCCCGTCAGAAAATGCCAACCCGCTTCCGCGCCTGGCCGTCCGTACAAACCGGCATACATCTTCTTCCTCGCCTCGGCCATGGCCGGAGTGTCTTTCGGATCAAAGCTCACGGTGACGACTTCAAACTCCTTGCCGATCGTAAACGTGAGATTGCGCATGGTGTGCAACATTCCATTCAGCACTTCGGTGCATAACATGGGACAGTCGTAATACACCAACGAGAGAAGGACGGGCTTGTTTCCAAAATAATCTCCCAATTGCACCTCTTTGCCGCTTTCATCACGAAATTTCAAATCCAGTGGAACGGCCTCATTCAATCTCTGATCGATTCCGATTCCCTGGAGTTGAGCCGGCAATCGATTCGTCTGAGCCAAGAAAATCTTGGGGACGCTTAAAATGCCAATCACGATGAGCACAAAAGCAGCGCTGAGAAGCGCCCACCTGAAGTTCCAGCTTCGGTTCTCCACTTCCGAATGATTTGTTATTCCAACGGACTGAATTCTCATTTTCCCCTCGTTTCGGAGCGTCCCGATGGCGCCGCAGTCGTTCGCGCCGGCAAACCCCTGGCCGCCAGTAGCGACATGGCGCGGTCAATCGGGATTCTCACGACGCCATGGGTCCGATCCACCCATCCATAGCTGTTCAATGTGGCGTCTTCAGTGGCGCGAAATTCCTGAAAGTCACGAGTCTCCGTGATCTCCAGCCGTGGAGCGGCGGGAATTTCCCGATAGCTTGCCATGGCGCTCACGGGCGGGCCGTAGACTGGCTTGTGGTCGCCCAGATACAACATTACCCATCGCATTGCGAACAAGCACAAGACAATGACGACGGCCAATCCGATGCCGAATCGAACCACGCTTCCCTCACTCGCATCCGTGGGTTCGTATTTTCCGGGTTCCTGTTTTTCCGCGCGTTCTTGCATGTTAGTCATGACCTGCTCTGATCAAGCTCTCAGCCCAGCGAGGATCATTGGGCGGCACGAGTGGATACTGTTTGAGACAACGAATAAAGAAGGCCACCCAAAGGCCACCGACGCCGATCACCGTCGCCAGATCGAGAGCATGAATTCGGAAACCATTGCGAAGCAGCCCCGGCTCCACCAGCCAAAAGGTGTCGACCAGATTGACAAACAAAATCATACCCGCGACGGCACCCAGCAACCATCCGCGCCGCTTCACATCGCGTGACAACAACAATAAGAACGGAATGAAGAAATGGAACAAAGCGAGAAAAATGGCGACGTTTCCCCACATCCCGGCGGTTCGGCGCAAGTACCAGGGAATTTCGTCCTGCAAATTCCCCGACCATATGATGATCAGCTGCGAGACGGCCATGTAGGCCCACAAGATGACAAAGGTCAGCATTAAATTCCCCAAGTCCAATCGCACCTTGGCTGAAAGAAGATCCGACAACGGCTTCCGCCGCGACAGCAACATCACCACGATGATCATGAAGGCCAGGGTTGAAAGAACCTGGCCGACAATGAAGATCAGGCCGTAGATGGTCGAGGTCCAACGAGGCTCCAGCGACATGACCCAATCCACGGAGGCGAACGTCACGGTCAAACCAAAAAGCACCAGGCCCGGACCGCTCAGCACCTGAAATTTTGTTCCCAGTGCCGGATCGGCTTGGCGGTCCTGATCCTGTGACCATTTGGTCAATAAATAAGTAAACAGCAGCCAGATAGCGAAGTAGAACGCGACGCGAACAAAGAAGAAAGGCATATTGAGGTAAAAGCTTTGTCGCCGCAGTTCCTCACTTTGCGCCAAAGCTTGAGGCTGCGCCCACAAATACAGATGGCGCACACCAAACACCAGGGGGACAAACAGAATCGCCATCAACCACAATGTTCGCGCTCCCGACTCCAGAGGGCGACGCAACGCCAGGCCCCATTGCCCACCCACGAGGTGTTGCAGCATGACGACCTCAGCCGATCCGATGGCGATGCCGATCCAAAAGAGATAAGCAAACAGATACGAGCGGAAAAACTGATCCGGGTTTCTCCCGCCCGCGAAGGCGCAGGTCACAAATGCGACAATCGCCGCCAGCAACGCGCCCCGCTGGAAGCGGCTCCATTCCACAGGCAAGGATTCACTCGGAGTCATTTCCCCTCACTTAACAATTTATGTTGTTCCGCCGGGGGTACATCATTCAACCCGGCCTGTTGGCTCAATTGCAGAGCCCGAATGTAGGCAGCAATGGCCCAGCGATCCCGGGGTGAAACACGGGATGCAAAACTGTACATGGCGCCGAAGCCATTGGTCATGACATCGAAGAAATGCCCCACGGGCGCCTGGCGCAGACGGTCGATGTGGTACGAAGGAGGATGCCGGAAACCGCGCTGCGGGATGATGCCGTTTCCGGAGCCCGTTCGGTCATGGCACGGGACACAGTAAATATTGAATCGCTGCTGTCCGCGCTCGAGAATTTCCTGTGTGATGGGAAACGGAAACACTTCCGAATCTTTGCCGTTCACCTTTCCCGTGTATAAGAGCTCATCAACGCGCAAATGGCCACGAGCCACGGTTCCTTCAATCAAAGGCCGGGCGGATCTGCCGTCGTCGAACACATGGCTGGGTTGCATGGGTCGGTAGCGCGGTTGGACATGCATGTCCGTGCGACAGCCGACCCCTATCAAGAGCGGTAAGGCCATCAACGCGGCGCTCCAGGCTGAGCCCTTGCGCAAATGTGGGATTTTATCGCCCAACTTCCGAAACCTCGCGAGCTTTCAAGTTCTTCAAAAATTCCCGGGTCTTTTCGAGTTCAAATTTTGGATCCCGTGCTTCGATACACAGAAACAAGCGATTCCGGCTGGCCATCGCAAACCGGGGCACATTAAAAACGGGGTGATACGGCATGGGGAGCCCATTCAATGCCAACATTCCCAGGACCGCTGAAAGCGCGGCCACCAACACCGTCATCTCGAAAGTGATGGGGATAAATGAAGGCCAGCTGTTCAAGGGCCGTCCACCCACATTCAGAGGATAGGAAACGGCCGAACACCAGTACTGCAGGTAATATCCTCCCAGCGCCCCCACGATCCCGCCGATCAAGACAATGAGGGGAAGGCGCCGGTCGCGAAAATCCAGTGCCTCTGCCAAGCCCTCCACAGGCAAGGGCGTGTAGGCATCCACACGACGATAACCTTCGGCGACGGTCTTGCGAGCGGCCGCCAGCAAATCATCGGTCGTATCAAACTCCGCCATCAGTCCGTAAAGAAGACGTTTTTTCATCGGGCCTATCCTCGTTGTGACGCCCCAGTCGAAGCGGCAGGAGCGTCTCCCTTGGGCACCAGGCCGCGCAGTTCAAAGATGGAGATCATCGGGACATACCGCAAAAAGAGAAAGAGAAGCGTCAAGAACAAACCGATCGATCCGAGAAAGGTGGCTACATCCCAATGGGTTCCGGTGTAGTTTCTCCACGAGGAAGGCACGAAATCGCGCGCCAGGCTTTGCACCACAATCACGTACCGCTCCAGCCACATCCCCACGTTGACCAGAATCGAGATGACCCACAACACCCACACGTTGTTGCGGATTTTCGGAATCCATAGAAATTGCGGCACCACCACGTTGCACGTCAGCAGGATCCAATAGAAATTCATGTAGTGACCGGTCATGCGGTCCATGATCATGTATTTGTCGAATCGTCCGCCGGCATAGAACGCCATGAAGGTTTCCATCAAATATCCGTAGGCCACAATCAGGCCGGTCGCCAAAAGAACCTTGGCCATGTTGTTCAAATGACGCTCGGTGATGAAATCTTCCAAGCCATAGAACTTTCGAACCGGAATGGAAATGGTCAAGACCATTGCAAATCCCGAAAAGATGGCGCCGGCCACAAAATAAGGCGGAAAAATCGCCGAATGCCAACCGGGAACAATTCCCACTGCAAAATCGAAGCTGACCACGCTGTGGACGGAGACGACCAGAGGGGTCGCCAACCCCGCCAGGAGGAGATAGGCCGTTTCATATCGCTTCCAATGCTTGGCAGAGCCGCGCCAGCCCATGGCAAAAATTCCATAAATCTTTTGCGAGAGGGTTTTCTTGGAGCGATCACGGATCGTGGCCAAATCCGGGATGAGTCCTACATACCAAAAGATCAAAGAAACCGTCGCGTAGGTGGAGACCGCAAAAACGTCCCATATCAACGGGCTGCGAAACTGCGGCCACACGTTCATGGTGTTGGGATACGGAAACAACCAATAAAACAGCCACGGCCGGCCCAGGTGAAGTAACGGGAACATTCCGGCGCAGGCCACGGCAAACAAGGTCATGGCCTCGGCAAAGCGATTGATCGAAGTCCGCCACTCCTGGTGCAACAGCAGCAAAATGGCGGAGATCAACGTCCCGGCATGAGCAATTCCCACCCACCACACGAAGTTGACGATGGCCCAGCCCCACCCCACGGGAATCTGAATGCCCCACACACCTACGCCGACAAACAACAGCTTCCCGATGGCCAGCATCAGCACCATCAGGAGCGCAAAGGCGATCGCGAAGCCAACCAACCAAGTGCGCGGGGTGCGTTTGGACAACACGATGGCGCTGATTTTGTCGGTGACCGTCGCATAGTTGTAGCCGAAGCCAATGAGCGGTGCTTCGGGCTCCGGGGTCGGGTTTTGGTTGAAGGATGGCGATGACATTTGTTTATTCCGTCTCTATCTCCGGATTGGGATTGCGGAGCCGTGCGATGTAGGTCGTCCGCGGATGCGTGGTCAATTCCGTCAACAATCCGTAATTCAAAATTTCTCCTTTCAGCTTCGAGACCTCACTTTCAGGATCGTTGATATTGCCGAATACAATGGCCTGAGTCGGGCATGCCGCCTGGCAAGCCGTCTGAATTTCTCCATCGCGGACCGGCCGGTTCTCTTCTTCCGCTTGAATCTTGGCGGCGTTAATTCGCTGCACGCAGTAGGTGCATTTCTCCATCACGCCGCGGCTGCGAACCGTGACATTGGGATTGCGCTGCAACTTGAGACTGGAAATCTGCCAATCCTCATACTGAAGAAAGTTGAAGCGCCGCACTTTGTAAGGACAGTTGTTGGAGCAGTACCGCGTTCCGACGCAGCGGTTATAAACCATCTGATTCAGCCCTTCGGAGCTGTGGTTCGTGGCTCCCACCGGGCACACCACTTCGCAAGGCGCGTTTTCGCATTGCATGCACATCACCGGTTCGTGAAACGTCTGCGGCGCGTCCAGGTCTCCATCGTAGTAACGGTCAATGCGAATCCAATGCATTTCTCTTCCCCGCTGAACCTGCTCCTTGCCGACCACCGGGCTGTTGTTTTCCGCCTGACACGCCACCACGCAGGCATTGCAACCGATGCAGCTGTTCAAATTGATGGCCATCCCCCACTGATAGCCATTCTGCGGAAACGAGGGGTAGAGGGAAGGCAAGGGCGACTTCTCGGGGATTTCATCGTGGATAAATCGTGGATTCTTTCGAAATTCAGCGAGAGTTCCCGTGCGCACAAAATCGCGGCCCTCCATACTGTGATGATTCTGAGTGCAGGCCAGATCGAACAACTCGCCGGTCTTCGATAAGGCGACCCCGTTGGCAAATCCGGAACTCTTCGAATTTCGAAGAGCATACATATTGAAACCTGTCCCTGACCCCACACGGCCTGCCAACCAACGCCCGTATCCAAAAAACACCGTAATTGAATCGTCGGCGTGACCCGGCATGATCCAGATGGGAGTCTTCGCAGCATGCCCCTCGACTTTCAGCTCCACCATGTTTCCGTTCTGCAAGGAGAGGCGCTCCGCGGTCCGTGGGCTGATCCAAGCAACGTTGTCCCAAGTCAGTTTGCTTAATGGCTTCGGCAATTCCTGCAGCCATCCGTTGTTTGCAAAGCGGCCGTCCCAGATGGTGGGGTCCGGGCGAAACACCACCTCGATATCCGAAGATCCTGAAGCCGGAGAATCGCCGGGGGATTTCTTGACGCTTTCCCAAAAGTCCTTTTTCAAAGCAGGAGTTTTTAAGGGCAATGCCGTGCCGGTTATCACACCATCATGGAGGGAGGTTTCCCAAAATTCTTTGAAATTTGTCGTCCGCGATTTCCAAACAGCGGAGCCTTGGTTTTTCCAATACTCTTGCACAATTTGATAAGCCGAGGCCGAAGGCTGGCCGAGCAGCAGAGCGAGTATTTCGTGGGGGGACTTGCCATTAAAGAGCGGAGCAATGAGCGGCTGAATGAGGGAGATGGTTCCATCGTAGGATCGAACATCACCCCAAGATTCCAAATAATGTGTTTCCGGGATGTGCCAATGGCACAAATTCGACGTTTCGTCTTCATACAGTCCGAGATGGACCCGAACTTTAACTTTCAACAATCCCTCGATAAAAGAAATATCGGGGGGCGAATTAAAAGCGGGATTCCCTCCGAGGATCACCAAGGCATCCACGCGGCCGCTCTTCATGTCGGTCACCAAGTCCCGCAAGGATTCGAGTTGTTCGACAGGATGGGCTTCCACCGCCCCGGTGTAAGTCACCGTCTTGCCCGCATTTCCAAGAGCGAGGTTGATGGCATGACCCAAAGCATGAACAGAGGGCGGCTGCTGCTCACCCACCGAGACGACGCAAGCCCCCCGATGCCGTTCGAGATCGCGAACGACCGCGCCAATCCATTGCGAATGAGCGGAAATGACGGGACTTGTTAAGGGCGCCACACCCGGCACTCCCAGACGCGCCGCAATCGCTTGAGCTACTCCCTGAACCTCGCTTGAGCGAATGCGCAACCGATGATCCGCCATGGATCCCGTAATCGACGGCGTCCCTTCAACAACGTACAGCCGGTTCATTGCCGTGGCACCGCCCACCATACGGCGCTTGTTGGCAAAATCGCGGGCATATCGAACGGCTGCCGGACCGGCGTATAGAAAATCAGAATCCAGCGACAGAATGACCTCGGCTTGGTCGAACCGATATTGGGTATCGACATGTTCTCCGAAAGCCAACTGAGCACCGATGTTGGTATGGTCATGGTGGATCGGTTCATATTGGTGCCACTTGGCCATGGGAAATTGCGTCAACAACGCCTGCAGCTGATACGCCAGCGTCGGGGAAGTAATCGTTCCCGTAAGAATACGCAGTCCTGCACCTTTTTTAAGCTGCTGCTCCGCTCTAATTTGATTAATGACGGCGGAAAAATTGGCCCAAATTTCGATCAAGCCAAGGTGATTGAGTGTTTGAGACCGGTCGGGATCGTACAAAGTCAAGACGGATGCCTGAGCAAAGACATCGGTGGCCCCCAAGCTGGCCGGATGCAGGGTATTCCCTTCTACCTTGGTGGGACGACCCATGTGACTTTCAACCACCACGCCTTTGCCGTATCCGCCCAACGGCATTGTGGTGGCATAAAACAAAGGCTTCCCCGGCACCAATTCTTCCGGCTGGCGCACATAGGGCAGAATCTTTTCCTTGGGCATGTAGGCGCATCCGGTCAAACCCGCCAGAGCCAAGGACGCACCCATCAATTTCAAAACCTGGCGGCGACTGACGCCGTCTCCCAGAACGCCGGCTTGCCGCGGAAATTCACTGTGCAAGAACGATTCAAATTCCGGCGTATCGGCCAACTCGTCGAGACTCCGCCAGAATTCTCTTCCGTGCTCGCCCCTCAACCTTTCCCGTAGCGCCGCAAAATCCAGGTCCGTCTTTTTGATATCCGAATCGCTCATCGATGACAGGTGTAACAGTCTGTGAGTTTTTGAACCTTGTATTCCTTCACAAGTTTTTCGCCCAAAGCCACCTGATCCTTGGGGGGTTGATAGTCCATTTGATACACCGCTGCGCGCGGGCGAACGTACTGCTCCACGTTGCGGTGACAGTTCAGGCACCATTCCATTTGCATGGGGGAAGCACGCCACATCAGGGGCATCTGATCCACACGCCCATGACACGTCGAACAACCAATGCCTTTGTTGATATGAATGCTGTGATCAAAATACACGTATCCCGGAAGCTGATACACCCGGTTCCATTCAATGGATTGATTGCTGCGATAACTCTCGCGCACGGGCTCCAACATCGGAGAATCCGACCAGATCTGCGAATGGCAGGTCATACAGGTTTCCGTGGGGGGCATGCCGGCAAACGCGGAGGTTTCAACCGAAGTGTGGCAAAAACGGCAATCCAATCCCAACCCGCTGACATGATGTTTGTGGCTAAAAGGAACGGGCTGAACCTGTGCCATACCCACTTCGGTAATGTAGGGAGAACGATTGACGATGTAAGCAATCCAAACGATGCCCGCGAGTATAAACACGAACCCGAAAATACTCAGCCGCGACAATACGTTCGTACTGCGATGAAAAATCTGCGCCATTCCAGCGTCTCAGCGAATTGATTCCACCGCGCCACCAATCGGCACCTCGGTCTGACACCGTCGACCACGAGGCCCGAATGCGGCACTCCGGCATCTCCATAAATAGGGCCGGTTCATCCCACCCCTACCCGCAATTCGACACGCGCCCTCTGGAGAGAAAGCTGTCAACCGAACTCCATATGCCATCCGGGAAAATTTTTTGGGGAATCTGCTCTGCGGTTTATAAATGAAATAATAAGACTGCGCCCGCACCACGAGCCCTTCCACGTCTACCCCAAGAAGACCTCAAATACAAACCCACAGGAACTAACCACGATCAGTTCAAGCCTTAGAGCCGGTTGCGTTTGGCGGGATGCCTGAGGCTCCCACCGCCTGTTTCATTTCAAAGGATCGCGAGCAGTATAGCCACGAGGTTTGACGCTGTCAAACCAAAAGTGAAAACTTTCTCTTGGGAGTCAGAAATGCGCGCTTACAGTTTTTTGGGCGGAAGAAATTCAGGATGGAGTCACCCGGCGTTTCCTGCCGGACTTATCCGCGGCCGCATTTTCAGAAATTTCGTCTCATGCAGGAGGGGGGAAAGAAGACGAGCTTCTATTCCATCAGCCGGAAAGATAATGGCCGGCGACATCGTTCCACCGTTTTTGGGACTTCAAGATCAGCTCCACCAGTTCGCGTGCGGCGCCCCGGCCACCGGAAGCTTTGCAGACATAGTGAGCAGCGCGCTTGGCGTCCTCGCATCCGTCCGCCACGGTCGCGGCAAATCCTGCGATGCGCAACACGGGAACATCCACAATGTCGTCGCCCATATAAGCCACCGCATCGGGAGTCAGATGTAAACTTTCCAACACTTTCATAAACTCCTGTTTCTTCTCGGTAGCCCCTTGGACGCACACTTCCATGCCCAGCTCCTTGGCCCGCTCGGCTACCGCCGGCGACATGCGCCCCGACAAAAAACCGAATTTCAGCCCGGCGCGCGTTCCCAGGCGCACGGCAATTCCATCGCGAACATCGAAGCTCTTCGACTCGCTGCCATCCGGATGGACCAGGATCGTTCCGTCGGTCATGACGCCATCCACATCAAATAAAACCAGCTTTATTTTCTGGATTCGAGAAAGCAGGGACTTGGAAGTTTTTTTCATGCTGGAATTTAAGGGCGTAACCCTCAACCTCAAAACATTTGAGTCCGCCACAAGTCATGGATGTGAACGACACCTTCGACGGACTTCGCTGCGTCCACCACGATCAGCGATGTAATTTTCTTCTGTTCCATGATGTTGAGAGCCCGGGTGGCAAACTCGCGACGGTGAATGGTGAGCGGCTCGCCGTGCATGGCCTCGCGGGCAGTTTTGGAAAGGATGGAGTCTCCGTGCTCCAGCAAACGCCGCAGGTCTCCGTCGGTGATGATGCCGATCAACGTTCCGCGCTCATCCACCACCGCTGTCATCCCCAAGCCTTTCTTCGAAATCTGATAAATCACGTCGCTCATCCGCGTCGACGATGAAACTTTCGGAATGGCTTCCCCGACATGCATCACGTTTTCGACCCGCATAAGCTTACGCCCCAAGCCACCGGCCGGATGCAGTGCGGCGAAATCGTCTTCCGTAAATCCGCGGCGTTCCAGAACGGCGAGCGCCAGGGCATCTCCGAGCGCCAACATGGCGGTGGTCGAAGCCGTTGGGGCCAAACCCAGCGGACAAGCTTCCTTCTTGATGGATACGTCCAAAGCGACGTCGCTGGCCTCCGCTAAAGTTGATTGTCTGTCCCCTGACATGGCAATCAATGGAACTCCCAGCCGTTTGATGGTTTCCAGCAGCAACAAAATTTCAGCCGTTTCACCACTGTAGGAAAGAGCGATAACGACGTCGCCCGAAACCAACCGGCCCAGATCGCCGTGAACCGCCTCGGCGGGATGAAGAAAAATGGATGGCGTGCCCGTAGAGGCCAAGGTCGCCGATATTTTTTGGGCAATCAGGCCGCTCTTTCCGATGCCGGTCACGACAAGGTGCCCCTTGCATCCGGCAATGAGATCGACGGCATGGACAAAGCTGGCGTCGAGACGTGGGATCAGCTCGGAGATGGCTTCCGCTTCAATGGAAAGAAATTTTTTTGCTGATTCAAGACTCATGGTTTATGCCGTCTTAACCACCCGGTTAATTTCGAGCAGCTTTCCCAGCAAACGGGGCAACAAACGCAGATGCAGGGCATTGGCGCCATCACTCAAGGCTTTTTCGGGACGGTCGTGCACTTCCATAAACACGCCGTCAACGCCTGCCGCCACCCCGGCACGCGCCAGATGAGGAATAAACTGTGCCTGGCCGCCCGATTGGTGTCCCGCCCCTGCAGGAATTTGAACGCTGTGGGTGACATCGAACACCACCGGATAACCCATCTCACGCATAATGGGAAAGGAACGCATGTCGACCACCAGATTGTTGTATCCGAACATGGCGCCGCGCTCCGTCACCATGATTTTCTCGTTGCCGGTGGAGCGGACTTTTTCGACCGCGTTCCGAATCTCCCAAGGGGACACAAACTGGCCCTTCTTGATGTTGACCACACGCCGGGATTTCCCTGCCTCCAAAAGCAAATCCGTTTGGCGGCATAGAAAAGCCGGGATCTGCAGGACATCGCATATTTCGGCAGCCGGACCCACGTGTGACAGTTCGTGGACATCCGTCAAGAGCGGAAGACCCAAGGTTCGTTTGATCTTTCTGAGAACAGCCAAGCCCTTTTTCAGCCCCGGACCCCGAAAAGACCGCACCGAGGTGCGATTGGCCTTGTCATAGGATGCCTTGAAGACGTACGGGACCTTCAGCCGTTCACAAATTTTCGCGATGGACTCGGCCATCTTCAACGCATGTTTTTCACTTTCAATAACACACGGTCCGGCAATCAGAAAAATTTCAGTTCCCTGCCCGACTTTGAAGTTTCCGATTTTGAAATTGATTTCCATGCCGTTCCCGTAGGTGTGATGGCGTTTCTGTGCGCCCCACATTAAAACATATTACACAAGGATCGACAAATGAAGGACACCCGATCTGCAGGGCGGCGTTGTGGTTTTCAGCAGGATATGGCGCGGGCGAACTCTCGCGGCGTTCGGCTTTCCCGTCTCAATTCCCTGATCAATGACGAATGGCCGCTTTCTCCCGCTCCTGAAGCGACGTTGCGGGGTGCGTCTGGCGGTTTTGGTAGGCGGCGGCAACAAAAGCGCTGAACAGCGGATGGGGTTGGATGGGTTTGGATTTAAACTCCGGATGAAATTGGCAGCCCAGAAACCAGGGATGATCGGCAATCTCGACGATCTCGACATAAGTGCCGTCCTGGGTGCTTCCGGTGATTCGCAATCCGTGCGCCACCAGCTGCTCTTCATATTCGCGATTGAACTCATAGCGGTGGCGGTGGCGTTCCGAAATTTCAAGCTCTCCATAAGCCTGATGGGCGTGCGAGCCTCGTTCCAACTGGCAAGTCCATGCCCCCAGCCTCATGGTCCCGCCCAGATCGTCAATTCCCCGCAGTTCACGGAGCTTATAAATCACGCGATGCGGCGTGGCCGGATCGAACTCCGAGCTGTCGGCTGATTCCAAACCGCATACATTGCGCGCGAACTCGATGACGGCACATTGCATCCCCAGACAAATCCCAAAGTAAGGCACCTGTCGCGTACGCGCATACTCGATCGCCCGAATCATTCCCGCTATGCCGCGTTTTCCGAAACCGCCCGGCACAAGGATTCCGTCCAAACCCGCCAGCTGGGCCTGCCAGTTCTCCCCTTCGATTCCCTCCGCTTCAATCCATCGAATTTGGGTTTTCAGATTGTGGGCTACGCCTCCGTGAACCAGGGCTTCCTTAAGACTCTTGTAGGAATCCTCGAATTCCACATATTTGCCGACAATCCCAATGACCACCTCATCGTGAGGGTGTTGCAAGCGTTCCACCAACTGCCTCCACTGCGAAAGATCGGGATCATACTCCGGCAAACGGAGCAGTCGCTCCAAACATTTGTCGATTCCTTCCTGATGGAACACGAACGGGACTTCATAGATCGAATCCACATCCTTGGCCGTGATCACGCAGTCTTCCGGGACATTGCAAAAGAGCGAAATCTTGGATTTCAATTCTTTGGACAGGAAACGGTCCGTGCGGCACAGCAAAATGTCCGGTTGAATACCGATGCTCCGCAATTCCTTGACGCTGTGTTGAGTGGGCTTGGTCTTGAGTTCGCCGGAGGCATGGATGAAGGGAACCAGGGTGAGGTGAACAAACACGGAATTATCGCGGCCGATCTCGTTGCGCATCTGGCGGATGGCTTCCAAAAACGGCTGAGACTCAATATCCCCGACCGTGCCGCCGATTTCCACAATCACCACGTCCACATCATGGGAAACCTTCTTGATGGCAGCCTTGATTTCGTTGGTGACGTGCGGAATCACCTGGACGGTTTTTCCGAGGTAATCCCCGCGGCGCTCCTTGGCGATGATCAATTCATAAATCCGGCCGGTCGTCCAGTTGTTGTCCTTGGTGAGGCGGGCGTTGGTGAAGCGCTCGTAATGGCCGAGATCGAGATCGGTCTCAGCACCGTCATCGGTCACGAAAACCTCGCCGTGTTGGAAGGGGCTCATGGTGCCGGGATCCACATTGAGATAGGGGTCAAACTTCATGAGGGTGACGCGAAGTCCGCGGCTTTCCAAAAGCGCTCCGATGGAAGACGCTGCCAATCCCTTGCCCAATCCCGACGCCACTCCCCCGGTCACGAAGATATACTTCATTGCCATCGATCCTCCGATCGGATTCACTCGGGCTCACCGCCCGGTTCGGCGCAAACAACAATACCATCGCCTAGAATTGAATTCGTCTTTTTCGAATTTCTTCTTCCACTATCCGCACGTCTCGCGGCGTATCTACACTTGGAGATGAGTAGGGAGTTTCAAGGACCTTGATTTTATATCCGTTCTCCAGAATTCGCAACTGCTCCAGCTTTTCCAAAGGCTCCAAATAAGAAGTCTTCAACCGCGCCCATTTCAGGAGGAATGATCGCGAATACACATACAGGCCCAGATGTTTAAAGAGGCCTTTCGCCCGATGTCCGGTCGTCTCTTTCAGCCGGGCTGCGGGCACATGGGGAATAGGGGCTCTCGAAAAGTAAATAGCCTCATCGCGATCGTCAGTAACAACTTTGACTACATGGGGATCGCGAGCTTCCCGGGCATCGCAAATCCGCGATTTGAGCGTGGCGACCGGGCAGCGGGCCCGGGATTCCACAAAAGCGCGCACGGTGGCATCGATGGCCCGGGGGTCGATGAGGGGTTCGTCGCCTTGCACATTGACGATCACAGTTTCGCGGATCCGGCGGGCGACCTCCGCAAGCCGGTCTGTGCCCGTCGTGTGGCGCCGCGAGGTCATCACCACGCGTCCGCCAAAGGCCGAAACGGCATCGCGAATACGCGTGTCGTCAGTAGCCACACACACTCTTCCCACGCTTCGCGCCCTGCAAGCACGACGATAAACCCATTCAATCATGGTGTGACCGCAGATATTGACGAGGGGTTTTCCGGGGAATCGTGTGGAGCTAAATCGCGCGGGAATCACAACAATAACGTTACGACTCATCGTGAAATCAGAATCTCAAAGAAGTCGCCGGACAGTGCTTTCGGCGTCTCCGGATCACTCGGGAAGGCGCGGGCATTTGTAATGAAACTTTTACAAAACAAACATTGCACCTCAAGTTGTGAGTGTGCTAGAAAAAGGTATATCATAATAACTTGGGTAGCAGCAAACGGAACGCATGGACTTATTTTCCGGGGAGATAGAATCATGCGCGGCTTGGCGTGTAGGATTTTTCTGTTGCTGCTGATTTGTGCCTTTCCGCAGTTCGCCGACGATAAGAAGGTCGACCCCAAATCAGAAGCTTTGACCTTACAAAAACCCATGGCCGTCGATGTATCGATGGTCCTGGTGAACGCCACGGTCTACGATTCCATGAATCGATTTGTGACCGGGCTTGAGAAAGAGAATTTTTCGGTCTACGAAGACAAGATCGCCCAAGCTATCGTGCACTTCAGCAGTCAAGACATGCCGATTTCGATCGGGGTGATTTTCGACACCAGCGGAAGCATGACCAGCAAGATCGAAAAATCCCGCGAAGCCTGCATTCAATTCATGAAACTGGCCAATCCCCAGGATGAGTTTTTCATGGTGGGATTCAACGATCGGGTGCGATTAGAACAGGATTTCACATCCAAGGTGGACGACATTTCGCAACGCGTCATCTTTGACCATGCCCAAGGGCAGACGGCGCTGTTGGATGCCATTTATTATGGAATCGAGAAGGTCGAGCAGGGACACTATCCCCGAAAAGCCTTGCTCATCATTTCCGACGGCGGCGACAATCACAGCCGCTACAGCGAGCGCGATGTGCGCGAGTTTATCAAGGAATCGGACGCCCAGATATTTGCCATTGGAATTTACAATCCCTATGCCGACGCCCCGGAAGAAAAGCGCGGGCCTTCGCTGCTCGGCGATCTGGCGGAAATGACCGGCGGGCGGGCCTACACGCTCAACAGTCTTAACGATCTGGAAGACATTGTCACAAAAATCGCCATCGAATTGCGTAGTGAATATGTGTTGGGCTACGTCTCCAGCAACGAGCAACACGACGGCCGTTGGCGAAAAATCAAGGTGAAATTGAACCCTCCGCGGGGGCTTCCTCCCCTTCTCGTGAATTCCAAATCCGGATACTACGCCCCGAGCAACTGAGGCACGATGCGGACCATCACGTGAAACCGGCACCCATCGTTCAAACCAGACGTTTTGAAAGTGGAGAAATAAATTAATGCAACCTTCGCGTCGCCTTATTGTTCCGACGGCCGTATTGGCTGTGTGCGGACTTGCAGCAACCCTCCTGCTTTCGGTTCGAGCCGCCTCACAGCAGAAAGCGCCCCCTGAAGAACCCCGCATCAAAGTCAACGTCAATCTGGTTCTCGTGGATGTCTCGGTCACCGACGAGAAAGATCAAATTGTGGAAAATCTGGGAAAGGACGATTTTCACGTCTATGAGGACCGCATCGAACAGCCTCTCCAGGTGTTCCGGCACGAGGATGTCCCCGTGACGGCGGGTTTGCTGCTCGACGCCAGCGGCAGCATGTATATGAAGCGCCAAAAGGTCAACGCCGCCGCGGTCGATTTCATGCAGACCAGCAATCCCAACGACGAAGTCTTCCTTATTGATTTTGCCGACGAGGCCTACCTGGAATTGGACAAGGATTTTACCAACGACGTCGAAGAATTAAAGGATGCTTTGGAAAACGTCCAGTTTCGAAGCAGTACGGTGCTGTACGACGCCATCTACCTGGGGCTGCAGCATATCAAATTGGGAAAGTATGACAAAAAAGTCATCCTTCTGGTGACCGACGGAAAAGACAACCCGGGTCCCGGAAAGCATTACACCTTCAAGCAGGCTTTCGATTTTGCCGTGGAATCAGGGGCGCAGATTTACAGTATCGGGTTGCTGGACGAGCCGCCCAAGTCGCGGTTCTTCAAACATGCCCTGCCTCGAGAGGCGGAGATTTTAAAGGAACTGTCGGAGGCCACGGGGGGAAAAGAGTATTTTCCTGAATCTCTCGATCAAATCAACGGCGTGACCAAAGAGATCGCGCACGACATCCGCAGCCAGTACCTTTTGGGATACTATCCGACAAACACAGCCCACGACGGTTCCTGGCGCGCCCTGCAAGTGAAAGTGACACCGAAAAGCGGTCCCAAGAAGATTTTTGTTCGCTGTAAGCGCGGATATTACGCTCCCAAGGCGTGAACGTGAATCAACCTGCCAATCCTTGAATTTCTTCCAACGTAAGTTGAGATCGACTATGAGGAAAGGGGGGCGAAGAGCCTGTCATTGGACACACAGCAGTGGAGGATTCGAGATTGCGGAGACGCGACCCCCCGAGATCAGTCAGGGCTGTCCATTGAAAAGGTTTTGTAGCCTGTGCATTATCAGGGCGGGGCAGTTCGCCGAGGGATTGTTGGGATCGGGTTGGACCAAGCTGAGTTACTTCAGGATAAAATGACAGTTCCCAAGACTGGGTGTTTTCGACGCTTAATCGGTTTTTTTGGCCCTCAAAATCATTTCCATGACCTATCTCGTCCTCCCGCAACTGGCAACCTGGATCGATGAACCCGGCATAAACCGACGCTCGCGTCTCTGTTTGTTCGTCCACATTAAATCCCGCTGACGGCAGTCAGTGGATGATTCAGATACAGCCTCAGCGTGTGCGCGTTAAATTCTCACCAGATTTCCGTCCCGTCAACCCAATTCTTTCTTTCTCGCGCCCCTGCGCTCACACATTTTGCTGGTGGAAAATGAGGGTGGTCATTGTCGAGGTGTCATCGCACATCATCGAGGCAGGCTGGAATTGAAGGATCCACCACCTCCCGGCGGTGGGATTTGTATCTGGTGAGCGTGGCCTGGATGTAGGCTGGATCTGAATCATCCACCAGCTACCGCTGGTGGGATTTCACCCCTGATGGGAGAAAGAAAATAAGGGGAGTGATAAAAGCTATACTTCTATCAACTCGAGAGTTTGAGGTTGTAGCCCACAGGCAGCGCATCGGCGAGAGACACAGACCCACTTGCTAATAGCGAAGACTTGACACTCTCTATTCGAGCGGGTTGGCGAAGATCCAAAAATATCGCCTGGCCCATCCCTTGTCTCTGGCCCCCCAAGGTGGCCTTATATCTGCTTCGGTGATGCGTCCACTGGGTAGCGCATACCCCGATCTATCGGGGTGTGCCCCTGATTTCTGTTCTTCTCGTAGTAAGTGGATCAGTTATATTCTTGGTAGGTGACCATCACTTTTGTCAGTTCATCACTCCTCAACAACCGAGGTAGGATTTCTGCACAGTTGGAATGAATACCCGCAGGAATGCCATGAGCGCATGTCTGAACCAGGTTTGCTCTTAATATTGAAGACGTTCGACACACTCCAGTTTTTTTCGCGCAACTCAATGGTCGAAGTTGAATCTGGATCCAAATGCAAGCCACTCTGCCTGGTCACCTGCGTTGTTTTACTTTCCGCCCAGCGCACCCGAAGACGTTACCTGGACTTTCAGAATAAGTGTTTGGGCCAAGCCCTGCAGCTGCAGTCGCCACGGTATCGCTTCCGTAATCTCACCAGGGCCTAAAGACTCAAAATCGCCTAGAGTCCTCGAATAATCAAATACAGCGCCAGCGCCGGTTTTATTATTCGTGGCGTTCAGAATGTCAGGTGAACGTAAATTGGCTGCAGGTCTGCGTTGGGCAGACCATCCGGGAGGCAATCCAAAAGTTTTTACGGTTACCGAGAGACGACCGCTAATGGGGTGAGCTGATATGTTCTTCAGTCGAATATCGATCACCGCTTGATTGCTGGCGGCGTCAAATTCAATCGGACCACCAACAAGAAGGATGTCCTTTGTAACGTCCGTCATAACTGTCGACTGCGCTTCCAGTTTGGGTTTGAGTTGACTGTCTTCCACACGAACATGCGCGGTCCACAGTTGTTGTGTCCCTGTACGGCTATCCACCCAAAACGGATGGAAGACCCCCGTTGAGTCCGCTTCGAAAAGCATGTAGTCGCCACCGTTAGGATGCTGCACGTACCCGTTGGCAAGATGCAGGCTTGCAGATTGTCCGTCATTTAAGCTAAAGCTGATGGTTGGAGCCAGGTTCCCTTTCGTGGCAGGAAAGGAGGATTCTGAGGTGACGCGTTTCACGGGCAGGAAGGATTGTCCGCCATCGACCGATGCAGTGAAGTACAGATCGTAGCTGTCCTGCTTAGGCGAGTTTCGAGTGTCGAACCACTGAATGCCCAAAACCCCGCGGTTGTTAACAGCCAGGGCAGGTTGGTATTGATAAGCGTTGGCCGGAATATCCGGGCTCAGCGGGCGGGGCTTTGTCCAGGATTTTCCTCGATCGGAAGAATACGTGAACAGCACACGGGAATTCACAAGACAACAATCATTCCACACCGCGTATATCCTGTCACGGAACTCAGTCCCATGGCTGTCGCCCGCAAACATCGGAGGGTTCGCCCAATCGAAAGAAAGCCCAAGTTTCGGAAATGCGTTCGGTTGATTACGTGATTTTTCATATTCATAATTTCCGACAATTGTATGCTGTACGGCTATCGGTTGGGAGTTTGAAAAGGACCGCCCTCCGTCGGAAGACGTGACAAACTCGATGGGGCGGTTGTCGCCGTATTTCGGAGGTCCCTCTTTCTTTATTTCGAACTCGGTGTAAGGAACAAACAGTGTGCCATCACTTAACACAACGGGCGTCGTGACCTGGGCTCCATCCTTGGCTTCAACTGCGATGATGGGGCCCTCAAAGGAACGCCCGTCGTCTTCAGACTTGAAAATCCCGATCGCGTGTTTCTTGTTGCTATGCGTCAGCACACCAATATAAACATTGCCGTTGAACTTGCCGCCAGTCTTGTCGACCACAATCTGAGGATGATCGCACGCGGGAAGGCGAACCGGTGGCGCCCAATGTTTGCCGCCGTCTTCCGATCGGTAAACAAAAAGAGCATCCACACGGTTGCCCGGTTTGTCGGGCACTCCCGGAAGGGTGATGAAGTACGCCGTCCCTGTGGCTCCAAAAGCCACCTGCGGATCACCCGCTCCAAATGGAATATTCGCATCCCACTGCTCCGGAAAGGCAGTCGCAGTCCAGGTATATCCGCCATCTGTGCTTGCATACGTCTTTGTCGCAGCACCAGTGTCGGGACGCGACCCGCTGATGGATGTTGCGACCAGGTTTTTAGGGTTGGTGGGATTTGCCGCCAACATGGATTCGTGGTGCCGGTAGTCTTCATGTTGGCTCACAAGAATATTGGGTCCAACGATAATTCGAGGCGATAGTTTTTGAGCGAAGGCGCTCACAGTTGATAAAACGAAAATCAAACAAAGCATTTTTACCTTTGCGATATGTTGCATTCTGGAATCTCTCTCCTCTCTTTCTTGAGGGCGTTCATTGCACTCCATCTTCTTATGGCGGGGTCGCGAATAACACAACGAGGGCAAACGCGTTTCGGACCCGGCATAACTTAGGTCTGCAGGCCGCCGTCCTTCAAAAGACTAGTTTGAGGGACAACTGCAACGAACGCGGGCCACCGATCTGGTAGAGCGTGCTGAGTCCCTGGAGCTGGCGGTTCAGCATGCCCGTCGCCTGGCCGAAGTTGACGGCCGTTAAGGAGGTCTGGATATTTCCAAAGTTGGGGTGGTTGAAGACGTTGAATGCCTCCGCCCGGAGTTGCAGGCTGAGCCTCTCCACCAAGTGAATCTGCCGCCACAAGGCGAGATCCACCTGCGAGGCCGGCAGTCCGCGGAGGACGTTGCGTCCCAACGTCCCGCTCTGCCCGGTGGGAGGAATGGAGAATGCCGCACTATTGATTCGCCTGCCACTTGGTACACTCGGGTCGTCAATGTAATTTGGGACGCCCGGGTTTACGTTGGGCCGCACATTGACCGTGTTACCTGTCGCTGGGTCTATCAGGGTTGTCGCAATCAGATCCAACGGCAGCGCCGAATGCACATGGAGCGTGGTATCGAGGGACCAGTGACCCAAGATGGTTTCCACTGTCGAGTTCTTGCCAGGTACAGGAATGTCATAGCTCACTGCGGCCGCGAAGTTGTGACGAATGTCAAAATCCGCGTTGCCGCGCTTTGCGAGCCTGAAAACGGTACTGGGGGCTGAGTCGTCATCAAGGGCGTGCGACCAGGTGTAGGAGACCAGGGCCTGCAAGCCACGCGACAGGCGCCGTTCGAACTGGCTCTGCAGGGCATCATAGTCGGAAGTAGCGTTGTTGGTCTGCAAATTCACGGTGGTGAAGGCCGGATTGATCTTGGCGAGCATGTATTGAGTTGTCTGTAACAGCCTCCTACCGGCAGCCCCGACATAGGAAACGGTAAGCGCTTGGTTCTTGCCGAGCGATTGTTCTACCGCAAAGCTCCACTGCAACGTATAGGGCAGCTTTAGGGATGGATCGGTCACGACCATTATGCCGTAGGGAGGGATCACGCTTACAGGAACCGGGACTGGGGCAACCTGAGCTGGCGAGAGAGGAAAAGAAATGTTCGTTAATAAACGCGTACCGTTGAACGGGAAACCTTGGAATGGATACGAGTTCTGGTCATTACCGGTGTCATAAAAGACGCCGAAGCCGCCACGCACTACGGTCTCGCGACCTGGCGTTTGCGACAGCTGATAGGCCACCCCGATGCGGGGCGCAAAGTTGTTATAAGTCGTCTTGTAACGGCTGCTGCCTTGTGGCGCCACTTGCATGGTGGCAAGATTCGCAATGCTGGTGACAGCCAGAGGGTCTACGCCGGTGGCATTTCGTGGTGGAGGATTTAACTCCCAGCGCAGTCCGAGAGTGAAGGTAAGGCGGCGAGAGAGCTTCCAGGTGTCCTGCCCGTAAGCTGAGAAATTCAAGTATACCGGGCGCGATGGGCTCCCAGCGTTAACCCTCGCAGTGTTAACGTTGTTAAGCAGGTTTTGAAGAGAGGTATAGGTTGCACTAAAGACATAATTGTTGAATGCGAGGGCCGGGGTGAGCCGGCGGTAATCCACACCGAACTTGAGTTGATGGGAACCTCTGCTGTCGGAGAAATTGTCCACGATGTTGAGCTGCCGTTGACGGGTGTAGCCATAATCAACGAGGTCAACATTTGGCCCGTTGGAGACCGTTAATCCGGAGAAGAGGAAAAGAACAGCGCCTTGATTTGCGGTCGTGCCGTACTGGCTCGGGACAAAGTAGCTCAACGGAAGAGGAGTCGCTCCGCCAAAGTTGTCCGCGTATAGATGGCTGTTCGCACCGAAGTAACTGTAATTAGCCCTTAACTGGTTGGTGATGCTGGGAGTGAGGGCCGCCGTTGCACCCACGGTAATAGTCTGAGTATCTGTACTAGGATTGTCCACGGTGCTGAGATTAATGCCTTGTCTTCTTGTGCTGTTCGATGAAAGAGCGTGGTTATACCTTCCAAATAACGTCCATTTGTTGTTGATCGTGTGATCAACCCGGATACTGGTTGCATTCAGGCTCGACGGGTCCGAGTACGCGGCGGTGAATTCCGCGAACCCATTGCCTAGGTCCCTCCCGTTGGGTAGTGGAAACGCATTCAAGATGGGCCTCAGTCCCGCCGGTGCAGTCTGCCTGAGCGCCAGGGTTGGGACATCGGTCAGATTGAATTGCGGCAGGCGCAAACGTAGGCCTTCATATGAAAAGAAGAAGAAGGTTCTGTCCTTGCCGTTGTAGAGTTTGGGAATGATGATGGGCCCACCTAACGTCCCGCCAAAGTCATTTTGGCGCTCCGGCGGTTTGGGTTGCCCGGCTTGATCGGCGAACCAATCGTTGGCATCCAATACATCGTTTCGCAGGTAATCGAATGCCGAGCCGTGAAATTGATTAGTCCCAGAACGGGTGACGATAGAGATCTGGCCGCCCGGCTGCCGGCCATACTCGGCCGCGTAGCTGGAGGTCTGGACTTTGAATTCCTCGAGGTCGTCGACCGAAACCATGCTCTGCGTAGTGCCGAAGGCGGTGAGCCCGGGCGCGTCGCCAGCCGTAAAAGCGGCATTGATGGATCCGGGGTTTGCCCCGACATTGGCGCTGACCCCATCTACGATAAATGCGTTGGAGACTGCCCGTTGGCCGTTGACGCTGAACTGGCTGAACCCGGCTACGTTTCCTGAGCCCCCAGAAACAACGGACACGATGCCTGGCGTCAGGGTTAGTAGCGACTGAAAGCTACGTCCATTGAGCGGCATGTTCCCGACGAATTGCCGGTCCACCACGGTGCTCACTGTTGCGTCCTGAGTATTTATCAGCGACGTCCCACCTTCGACGTTGACCGTCTCAGAGAGAGAGCCGATGTCGAGGGAAAAGTTGCGCTCCAGCTTGTCTTGGACGTGAAGCTCAACCTCCTTGATCGCGATTTCTTTGAACCCTTGCTTGCGCACGACCAAGTGGTAATGGCCGGGCATTAAGCCGGTAAAGAAGTAAATGCCCGCTCCATTGGATTCGGTTGTCAAGGTGGTGCCGGTTTCAATGCGCGTCGCAACAACCTCTACGCCGGGCACAACGGCTCCTTGAGGGTCGGTGACGACACCACTCAACGTGGCTGTTTCTGCCTGTGCTAACACGATAGTGCTGAACAAGACCACCGTGCTGACGGCAACCACGACGAGCAGGACCAAACACCGAAATCGCAACCGCATGCTGGTGAGCATGATTTCTCCTCCAACGGGTGAGTACATTACTACATTCAGTCAATATGCGGATTGGGAGGGAGATTTGTACCAGAGGGAAGGGAGAAGGTTCCAGGTGTTGGGTGTCAGGTGTCAGGAGAAAAGCAGGTACCAAGTGTCAGGTTTCAGGTGCCAGGGAAAAACAGGATCGCTGAACGCTTTTGCATTTCCTGGCACCCGACACCCGGCACCTGCTCTTCACGGATGATTCGGCGGCGTTCCGAAATAAGCCTCGAGGACCGGCTTGCCCTTGGGGAGGGTGAAAGCCTCGCCGACGCGCTCAAGGGTCACAAACACGGTGTCGATCTCGTCGAGCACCTTGGGATCGTTGAATTTCATCGCCCAGCGGTGCTGCGTTTGATCGTCGTAATAAAAAACTCCAAGATGATGAGGCGCTTGATCTTTCAGCTTATTGCTATTGCTTCCCCAAGCGGCATAAACGAACTTGCCGTCGAGCAAGTTCTTCGTCGGCAGATCAAACGCATAGAAGATGAGCGACTTCCCTTGCGTGTAGAAGGCGCGGCCGAAAGGCTTTCGTACGCGGCCTCTC
Source organism: Terriglobia bacterium (assembly GCA_028716525.1). GTDB lineage: Bacteria > Acidobacteriota > Terriglobia > JAIQFV01 > JAIQFV01 > JAQUPQ01. Next base: position 30,739 of record JAQUPQ010000016.1, on the reverse strand, counting down.
CCATCGGTGTCAAAAACGTCCACGATGTGCAAATCGCGAGCGCCCATGATGTCGCGCACGTCGCGTCCTTGCGTCAACATCTCCCGTTCACGCTCCAGGCTGGCGGTGGCATCGTTCAATCGCGCGTCCTTTTCGGACAACTGTGATTGGAGTGAGTTCACCGTCGCGCCGTGAGATGCCATCAAGGTCTGCGCCTGGGTGAGCTTACTTTGCATCGTGCTCAAGTCATTATGGGTTTGCTCGAGTTGCTGAGCTTGAGCGTTGGATTGCAAAACCACAGTGTCTAATCGAGTCTTCATGCCCTGAGCCATTTGATCGGAGGCCGAAAGCTTCTCCCGCAGCGTTCGATTTTCACCTCGGACCTCGTCGACCTGCTTCTCCAATTCAGTAACCACAGCTTCCCAATCCACCCTGTCGCTTTGTGCGGAAGTTGACTGGCCCTTGACGGGCGCTGCTTTGACTTTAAGATTGCCGGATAAAGAGTTCGTCTGCATCGGAAGAACTTTCTGAGTCTGTTTCGGTACGATGCTTGCCCCGACGCCGATACCCACCACCAGTGCCGCGGCAATGCCGCCTGCGACGAGGCGCCAGCGGTGGCGCATCGCCGGGGCCGGAATCACCAAAGGAAGACGTCGGGCGACCGCTTCTCGCGCTCGGCGATATCGATCATCCGCAGCGATGGGATTTTCGTCCTTCCCTCCCCCAGCAAGAAATGTGGAGGTGGCGACAGAGCCGATCTCGGCAACTGTTTCCCGACACCTGCTGCAAGATTGCTTGTGGCGGGCAAATTCCTCGTACTCGCCGGGCAAAAGTTCTCCGATTGCCGCCAATGATGCGAGTTCTTCATATCGTTCGTGTTCAGACATCGGGTACCTCCGAAGTGAAACCTGCTGTCATCTTGTCCTGTAACCTTTCATTAAGAGCTCGATTCGATTCTCCCGGCAACCACGCAGCGCTTCTGGCCGTCAAGAACCTGCGCATCTTGTGCAGGCCTCGGTACAGGTAATGCCGGACATTGCCGAAGGAATCGCCCATATTTGTGGCAATCTCCTCGAGGGAAAGCCCCTGAAAGAAATAGGCCTTGACAGTCATGCGCTGCTTCTCATCCAAGTGCTTCATGGCTTGCTCAATCAAACGAGTCCCCTCTTCTATCGATAGACCATAGCCCAGTGGCGTACTGCCCGCCAGCGATGAGCCAAGAACGTCTTCCAACGGCACCTGAGAGTAGAAGCGGCGAGTTTCAAGGCGACGGCGATGGTCAATGGCACGAGTGTAAGCGTACCTGAAAAGAAGTGTACGAAACGATCCGCGTTGGGAATCGAAGCGCAACATGCTACGGTGAACGTCGAGAAACAGATCTTGGGCCAGGTCTTCCGCTTCCGATTCGTCTCGGATGACGACGTAAGCCAAACGAAAAACCTGGTGCCAGTAACGATCAAACAATTCCAAGAAAGCTTCGTGGCTCCCGGCTGTGACTTCCCGGCACAATGACTCGTCGCGCAGAGATCGAAGCGACTCAGAACCCTGTTTTCGGCTCCAAGAAATCATGTCAGACCTCTCCTGCGATGATTCGGAGCTTGGCTTTGACGATGCACCCTACGCCCGTACCGTACCACCCTGCCCATGACCCCCTGACCAGGTCAGACTTGGGGCTTCGAGCGCAACTCGTCAACCACCTCTGGGCCTGTGGATGATCGGCAGCCATAAAGAATCAGTTCCTCATTGGACTTGGTGCATCGCGTCGCTCAATCAGCTCAACAGCTGTCGCGCTCGCTGAACCCCAATCCTTCTGTGCAGTCATCAAATGTCAGACAAGCAAAAAGATACAACCGGCATTTGTGAGATGTAAAGTTTAACCTGAGGAATGGAAGAAATAAATTTCCATTGAAAGTTGGTACAAAGTGCAATCCCGATGCGCAGCATGGATCAAACGGCTACAACGCGGTTAAGGAACTGTCTCTCACAGAGGGCCGTATACCCCGATAGATCGGGGTGTGCAGCCGCACGCACATTTATGGGATTACTCCTGTGGGCCAACGAGTGGCGTCGTGTCTCTGCATTCTTCATTTGAATATCAGGCTGTAAGACCTCACGCCCAATAATTCCGAACCAAATTCCGATACTGAATTGCCTCGCTGATGTGAGGCGAGAGGATGTTGATGGGATCGATAGAGGGCCCGAAATGCGGGAAACATACCGGTGAATGAGTAAACCCGTGCAATGACACTCGTGGGTGAGGTCGTTGAAGTGTCCACAGACACATTAATTCGTCAACCCCTTAACCTCCTCCCGAGTCAGGCGTCGCCACTGTCCGACCGGCAGATCCCCCAACCTCAAGGCGCCGATCTCAACCCGTACGAGCTTCAGCACTTTCTTGCCCAGCGATTCCACCATGCGCCGAATTTGTCGGTTCTTTCCCTCCGTCAGAATGATTTCAATCCAGGAATACTTTTCCGTTTGGCGCACCCGGTTCACCACGCAGGGCCGAGTCGTCAGGCCAGGTTCCAATTCAACGCCCCGGCGCAAGCGGCTGAGCTCATCCTCATTCAAAAGGGCGTTCACCTTCGCCAAATACTTCTTTTTGATCTTCGAATTGGGATCGGTTAAGCGATGGCCGAATTCGGTTTCGTTGGTTAAAAGAAGCAGGCCGGAAGTATCTTTATCAAGTCTTCCCACCGGAAATACCCAAGACTCTAATTTTGTTAGATAGGCATAGACCGTTTTACGCTTCTCCGGATCACCAAAAGAGGTGATGACGCCGGTCGGCTTGTTCAACATGATGTAAACAGGTTTCCGGGGCTCAATCCTTTGTCCCCTAACTTCAATTTCGTCTTGGTCCGTATGGACCCACTTCTCCGGATCGCGCTCGATGCGGCGATTCACTCGAACCTCGCCGGACCGGATCCACTCCGCCGCCGTGGTTCGCGAGGCTAGTCCGGATCGAGAAAGAGCACGATCCAATGTCATCGTCTGTTTAGGTGAATCAGTGGCCGAATTCGATTTTCGAACCGGTCGCGTGATTTTGGGGCGCGATTTCATGAGTTGAGGTAGAGAGGCTCTGAGAGTCCGTGTGAGATCCCGATGGCTCGTATCTGCGTCGGCGGTCTGCTTCCTATTCAATGTTTGCGAGCGTTTCGTTTGCAGATATTGGCCGTGATAAACTCAATAAAGCGCCCGGCGGCCTTCTCGCCTTGGCGTACAATCGTCGTCGGCATCCGGATCGCGTCATTCATCACATATCCTTCTCCCGCCTCAAATTAAGCACGATGCCCTCAATCAACTGCCGGGCAGTCACCACCGAAGTCGTTTTCCATTCCTTGGGGAAATGGCGGGTGTTGCCAGTAACCAGAAAGTCAGCTGAACTAGCCTCAGCACACTCCAGGAACCGGTTGTCTGGATCATCTTTCGAGGCAGAAACTGCTTTTGTCGGCTTAACCATTCTTGCGATATGGCGGATCTGGGTGAGGGCGTGATTTATCTTTTTGGGATCAAGACCCAGCTTCCGACGGTGCAGAACCCGGGTGTATTCGTCCAAAATCGGTTCAGAAAGAATCAGAGACAGCCGCCTATTTAACGCCAGATCCAACACCGCCGCTTCCAGACCGTCCTCGTTGAGGAAGGCCGAGACCACAATGTTGGTATCCAGCACGACCGTGATCATTTGACGGCGGCTTTACTGGTTTGCTTCGCCCGGGCGCGCCCTTGCTTCCGAACGGCTTTGATCTCCCGGTTGATCTCGCGGGGGGTCAGCTGATTGAGGCCTCGGCGCTTGGCTTCAGCGCGGATGGCCTTCAGCCATTGGGGCGCTGGGGCCAAGGCTTTAATGTAGTCCCGGATGCCCATGATAATGACTTTGGGTTCCCCGCGGTGGCCCACGACAAAGCGTTCGTCTTGCTGGCTGGCCCGCTTAATGATCTGCCCGAGCTGGGTCCGTGCGGTGAGTGCCGAAATGATATTCGTCATAGGGCTAGTGTTCTTAATAGTAAACTCATCCATTGAACTAATTAATTAGTTCAACCACATTCTGTACCAGCACCGCAAAAACGTCAAGAATTAAGGCGCCTCGAGCAGCCACTCTTCCTTTTAATGCGCTAACGCCGTCCTCAATGGTGCCACTCGTCGTCGCGAAGCTGTTTGGCATAGTTGAAACACTTGCGGGCGGTCGATGCTCGAGATCATAGTGATCTTCCAGCAACGTGCGGAAGGCACAGCCGCGGCTGAGCCCCAAACTACCAGCTCGAGCTCTTTGGGAGAAATGAATCCTATTCCAGCCGAACACTCACGCCTTCGCCCCTTTCGGCACTTCGGATAGGAATTCTGACCAACACATAAACTACGCAGGCGAACACCAATAGCGACAGCCAGCCCCCATAATTGTCCAGGATGGCCAGCGATTCGCGGCCGGTAATGATCTTCGTGACAGAGGGATATCCAAAGAGAACGAGTGCAGACAGACCCACCCCCATCAGCGCCTCGCCGGCAATAAATCCGGAAGCCAGCAGTGTCCCGGTGTTCGTCAGCGCCGCCTGTTGATCATCGGGCATGCGGCGACGCACCGCCAGGCGCTGCGCCATCCATCGAATCATACCGCCCACAAAAATCGCAAAGGTGGTCTCAAAGGGAAGGTACATTCCGACAGCTATCAACATTGGAGAAGGCGCTTCAATTAAAATCAACATCACCGCAAACGCCATCCCCATAACCAACAAGCCCCAGGGCATGTCGCCGCCAACAATGCCTTTTGCCAGTTGGGCCATTAACCCCGCCTGGGGCGCCGGAAGCTGCTGATCGCCGATCCCGATACCGCCCTTGGCGATGTTTCCTTCATGAAGAATGATCATCGGAAAAACCATCACGAAACTGATGACCGTAACGCTCAGCATCTCCGCCACCTGCATCTTCCAAGGCGTTCCACCCAGAAGATGACCGACACGCAAATCCTGAATCAAGGAGCCGCCCGCCGAGGCGGCACAGCACACCACGGCGGCCACACCCAAGACCGCGGCCACTCCGGCGGGGCCACGTTGGCCGATGGCCAACATCAGAAGGGCCGCCACAATCAAGGCCGATAGTGTTAATCCGGAGACCGGCTGGTTGCTGCCTCCGATAATCCCCACCAAGTAACCACCCACCGCCGTGAAAATAAATCCCGTAACAACCAGGACGATGGCAGAGAGAACCGCGCCACCGAGCGTGTGCATGTAGCGGTAGTAAATGGCCACCATGGGGATAAGAAGAGCGATGATGCCGGCAATCACCCATCGAAAATTCAAATCTTTCTCGAGACGAGAAGTAGAGGCGGCCTGCGATTTCGATCCCGACTGTTTTCGAAAGGAATGGCCCAGACCTCGCACCAGGGACTTGCGCATTCCCCACAGCGTGTTGATGGATCCCACCAGCATGGCGCCCACCGCAATGGGGCGAACGATGTTGTACCACACGGAGTTGGCCATATCGCCCAAGCCCACCGGCTTCCCGTTGAGCGACAATCGTTTCGGCAAATCCGGATCCACAAAAAGAATTAAAGGAATCAACACCAGCCAGGCAATGACGCCTCCGGAGAAGTTCACCGCCGCCCATTTGGGGCCGATGATGTAACCCACACCCATCAAAGCGGGCGAAGCCACAGGCGATGACCACGGCATGGCGCCTTGATGAGTGACATCGCCGATGGAAACTTTATTGACATTGAAATGATGAACAATGGATTGTGGCAGACGAATGAAGCCCGAAGTAACATCGCGAATAACCGTAAAGCCGGCGGAATTCTTCAACAATTCAATCAAAGCGCCGATACCCAGCGCCGAGAAGACGTACCCGGCGCCACTTTCAGCTTTCTGACCGGCTTTTACAATCTCCACACAGGCGGCGCTTTCGGGAAAAGGCAACGTCACATCTTCCACCAACGTCCGCCGAAGCAGAATGATGAACAAGACTCCCAACAGCCCGCCGACCAGCATGATCAGCGTGGAATCCCAATATCGAAACTTGGTCCACAAGCGTTGTCCGTTCACTTGAACAATGAGAAAAGCCGGAATGGTGAAGATGGCGCCGGCAATCAGGGCTTCTCCCATGGCGGCGGCCGTACGCGCGATATTTTGTTCCAGGATGGTTCCACGAAAAAACGGCAAACGAAAAGCCGCCGCGGCGATCACCGCGGCCGGAAAGATCGCAGAAATCGTCTGCCCGGCTTTCATGCCGAGATAGGCATTGGCGGCGCCGAGAAACACCGCCATCAGAATGCCGAGCACCACCGCGCGGATGGAGAGTTCCGCCATCGATTCATCCGCCGAGACGTAAGGTTTGAAGCTCTTGTCGCCGATATTCCCTGCCCCGGAAATTGAACTCATGGAATGTTCCCTTCGTAGGCTGGATTGGGCAATGCCGTTGCTGGTGGAACCCGATCTTCCTGGTCCCGGTATTGGAGTTGATAGAGCCGGTAATAGATGCCTCGTCGCGCCAGCAGTTCCTGGTGATTGCCGATCTCACGCACCTGGCCCTTGTGCATCACGATAATGCGATCGCAATTTTGAATGGTCGAAAGGCGATGCGCAATGATAATAGACGTCCGGCCGCGCATCAGTCGGGCCAAAGCTTCCCGAATCTTCAACTCCGTTTCGGTATCGACGCTGGAGGTGGCTTCGTCCAATATGAGAATCTTGGGATCGTGTGCCAGGGCTCGGGCAAAAGCCATCAGTTGTTTTTGCCCCACCGACAATGTATGCCCGCGTTCGCGCACCTCTTCTTTGAAGCCGTTGGGCAATTCCCGAATGAAATCATATAAGTTTACATCGACGGCGGCGTTCTGAATCTGCTCCTCGTCGATCCACTCCGTGCCCAGCCGAATATTGCTTTCCACGGTTCCCGAAAAAATGAAGACATCCTGCAAGACTACGCCGTATTGACATCGCAAATCCCCCAAGTCCAGATTTCGAATGTCCAGGCCATCGAGCAAAATAGCGCCCCGGTTGAGATCATAGAATCGCTGCAGCAAACTCATGAGGGTGGTCTTACCCGCCCCGGTGTGACCCACGATGGCCACCGACTCCCCGGGCTTCACTTTGAAAGAGATATCTTTCAAGACCCACTCCTCGTCGGTGGGCGTGGCCGAATCGGAGTAAGAAAACCAGGCGTGCTGAAATTCGATCTCCCCGCGAATTTCACCGGCAATACCCGGCTCCTTCGGCGAGGCGATGGTGACGGGAGTGTCCAACAATTTGAAGATTCGCTCGGAACTCGCCATGGCCGCCTGCAGGATGTTGTATTTCTCGCTGAGATCCTGGATGGGCCGGAAGAATCGCTGCGAATATTGAATGAAGGCCACCAGCGTTCCCATCGTCAGGATATTCTTCAGAACTTCGTGCCCGCCGTACCAAATGATCAACGCCACCGCGGTGGATCCCAAGATTTCCACCACCGGGTAGAAGACCGCATAAGCCAGGATGGAGTCATAATTGGCTTTGCGATGGCGTTCGTTGATTTCATCGAATTGCTGGAAGCTTCTGTGCTCCCGGTTAAAGAGCTGAATGACGCTCATTCCGGAAACGTGTTCCTGCAAAAAAGCGCTGATGCGCGCCACCGCTGCCCTCACATCGCGGTACGATTGACGCGCTTTGCGCCGGAACACCGTGGTGGTCATGATAATCAAAGGAACGACCGTGAAGGTGAGAAGCGCCAACCGCCAGTTGAGTTCCAGAATGACCACCATGATCGCCAGCAACGTCAGCAGATCGCCGAACACCGTCACCAACCCCGAGGCAAACAGCTCGTTCAGGGCATCGACGTCGGTCGTCACCCGGGTCATCAATCGACCCACAGGGTTTTTGTCGAAAAACTTGAGCTGCAGCCTCTGCAGATGAGAAAAGATCTCCACCCGAATGTCATACATGATGCGCTGGCCCATCCATTGGGTCATGACCGTTTGCGCAAACTGCAGCACGAAGCCCACGGTCAGCACCGCCAGGAACAGCAATCCGATCCAGCGCAGCCCGCCGGGATTGTGCTGGAGAATATACCGGTCGATGGCCACTTTGGTCAGGAAGGGTTGAATGGCCGCCAGACCCGCGGATATCAGAATACAAAGCAAGGCCGCCCCCACCAGGAGCCAGTAGGGGCGCACATAGGCCAGCAACCGCACCATCAAGCGGTGGTCGTAGGCCTTTCCTAATGCTTCTTCTTCATGAAAACTTGCCATAAACTCAAATCTGTTCCGGCCTCTTCGAAGACTTCAAATCTGTTCCAACTCCTCTTCCAGCAGCTGCTTTCGATAAAGGTCGGCATAGTAGCCCTCGTGGGCCAGCAACTCCTGGTGGGTGCCTTGCTCCGCAATCTGACCCTGGTGGAGGACCACAATCTGATCGGCATTCTTGACGGTGGAAACCCGGTGAGAAATGAGAATGGAGGTGCGATTTCGCATGACCACATCCAGCTCGCGCAGAATGCGCTCTTCAGTGTCGGTGTCCACGCTTGACAAGGCATCATCCAAAATCAAAATCTTTGGATCCCGAAGGACGGCCCGAGAGATGGCGGTTCGCTGCTTCTGGCCGCCCGAGAGCGTAATCCCGCGTTCCCCCACCAGGGTTTCAAACTGCTTGGGAAATTCCCGAACATCTGCATGCAGGTGAGAAACTTCCGCTACTCTTTGGATTTCCTCCGCGGTGGTGTGGGTCACCCCAAAAGAAATATTTTCAGCCACGGTCTCGCTAAACAAAAATGTTTCCTGCGGGACATAACCGATCGCGGATCGCAGGGCTTCCAGGGGATATTCCCGAATATCCCGACCATCAACAAACAATGTTCCCGGAGGGGCGTCGTAGAGCCGCGGAATCAATTGCACTAGCGTGGATTTGCCAGAGCCGGTATGGCCGACAATGGCCACGCGCTGTCCGCGTGAGATGCGCAAATTGATATTCCGGAGAATAGGGTGTCCGTCGTATGCAAATGTGAGGTTACGAAATTCGATATCGCCCCGGATGGGCGGCGCATCCGAAAGCGTCACATCGTTGTCGACAATATCGGCCGGGGTTACGAAGATGACATTGATCCGGCCCATGGAGGCGGCTCCTCGTTCCACCAGATTGACGACCCATCCAAACGCAATCATGGGCCACACCAACATCCCCAAATAAGTATTGAACGCCACGAACGATCCCAAGGAGATTCGGCCGGAGATGACCTGGAGACCACCCAGCCACAGAACCACCACGAAGGCCAACCCGATCAAAAATTCAAGCGAGGGATAAAATGTTCCCCAAATCCGGATCAAACCCAAATTCTTCTCCACATATTCCCGGTTCATCCGCTTGAAGGTCTCAATTTCAGCATCCTCCTGACAGAACGATTTCACCACTCGAATGCCCGACAAATTTTCCTGAACGCGGGCGCTGATGTCGGAGAACATGGCTTGAATCTTTTCAAACCGATCATGAATAAGGGACCCGAGATAACGCATGGCGACAGAAACCAGCGGCAACGGGAGGAGCGCCAGAAGGGTCAGCCGCGAGTCGAGGTGCAACATGATGGCCAACGCCAGAACCGTTGCCACCACGGTGTTGGCGGTGTACATAATCCCCGGGCCCACGAGCATACGGACTGCTGCCACGTCGTTCGTGGCTTTCGACATCAGATCCCCGGTGCGATTGTGATGGTAGAACCGCGTCGATAACTTCAGCAGGTGCGAGAACAAATCGTTGCGAAGGTCGTATTCAATGTCTCGGGAAATCCCAATAAGAACCCAGCGCATGGAGAATCGAAATACAGCCTGAACCAATGTGATACCGATTAGCATCAAGGGATATTTCAGCAGTTTTTCCGTCGTCAGGGCGCGCACCAAGTCGTCGATGGCGACTTTCAAAACCCATGGGAAAGCCATGCCTACGGCATTTGTGACGATCACACACACGAAGCCCAAGGCAATCCGGCGCCGATACCGCTTAACGTAAGGCCATAGCGGTTTTAGGTTTTCACTCATTCTTTTCTTCACGTGCGCCTTCCAGAGAACGCCTTCCCGGCAGCGTGTGGCCAGACACTCGACAGCCCGAACGAGAGCTGCGCGCCTCGAGCGATCCTCGTCGCAAGCACGCGATTCTATCCCACCCCACCAGGGACGGCAACTTTTCTCCAGAGAATTCCTAACTCCCTGTTTAAACTTTCAATTAAGGGCTGTGTCTATGGAGTCGTGAACACAAATACGATGGAGGTTTTATGAAAAGAATATTCACAACAGCAGCCCTAATGATTCTGATATTGGCCTTGGCCGCACCTCTGATGGCGCAGCCCGGTCCGGCCGGAAATCGGCCGCGTCATCGGGCCAACCGGGAATTCAACCTGGGCCGAGCGCTCAATGATCAAAATCTGCGAACCCGTCTGAATATCACCGACGAGCAAGTAGCCAAATTGAAGGCGGCATTTTTGGAAGCTGCCAAAGCCGGAATCAAGGAGCACGCCGATCTCAAAATCAAGCGCCTTGAACTGGCCAGTCTGATGAGCGGAGACAAAGTGGATCACGCCCAAGTCAATCAGAAGATTACCGAAATTTCAGCTCTGCAGGCCAGCTTGTTGAAGAATCGCATCGCCACGCAATTGGCCGTAAAGGAGACGCTGACGGCCGACCAATTGAGCAAACTGAAGATGTGGCGTCAGGCGCAAGCCCACCGGTTTATGCAGGAGAGGATGCAGCAGCGCATGGGCATGATGCCCCGAATGGGGCAACCGGGACAGGGACCGCGCGGCCCGCGCGGGCCGCAGGCGTCCCCAGCACCGGCGGCTCCCCCGAAACCGGGTGATGACGGCCAGTAACTCCGTCGGGGGCAACACGGTGAAGTCAGGTTTGCGTCCAATGACGCGTATGGTTTCAAATCGTTACCTTTGGCTTTTTGGAATGAAAAATGAAACCCCTTAAGCTACAATGGGCGACGATTGGCGTGCCAGTGACCGTGAACAGTCTAGTGCGAGCCGGCTCTTTGGAGTCTACCTCAAACACGCAAACCATGACCGACCTCGAGCGCGTGGAGCGATGCCTTAAGGGTGACCCGAGTGCCTTCGAGGAGCTGGTTCGAACCTATCAGCAGGCGATTTATCGGTTATGTTACCGTTATGCTCATCAGGCCGAGGACGCCTATGACTTGGCTCAGGACGCCTTTTTAAAGGCCTATCAAGGGTTGCATACCTTCAATCGTCGCTCCAGTTTTAAGACCTGGCTCTACCGCGTAGCCATCAACAACTGCATCAACTTCGCGCAGCGGCAGAAAACCCATGGCGAAGAGGTGGAGGCCGAAAACGCGGAGGATCGGTCAGTACAGATTCATCATGAGACGGAGTTGAATGAAGAACTCGGAGTGATGCGAGCCGCACTGGAACAGCTCCCGCCTCGACAACAGGCCGCCATTAAGCTTCGCGTTTACGAAGAACTGAGCTATGAGGAAATTGCCCGAGTTTTGAAATGCACGGTTTCGACCGCCAAGACCAACGTTTTTTTCGGCCTGGCCAACCTCCGGAAATTGATGAAGGTGGAACCCAAGAAAGTGAAGACTTAACGTTATGAAACATCTGGACCCTGAACAATTTCTCAGTTGGATTGAGTCCGGCGCAGCCGAACTGGAGGCCCGGGAGCATATCCAACACTGCACCGCGTGCAACGCGGAACTTTCTGAATTGCGGGCAATCCATCAACGGCTGAGCCTCGAAGAAACACCCGATATGCCGCTCTCGATGGCGGCGCAGTTTGCTACAGACCTGAATCGCAAGATCCAATTGCTCCCGCAACGCCGCTCGGTCTGGGGGTTCTTACAACACATGCTATTGGAACATTACGTGATCATGGGCGTGACCGCCACAGCAGTGGTGGTCTGCGCCCTGGCTTTGCTCTTCCACTATGACAAGCTACAATCGTTTCCCTTATGGCACGGAAATCAGTCCACCGTGGCTTCGAACCCGTCCGATGCGCTGAATGACTCCATGGCGGTGGCCGACGCCTTGGCCACCGACGCCAATCTTCAACCCACAGACTTTGTGAGGGTGAGCGCCGAATCAGAGAACACCAGTTCAGTGGACGAGACGTTAACGACGGCCTTCGCGACCGACCCGTTCCGCTCCATGGATGACCTCAGCCCGCAGGAAATGCAGCAGCTCAAAAAATTGCTGCAAGCGGATTTGAAGGGGTGATTATGAGATTTTCTCGACTCTACCGTATCGCCGGGATGGCATTCTCCTCGTTTCTGTTTCTGATCGGAAACGCCGGGACGATCTCGGCCCAACCTCCGGCCTTGCAGAATTCCGGTCCTGTGAATCCTCAAGGCATGAATCCTCGACACCCTCAGCAAAAGGAAATGCAGGAGCTGATCGAAGCACTCTACATCAGCCGCCTGCAGGAGGATCTCAAGCTCAGCAACGAACAATTTGCCGCCGTCATTCCGGCCGTCAAAAATTTCCTGCAGGTTCGGCAGGAGGGCGCCCGTCGCAAACATCAAACCGAAGTGGAATTGAATCAATTGTTGGATTCCGGCGCTCCTGATGAGCAGGTCCAAGCCAAGATGAAAGAGCTGGACCAAGTCAAGAAACAAAACGAACAGGTGCTTGAGGAAGCGACCAAGGGGATTGATTCAAAATTGGACGTCCGCCAACAGGCGCGGTTCCGGCAGTACCAACAGAAAACCGATCAGCACATCAACCGGATGATTCAAGAGGTCCGTCAGGGACGACAGATGCAACGCATGCAGGGTCGGGGCCAGTTCCAGCAAAACGCGCCGCGTCCCTCGGGCCCTCCTCCCACCGCAAAACGTGCCCCTAACCGCAAGTAGTCGCCGGTCTTTTAGGTCGTACACTTCAGCGGCTGACTTATCACACCTCCGCAGCACCTTGCGCTTCGACATCAAAAGTCTGCGCAGCACACCAACCTTCAACTCGTCGCGTCTTTTCGTATTTTGGGTGTAGTTGCTCATGCCCCGATGGATCAGGGCACCCAGGAGCATGAAGACAAATGATTCGGTCTTTGGACGACCGTTCACCGCGGAGACGCCGAGATCGCCGAGACTGCGCAGAGAACCTTCCGGATGTTTTCTGAGCAAAAGACTCTCCCCGGCAGCTGCCCGCCCCGGCGCTTCTCTCCGGGAACGGGCCGGGAACACCCGGCACCCGACACCCGACACCTTTTTTCGGAGCAGTCAGACTTTGGGTTGTTTCAAGCGTTGGGTTGTGGACACCAGTTGGTGAAGCTTTTGCAGGGCGGCACCGTCGTCGATGGAGTCTTGGGCAGAGCGCAAGGCTTGCTCCAGTGATTCCGCACCGGCTACAAAAATCCCTGCCGCGGCGTTGAGGAGCACGGCGTCACGCCGGGCGGATTGATCCTCGCCTGAAAGAACGTTCCGGAGATGAGTCGCGTTGGTCGGGGCATCCCCTCCGCCCAAATCCTCCATCTGCCCGCGAGCAAAACCGAGATCCTCCGGAATAATCTCAAATTCCATGGATTTCCCTTGTTTCATCTCGCTCACAAATGTGATTGAACTAATCGAAAGCTCATCCAGACCGTCTTCTCCACACACCACCCACACATGTTCACTTCCCAAACGATCGCAGGCCGCCGATAGCTTTCGGGCCGTCTCGGGGTCACAAACACCGATGATCTGGCGCTTGACCCTGGCGGGGTTTGTCAAAGGCCCCAACAGGTTAAAAATCGTGCGAAATCCGAGTTCCCGACGAACTTTGGCCACCCGCTCTGTTGCCCGATGAAATCTTTGAGCAAAACAAAATGCGATGCCGATCTCATTCAGGCATTCTTCCACCGCAGACGCCGGCAAATCCAATTCCACCCCCAGGGCCGCCATCACATCGGCGCTCCCGGTTTGACTGGTGGCCCCGCGATTCCCGTGCTTGGCAATGGCAATACCCGCACCGGCGATCACAAACGCTGCAGCGGTTGAAATATTGAATGTATTGTGCCCATCTCCACCCGTGCCCGCAGTATCCACCACCACGCGTGCGCGGGGGGTGATCGGAAGAGCGTGTTCCCGCATCACACTGGCAAATCCTGCAATTTCATCGACCGTCTCGCCCTTCGTATGCAACGCCGTGAGAAGAGTTTTAAGCTGCTCGTCGGAGTAACAGTCCTCCCGAATTTCGGTCAGGAGCTGACGCGCTTCTTCAAAATTGAGGGATTGATGTGCGAGAACTTTCTTGGAAATTTCCACTTCAATCTCGATGGGGTCGGCTTAGGCCGGAACCGCCGATCCCTCCCGGGCGCCCTGGATACGGGTCACCAGTTCGCGTTCTTCCAGGAACACTTGGGAGCCACCTTTCATATCTTTTAATCCAAACTTATTCTTGGCGATTTCGTCTTCGCCCACAATCAGCACGAATGCCGCCTTCAACCGATCAGCATTAGAAAGGGCCTTCTTCAACTTCATTTCGTCGAACTCGATGGCGCACCGCACGCCGGCGCGGCGCAACATCCGGGTTAATTCGTAAGCCTTGGAGAGAGTCTTCGTCCCCAACCAGGCCACATACACCTGGGGGCGATCCATTCCCAACTCCGGACGAATTTGTGTGAGCACCATGACGAATCGGTCCAAACCGATGGCAAATCCAATTCCCTTCACCGGGGGCCCGCCAATGGATTCGGACAAACCGTCATAGCGCCCTCCGCCCAGCAGCGAATTCTGCGCGCCCAGAAGATCGCTGGTGATTTCAAAAGTGGTACGCGTGTAGTAATCCAGGCCCCGCACCATTCTTGGCGTGATCTGATAGGCGATTCCCCGCGCATCCAACAAGCCTCGCAATTCAGAAAAATGAGCTTGGCAGTCGGCGCAAAGGTACTCGAGGATCGATGGAAATCGATTGATGTAGGGCTGACAGGACTCCACTTTGCAATCCAGCACCCGCAGCGGGTTGGTTTCGAGACGCCGTTGGCAGTTCTCGCACAATTTGTCCCTGACTTCTCCGGCCGCCGCTTTGAGCGCCTTCACAAAGTTCGGCCGGCATTTGGAATCTCCGATCGAATTGAGCAATAAGGAAAACGGTCGAATGCCCAATCGATTCAAATATTCCACCACCATTTCGATAACCTCGGCGTCAATGGCGGGATGATCGCCGCCTAACACCTCCGCCCCGATCTGGTAAAACTGCCGATACCTTCCCTTCTGCGGCCTTTCGCGCCGGAACATGGGGCCGATGTAGTAGAACCGCTTCAGGCCGGGCTCCTGCGACATTTGAAGTTCGATAAAAGCGCGCACCACCGAGGCCGTCGCTTCAGGCCGCAAGGCCAAAGTTGTTTCATCGCGATCGGCAAAGGTGTACATTTCCTTCGAAACGATATCGGTCTCGGTTCCCACGCTGCGGGCAAACAGTTCCGCCGATTCGAAAATGGGTGTTCGGATTTCGTCGAAATTAAAGACGCGAAAGACCTCGCGCGCCAGGGTCTCGACGTACTGAAACGCCCCGGACTCCGGCGGCAAAATATCGCGCGTGCCTCGAATCGCTTTGATCATGACGAAATCGCCTGGGCTCCCTGAGCTTTCAGGTACTCGGCCCGATACTCCACATAGTTCCGGGCGTAGCGCAGAATTTCCTGTTCATCCGACTCATTGAGATGGCGCACAAACTTTGCGGGGACACCCATGAATAAACTCCGGGGCGGAACCACCGTCCCCTCCGTCACCAGCGCGCCCGCCGCAATGATGGAACCCGATCCCACCTTCACATTGTTCAAGATCGTGCATCCCATCCCTATCAAACACTTCGATTCGATGGTGCATCCATGCAAAGTGACGGTGTGACCGACCGTGACATCGTTACCGATGACCAGTGGGAATTGCCCCCGATGGACATGGAGGACCGAGCCGTCTTGAATGTTGGATCGCGCACCAATCCGAATGTAATGAACGTCACCCCGAAGCACACACTGGAACCAAACGGAAGAATCTTCGCCGATCTCGACATCGCCAATGATGTCGGCGCTGGGAGCAATGTAAACTCCTGCGGCGATCTTCGGCTGGACTCCCTGATATTCCAAAATCATTCGATCCCTCACACTTAGAGCGACGCCTCATGCTAAAGAATCCGCAACGCTAGCACAAGGAGTTTCGATTGGCAAGACGAGGAGCGGGGAGCAGGGGTCGGGTGTCGGGTTTCGGGGGTCAGGGAGAGGAAGAAGATCGATTTATTTCCGTCTCATTGATGAATTCTGATTGATTTGCTTGAACAGGCCGTTGATGTTGTTTCCTTACCTTAAATTTGTTTTCAGCCATTCCCTCACTTCCTGGCACCCGACACCTGACACCTGACACCCGACACCTGCTTTTAAGATTTCAAATCCGCGGCAAGACGATCCCGGTCTGCTTCTGGTATTTGCCCTGCTTGTCTCTGTAGGAAATCTCGCACGGCTCGTCGGATTCAAAGAAAAGAATCTGGCACAGCCCTTCGTTGGCATACACCTTGGCCGGAAGCGGCGTGGTGTTTGAAATCTCCAGCGTCACATAGCCTTCCCATTCAGGTTCGAACGGCGTGACGTTCACAATGATGCCGCAGCGGGCATAGGTGGACTTTCCGACGCAGACGGTTAAGACATTGCGAGGAATTCGAAAGTATTCCACCGACTTGGCCAAGGCAAAGGAATTGGGCGGGATGATACAGACCTCGCCTCGAAATTCAACAAACGAACGGGGGTCGAAATTCTTCGGATCCACAACCGTAGAGTTGATGTTCGTAAAGATCTTGAACTCGTCCGAAACGCGCAGATCGTAGCCGTAGGAAGAAATCCCATAGGAGATTTTGCCGTCGCGCACCTGCCGGTCGGCAAAAGGCTCAATCATCTTGTGCTCCACCGCCATTCGACGGATCCAACGATCAGGCTTGATGCTCAAAGGAAGGCTCCTCTGCAAAATTGATTTGTCAAAATCCTCGAGAAGATATCATCGAATGAAATTCGATGGCAACTCCAATGCTTTTTCTAGACGATTTTGGTTTGCATTTCAGAACTATCACACACGTCAGAGTCCGTATTGGTGCAACAAAAAATGCAACAGAACTGTTTCGACAAAACATTCCAGAATCAGTCCCGCGTGTCGGTGAAAGGATAAAGATCACCGCCTTAAAAGGTTCGGCAAACTTCCGGACATACAGAATTGGAATGCCAATTGCACCACTATTTTCGAATCAGCGAATTTTCTCACTCGCAGTGGAAATATAGCACAGTGACGTTAATGAAAGTTCGCTGCTTCAATCCAGACTTAATGGGTAATCAATCATTCATAATTTTAATCGCAATAGGGACCTTTCGCCCAAGGAGCCAATAGATATGAAACAATCTGACCGCAGAGATTTCGTTAAGCAGGTAGGCGGAGTTGCACTCGGAACAGTTGTCGGATCTGGAGCCACTGCGTTGTTGACGCACGCGGCCACTGATCCCTCACTGCCCCCGCTTCCCTGGACCTATGTCGCGCTGGACCCGGTGGTCGTCGCGGAACGCGCTTATGCCGCCTACTATGCCGGCGGGTGCATGTACGGAGCCTATGATTCAATCATCGGCCAGCTGCAGGATCAAGTCGGTGCTCCGTTCACTTTCATCCCGACGGCCATGGCCAAGTACGGCTCGGCTGGAGTAGCGGGATGGGGCACGCTGTGCGGCGCGCTCAACGGGATTGCTTCAGCGCTCTACTTGGTCTTGGCCTCGTCCAAAGCCAACCCCATAATCAATGAGGTTTTTGGGTGGTATGGAACCACGCCGCTCCCGACCTACACACCCAAGAATCCCAAGTATTACATCGACCCGACGATCGCAAAGTCCCAGTTGTGTCACGAATCAGTGACCCTCTGGTGCAAGCACACACAATACAAAACCACGGACCCGCAGAGAGCAGAGCGTTGCGCACAACTCACAGCCTCGGTAGCTAAGTATACCGTCGAAATGCTTAACGCCAACCTGGCGGGCCAGTTCAAGGTGACTCACACGAACTCCGCGAGCGTGGCCTCATGCCTGAGCTGCCATGGACCCGGCGGTTCAACCGCCAACGTCCATATCACCGGAGGACAAACTTCCTGCACTCTCTGCCACCATTGGCATTGGTCCGGGGGGGTTAATTTTTAAGGCCTTAGGCGTTCAGGACCAGGGTGTCATTCTGATTATCATGCGAGCCAGCGCCCTTGGGGCGTCGGCTTCGGGCATCCGGAGACAGGTACGAGCAGCGTGTTTTCTCCTCAGGGTGAAGTGTGGCTTCGGCAGGCGCCAATTCAAATGAAATCTCATAATTCGCAAGGGAATTTATCTGCTTCTTTTGAGGCTGGTTAGATTCATCTTGACACATTTGGAGTGCCTTCATTAGCATAGGCTTCCTTAGGAAATAACAGCGGCCCCATCAGCTGAGTAATCATCAATCTGTCAGAAGAACGCCAAGGAGGACGCCTTGATCAAACTGGACATCGTCAATGAAGTGGTGAACAAGACGGGTATCTCAAAAACTAAAGCGGAAATGGCGGTGGAAGGCGTATTTGATGCGATGAAAGGCGCGCTCAAACGCGGCGAACGTATCGAACTGCGAGGGTTTGGAGTTTTTAATGTAAAACCTCGAAAGACGGGCATTGGGCGCAATCCGCGGACCGGGACGGAAGTGGCCATTAAGCCCGGAAAAGCCGTGCGTTTTAAGCCTGGAAAGGAATTGCATTTGGACTAGCGCTGATTCGTGACCGGGGCGCGATTTCCAGCAGCATCAGCAGTCAGGGATTCTCTAGGGGGCGAGACAAACATCTTGTCTCGCTCTTTTGTTTTTGCCTGGAGTCCCTATGAGGACTCTTCAAAGACTGATCGACCATTATCCAATGTCTTCTCAATTTGATTCACACCCCCCAGAACCCTACGTCACGCTTTCGCTGGACGAAGAAGCGGTCCCCATTCGTCATCAGCCCAAATACTGGCTGCACGGGATCTTATTCGTCGCCACACTATTCACCACCCTGGTTGTGGGAACCCAACTGGCGCATGCGTACACGACGGAGAACGCCATTGATCTCAACCTCAACTTCTTTTTGACCATCTGCTTTCATCCTACGATCCTCCTGGCCGGACTTCCTTTTTCCTTCACCTTGATGGGAATTCTGCTGTCTCACGAGATGGGACATTATGTGGCATGCAAGTACTACCGTATTGAAGCCACCCTGCCCTATTTTATTCCTGCGCCCACCCTGATCGGCACATTGGGCGCTTTTATCCGCATCAAATCGCCGATCACAAACCGCAAGGCCTTGTTCGACATCGGCGCGGCCGGACCCATTGTCGGATTTATTTTCGCAATTCCGGCGCTGGTCCTGTCGTTGATGTATTCCCGGGTCGTTCCCTCGACCTCGGGATCCGGCAGCAGTTTGGTTTTCGGCGATCCGCTCATCTTCAAATTTACAGAAAGGCTCTTGCGACTCAAGGTTCCTGAGGGATTTGATATTTATCTCCATCCCGTGGCCTTTGCCGCCTGGGTGGGAATTTTCGCCACGGCCTTAAATCTGCTTCCGATTGGACAGCTCGACGGTGGTCACATTCTCTACTCCGTCCTGGGGAAACATCACAAAACCCTGTCTCGCCTTTTTACTGTCGGATTGGTGCCCATCGGATTGCTGTACTGGCCCGGATGGTTGATGTGGGCGGTCATTATGCTGTTTCTGGGGACGCGTCATCCTCGTTTGTTGGATGAGGAAACCCAGCTCGGGCCGGGAAGAAGATTGCTGGCGTTTACTTCACTCGTGATCTTTATTCTGTGTTTTACGTTTTCGCCCTTTTCCATTCGCTGACAACTCGGGCGGTGATTTATTTTGAATTCAACGGCAATGAGCGGCAGGACGGCACCCACAACGCCACGAACCGAGAATTCCCTCTCTGCCCCCGGAGCTTACCTGGCGGTTAAAAAAGCCCTCCAGTTTTCGCGTAAACTCAAGCATGAGTCAACGCCGGAAATCGAATCCAGGCGCATCTCTCCCCCTGTTCGGGCTAAAATTTAAAATTACTTCTTTGTGATCAGCAGACGGTCCATGACCAGAAGGTCGGCGTCCGAGCGGAGAAAACAGTTGACCGCATCTTGAGGCGTGCACACGATGGGCTCTTGGATATTGAAGGAAGTATTGAGGACGACGGGAACCCCGGAGATCTTCCTGAATTCGTCAATCACCTTCCAGTAGCGGGGACTTTCTTTTTTCGAAACCAATTGAGGGCGGGCCGTTCCATCGACGTGAATCACCGCCGGAATTTTCTTTTTCATTTCTTCACGGACAGGAAACACGGTAATCATAAAGGGAGCGTCGAATCGAGCGCCAAACACCTCTTCGCAGTACTCCTCCAAGATGGAGGGCGCGAAAGGCCGGAAGGGTTCTCGCAATTTAATTTTTCGATTGATCGTTTCTTTGATTTCGGGGCGGCGGGGATCGGCCAGAAAACTTCTGGACCCGAGGGCTCGAGGGCCCCATTCCATCCGTCCTTGAAACCAGGCCACCAGTTTTCCGTCGGCGACAGAGCGCGCCGTACGTTGAATGACATCCTCTTCCGACGCTTCCACATAACCTAAGGGTCGATCTTGAATTGCCTGAAGGCATTGTTCCTGTGTGAACCCGGGACCGGTATAGGCATGACGCATCACAAACTCTCGTCCGTGTCCCAGGACGGTGTGCCACACATACAAGGCCGAGCCCAGCGATCCCCCGGCGTCCATCGCCGCGGGTTGAATGTAAATATTCTTAAAGCCCGAATCCCGCACTATGCGTCCGTTCATCACCGAATTCAGGGCCACTCCGCCGGCCATCACCAGATTCTCTTCGTGCGTCTGCCGGCGCAGATATTCAACCAGGTCCATGGCAATGTCTTCAAGCACCCGCTGAGCGCTGGCGGCTACATTAAAATGCCGTTGAAGGATCTCTTCCTTGGGAAGCCGAGGTTCTCCCAGCAACTGTTTCATTTTCTCGCTAAAAAGATTCTTGCGGGCCAGTTGATGGTCGACGTAGGAAATGTCGAGGCGAAAATCGCCGTGCCCGTTGGACTTCAGCACCTTCTGGTGAAGGGCATCGGCAAATTCCGGTTCACCCCAAGCCGCCATTCCCATCACTTTGTACTCGTCCCCTTGGAACATGTCGAACCCGAGAAAGTTCGTCACCGCGGAATAAAACTGACCCAGGGAATGCGGCAATCGGACGCGACTGATCTCGCGGATACGTGTGCCCTGCCCATGCGCAAAAAGAGTCGTGGTATCTTCTCCCACGCCGTCCACTGTGAAGACGGCGGCGGAGTCGAAGGGCGACACCAGAAAGGCGCTGGCGGCATGGGACATGTGGTGATCCACATAAACCAGCTGGTAAGGGCCCGGTCCGAAATTGCGCTCCAAGGTGGAGCGTAATTTGAACATCACACGGTAGGCCCCCGTGAGCTGGTCGCGTCCGCGAGCCACACGGGCTCTGAAGTGAGAATACGCGGTGGGAAGCGTGGCCAATGTTTGAATGATGCGGTGACCCAGCACCCAGGGTTTCCAATAATGTCCCACATAGGCGACATCTTTGAGCCCAATCCCGGCTTCGTCGAGGCAATAACGGACCGCATTGAATGGGAATCCAATATGATGTTTCTTGCGGGAAAATCGCTCTTCTTCCGCCGCTGCGACGAGTTGACCGTCACGCAACAGCGCGGCGGCAGATTCACCCATGGTGGTTAAACCGAGAATATACATAGAAAGACGTGAATGCCCTGTATTAATCAGACCCGAAGCTCAAGCCTGAGGTTCGAGAACCCCAGTACTTGCCATTCTTCCGAAGAATCGTCACAAGAGTGTGAACAAATCGGAAATTCCCGCCGGAGCGGCCAAAGGGCAGCGCGGTCGTTTCAGAAGGACTTCGCTCCTGAAGGTCACAGCTCCACCCTTTCCTGTCGCTTGTCGATCCAGACTTGATATCCGTAGGCAATAAGAATGAAAAGGAAAATCATGATTTGGGCCCGTTGGCGATAGGCCGTTCCCACATTGCCTTGAAAGATGGAATAGATCAGCAACAAATTGCCCGCAAAAAGGAGCAAGACGGTAGCTCCACGAATTCGATTCTTGATGACTTGATACAGCCCGCGCACCAAAAACGGAAGCATGGACCACCACAACAACATTTCCGGGAGTGTAATGGCCTGTCGAACATTGGTGATCTGCCAGGGGAAGGGCGCCAACATCAGATACGTAAATCCCAGGGGAAGAACCGTCAAGGCTCCTTTGGGCGTCGAGACGTCGACCTCCTTGGCAAAACCGGTTGTGGCCGCACGGGCCAGACCGACGCGATAAATATTGATGTTCTTGAGAACATTATCGACCGTTAAATCATCGACTTCCCGATCCAGAATTCCCGAAAACAAAATGGCGCTTCCGAATACGGCCACCACCACGAGTTGCGTGATGAGGCCGAAAGCGAATCCGCGCTTGCTGCTGACGGCAAAGGAAACCAGTGTGGAGGCTGCCAGAATATAAAACACGTAATTGCGGAAAGAATGGAGTGGAATCACCACCAGCAAAAACAAAACCAGATAGCTGACGCTGAACTTTTCATGAAGCTTGAGGACCGCATAAATGCTCATGCAGATCATCAGAATGATGAGCGGATCCTTCAACATCTGCGCGGACCAGAGAATCAGTGAAGGGAAAAAGGCGGTCAGCTTGGCGGCCCGCTCGGCTACGGGCATGTCAAAGATCAAGATTGAAATCTTGTAAATATAGACCGCGTGAAGCGCCCCGACCACACAATTGAAGGCCACCAAGACGCTGGGATAGTGGCCGAACAAGTAATACGTGTAGCCCACAAAATAAAAATAACCCACCTGCTGCTTTGGAAATTCGATGATGGGAAGGATACCGTGCCAGTATTGCGCCATCTGCCAACCGAAGAAGTCATAAGTGGTGGCATCGCCCCCGAAGAAATCTTTCAACCCGAAGACACTGATCAGCACGGCCACCAGAACCCGCAGGGCCAAGCCGGCAAAAAATATCTTTTTCAAAAACTGCTGCTGATAATACAGATCCGTTTCTTCCATGGGGTTGTTTCACACATCCCGGTCGGTCATCACCGCGTAGACCGCAGGCAATCTAACAAAAGAGCCCTTCAAAAATCAACCAACGCCGTCTTTTCCTGCGGCGCCGGGAGACGAATCAGAATCTTAACGCTTCCGAAATCCCGATATAAACGATAATGCGTATCGATGTAATAAGCCAGCTCGGGAAAATGCACGATGTCGGTCAGGTTGTCGATACGCCAACTCAGCCTTTCATAAATGATAAATCGTGTTCCGGACGCGTCCAATTCGCGAACCATCTCGCGCCGCGCCGCCCGAGTGACAGCCAGATAAGGTGTCCGAAAGCGGGTGGGCGCGGATCGGTCCAACAAAAAATTGAAGGTGGGAGCCGACGGAAACGCCAGCACTTTTTCATTCGAATCCGTTTCTTCCCGAAAAAACCTGGCGGTTTGCTCAATCCCGCTAAACCAGTCCTGGGGAACGGCAACTCCCGCCGTCCGGGGTTCGGTCAACCTTCGATATTGGAAGGGATCAAACGCCGGTACGTGACGACCCAGAAGTCGGTCCATCTTGTAGGTGTTCTCGACAGTGAAGATTGTCAACGCATCCCGTCCCACCGTTCCATAATATCCGCAGAGAATCGACGTCAATACCACAATCAGTGCGGCGTTGCCGTATCTCATCAACCGGGAGAGCCTCGTTGTGGATCGCCGGTCCTGCCCCAGAGAACACCACAGCTCATCCATTCCTTTCAATAACACCAAGAGCGCGGGAACCAGACACCAATTCAATTTCAAATAATTCGATCGAGCCAGCGCTGTTCTGAAAAGCGCCATGCCATAGATGACAACACCCGCCCAAACCACCCCATCACTGCCCAACTGCCGCTTAAGAAATCGAACCAGGTACACCACCGCCAGCACCAAATACAGCAAGATGGGAAGATAACCCTCCATCACCCATAGCCAGATCCTCAAGGTTTGATGATCCGGGTGGTGCAGAAGGTTGAACGTGCTCTGCAGCAAGTTCGGATAGGGTAAACCGAAATAGCCCAGTCCAACCTCATGAGGATATTTCCATACCACTTCCCAAAACGCTGCGCCTCCACCCCGGAATGCAAAAAACACAAATCCCAGGCCGAAGGTTACGAGCGTCGACAACGCAATAATGAAGGCCCGGCCAAGCGTCTTTTTCCATCGGGAAAACCCGGCTTCAAAGCCTTCCCCGACCATTGCCATCAGGGTCGCGATAAAGGCGCACAACCCCACTTCCTGGCTGTAGAAAAGCACACCCCCAATGGAAAGTCCGATAATCACAAGCCACTTGATTTGTCGGGTTCTGAAATACCGGGACAGAATCATCAAGGGAATGATCCCTGAAAAGTACCGGAACACCCCTCCGCTGGGTGCGGCCCAATCCGGGAAATACAGAACGATGAACAGCAGTGTTCCCACGAAAGGCGTCAGCGGGCGCCGGGTAAAGCGCCGCAGGAAGTAATACACCAGGACGATGGCTATGACATCGAAGGAAAAGGTTTGGACTCTGAGCCACTCGACGTGAGGGCCAAACAACCTCATCAACCAGTACGCCGGGTAGACCGACAAGGGACCATAAATAAAAAACACGTCGCGATACAACAGATGCCCCCTCAGCATCTCCTGCAAAGCGCCGTAATAGTGTCCTTCTTCAAAGAAAAAATGAAAAAAATAGGCCGTTCGGAGGAAGAAACGCGGAGAATAGTAAAGGACCAGCAGAAACGCCAGCAGCAGAGCGGCCGGCACCGGCCGTCTTAGAAATGAAGCCGCAGTAATCTGGCTGGAAAGATCGGCGGTGGGGGGGTTCTCTCTCTGGACCTCAGTCGCCCGCCGGCTTCCCCTCCAGCCCCAAAACAACCACATCCAAAGTGCCGTGCCCCCCGTTAAGAAAATCGTCAAGAGGTAAAACTTGAATTCCTGAGTCTTGTCATAGCAGAAGAGGACGGTGCGGCTGATGAGCCCCACTTCGCGGGCTTCTCTCAGTCCCGATTCTGAGGCCGGGCCCCAATGGATCGCAGCGCAACTCAATGCCAGGCCGACAAGAATCCCCAACAGGAGTATCCCGCGTTCCGCGAGTCGGTTCTCCTCAGCAACCGTGTAGTCGCGAACTGAATTCCAATCTTCATCTAATTCCGTCCAAAAACGCATGAAGCTATGCAACCCTTTCAGTATTCCCCCCGCTTCAGGGCCACTCCCGGTCAGACTCTCCTGCCGGCTCTTCAACTTTTCTCGGCCGACACAGTGATAATCATTCCTCTTCGAACGAATGCTTCCACCGTAGACAAGACAAAACTCAGAGGAACAAAAATTACTGAGAGAAGCAGGGTTGCAACGGCCGCTCCCGCCCTGGCCGCGCCAGTCCTTCGTGTTAACTTCCCCCCGCGCTTCAGCCAACGGTACAACCCGTTATGTTCCAATCCGCAGGCATTAAGAAGCGTCTGCCACCACCCGAAAGGAGAGTACTCCAGAGAAAAATGGGAAATTCGATTAACTTGATATCCGCAACGGGTCAGCAACGCCGAAAGACTCTTCGGCGAGAAATGAAATCGATGACGGGGAACATCCAGGTGAAAGGACTTCGCACCAAACCATTGGACCACCCACCCGGCGTGATTAGGGACAGAGATCAATATTCGTCCCCGGGGAGTCAGGTGTTTTTGGAGAGTTTGGAGCAGATCCACCGGATTCTCCACATGTTCCAATGCATGCCACATCGTGATGACATCATAGGGCGGTGCCGTGTCGGGTAAGGTTTCCACTGTTCCGTAAATTATTCGATCCCCAATACCGCTCTTCTTGGCCTGAGCTTGACCCACCACAGCCGGTTCGCAGCCGTAGGCGTCCCACCCGCGGGATGCCATTTCCAGCACAAAGCGTCCGTCACCCGCCCCCACGTCAAGAAGACGTTTGCCGGAAACCTCCAATCGCTGGACCCGCATTCGACGAAGCCGCTGGAACAGCGACACCGCCGTCCGATTCACAAGATTCATTTCTCCGTAATAAGTCTCAGGATAGAGGAGGTCCTGTATTCCAGGCTCGGAGGGCACATCGGTGAAACCGACCTCACAGGAGGGGCAGCTCAAAATGGGGAAGCGAAGCCCGGTACGGGCATCGGCATCGGGTGCGTGAAAAAGGACGCGCGCCCTCTCGGCGCCGCACAGAGGGCAGCGATGAGAAGCTTCGACAGTCCTTTCCAAAGATTCAGCGTGCGCCTGCGACATCGGATCTCTTTTCAGATTTCGACGAAAACCAGCTTTTGAATCGATATTTGACCACCAGACCGAGCATGATGACACCCAGACGAATGGCTTTGAATTTCGAGCCGGTGATGGAAGATTCTCCGATGCGGGGCCGGTAATTCACCGGGATTTCAATCGATTTCAAACGATGAATAGCCGCCAGGCATATAACCTCGGGGCTGAAATGAGATCCGCCGACACTAAAGCCGGCCTTCATGCGCTCATAAGCGTTGCGTCGGAGTAAGCGCATGGTGCATCCCATGTC
This sequence comes from Terriglobia bacterium, assembly GCA_028716525.1. Taxonomy (GTDB): domain Bacteria; phylum Acidobacteriota; class Terriglobia; order JAIQFV01; family JAIQFV01; genus JAQUPQ01. The sequence continues at coordinate 4,204 of JAQUPQ010000016.1, read as the reverse complement.
GGTCAACTGGGACGTATTAAACAGAAATTCCAGCACCTTGGCCACCAAGATGTTCCCCACCCGAAGAAGAAATCCCATGTTGGCGCCTTCCCAAATCAAAAGCGGGCTGGTGCGCGTTCCGAACACGACGTCAAAATCGTCACTGTAAGCCAGCAGCTTAACCACGTCGTGTCCGGAGAATGTAGAATCGGGTTCCGAGACAATCAACAAGTCCCCGGTCGCCTCCCGTAGACCGCGTTGAATGGCGTGTCCATATCCCGGCTCCGTTTCAAACACCTCACGTGCCGGTGTCCCTGCAATCTCTTCACTCGTTCCCGGCTCGGCGTTATTATTCACAACAACAATTTCATCGACGAAGCCGGTTTCGTGAAATTCCAGGATGACAGACCGGATGCAATCCCGCTCGGAGTGGGTCGGAAATACCACCGAAACTTTATTTCCCTTCCACATGCTCCCCTCAATAGACTTCAATCCTCACGACCCCATTTATCGGTCCGTAGGATCTCGCTGTAAAACATACATATATTTCTCTCCTGCAAACGGGCTATGGTATGGGTAGGTCCGCAGGAGGTGGTATCCCGGCCGCATTTCACTGGTGATGGCGTATTCCGAATGATCGATCCACCAGTATTTCATCAGGCTGATACGGCGGTAACGCTCCGGCTTGTAATTGAACCAATTAGAAACATACAAGCCGGCATCGATTTGCTCCATCGAAATATCCTGGCTCCTCATCTCCTGAAAAATGTCCCAACTGACTTTCTGCGGCGCCAGAACGGCCCGGGCATTCAGGGAAGAAAACACCATGAAGGCGGCGAGTGCCCCCGCCAGAAATCCCCGGGGAATCACAATCTTTGAAGCCTGGGAGAAAAACAGAAGCGCCACTGCCGGATAAAAAACGATCAGATATCGATCAAACCGCAGGCCGGTGATGATCATATACACAACCGTCAACACCATGTAGATGGTCAGATAGAGGTTGTTCAGCCGGTTCCGGCTGATGGTTTTGGGAATATCATCCAATCTCCTGACGGTAAAGGGCGGATGAATCTCATCCAACTTGACGTCCGAGAGCCGTTGGAGATGAGCGGCGATTTTCATATTTCCGGCCAGAAAACTGGTCAAAGGCACCAGCGCCAGGATGATTCCGGCACCCACCCACTGGAACTGTTGGTACAGGCCGGCGACTTGGTCCTTCCAAAATTGCAGCGGGTATCCGTGGCTGCCGCCGATGGCCCCGATGCGCTGATAGAGTTGCCCGACGATAGAATTTCCTATCCCAATCAAAACCGACTTCATGGCTCCTGCGGCGATCAAGATTGCCAACAACCCAAATATCGCCTCCAGAGACCTGCGAACCGGACGTTTGGTCAGGAAACGACCCGGCCTGTGAGTCAGCATCCATCGCTGAACTTGAAGCAGCGTTTGCGTCAGAGCGGGAAGCAAAGACAGTGCGATCACGATTGAAGCCACCATCGTCAAAACGGTGACCATCTTCCACGGCAGAGGAAGCTGATCCGCCATCAGGTAAGAATCGCCCTGCAGGTAAGGCATCCATTCCTTCCGCGCCACAGCCAGAAAGACCGTCAAACCGACAACAAACACCGTACCCACTGCCGCCATGGTCCTTCCGGCATTACTTTTCATCAGCGCAAAAAACTTGCGATAAAAATCGGGGCTAATGAGCAGGGTCACTACTGCGGGCAAGATAAAGATGACCGCATAATGCAACGTGTAGATCGGATCGGCCGGAATCTCGCTGAAAATGCGGTTGAAGTTGAAGATCTCCAGATGCTGATACCGCCAAACAAACGGAAGTCCGTGAACCCACTTGATCCAAGCGTAGAATGCCAGAAGCACCGCCAGGGGCAGCAGGTGGAATAGCATGCGGAGCCAGCTGTGCCGAAGGGCTGGTTCGGCGCGCCCGCGCACGTCGCTTCCGTCCGCCCCCTCCAGATCGTGATCGATCGTCCTAAAACGATGCGTCAGCAACAAAGTCAACCACAGCGTTGCCGGCATAAGGATGATGGTTTGCCGGACCAAAATCCCCAGCGAAGAAGCAATGGCCCCGGCCGCCAAGTCCGGCCAACGGCGGTCCCGTAGATAACGCAAATAGAAGAACAACGCGATTAAAAGGTAGGCCAAGGCGTGGACATCCGTATTGAACGAAACGGAGAGCACCGGAATTTGCGGAATAGTGATCAACATGAAGGTTCCGGCGAAAACATAGATCTCGCGCAACGGATACAGTCGCAGGGTGCGATACCAGAAGATCAGCGAAATGACGAAGATGGCAATAGTGGAATAATGCAGGGCCGTAAACGAAAACCCAAACGGCAGCGTGAATAAGTAACCCCAAACCGCTTGCCACAGCAAGGAAGCTACCGAGGGGTCGTGTATTTTGAGAACATGGTGAATCGCCAAATCGTAACTGGATTTTGAATAAATCCAATCGTCACCGACCACATATTCGAACGCGGGATTGATCCAAATCAGGAAAAGGACATACGCCAGCAACGGAACCCAAAACGAGAGATGATACCTCCGCCAAATGCCGACAATCTTCTCGTTGTCCCATTGAGCGATCCGTTTTCGCTGCTCTACCATTTCCATCCACAAGTCCCCGTTGAAGCCAGCACCTGCGAGACATACGAACGGCAAAAAGCTCCTAATGCGCCGGAATTCCCGCGGAGCCTTCCCCTGGAGAAAGCTCTAAACGTATCGTCCCGCTGTCACAAAAAATTGACACGCCCGGCCCCCCTCTTCCTTGACCGAGATGAATTTTCACGCCACCTCAAGAGGAGCCGGTCCGTTCCTGATCCTTAAGTTCATTCTCCAGATCGGCCAATGTTTCAATGGCGTTCCATTTTTCCTTGATTTCATAGCCGCAGACCTTCATGTTGCGATCGATGAGATTCTGGACAAAGACGGGCATATCGCACGGGCCGCTCGGCGGCAAACTATCCAAGGCCTGAGGTTCAATCACATAGATGCCTGCGCTAACGGCATACTGATGCGTGGGTTTTTCCTGAATGCCTCGGACGGTTGGGCCGTCAAGGTGAAGCTCCCCAAAAGGCAAAGTGTACTGGTGGTACCGAATCCCAAATGTAAAAATGCTCTGGTGGACTTCATGGAACGCGATCAGATTCTTGAACTGCAATTGCGTGAAGATGTCGGCGTTCATGACCAAGAGGCGTTCCTTGAATCCGAACTGATGGCTGAGCATTCGAATCGGGCCGGCTGTTCCGAGGCGCTCCGATTCGCGGCAATAATGCAAATGGACACCCCAGGCCGAGCCGTCCTGAAAATAAGTTTCGATCAATTCCGCCTTATAGCCGACGGCGAGATAAAACTCATCGAAACCCTGGGCCTGCAGGCATTTTAGAAGATGTTCGAGAATGGGCTTCTCACCCACGGGAACCAGCGGCTTGGGAATCGCAAACGTGAGGGGCCGCAGCCGTGAACCTAAACCACCCGCGAGAATAATTATCTTCATCAGATCTGATAACCTTCCGGAAATTGATCCAAGGACGACTTCACCCATGCGATGGTGGCGTTTAGCCCTTCAGTCAAAGGAGTCCGGGCCCGCCAACCCAGCACGTCGGCGGCTTTCCCGCTGGCTGAAAACAACCGTTCCACCTCGCTCTTGTCGGGGCGCAGACGTCCGGAATCCACGTGCACACGAGCTCGGCTGCCGGTGATTTTGAGAATCTCGTTGGCCAAGTCTCCAATCGAAATCTCAAATTGAGAACCCAGATTAAATACCTCGCCGAGTGACTTCGCAGACGCCGCCACGGCGAGAAAGCCTTCCACAGTGTCCCGCACGAACGTGAAATCCCGCGTGGGTTTCAGGGCGCCCAGCTTCACATCTTGACCTCGCAAGGCCTGAACGATGATGGTGGGAATGACGGCGCGCATGGATTGTCGCGGCCCGTAGCAGTTGAACGGCCGGGCAATCGCTACCGGCAAATCAAAGGATCGGTAAAAACTCTCCGCCAATTTATCGGACGCAATTTTGCTGGCCGCATAGGGCGATTGTCCCTGCAGAGGATGTTTTTCATCAATGGGAACATACAACGCGGTCCCGTAAACTTCGCTGGTGGAAGTAATGACCACTTTGGATGTTTTTCCTCCCGGGCTGCCGTCAGAATGTTCAAAGTTCCCACAGCGTTGGTTGTAAACACTTCGCGGGGATGATAGTAGG
>JAQUPQ010000015.1 GCA_028716525.1 Terriglobia bacterium | reverse complement strand
TAAGCCAACCGTTTTCCATCGGGGCTGAATAGAAATTTTTTGATAAGAGAAGTATCGCCGTATTTGACCTCTCCATCCACAATGAGGAACTGCTTGCCACTCGTTTGAGCGATGTAGGCGAGGTGAGCGCTGTCGGGACTGAAAGCGAGCGTGCCCTCGAGAATCGAATCGTAGGGTTTGCCTTCGGTTTCGTCCACGACGACCGCTTGTTGCTTTCCCTCTTTAGCCGACGCAATGAAGGCCAGCCGGCGGCCATTCGGGCTGAAGGTGATGCTCTTTTCGAAGAGGGTCGGCTTGAACCACACGCCCAACCAACCGGTCACCATCACACCTTTTTCCAGACCCGTTGACACAACCACGGCGACCCGGTCCACATCGGGACTGACCACCGTGTATCCACCAATCTGACCGTAAAACGGAATGACAGTTTCAGGATACGATGTTCGCTTGATGGCTTGCCCGTTCGCCGCGTTTGAGAGAACCAGGAACACGAACAGAAACAGAAGGAAGTTTCTGAATTTCATAGACCCTCCTTGTGAGCTAGTGGATGACTTGATCGATCAAATAATTTCCGTTTCGAATGTCTCGCAACAGGGATTCCAGGGTTTCCAATGAAGAAATCCCGAATCCCTTTCGAGCCACATTGCCGTGGCTCGCCTCGGCATTGATGAGATCCCAGTTCTGGCTATGAAACAGATTGCTGAAAATGGTTTCAACTTCCGACCGATAGAACAATTTCTCGTATTGCAGGTAGTCGTCGTAGGAGCCGGCAATGAGCAGAAGGTGCACGGGTCGGGTGTTGGGATTCTTTGCCGATAGGGCATAGGCGCTTACCTTGGGAAAGATTCCTGCCGAGGCGCAGGACGCAAGAAGAGAGACTTGGTTTTTGTAATTGGCCGGCCGGTTTGAAAACCCGGACACCAGGATGGCTTCTTGCAGCGTTATTTCTGTTATCTTTCCATCAACACCTTCGACCCGAAGCGGCCCGCTCTTCGAGGCCTCTTCAGAAACATACAGTTTTCCTGTACTGAATTCCTTGATGGTCATGACCGCCATGATTGCCTCCTTTTGCGGGAACGAGTTTGCGGCGGCGTTCGAAGCTGCGAGCGTTCGCCGACGTTAGATCCCGCAGGGTTTTATAAGTCGTGAAATGCATTTCTCTGCGCACCCTCGCGTCCTCTGCGCCTCGGCGGTGAAAGATCCTTTCGCCACAACCGGCGACAACTTGATTGCGCCCGAGACCTTGAAATTCAACGCGGATCAAGTTGTCTATCCGGCAACCGCCCACACACTTTTCATTACGGACAATTTGTGGTCACGCCGCTCGGAAGCCCGGTAGCGACGGAATATTTTCCGGCGCAATTCACCACCGGTGTGCCGCCCGTCAAGATGTCGTCAGCCCCAAACGTGACCAGTGAAAGATCGCCGATGGTCACGGCGCCCTTGGTGCCCGCATTGATGGTGATGTTTCCGGCGATTGTGAGAACAGATCCGTTCTTCACCACAACGCCTTGGCCCACGGAATTTATAATTGTGCTTCCCGGGCTGATAGCAGCGGTAGAGTTCTGATCGACCAGCAAGCCACTGTTGTTGATCCGATTGTTTTCAATGGTGACAATCTCTCCGGTGGGCGGTTTCTCAAGATAGAGTCCACTCCCGGTCGCTACGTTGATCCCTCCGGCATTGTTCCGAATGGTCGTGTTGCGAATTTGCGCCCGGGATCCGCGCCCGATCACGACACCTGAAAATCCATTGTCCTGAATGGTGACCGCGTCCAGGTAGCCTCCCGAACCGCCCCAAAAACTCACGCCATGCCCGATGGCGCCCTGGATGGTGTTGTTGATGAAATCACATTGCTTACTCGCTGCGCAGACTACACCTTCGCCCAGTGCGCCGTTGATTGTGAATCCGGAGATGGTGATATAGCCTGAGTTATAGATATCCAGCGCATCATCCTCGTCTGGAGCGCCGGGGACATTGATCGTGGCTCCGGGATCGCCCAGCAGGCTGAGTCTTCTGAAGCTGTCGATCAAGACGTATTCATTGCAGGTGCCCGATACGTGCACGATGTTTTCTTCGGCCTTGTTGAGCTGAGCCAGAGTTTCGGCGATGCTGTTTGATTTTTTATGTTTGCTGTTGCAGTCGACGCTGACTTCGGCGGCCCAAACAATGCCGCATGAAGCCGTAATGAAAAGGAGAGCAAGGAGCACGACCGGTGCGTGCCGGAACGCGGGGCGGCGTGGGATCGAGTCGAAGATTGGGAATGGATATATCATGATCAGACCTCCTAGTTGGATTTTTTCGGTATGCGGTGCCGGGTTATTTCGGAATTTTCAGTCGAGACTCATTTTTGATTCAACCGCAAAGGGCGGTGAGAAGGCACGAAGAGCGCCAGGCAATAAAGATCGACACGCTGCGTGCTTTGCGAATACTTTGCGGTCTTGGCGGTTGAACGAGCCCTTGGGATTCCGGGTTATCTCTTAAATGAGTCACCACCGAATCTCCGCGCAGTGAGGTGCAACTCTTTCTCGGGCGATCTTGGTTTCTTCTAAATTGAGCTGTTTTCGAACCTGCCAGTCGAGAGAGTCGACGACGCGGCGTAACCGAACGGTCATTCCAAATATCAGTCTTATCGGCAACCATGTTGCCAAATCAGGCGAGGCCATGGCTAGCCATTGCGATGGAATGAAATGAGTTATTGACAGAAATTTGGAGGTATCGCGTCCGGTTGTAATCTAGGGCGCTACACCCGGATGGAGCAGGAGGTTATCCAAAAAGAGGGATGCATTGAGGCAACTATTTTACATTCAATCTTTGCGGGGTGTGAGCGGGCGAGGTTTCTGTGTAGCGAGGTCCGCTACTTGAATTAACGGGCTCCCGGCGTTGGGTAGGTTCGAATGCCTCTTCTTTGGAGCCTGAATTTATACATCCGCGATGTCTTCATCGGCCCAGCAAAAGTGGCATCGCGGCTACGATTGCCTCATCGAAGGCGTTCAGATTTTCCAATGGCGATGGGTGATCCGTCATCCCCTGAAAAATTCACCGTCACGCTGGAGGCTCCTCCAGTGGTGTTCAAAAAAATGAACTGGGTTTGGAATCCACCACCATCAGCGATCTGCGGAAACACGATTGGACTCACCGGCGTCTGATTGAAATCTGCAATTGGGAAAGTTGTTAAGAGCGTGTCTCCTCGCGCGTTTGTCAACGACCGCAATGTCAGAGCTACAAACGGCTGAAATGAGGAAATATCCAGCACTCCCGTGAAGGCAGCCGGCAGCCCGCTAAAGAGTTCATCCACAAACATGGCGGTGTGACCACCAAGCGGAAGGTTGATGTGAATGGAGTTTCCTACCTGGATTATCCCGTCGGGTTGATAGGCCGTCAAAGTAAGAAAAGCACCACCTGTACTTGGCGCTGCAACTGCAATGCCGGTGCGGTGGCCGTTAGATTGGTCGATGTATACGCGCGCATGGGTGGTGAGCAATGCCGTCGGAATGCCTGACTCACTGACCATCGTTCCACCGGAGGTGATGTCAAAGATTCCACCTCCAGCCGGGGCTGATGTGCCTGGGTCGGGGTTCACTTCGGCTGAGCCGACTTGGATGGTTGCGCTTGAGCCCAAGGATTGGAAAATAAATGCTCCACCCGGCGGTATACTGTATGGAAAAGTATTTCCGGAGGCCGTAGAACTTCCATTAGAAAGTAAATTGACCCCCAGAGGATTTCCGAGGTTGTCAAAGAAGGACAGTTGTCCGCTTTGCGTCAGGTGGGTTCTGTTCATCAGAAAGTAGGCGGACTTAAGACCACCCCCATCGGCGAACTGCGGAAGATACAAAGAGTTGCTGTCGACGATCTTGGATTCGTCGACGATCGGTGTGGTGGTCATGAGGGTTTCGCCGCGTTGGTTGATGGTCAGCCGCAAGGCTGCAATTGAAAGAGGTTCAGTACTAAGAACTTCCAAGGTCCCAAATTGCAAATCCGGATTGGTGGCAAAGTCGGGTGGCAGGACCAAGGCGCTTGTATACCGGTTCAGCTCTGAAATAAACAGGGCCGCATGACTGAAGCCCCCCAGAAAACCGTCGCCTCGGGCGACAGTGTTTCCCTTCCTGTCGCGCACGGTGAAGTTAACTCGCGAGGTGGTGTTGCTGAGATTGGCTAGGGCTAATCCAGTATTGGTAGAAACGACCCCGGCATCCACACCGGTGCTCTTGGCCGCAATGTTCGTGCGGTACTCGACAAACAGACGAGCTGCGGTTGTCGGTGGTGAAGCCGGTACTCCGACTTCCGACACAACCACTCCATTCTGGGTTAAAGCAAGGACCGCCGTGCCATAAGGCGGATTGCCGGAATTCAAAGTCACCAAGGCATAGCCGGCTTGAACGGGGCCCGCGTGCCCCAGCGTGAGAGCTTCCACGTCTCCCCCGGCACTTAGAGCCAGGTCGAACGATTGCCGGGGGCCCAAAGTGATTTTTCGGATGCGATGGTTGTAGGTGTCTGCGATGTACAGATTTCCCCAAGGATCCACCGCCACACCGTTCGGATTATTCAGTTGGCCCGACAATGCGGAACCGCCGTCACCGCTGAATCCATTGACGCGGTTCCCGGTGACGGTGTTGATCAAACCGGCAGGAGTCACTTTGCTGATGCGTTGAAGCCCCGAGTCTGCGATGTAGAAGTTCCCCGCGGCGTCCACGGCCACGCCCGATACAACTGCAAGTCCGGCCGATGTTGCTGGAACGCCCTCCGCCTCAGGCGGTCCGGCCCATGTGCCGGCAACCGTGTTGATCACACCGCCAGGCGTTATTTTTCGGACACGAAAATTTCCTTCGTCCGCAATATAGAAATTAGCCCCATTGTCTAATGCGAGGCCGATCGGGCCGAGTTGTGCGAGCGTGGCCGGGCCTCCGTCTCCGGTAAATCCGAGCGTTCCAATACCCGCGAAGGTGCTGATGGTACCCGCAAGTGTCACCTTGCGGACCCGATAGTTGGCCCAATCTGCAATGTAGAGATTTCCTGTGGCATCCGTGGCCAGACCGTGCGGAAGGTACAATTGCGCGGAAATTGCCGGCCCGCCATCTCCGCTAAAGCCGAAGGTCCCGTTTCCTGCAACGGTATTGATCACCCCGGAGGGCGTCACCTTGCGGACACGATGGTTGTTCGTGTCTGAAATGAAAAGATTGCCGGCCGCATCTAATGTAACAGCACCCGGATAGTTGAGCCGGGCCGAAGTCGCAGACCCGCCATCTCCGGCAAAACCCGCCACGCCGCTTCCGGCGACGGTGGTGATTACACCCGCTGGAGTTATTTTACGGATGCGTTGGTTATAGGAATCGGAGACGTAGATATTTCCAACGGCATCCGAAACAACGCCAGTCGGAAAATATAAATGCGCAGAGGACGCAGGCCCATTGTCCCCGCCAAAACCATACGTTCCAGCGCCCGCAACGGTGTTGATGATACCCCCAGGCGTGACCCTGCGGATTCTTGAGTTGCCGGCATCTGCGATCAACAAATTTCCTGCGGCGTCCACAGCGACTCCGTTCGGTTCGTTGAGTTGTGCCAGACTTGCCAGGCCACCATCTCCGCTGAAGCCTATGGAGGCCGCGCCGGCGTAAACGTTGATCAAACCGTCAGGGGTAACCCTCCGAATGTGAGGGTTCAAGGTATCGGCTATGTAAATATTTCCTTGTGCATCCACGGCAACACCGTGAGGTATGAATAAATGGGCGGAGATCGCCGGGCCACTGTCTCCCTCAAGACCCTGCGTCCCGGACCCCGCGACGGTGCTGATCACACCCCCCGGTGTCACTTTTCGAATTCGTGAATTGCCTGAATCGGCGATGAACAGATTCCCCGCACTATCTACAGCGACGGCATAGGGAAATGACAAAGCTGCGGAAGTCGCCGGCCCCCCATCTCCACCAAAACTCATTGAGCCCGTCCCTGCAACCGTGACAATTACGCCGGCCACAGTCACTTGGCGGACGCGAAAGTTGTTCATGTCGGCAATGTAGAGATTGCCCTTGGAATCAAAAGCAACGCCGCATGGATAGGCGAGTTGTGCGGAAGTTGCAGGGCCCCCGTCGCCGCTAAAGCCATGGATACCTGTGCCTACAGCAGTGTTGATCACACCACTGGGTGCAACGACACGGATGCGGTCGTTGAGAGTATCGGCGATGTAGAGATCTCCTTGTGCATCCAAGGCGAGCCCGGTGGGATGGGCGAGGCGGGCCGAGGTGGCCGGACCTGCGTCTCCACCAAATCCATAAGTACTTCCGGCTATCAAATGGAGAGTGCCATCCGGAAGAACCCGATAGACCCGACTTTCAATTTGATCAGCGAAGTAGATGCCTCCAGCACCGTCGGGAATCACCGCAGCCGGATAATCAAATGATTGAGTCAAGGCTGAGGTGCCATCCGTCGGCAGTTGAGGACCGGCATAGGTCGTGATGATCGGCGTCTGGGCGTGGTTACTGGAAGCCGACTGCAGAATCAGCAGGAGGCAAATCGCGAAGTAAAGACACACATCCCGAGTGACCCTTCCTAGAGTGACGGTAGTGTGTCTAGGAACACGGACTACCCTCTCCGGGATTTCCTGATGATTTCCAACACGACGTGTTTTTAAAGTGATGTGAGTGTGTTTTTCCATAAAGCCATCCAAGTGAAGCAGAGGGATCAACTTCGGGGCCGGTCTTCGAGCAAAGTATACTCTTGCCGATTTTGCGAGGCAAGAGGGAGAAGATCTTGCGAATCAGTTAATCAAGCGGTGGGTCTTCTGTCAAGCTGCTGCTCATCTTGGAAAGTCATGGATGCCTGTCAATTCCAGTCCGTCAAGACCGAAGTTGCGCGGGCTGTTGGGCCGGGAGATGATTCACACGTTGGCGCGCCGGGCGATTTCCGATCGTTGAAAGATGAAGATGGCAAGCGCTACGAATGAAGCCATTCCTAAGGCGATGATGAGCATATCGCCGATCACGTGGTCTTTCGCGTCAGGAGGCATGAACGTGATGTAGAGTGGGCCCCACAAAGTGAGGTGGACAACGCGCATTAAAGTCGGCCTCAGTGACCAGTAAAGCTGCAAATACGTGGGAACCATAAGGCAAAGAAAGAATGCCGCCAACGTGTTTCCCCAAGAGCGAATTATTGTTGAGAAGAGGGTGAGCAGGCTTACGCAGTACATAAACAATATCCCGGAGCCCAAGAACACCCTCACCGCCCCTAACCAATCGGTCTTGTGGTAGGCCAAGCCTAGGTAAATCCCCAAAACAATCTGGATGGTTGAAGTCACGAGAAGGCAGAAGGCTGCAGCCCCAAGAATGCGGGAAATAATAAATGTGCTTCGGGAAATTCCGAGCGATTGCAAAAGCTGAGTTCTTCCCGATTCGACCTCGGAAGCGATAATGCCGGCGCATACCAGAAAAGGAAACAGTTCCAGCAGAAGGGCAGCCGAAGTGTAAAAGTCATTCCACTTTGAGGCGCCATGCAGTGCGCCCATGATAATCACGATCACCAGACCGACCGGAAAAAGCCAGTTACGTGGTTGGAGAGCACACTGGACCATCGTCAAGCGAATAAGCTGGCTATTCATGACGGACCTCCACTGTTTGGAACAGGGACCGCTCCATCGAATGGGAAAGGTCTGTAATCGCAAAAATGCTGATCCCACCTAATTCCAGCTTTCCTGCAATTTCTGCGAGGGTGGGATGCCCGCGAACGCGGAATCGGAGGTAATTGCCTTGTTGATTGATTTCATCAGCGAACGTCTGCAACAATCCATCAGTCGGAATGGCTGCAGTGCATACCCTTGCTTCGAAGTAGGAGAAACCGTTTTCTTCAAACACACCGACATTGGAAGCTGGTGTTAACTCGCCATGCTTGAGGAACAACACTCGACTGCAAAGACGTTCCACCTCAGGCAAGGTGTGGGAACTGAACAGAACCGTGGTGCCTGACTTCGCAAATTCTTCGACAACCTCTCTCAATTGAATCACCCCGCCCGGGTCCAAGGCGGAGGTGGGTTCGTCCATCAGGAGGATCGCAGGCTGGGCCAACATGGCGACCGCCCAACCCATCCTCTGTGCCATGCCGCGAGAGAATTCTGAAATCTTCCGATCGGCATCGTGGAGCAGACCGACTCGCTCTAGGATCTCCTCGACGGAATTCGAGTCTGGTTTTCTCCCCATGAGGCGTCTGGCGGCGACCAAGTGCTTCCGAGGAGAGAGGAATCCATAGAAAGCGGGGTGATCAGCAACGAGAAACGTTCGGGCCGGCGATCGCCCGCAGATCAGAGGCTGCCCCAGGACTTGGACTTCTCCGGATTGAATTCGAAGGAATCCCATGAGCACCGACAAAAGCGTCGTTTTTCCGGCTCCGTTGGGTCCAATCAGGCCGACCACTTCACCGCGATGAACCTCAAAGGAGACTCTAGAGAGGGCGCGATGACGTCCATAGAGTTTTGTAACTTCTCGCGCAAGAATCATGGATACACCGCCTCCAAAGGAATGCGTGACAATGGTACCGGGGGCATGCGGGATCCCGCAGCGTAGGATCCCAGGGAGCGGCAACCTACAACAGTCCCACCCCGATGGATCGTAGTGAGTACCAAGGCAATTTTAACTACGTTCCAACTCAGGACAATATCCTATATCTAATCGCCTTCAATAAGCAGTTTTTGACAGAAGCGACATTGTTAGAGATGGACAGCATTGATTTTCCTAGTACGATTGATTTCCTGTACTTATCGCCACAACAGCGACTTGGATACACACCAGGAAAAGCCAGACCGGCACGACAACCAATGCAGCCTTCAAACGGCTACACTGGCTTAGAGTTGCGACGCCTAAAATCAGAATGACCATGTACCAAATTGCAAAAGGGTTGAAATCGTTTAGAAGGGTGTTCCACGAGAGACTTGTTACGTCGAAAAAGATGTTGAGTCCAACTGGAGGTTGAAAATCAAGGGGGCTGTTCAGGTTTTCTGTCCGCTTCAGCCTCAGGATAGTCAGAATCATACATGACTCCAATACCTGAAAGATGGAAGTGAACGCCACGAGTGAAAACGATTGGCGGTAGGTCATGTTCGATGTCATCAATTGAGCAGCCAAATAAATTAGTCCGGCTACAATTGCCCATTTCATGAGAAGGAACGCCGGACTCAGGATTACGCCGAACAGTTGCAAGCGCCCGATGAAGTGCAACGTCTGGTCAACTTGGGATTCGTCAAGGCTTAAAGAAAGGGTCCTTTGAGTGAAACTCAATATCATCGAGTTGTTGATACACGCAACAATCACCCCTGCCAGACTGAACAGGAGGAGAGGGCAGAGGTACGGCGTCGTGAGGCGAATCTCGCTCAGAGTGCGCGCAGGACTCCATACGAGTCCGGTCAAGAGACGACATTGCTGCAGGAAAGAAAGTGTGTTCTTTTTCATATTGGTCTAACACGCAAATGTCGATCAGCAATTGTACCTAGCAGGTTGCTGGAAACGATTTTTTGGAGTGCGGCGGCAACGACGCCGCTTTGGATTCTCGCATTGAAAGAGAGCATGGAAAGATAGGATAGCCCACGCAATGGGGTTGCTAACCTCATCCAAAGCGCCGCCCCAGGCGGCGCACTCCAAACTTCCGTATCGCTCCCATCAGATTTGGTTATTCAGCAATCTGCTAAGGGAAACGCTTTGTTGGCGCAATCAATTGTCGATCTCATTCGTCGTTCTGAATTTTGCCGGCAAATATTGTCTCTTCCGTGTGCTTTTTATGAAGAACAAAAGCTGATCACTCAGGGTGGATTCTTCCCATCCTTTGACAACGAGTGCGCACGAGCCGAAGACGCCTCAGACCGAAAGCAGTGCGCTGTATTCACGCTCGACGTTCTGCGGCCATAAACTCTTCTCATTGTCTCCATGAGATTCTTCGAGGCAACCTGCTTAGTGTGTAAACGCAATCGCCTGGAGCAGCGCATCCATATTCCTTTCCAGGTGCCGCTCGCTCCAAGCAAGAGACAGATAATAGGTACTTCCCGAGGCCAGTGCAGCGCCCATGAGAATCACCCACTTCAACGCTAAGCCATGGCCTTCAGCGGCGATCAGCGTCAAACCACCCAGCAAACCTGACACCGCCCAGCCAATTAAAATGAACAGCGGGGGTGTGGACGAGCTCAGTGAGTTCCATCGCAAACTCGCAACTAGCAGTTTCTGAGGAAATGCGATGGATATGAAGTTTCCTACGATCGCGCTCAGAAAAAGGTAGACCTGGACAGCTACAATGATCATTTGCACGTTTCCAATAGGTCGAAATCCTCCGGTGGCATAGGAGATAAAGAGGCTACCCGCAAGACACGCTTCCACCATGACCCACCAAGCCAGATTTTTTCCAAGGAGAAGGGAACGCCTCCTCAGAGGAGAGGTAAAGAACAACATCAATCCGTTCCCATCGAAGCCGAAGTAATTGGTTACGTAGAACAGCAAAATGCCAGTGGTCATCACTAGTGCTAGAAACACACTTAGTTCAGTCGATGCACTTGAAGACAACAAATGGAGATTGCGTATGTCTCTATCGAACCCTGCTGTCATCGGCTTGTTACCAAGCGAAAGAAGGAAGAAAAGGCCGATAGTCATGTTTCCTAAGGAGCTCCTCCCGACATACGTGAGCTCTTTGTGGGCGATTGCTACAATAGGAGGTGGCAGGTAGGGCCACTGCCACCAGTTACATTTTTGTCCGCCTCTTGCCTGTCGGCGGGCCGTCGAATGGTGCCCAGCATTTGTGAGATAAAGGCGTCGAGAAACAAGAGCGTTGATCCGATAACATGCAAGGGCGAAGACGAAGAGCCCCACCAGAACCAGAACATGCGGCACGTTTTCCGCATCCCGCAAAACGCTGCGTGTCAGTTCCGCGCTGACCAAGCTTGGTGGCAGGAGTTGGGTCGGGAAAGTAATAGACCGAAGGGCGTCATAACTGAAGTAAGCGGTCATCGAACTGCTGAGCGTCGGATAAAGGGCAAGAGCAGAGCTTGTTGCAAACGCCAAGAGCGCGGCCCATACGATGAGATGGGCCGCCGCGCCCCTGCTGAGGAATTGGTCAACAAGATTGTACAGAACCTCCGCAGTCACTGCAGTCACAACGATGAGAAGGATGAGTTCGAAGGCGCACATCCAGAAGCGCAGAGAGTTCAGGACCATATGCCCGGCGTAAGCTGTTCCGAGCAAATGACCCAGAAGTAAGGGATAAAGAAAAGTGGCGGGAATAGTAATCAGTTGGAAAAACAAACTGAAATTCGATAGATTTTCGCAGCTCAAGGGAAGAAAAAGATATCCTTTGAGCTGGCCTACGCCTGAAGAATCCCGCTTCAGCAAACCGGCCATCACCCATGTAAGAAAGATGAAGAAAAAGAATCCTTGGTTGAACTCCCAAAGAAACCGCGCACCATCCTTACGTGTTCCAAGATTTACAACGGCGAGGAAGATTACCACCCCAAAAATCAAAGACAAGAACGTGAGCAGCCCCAGCAAAAGTAAACTGGCGATTCTATTGGGTACGGTATTATGGAGCCACCAGCGATTGACGAATATTCTCCATCGCAGCCAAATCAAACTGAGAAGTTGTCTCATCGAATTACCCGGGCAGCGTGTCATCGTTCTTTGTTCGCAGCCAAGACAGCTTTGAAGTCCTTTGCTCATTGGGAGGAATGCTGTTGAGAAAGAGTTTCTCGAGGGTGCCAAATTCGTGAGTTAAATCAGTCATGGCGCCTGTTACCACCAGTGAGCCTCCACAGATGATGGCGGCTTCAGAACAGAGGCGCTCGACCAAATCCAACGCGTGTGAGGTCATAAAGACGGTGACCTTCCTTGTTACAAGCTCTTTCAGGATTTGTTCGAGGAGGTTACGCGTAACTGGATCGATGCTCTCGAACGGCTCATCGAGGATTAACAGACGCGGGTTGGGAAGCAACGCGGCTGCCATGGCAAGCTTTTTTTTCATTCCAAAGGAGTAATTCATGGTCAGCGTGTCCGCACTGTTCTCAAGTTCCATGAGATTCATGAGTTCGTCGCTTCTTGATTTAATCGTCTGGTGATCGAGTCCAAACATCTTGCCTACAAACGTGAGATGTTCCCACCCAGTTAGATAATCGAATAGTGCTAGTCCTTCTGGGACCACTCCGATAAGCCGTCTTAAATGGGCGGTGTCTCCACTGATAGAACGATCAAGCACACGGATGCTTCCAGAGGTTGGTTGGAGAAGCCCGAGCAAAAGACGAATGGTCGTTGTTTTACCTGCTCCATTGGGTCCAACAAAGCCAAAGAAGGCTCCCGAAGGGACAGTCAAGCTGAGTGACTTGACTGCATAAACATCAGAGAACGTTTTACTTAGATCTGAGATCTCAATTGCGGGAATCATAGGAAATGGGCCTTCTGACCCCAAACGGGGACTACTTTGGATGATAAATCATGCTGAGACTTCAGGAGTCGCCTAGAGGCAACGCGTTAAGGTAACCGGGATCCCTCCCTGCAGTGTCCTGGAGAGTGACAATCTGGAAGGAAAATCCCGCTCCGATAGATCGGAGCAGCCACCAAGGCATGTCCAGCTCCTAATCCGGTTCGTGGTAATGTCACTATAGTATACCGTCCTCTGTAACACAGCATTCTCAAAGTTGAAAGAATTGGATTCGGCGAACAGCCCTTCCAATCATTCACAGCATCCGGTAATCGGGCCAGCGTCGCACCAGCTCTTTGATTGCAGGATTCCAGCCGTGCCTTCTTTACAGCAGAACAACTCTCTCACACTAAGTTCTGATAGTAAGAGTCATATGAAGACGTGAGTAAAAGGCTATCCGCTCTTTTTGCGGTGGCCTTCACGTTCGACGTGATCCCGTCCACCATGTGATGCTTTTTGCACTCCGTCCACAGTATTTGAAACAGCGCTTCCGCACTTGAGGGCGTGCGGCCGGTTGATCCCGGGTTGCTCAACCAGCCGCACTAAACAGCCCTGCTGGTTAATCCGTACAAGCCTTACGAGTTGCATCGATTGCTAATGCTCCAGCGGCAATTGCCCCGAGACCGCCAGTTGCAAGGCCCGCAGCAACAACCAAGATACTCCCAAAACCTGCTGTGAGTCCGCAGACCGTATTTCCCATCCCAGAGAGAGTAGCGAGTTGGCTATCGGTCAGGGGAGTTGTCTCGATTGCTGAGAGGGAATATTCGGTTGAAGTTGCCGCTATCAACAGCACGAGGACCAGAGACATTGCTGTCAGTTTCTTCATCTTTGTCACCTCCCTTCGTGTTTATTTGTCAAGGCCCGCACCTTTCGCTTGGCGTCGCGAAAGATATTGCCCTGACGCCTCAGGGCAGTCGACTCTCACGGTTTCCTTGACTTGGTTGTCGACGTTGCGCCTCGGGTGCTGAACACCAGCACATTACCGCTCCAAATTTTCTGAAAATTGGATCGTGAGTACTTCAAATGGCCAATGGAGGGGTCAAACACCTCCACTCGACCATCAACGGAAACATCGGTAACGACAATGAAATGATAGGGGTTCACCCACGCCAGATTTGGCACAGGGGCTTTTTGGTAATCCTCAAAGCTGAAATGCCAACCTTCCACATGGAGACCCTTGTTTTCAGCGATCTTTTTAAGGGTCAGCATGGAAGTTCCATTTGTGCTTAAATTCGAGAGATGGGTCAATTCTTCCAAGGATGATGGAATGTCGAAGTGATCCAAGATCATCTTAAGCGCAGTGGGTCCGCAATCGTTTGGTAACTCCTGAAGCAAAGTTCCTTCGGTTCCCATGAGATCTGCTCCGGTCCACCAAGCCAGAGCCTTTCTCCTCAGGTCTGAGTCACGCGCGATGAAATACAAGCTGCCCGTGACTCCCGCTAAAGAAAAGACTAAAGAAAACAATGTCAGTGCGGCCTTGCTTTTCTTCATGGCGCCTTGCATTTATCACAGGGCGGGGGTGGGTCGTACCAAATTGGATTTGCTGATTCGTTTCTTTGAGTCTGCCTCGTAATACTTCCAACTTCCGATCTCCTCAAAAAATCTTGCAGGATCCTACGGCTGACATCAGCACCATGTTCACCGATCAAGGTGTTTTGAATGTGGCCCTCTCGGTCCACCAGAAACACGGTGGGCAATGCCTTTACCTTGAATAGCTTTTTCAGGATGTGATTGTTGTCGGTAATGTAGCGAATGCGTGAAGAGCGTTGGCGTGCAAACGCCCGTGTCTTGAATGATTCGCTTTCCGACACGGCAATGGCTGTAAGCGAATCTTTGGGATAGCCAGACAGAAGGTGATCCCACATGGGTATTTCCCTGGTACAGTGCTCGCACTCCACATTAAAGAAGGCAATAAGGACTCTCCAGCCTATAAGGCTTTCGCGAGAAATCCGTTCGCCTTCCTGTGTTTCAACCCGGAACGCCGGAAGGGCCTGACCGCGATGCAAAACCATGTCATGAGAAGAACGCGCTCCTTTAATTGTCATCAAACCCGCCCCAATAGAAACCAGAAAAAGGAGGAGTTTCCACAACTGAGCCTTTTTAAGAAGTCTCATGAGATTCTCGACGCGCCCGCCAGAAGAAGCCGGGGGCTTCGGAAAAAGTACAATGGGGGATTTTATGCGCCAACAGATACTGCCCCATATCTACTCCGAAAAACTGCCTCTGTCTAGCGCAGAGTTCGCGAATTGCGTGGAATGCTTAATAATTTATTAAAAGGCTCATGATCTGCCCTGTCTGCCCGCGGCGACGCGTAACAATTGAATTGTATGCCGAGATTACGTATGGTTCGCTTTAATCATGGGAGTTCACAATTCCTCGCATCGCGCTTTACTCTAAACGTGTTCTTAAATAACTCTTCAACGACTCCAAGAGTATTTTATACTTTCCGCCAATGTGAATGGCGCGGATGACCCCGATCTCAATCCACAACTGAATAGTTCTCTGTGAGAGTCCGGTGATGGTTGCAGCTTTGGAGGTTTCAGTGAATTCCTGATCACGTCGCTGTTTGGGTAATGACAAGAAATATTCCAGCAAGGCTTCACTGCTCAATTCAGATGGATCTGACGGATCCACATGTCCAGATGAAAGAGTGCAACGCCCCGGGTTGCGGCTTTTCATGGCTTCATCCTCCAACTCTGCGTTCAAGACCTATGGGATTGTTTTGTCGTCGGGATAGAGCCATTCGAAAAACACCTCTCGTTACAATCAAACGCTCCATCCTTTCTTAATGACCTGCAGGAGAGCGGCACAATTGGTTACACGGGGGGTGAAATTGATGGGGGTGATTAAGGCAAGATCGATTGTTTCATTGATTGTTAAACGCTGCAACTGAAATCAACATTTGGTGGGGTGAGGCGATTTGTTTAAGAAATCACGGGCACAAACGCCGCAGCCTTCGCCCGGTAAAACGGGCTGGGCTGTGCTACCCCATTGATCGCGGTTTGGGTAGCTCGCCCGCAGGGCGGGGCTTTTCGCTGCGTCGATTCTATTTCATCCGGACAGTCCGGGATTTGCGGAGGGGATCCGCCGGCCTGAAAAATGCCGGGGCTACCAGTGCACAAACGCCGCAGCCTTCGCCCCGATTCATCGGGGCGAAGGCTGCGCTACCAGCGCTAACGCTTCTTTTCCTTGGAACGCTCGAGCAGGAGGGGTTGGTCGTCAGGATCAAAAATGCCGGTGGGATGCTTTTCCAAATAATTCACTAAACCCTTGGGATCGGATTGCAGAGACTTTGGAACTACCGTGTCGCTCACGAAACGCATCGAGAGCTCGCCGGATTTAGAAAAGGAGTATTCAGCCAGGTAATACGGACCCGGCTTGGCTTCGGTTTTGATTTCGTTGATGTTGAGAAACAACCGCTCGCCGATCTTCACTGTGTAGACGCGATAGCGCTCCACATCAGTCGGCTGGTCCTGCTCTCGGGCTTCGACGTGATATTCGGTTTTGTTGAACGGCGCAAAGTCAATCTTCGTGACCTTGCCGTCTTTTGAATCCGTCGAAGTCCAGTGACCCGACAGGCGCGCATCCAATGAGCCCGGCCCGGGAGCGCCGATCGGAACGGTCGACTCGTAGGGACAACCCATCAACAGAATCATCAGGCAAAGCACAAGCGCCAACAACGCGGCACGGTTCATGGTAGGCCTCCCGGAAGGTTTGTGCCTCCTTGTTGCAGGGCACCTTCAAGATGAGAGTCTACATTATTCAAGAGATCAGGTTCAACATCGAGCCGGTGCTTATGATGACCGGTTTTGGTAGCGCCGCCTGTTCTTTAAGGCGGCGGCTGTTGTTTTTCGCCGGCTCAAGAACTTGCCGGCGCTACCGAGCTTTGATTTCTCGTTGGCGTGACTCGGGTTAGAATAGCTGTTGGGTGGCGCCCCGAGGAATCGGGGGGACTGAGGATGATTCGACAGGTAGGGATCAAGTAAAGGAAGGTGTCTGAGATCCCGCAGACATGCCACGAGCGCATGTCTGCGCCACCCGCCTATCTGACACACCGCAGACATGCCACGAACGCGTGCCTGCGCCACCCACGGACCTCTTTTCTTCTTATGTCTCAGCCACAAAACTTGCAGTTGAAAACCTACACCATTCTGGTTCCGATCATTTTTTTCTCGGCGATCGGCAATGTCTTGCTGGGCATGGGCATGCGGCAGATTGGTGATGTCCACGAGTGGACGCCGGCGGCGCTGGGCCTGCTCTTCATAAAAGTCTTTACGAACGGCTGGATCTGGCTGGGGATTGCCGGCCTGCTTCTTTTTCTGATTTCTTTCATGGTGATTCTCTCGTGGGCCGACTTCAGTTTTGTGATGCCGGCGTCGGCACTGAACTATGTCCTGCTGGCGATTTTCAGCCGCTGGTGGCTGGGCGAATCGGTAACGGCTCTGCGCTGGACGGGCGTCGTGTGCATCTGTGTGGGTGTGGCGCTGATCACCCGCACGCCCTCGTCAACAACAAGGCAGAATTGACATGCGCACCACAATCTGGCTCCTGATCGTAGTCTTCGCGACAACAGCCGGTGAGCTCCTCGTCACGCGCGCCATGAAGCAGATGGAGGAAGTGAAAAACTTCTCGCTGCGGTCGATCTTTCGATTTTTGGGGCAGGGGATTCGGAAGAAATCGTTTGGATTGGGGATTGTGTTTCTGGCCATGGGATTTTTCTCATTGCTGGTGCTGCTCTCGTGGAACGACGTCAGTTTTGTGATTCCGGCCACGGCGCTAGGATACGTCGCGGGCGCGCTCGGGGCCAAGGTGTTCTTGGGAGAAAGGCTTTCCTCGATGCGGTGGATGGGCATTGTGCTCGTCACCCTCGGCGTGGCGCTGGTGGCTCTCACGAATCGCTGAAAGAGAAACTTTGTGTTTTGGAGCATCCTCAAGACAATTTTCGATCTCGGATTTGGGATTGCAGGAATTTATTACGTGGCCGCCTTCATCTCGGCGTGGCAATTTCACGTGACAAAGGATGAAGGCCGGAATGATTTCTTGCCTTCTGTCAGCGTTCTCAAGCCGCTTCACGGAGCGGAGCCACAGCTCTATGAAAACCTCGCCAGCTTCTGCCGACAGGATTACGGAGATTATGAAGTTCTGCTGGCGGTCGATTCGAGCGAAGATGCCGCGATTCCAACGGTTCATCAACTGATTCGTGATTTTCCGGCGGCGAGCATCCGGCTTTTCATCGGCACGGAGGCCCGCGGTTCGAACAACAAGGTCGAGAAACTGTGCCGATTGGCGCGGGAGGCGCACCATGACCTCTTGGTGGTGAGTGACAGTGATATTCGCGCTGATCGAGATTATCTTCGCCGCGTGGCGGCGGTGTTCGGTGACACTCGAGTGGGGGCGGCAACGTGTTTCTATCGGGGAATCGCCCGACGGAATGTGTGGTCGGAGCTCGAAGCGTTGCATGTGAGCACCGATTTTCTGCCGGGCGCTTTTGTGGCTCGCGTGTTGGGTGTGAAATTTACTTTTGGCGCCACCATGGCGGTGACTCGAAAAGCCATTCAGGATATTGGAGGTTTCGAAGCACTGCTCGACTCCGCTGCAGATGACCGTGAGCTGGGCCATCGAATCGCCGAGCGCGGGTACAAAGTCGAGGTAACACGGAGCGTTGTCGAGACCCAGTGTTCCTCCGGGAGCTGGCGCGATTTTTTCCGGCATCAGGTGCGATGGGGAGTGGTGACACGGCAGTCAGAGCTCGCGGGCTACCTCGGTTATGTCTTCGCGCAAGGCTTGCCTTGGGCTGTTGCTGCGGCCGCGATGGCGCCATCAAGCCGCATTACGGTTGGATTTCTTGCGGCATATCTCGTCCTGCGCACTGTTATGGCCCTGGTGGTGGGGGATTGGGTTCTGGGAGATCGATTGGTGAGAAAAAGATGGTGGATGTTGCCAGTTCACGATGCCATTGGATTTCTCGTGTGGTTCGTGAGTCTGTGGGTGAATCGAGTGTATTGGCAAGGTGAGGAGTACGAATCTCGGCAAGGGCGGTTGTCGCGCGTGTAGAGATTTTGAGAACCACTCACCGCGGAGGCGCAGAGAACGCAGAGGTTGCGCAGAGGTTCAATGGCTGTATGAAGAACAGATTTATTCGGATGCCGGTTCTGGTTCCTAATCTGTTTCTGTCTATCTCACTGGATGGTCAAGTGTCTCGAACAGGCTGTTCTGCCGCCCGCCAAGGCGGGCTGGACGGCCCTGCCCATCACCGTACCCCGCCCTTGCTCCACAAAAGGCGTGGAGCATCGGACGGGGCTAAATTCTGGTCGGCCCTGCGGGCCTCGAATGGAGCGACCTGGTGATTTTCATTCCCTTGGGTGCCCTGACCCATCGGGGTATGGAGAACTGCCTTGAAAACAGGTGGCGCTTTGGTAGCCTCCCCGATGAATTGGGGTGGCTACCAGATCCTGCCATTTTCATGATCCCGGGTGCGACCACAACGCGTGAGGAGCAGCCCCGAAAATAACCAAGTGTTCTCGGCGCCCTCTGCGCCTCTGCGGTGAGTGGTTCTTCTGTTCGAAATGAATCCGATTCCCAGAATGCTCTGAGGAGCGAAGCATCATGGCTACCGAGGCTATCTCGTATAGCTCACTCGCCAGATGGATTCCGATCCGTCGTCGCTGATCAAGAGCGATCCGTCGGGCGCAACGGCCACGCCCACCGGACGACCCCACACTTCGCCTTGGGGTGTCACAAAGCCCGTCAGGAAATCCTGATACTCGCCCGTGGCGTGTCTGTCTTTCAATGGAACCCGGATGACTTCATAACCAGTCCGAAGAGCGCGGTTCCAAGACCCGTGTTCGGCCGCGAAGATTTCGCCGGAATATTCTTTTGGAAATGCCGAGGCGCCGCTGCCTTCATAAAAAGCTAATTCCAGTGAAGCGTAATGCGGTTGGAGGAGCACATCCGGCACGATGACGTTGTTTCTTAGTTCGGGATGTTTGCCGGCGTGGCGGGGATCCTGGTGGTCGCCGATGTAAAACCACGGCCAGCCGTAGAAACCGCCTTCCTGAATGTGCGTGATGTAATCGGGGGGAAGATTGTCGCCGAGTTCGTCGCGTTCGTTCACTGAAGCCCACAGTTCGCCGCTGCGGGGATGAACGGCAATGCCGACGGCGTTGCGAATTCCCCAGGCGTAGACGTGGAGCCCTGTTCCGTCGGGATTGGCTTCGAGAATGTCGGCGCGATTGTGTTCGCGAGGATTGCCGTCGGTGTCATCGACGTTGGAGTGCGAGCCGACGGAAATGAAAAGGTGTTGGCCATCAAGAGAAAAAGCCAGATCGCGGGTCCAGTGTCCACCGCCGCGAAGGTGTCCGCCGCTGGGAATCTCCGCGATAGTTTCTGCCGGGCCGCGCGCTTTCAAGTCACCGTTTTCATAAGGAAATCGAACCACCGACCCGGTGTTACCCACATAAACATATTTCGGGTTGGGCCCGGGCGGATAAAAAGCGATTCCGAAGGGCAGATCCAATCCGGACGCAAAAACGCTGACCGTTTGGGCTTGACCGTTCTTGTCGACTCCCCGAAAAATTTTGATGCGCCCCGGCCGGCTCTCGGCCAGAAACACATCGCCGTTGGGCGCGGTGCGAAGAAGACGGGGATTGTCGAGTCCCGCGGCGTATTGATCCACTTTGAAACCTGCAGGCGCTTGCGGCCAGGCATCGGCGGGACGCCGGATAAGGCGCGGACCGTTGTCTACGGAGTGCGTGGTATAAGGTCGGGGAAGATCGGCGACTGTAATCTTGTAAGTCTGTCCGGGTTTTTCGGTGCGATAGTCGTGAAATATTCTTAAGTCACCGGATGAATTTTCGCCGCCCATGGAGCGCGAGCGGCAAGATAAAACCACATAAGCGGCAAGGAACACGAGCCCGAGGGTGGCGGCGACAACGCGAGATTTGAGGTTCATGGTTTCAAATCCTTCGAATGCAAATGGCCCCTCGCTTCCATCTTGGGAAGCCGGGGCCGCGGCTCTTTATTAAATCAATCGATATACGAAGTTTACGGCAAAGGCGCGGTTGGGGGCAAGGTGGTGTCTCACACCTCATCCCGGGCATCTGCCAAAAAGTGGGCGGACCTGACGGCCCGACACCTGACACCCGACACCCGTTCTTCCCGAGCCAACTTCTTTTATACTTTTCAACATCCAATAGAATGATCAAAAACCAGGATTTCATTGGAGGGTTTTCATGCGACCAGCTCGATACATGATCTTTTTGCTTCTTCTTTTGTGTCCTGCCTTTTTGTTGGCGCAATCGACAACGGCTTCAGACAACGATTCATACGCCGTCTCCAGCAGCAAGAAGGCCAATCATCATCAGAAGTCCGATTCTTCCGTTACTGAATTCAAGAAGTCCGGAGAAACGCTCACCACGCATGCGGGAAAAGCCGGGTCCGATTTGGGGGACGGCAGCGTGAAGCTGGCGTCGGACACCGTGCAAGGCGAGCCGATTAAGGGAACGATGGCGTTTGGTGCAGGGGTCGGGGGATTTGGAAAGAACGTGGGGATTGGTGTTGGAAAATCGGCCGCGCATGCCGCCAAGGGAACCGCGATCGGAGTGGCCAAAATCCGAAAGATTTTTTGATTTGTCGATAAGGTTCTGTCGCCCCTGAAGGGGCTTGATTGTTTTGCTTGAAGATATCTGGAAGGCAGAAAGAGCCCACCCTGATGAATCGGGGTAAGCTCTTGAGATGGATTAGGGAAAACCCCACCCCGATCCATCGGGGTGGCTACCAGAGCTCCATCTGTTTTCGGAGCAGTTCCTCATGGGCTTTTGTCGCGCCTGCAGATGCTGACAGAATATAGTGACGCCTCGAGTCCCGCGGTGCAGAAACCGCACCGCGGCTACCCAAACGATGGCGCGTCGCCAAGAGCTGCTGTCTGTCTCTATATTTTATCTTCGTCAATAGGAGCATGAAAATGATGGTGGTCGATTCGGTTAGGCCCGGAGGGCCGGTCAGATAGTAGCCCCACCCTCCGCTCGTCCGCCGTAGGCGGAGAGCAAGGGTGGGGTAGGTTGTAGGACCTTATCGCGCAGCCCCTTCAGGGGCGACAGAGACCTCTTCTATTTTCAACTAACCATGGGAGACGTCCGGTTTAAGGCGCCAACCGGGGGGCGACGTAGGCATAAAAGGTCACAACAAGTCCGACGACCGCAGCAAGAAACAAGCTGTGGCGCAAGGTAAAACGAAACAGTTTCGGTTCTTCTTCAGGTTTCAGGTTGGTCGCGGCGGCTGCCACCGCGATGCTTTGCAGGCTGATCATTTTGCCCATCACCCCTCCGGCAGAATTCGAGGACGCCATCAGGAGCGGACTCATGTGGAGCTTGCCGGCAGTCACGACCTGAAGGTTTCCGAACAAAGCATTTGACGAAGTATCGCTCCCCGTCAAAAACACGCCCAACCATCCCAACAATGCACTGAAGAACGGAAACAGCCGGCCGGTGGCGGCAAATCCAATCCCCAGCGTGGCCGTGGCGCCGGAGTAATTCATCAGGAAGGCCAGCGAAAGCACTGCTGCAATGGTAAGCTCCGCGAAAAACATTTGTCGGGCAGTCCGCGCCAGAATCCCCAAAAAAGTTTTCATCGACATTCGCAACCACACGACCGAGAGGAGGCAGGCGACCAAACACGCCGTCCCCGAAGCCGAAAGCCAATTGAAATTGAAGAGGGCGGGGTAAGCAGCCGGTTGGGCCACCACTGGCGGCATGCGTTGAATCAAATTGTGCAAACCCGGCCAGGCAAAGGATAGATTCACGCGATTCAAGAACCCTTGCACCGGCGCGTAGCCCCACAACAAGACGAGGACCACCAGAAATCCGTAAGGTCCCCAGGCCCGGAGCAGGCTTCGCGGAGAGTGTGTGATGGCAGGACTAAGGCCCGCACCCTCATTGACGGACCAAGCCGCCTCTCTTTTGCTGGTTCCAACTTCGGCTGTTTCACGTGGCTTCCAAAAACGCAGCAGAGCCGTGAGCGCCGCTATGGCGGTCAGGGAGGCCAGGATGTCGGTCAAATAGACACCCACAAAATTGGAGATGAAGAATTGCATTCCCGCAAAAGCGATCCCGCAAACCGCCACGGCAGGGATCACTTTTTTCAAAGCTTTGAATCCGCCCATAACCCAAATGAGATAAGCGGGAATGAACAGTGAAATGGGGGCGCAGATGCGTCCCACGCCGGCGCTCAGGCGGTCGAGGGGAAGTCCGGTGGTACCGGCCAGTGTGACGATAGGAATTCCGATGGCTCCAAAAGCCACGGGGGCGGTGTTGGCCAGAAGGCAAATTCCGGCAGCATAAAAGGGGGAGAAGCCGAGTCCGGCGAGCATGGCGCCGGCCACCGCGACGGGCGTTCCGAATCCGGAAGCACCTTCGATGAAGGCCCCAAAAGCGAAGGCGATCAGCAGCGCTTGCAGCCGACGATCGGGCGTCAGGCTGCCGAGAGAGTCTTTGATGAGGGTGAACTGCCCGCTTTCGACCGCCAGGCGATAGAGAAGAATCGCCCAGAAAACCACCCAGCCGATGGGAAACAGTCCGAATGCGCCGCCGTAGAGAGTGGCGCTCACGGTTTTTCCCACGGGCATGCGGTAGACGGCCACAGCCACCAAGAAAGCTGCAGCTAATCCGGCCAGCGAGGAAATCCAGGCGGGCTTGCGCCGGAGGCCGATCAGAAAAAGCACCACGAAGATGGGAATAGCCGCGACCGCACAGGAAAGTCCCAAATTGCCTTCCAGCGGAACATAAATCTGCTGCCACATCGAAGCGACAGGCCTCCCCGCGGCGGGATTATGGATCGCAACTCCGGACGGCAGAGTTTACCATCCGAAAGAAGCATTTCGAAGTGGAAGAGTGATGCAGTTTTTGTTGTCTGCGGGTGCTGCCAATCGAATGTTAGCGCACGATACCGAAGAAAAAGCCGGACTGCGCTTCGTTTGAAGCGCCGCCGAGGGCGGCACGCGCCAGGGCGAGATGAAGGCGCACACGCACTTCGACAGGTTGAAAATGATCGGCAACGGATTTCGCGTCGTCGAAATCGTTAACGCACAGGCTTTCCAAGGCGTTGCTGATTTGCTGAATGGAGCTCGACAGACCGAACCCACCGACGAATGTCAATTCGCCTTCTCTGATGGCGGGATTATCAGGTTGCATGTAGGAATCGATCAGCAGCGAAGCAGAGATTAATTGATTCATCTGCGGGGGCAGCGGATCAAGAAGGTCCAAACCATGCTTTGATTTCAAGCTGGCAAACGTTTCCGCCACCGCGAGCAGAGAACTTAGCTGTTGGATGTTTTCAGGCGGAACGGTGAGCAGATTTCTTGCATCATCCGTCAGGTTGAGCGCCAGCGAAAGGTCTTTCTTCTGTCCGGCAATTCGGGAGAGCTGCAACAATCCATTCACGCGATTCTGGATTTTCGAAAGCCCCAAGGCCAGCTGCCGCGCCTGTTCGAAGTTTCCTTTCTGCCCCAAATTAATGAGGATTTGAAAATTCAAATTATCAAGCATATTGCTTTTCGCTTCAGCGGAAACATTATCGTTCAGGATTTGGCGCGCCCGGTCGTAGTCGCCGGCATTGACGGCTTGATTGGAAGCCGCCTGATAATAGTTGTTGCGTGTCTGCATCGGCGCGGAAGCTGCTGCTTGAATCAAAGCATCCACGGAGGGGTTCTTCGCTTGGAGGGCTTGAAAGTCGGTCCAGGCTTGTTGGCCCGGGTTGATGGAGGAAGCGCCGGAGCCGATCGCTGTTCGGAGGGCATCGGTCATCAACCCGAATTTTTGAAGATCGGGGAGGAGCGACGAGGACGCTTGCACAAAATTTGAATAGTATCCGCCCCCAGGGCCGGCAGAATCGTCCTTGGCTGCCGCGATAGCCGAAGCCAAGTACGATACCAGGAGGCCCATCGATGCATCACTCAATTGGAGGGGCTGTATTTGGCCGGTCCCCGGCGCCTGGACCGGTGTCGACTTCGATCGCAATCCAATCTGAAGAAGGTTGTAGGCCGCGTAGAACGCTTGATTATTAGTGTTGAGTTTACCGGAAGCGAAAGCCTTGAGCAGATCATTCATCAAGGCGCCCGCTGCATCCGGATTGCCCGCTCGAAGCAGATTGAGGAGGGTGATCACTTGGGGAGACGGGCCCAAAGCAACGGCCGCCTCTCCGATCTCAAGCGCCCTCTGCGGATCGGTCTTTACAAGGCGGAGTGCAAGCTCTAATTCCAGGCCGGCATCCTGATCAATCGAAGCGAAACGGCTCCCCATCTGAGCGGGGGGAGGGAGTTTCGTGGCATGCAGAAAATCGAGAGCCACTTGGGGGTCCAGTGGTGAAATAGACTGGAACATTTCTCTCCGCAATTGCTGCAAGGTGTAGAACCGGCCCATATAATTCATATCGTTCGGATCTTCCGCCCCGAAGATGTGCTGAAATTCTTCCTGGGCCTGTTGGATAAAACTCCTGGCGCGTGTTTCATCAAATTTCCACAGAAGGCTTCCGGCCAGGGCGTACGATCGGGCGCGGTTGTAGCCGGTCCTCAGCAGGCCAATCTCCGGGACGGTTTCAAGGAGCAGTTGAGCGCCTTTGCGCTCCAGCTCCTGCTTGGCTTTAAGCTGCTCGTCGGTGAGCCCCGGCGTGGTCGGAGCGGGGTTTTGTGCCGGGATTTGCAGACTAAGTGTCAGGAATAGAGCGGCAGCTAAGACTACAAGAGTGCGAGCCATGGAAGTATCCTTAAGGAAAGATGGGAGCCCAACCCTGTAACGTATACTAAGATGTTAAATCGGGGTCTAGGGTTTCAATTTTTTTTACGATGAGGGGGCGGCTCTGATTCGGGCCGGACCGGATCTGTCGTCCTGGTCCGACCCGATCATTCAACTATTTCGCTGCAGGGTGCAGAAAGTCATTGATGGTCGAGATGAACATCTTGGGCTGATCGACGAAGGTCATGTGCCCGCTTTTGGGAAAGATGACCAGCTTGGAGCCGGCGATTTTTTCGTGCGTCTCGCGCGACAAGCTGGGGTCGCATTCGTCGTGGTCGCCGGCGGTAATGAGCGTCCGCACTTTGATCGAGGGAAGGCGTTTCAGGTACTCTACCGACTTCAGGTTGCCATCGATAATGAACTCGCCGTTTGACCCCCACATTTCACGGTAGAGGTCCCACGAGGTCACGCCTTGTCCGGCTGGATCGAAATTGGGGTCGGGATGGTTTTGATAGAGGTATGGAAAGTAACCCTCGCCCCATGCCGCCACCATGTAATCATTGGTATAGCGATTCTTCTCATAATCCTTTCCGTGACCAAACAGACCGGCTTTTTCCAAACGATCGATTCGTTCTCGAAGTTCCGGCGCCATTTTTTCCTTCATCCGGACAAAGACTTCATTCATTTCTTTGGTGCTGGCAAAGGTGCTGCAAAGAATCAAGTGAGAGAGGTTTTTCTGATATTTCAGCGCATAAGCTTGTGCCAGAACGCCGCCGTAGGAGTGGCCCAACAAGTTGATCTGGCCAAGGTGAAGCGCTTGGCGGACCGCTTCCACATCTTCCACCATATTTTCAACCGTATAACCTTTGGGGTCTTCCAGTTTTCCCGATCGACCGGAACCGCGTTCATCGATGAAAATCAATCGATTCTTTCGCGCCAGGGGAAGCAGGTAAGGAAGGAAATAGTCATGTGATGCGCCCGGTCCCCCATGAACAATTACAAGCGGCGCGCCGACGCCTAGAGACTCGTAATAAATAAGAACTCCGTGGGCATCCACAAAGCCCTGCTGCAGGTTATATACCGCCGGCATTGCCGAGGCGGATCGGGCCTGAGCCGCCGGTTCTGCGCCCGTCAGAAGGCCACCGAACGCCAGCACCAAAATCGCCATGAACAATAACTTCTTCATAATCATCCTCCATGAATTTTGAGTTAAAGGCCAAGCATCAATCCGTAGTGATAGACAAGAACTCACTTCAAGATACGCGCCGTCAAAATTGCACGTTGACGTCAGAATGGGAAATTAAATAGATTGAAAAACAACGGAGAATGCATACAATCACATCCAATTGTTTGTGAGAGAACGCAGTTGATCTTTCATACCAGGAGGCTCGACCCGATGAAGAAATATCTCTCAATCTTTTTAATCCTTGGACTTCTATTTTCCATTTTGACCTTGAACCTGTTGGCCCAGAAGGCTCCCGACAAGCTCGTGTTTGAGGCCAAGACCGGAAAGGTAACCTTTGATCACGCCAAGCACGTGGCCCGTGAGAAGAATAACTGCAAGACGTGCCACGACACCTTGTTTCCACAGAAAAAGGCGCCCTTGAATTTCGCCGCGGGAATGCATAAGCCCGCGGAAGCCGCCAAGAAATCCTGTGGGGCCTGCCATGTGGCTGGTGGGAAAGCCTTCCCGTCGGCGGGTAATTGCGCCAAGTGTCATGTCAAAGGTTGAGAGCGTCGCAGGCGAAAAGTTTCAGCCCGCGATGATCTGAGTCCTGAAATCACTTCAAGGAACCAACCACGTCGAGCCTAAGTTATTCGACGTGGTTTTTTATTTCATGCCGGAGTCCCAAGATACGGTGAAGATGGCTTTTTCACCCGGCGTGCATCGTCCCTCACTACGGCGTGATTTCTTGCAGGTGATTGTTCCGAAGTTCAGTGTTGAGATCCGCGAGATCGGATTGTTTCAATTTGTTCCAAGCTTGAAGCCCGGCATCAAGCTGTTTTCGGAAATCCGCGAAGGCCGACTGTGCCGCCGCCGTGGGCGCCCGATCCGCGGTATCGACGACGGTCATCAATCCCGCCAGACCCCCGTTTAATCGCGCCAAACCCGCGCCGGCAGAACGCCGCGAGCCCCCTTCTCCGAGAAGGCCGCCGATCTTTTCATCGAGCGACTTCAAATGACCAAGCAACGTTTCGTTGCCGGCTGTTTTCGAGAGACTGTTATCCAGTTTCTTAATTTGCTCGCGAACCTTCCGCGCTTCGGTGAGCGCATCAAAATCTTGTTTCAATGCGCCATCGATTTTCATCTCCAGATCAAATTGTTTGACCAGATCGAGCCGGGCTGTGGTGACCCGCGGATCCGGTTTCACAGAGAAAGTTTGTGAATAGGACTTGCCGTTCACAGCGAGCCGAACGCGATAGGTTCCGGGCAAAACTCGCGGGCCCATGGGCAGGGCGGGCGCGTTGGCGCCGAAAGCCGCGGCGATTCCGAATTGAAAATTCAATACCGCCGGCCTGGGATAGCGCAGATCCCACGCCAACCGATTCAACCCTGGATTTTTCGAAGGAGGACCGGCCGGGCGAAGCCAGTAATTGGGAAAAGGAGGAGTCCCGGGGTCGAAGGGTTTGTCGCTGCTGGAGAATTTTCGAACCAGTTTTCCCGTGTTATCGAGAATCTCGATGGAGACGTCACCGGCGGGCTCGGACTTCAGGTAGTAGTCGATCAATGCGCCGTAGGGCGGATTCTGGCCGGCCGGTTCCTCCGGCGGCAGGGGCGTATCATGAGTGACGTTTTCGCGAACGCGCACGGTATCCTGCGGTTTAAACAGGTGGGCCTCGCTTTCCAACACACCACGATTCATCTGCCGCAGAGACGCAATGTCATCGAGAATCCAAAAGGAACGCCCGTGCGTGGCGGCGATCAAATCGTTCTGCTCGACGGCGAGGTCGCGTATCGATGCGACGGGAAGATTCAGTTGCAAGGGTTGCCAGTGTTCGCCGTCATCGAATGACACGTAGACCCCCAGTTCCGTCCCGGCGAAGAGCAACCCCTTTCGCACCGGATCCTCGCGCACGGCGTTGACGAATGCAGGCTCTCGAATTCCGTCGTTAATGCGCTTCCAGGTTTTTCCGAAATCATGGGTGCGATAGATATACGGTTGATAATCGTCCAAACGATGTCGATCCACGGCGGCGTAGGCGGTGGCGGGGTCGAAGTGGGAGGCCTCGATGATTCCGATCTTGCTCCACACGGTGAGTTCGGGCGGCGTGACGTTGTGCCAGGCCTTCCCGTCATCGCGGGTGAGTTGAATGAGCCCGTCGTCCGTGCCCGCCCAAATGACACCGGATTTCACGAATGAAGGCGCAATCGAATAAACCACGCCGCGGCCATAGCTGTGGCTGGTATCGATGGAGCCGCCCTCGGCAGCGGTCGTTTTCGGCGGCTTATCCGCATGGCGTGTCAAATCGGGGCTGATCTTCGTCCAGCTCATGCCTCCATCTTTTGTCTGCAGGACGAATTGAGAGCCGAAATACAGCGTGTGAGGCTGCAAGGGGGAAAAAACAAGCGGTGAAGTCCAGGTAAACCGAAACTTCGCGGTGGCCGGATCCTCGCCAAAAGCAGAAGCCGGTGAAGGAGAGATGTTTTGAGATTGTCCGGTGACGCGATTGAAGCGGAAGAGGCGGCCGTTCGTGTCGCCGCCGAAGACGATGTTGGGATTCGTCGGATCCGGAGCAATGGTCCCGCTTTCACCGGCGCCAACCGGGTACCAGTTGCGAAATGTGATGGAGCCGTAATCGCTGCGGCTCAAGACGGCGGCGGTGCCGCTGTCCTGCTGTGCGCCGTAAACGTGATAGGGAAAGCGATGGTCGGTGACGACGTGATAGAACTGGGCCGTGGGCTGGTTGTACCAGGAGCTCCAGGTTCGCCCGCCGTTGACGCTGATGACCGTGCCCTGGTCGCTGGCCACGATCATGCGCTGCGAATCAGTGGGGTCGATCCACAAGAAATGGTAATCATCTCCTCCCGGGGCGCCCTTGAAAGCCACAAAAGTTTTTCCGGCATCCGTGGATTTGTAAATTGAGACATTGGGTATGTAGACCACATCGGCGTTGTGCGGATCGACCGTCACGCCGCTGAAGTACCAGGCGCGGCCGCGCACACGGGAGTCGGTGCTGACCCGTTGCCAGTTCTTTCCGGCGTCATCAGACCGAAACAGCCCGCCCTCACGAGCATCGATGAGGGCGTAGACGCGGTTGTGATCCTTGCCGTAGCCGACTGCGATGCCGACGCGCCCCCATTCTCCCGAGGGAAGACCGTTGCCCTGAAGTTCCTGCCAGGTTTGACCGTTATCCCTGGATTTGTAGAGTCCGCTGCCCGGACCTCCAGAAGGCGGATACACGTTCCAAGGCGGACGGCGTGTGCGCCACAGCGAAGCATAAACGACCTTTGAGTTTTCAGGATCGAAGCACAAATCGACGGCCCCGGTATTCTCGTCCTTGTACAACACCCGCGACCATGTTTTTCCGCCGTCTGTGGAGCGAAAGATCCCGCGTTCGATGTTGGGTCCGTAGGCATGCCCCAGCGCCGCCACTAAAACGATATTGGGGTCGTGCGGGTCGACAAGAATGCGGCCGATTTGGTGAGAATCGCGTAACCCGATAGGCGTCCAAGTAGCCCCGGCGTCCGTGGATTTGTAAAGGCCGTCGCCGAAAGAGATGTCGGAGCGCATGTCGGCTTCACCGCTCCCGACATAAAGAATTTTCGGATCGGAAGGTGCGATAGCCAGCGCGCCGATGGAAGCGATCGGCTGGGAATCGAAGAGGGGCCTCCACACCACGCCGCCGTCGGTGGTTTTCCAAACACCGCCTCCCACCGCCCCGAAATAAAATGTGGCGGGGTCGCCAGGGATGCCTGCAGCGGTTAAAGCCCGGCCTCCCCGGAAGGGCCCAATCAGTCGCCACTTCAGGGCCGCCAAAGCATTGGCGGGCACATCTTGGGGCAAAACGGTTGAAGACGAGAGAATAAAAACGCAAGCTAGCAATGCCAGAAGCTTGAAAGGGGAACGGCTCAGAGGAGAAAGCATCGTGGGGACGCTCCTTTGATTTGGAAAATGGTTTGTGGATCAGGCCCTGGAGACGAATGGGGAGTATAACATTCTCGACCGGAAATTTGGGGACAGAGCCTCGACCGCAAATTCCAGACCCCAAAAATCGAAATTCAAATAAAATCCAATCACCAAAATCCAAAAATCAAAAGACCACGTGACGCATATGGGAGGAAATGTCGTTCGGGCATTTCAACTCGGCGCGACAGCCTTCGGAAACTTTGATACACTGGGCGGCGCTTTTGAAAATGCATTCGTTTCGACTGAGCCGTCACCAGTGATGATGTTGCGGCGTTGAAGGCCCGAAGATTAGGACGAGGAGGGTTCAATACGTATGAAGCCGAGAAGCCTGAATTGTTTCTTCTTTACCGAGATTTTGTTTGTCCTGGTGGGATTGTTGGCCCTCAATTTTCCCGCGGCCTTGGCCCAGACGACCAAGAAAACATCCCCGCCGGCTGCGGCCAAGAAATCCGTAGCTCGCGCGGATGAAAAGCCGACTTCCACGATGACCACGGAGCAGTTCAATGAGCGCCTCGTCAACAACATTCTAAATGCCCAGCCCGTGGCAGCCGGGCTGGAAATGTGGGTGGTGGACCGTACTTCCTCCAAGCTCAGCGGTTTTGATACCGTGACGGTTAAATACAGCGACGGGACCAATATCGAGCGCATTCAGGTCCTGGTCAGCAAGGATAATCGCTTGGCCTTCCTGGGGCAGATTCTGGATCTCACGGTCGATCCGTTCAAAGAGAATCTCAAGAAAATGAAGCTCGATAATGAGCCCATGCTCGGCAACAAAAATGCTCCCGTCACCATTGTGGAATTTTCCGATTTCGAATGCCCCATGTGTGGCCAGGCCTATCAAACTCTGGAAAAAGAAGTACTCAAAAGCTACGGCGACAAGATCAAACTGATTTACAAGAATTATCCCCTGCCCATCCATAAGTGGGCGGAGAGCGCTGCCGTGGCCGGCTTGTGCGCGTTTGAGCAGAAGAAGGACGCCTTTTGGAATTTCTACAACGGTTTTTTTGAAAATCAGTCTACGATCACCGAACAAACGATTCGCGCTAAGTCGGTGGAAATCGCCACGCAATCGGGGCTGAATATCCCCGAGTTTGAAAGCTGTTACGACCAGAAGAAGCCCTTGCCGCAAATTCAAGCCGACATCGAGGAAGGTCAGGCGCTCAACCTCACGGGTACACCGCTGTTCTTCATTGATGGCCGTCCCGTGGCCGGCGCTCAACCTTTCCCGGTATTCCAAAAGATTATTGATGGCGAGCTGAAGAAGCTGGGAAGCTGAACCGCCCTTTTGAAACCTGGGGATCTCCTCTTCCTTTCCTCCGCCCGACCCCCTGCAAGAAGATTTATCTCACGTCAGATCCGCATCTTTGTCGTGCCGGAATTTTAGAATTCTGTGTTGGAAAACCCCACATCCGTTGTGATCGTCCGCTGATGCCGCGTTTCACCCCAACAATTTAATTTCCAGATTTTTCAATGCGATGTTGGCTTGTCCCACAAGCTGAACACGGATCGGTCATCCGATTGCACTCCAGTCCTTGTGAACAACGTTCAGCGAAGACCGGGAAGTCTTCAAAGGAGGCGCGTCGTGTTCAACGCAACTGATCCTGCCACGTTCTGGTTAAACCTGACCAATGTTGCATTGGGATTGGTGACCTTGGCTTGCGTGATCGTGGTGGGACGAGTGGTTTACTCCGAGATGGTCATGATCCGGAAGCGCAAGAGTGTAAAGGAAGACGATCATGCTTTCCTCATACCGGAATTGGGATTCACGATGGCGGATGGGGGCGAGTCTGTAGCGCCGACCTTACCGCATGTGCACGGCGATTGCGTCTCGGACGATGAAGAACCTCACATTGTGCGGTCGGTGAATTAGGGCCGCACCAGTGTGCCGCGAACCCCAAACACGTGAATCAGCGGGTGGTTCGTCGGCGAAGGGTGGTGGCGAGGAGAAATTTCCATCTCACGCCTTCTTGCCACCATCCCTTTTGGAAAACGCCGAGGAAGTTGTCGAGAGGCAGAGATGAAAACACTCAAACTCGATTTCGACTCGACATGGAGACTCTCTCGGCGGGCAGAGGGTGAGATAGCAGAAACGAGTGCCACATGAAGTGTCCATTCCTCAAGGAAACCTACGTGAAGAACTGCCAGACGGCGACGTTCCGCAAGATGATTGTGGAAAGGCCGGGAAACGCGGCCGGCGAAAAATGCTCCACGCCGGCATATCTGGATTGTCCGGTGGCCCGAATGCATGCCGAGGGACCGGCTCAAGAGAAGTGTCCGTTCCTGGAAGAATCCCTGGTGCAGTTTTGTTCGGCGGCGCCCGTCACGAAATTCATCCCTTACAGTGAGTCTTTGGCCTCGCGCTGCAGCAGCGATTCTCACCGCTTCTGCGATTTGTTTTATGCCCTGGCGCATCCCCGCATGCCGGGGACGGCGCCGGCGGGTTGGTCGGGTTCACACTCCTCCACCGAAGATGACCGTGTGGAAGGCATTCCCGTTCCCCCGGAGCTGTTTTACTCCGCCAATCACATGTGGCTGGACGTGGGTGATGACGGCATGTGCCACATCGGTGTCGATGCGTTTTTAGCGAGAGCGTTGGGACGGGTGGATCAAGTCCGGTTTCTGGCCCGACGGGCGATGGATCGTCCCACCGTGGTTTTGACGCTGAAGGATGTGGAGCTGCAGATGGCGTTTCCAAATCTTGTCGTCGTGACGAACACCAACGTGAGTTTGCGGAGCAGTCCCGAGCGTTTGACGTCCGAACCCTATGGAGCCGGATGGTTGTTCGAAACCATGGACCCTCCCAACGGAGCGGGAGAACGCGGCGCGCGCTCCGGATTGATGCCGGGGGCGGAAGCGAAGACCTGGATGGAGCAGGAATTCAACCGGGTCACCGAATTTATACAGAACCATGCGCCGGACGCTCCTCAGGATGAAAAGCTGATGACCGACGGCGGTTTGTTTGTTCCCGGTTTCTTCAATCGTTTGGACTATGAAGCCCGCCTGTCGTTTATCAATCAATTCTTTTCGCCTTATGCCAACTGGAGGAAATGGTGGTAATGAATCGAGGCCTCTTATTTTTTGCGGCTGGATTATTGGCCGCACTGGGGATTGGATGGATGGGATTTCCCCGGATGCTTTATGAGCGGATCGATCAACCACTGCAATTCAGCCATCGCGTTCACACCTCGGAAAAAGTCGGCTTGAAATGTGACGATTGCCACGCCTTCCGCAGCGACGGCTCGTTTGCCGGAATTCCAAGCGTCTCCAAGTGCGCGGAGTGCCATGCCGCGCCATTGACGGCTTCTGCGGACGAAAAACTTCTCGTCGAAAAATACATCGTCCCGGGCGAAGAAATCCCGTGGCGCGTGTATTCCCGGCAACCCGATAACACCTATTTCTCACATCTCTTTCATGTCCGGCAAGCCCGGCTGAAATGCGATGAATGCCATGGATCGCACGGGTCGAGTGAGTCGTTGCGGGAATTCCAACGCAATCGCCTCAGCGGGTACAGCCGCGATATCTGGGGGCAGAACATTGCCGGCTTCTCGCGAGGCATGAAGATGACGGAGTGCTCACGGTGTCATGCCGCCCGCGGGCGTTCCGATGCCTGTCTGGATTGTCACAAGTAGTTGAGGGTCGCCATGAGGGAAAAGATTTCGCGTCGAGATCTGTTAAGGCTGGCCGGGGGTTCGGCCCTGGGGTTGTGGTTCACGCCCATTCCCTGGAAGCTCCTCGATGATGTGTCCATCTGGACGCAAAACGGCCGCTGGGTGACCTCTCCTCCACGCGGCGAAATCCAGTTTCGTTATTCCAACTGCACCTTGTGTCCGGCAGGGTGTGGAGTGCGGGCGCGATGCGTGGGCGGACAGCCCATTAGTTTGGCGGGTATCGCACCGCAATCCGGGAGCCGGGGTGCGCTGTGTGCCGTGGGCCTCGGAGGGCATCATCTCCGTTACCATCCCCAACGTGTCACACAGCCACTCCGGCGCGCCTCCGGAATATCTGCATCGTTTCAGCCGTGTACGCCGGAGGATATTGTCTTGACTGTGTCCGAGGCGTTGGCCACCACGCGGGCGTCCGGTTCCGGGGATCTGGCGGCGATCCTTGACGAACGGCCGGGGCGTGTCACCTCATTGATGTATCGGAATTTTTTGTCGGGTTTTCCCAACGGCGTTTATCTGAACCCGGTTTCTGATTCCGGGGCCACATTGCATGCCATGGAATCAGCCGCGGAGAAACCCTATGGCGCCCTGGGAATTGATCTTGAAAACACACGAACCATTCTGAGTTTTGGAACGCCGCTGCTGGACGGATGGGGGAATCCTGCAAGGCTCTGGAAAATGTCGGAAGGGCTGCAAGATTCCTCTGAAAGTCATCTCAAAATCATTCAGGCTGAGACGCACCAATCGCGCACGGCTCTCCTGGCCGATGAGTGGCTGCCTCTGCGCCCGGGCACGGAAGCGGCTTTGGCTCTGGGTCTGGCGGGCATATTGATTAAAGAAAAGTTGATCGACATGGCGGCGCTTTCTCGGCAGGCGATCGATCTTGAGCAGGGAGCCCAGGGATCATTTCGTGAGCTCACGGAAAAGTTTTCTCCCCGAACGACCGCTGCCATTACGGGAGTATCTGAAGATAAAATCGTCAGTCTGGCCCGGGAATTGGTCCAACGCGGTCCCTCCATCGTTTTGGGAGGAGGCGATCCGGGAGCTGGACCGTTGGGTCCGGAGGAAGAAACGGCTATTGCGGCGCTGAATTTCGTGTTGGGAAATGTAGGTCGCAGGGGCGGATTTCTCCCTCGTCGCGAGCTGCCGAAATGGTTAAAAGAGCCATCGAAGAATTTGAAACCCGCAAGTTCTCTTCGCGATATTCCCGACCATTCCATCAGGGTTTTATTCGTCGATGCCTTGCCTTCTGGGAATGCCATCCCCTGGACCCTCTTGGAAAAGAAGTTGGTGCGAGACAATCCTGTGGTCGTCAGTTTTTCACCGTACCTGTTGGGAATAAGCCGGAATGCGCAGTTCATTGTTCCTTCACCGGTCTATTTGGAGTCTTGGGAAGAAGTCTTGACTCCATTGGATTCTCCGACGACTTCCTACAGTCTGTCCCTGCCGCTGCTGGTCCCACCGGGTGGAGTTCAAGAGCCGTTTGATTTTATTCGGCGTGTCGCTGTGGCTGCGGGAGTTCACCTGGCCCCCGAATTTCAAGACGTCTCTCCGAAGGATTTGTTCAAACGGCGAGTGGAGCAGTTCCATCGTGATCGCCGCGGAACGATCTTCAGCTATCGTAACGAGTCCGAGACACGGGTGAAAGACGTCGCATCAGCGGATTCGATGTGGGCCATGTTTTGCGATGGAGCGTCGTGGCGCGATGACCCACCGTCTTCCACATCGCCGATTGCTTCTCGTTTCTCCTTGCTGGGGAAGGCCGCCAACGCGGCGGAAAGACTGGAGGCCGTGGGCCATGGACGCTTGGAAATACAGCGAGACCCGGCAACTGAATTTCCGCTGGTCTTGATGCCGGAAGGTTGGCGTGGCGCCGTGGGCCAGAATGGCCTTTCACCCGTCATGACGAAGATTTATCAGGAATCGGGATTGCGCCACCTTGGAGGCGAAGCTCGAGTCAATGTAGAAACGGGACGGCGTTGGGGTCTGACGGATGGCGGCCCGGCTCTGATTCAAACGCGCTGCGGATCCAAAGTGGCGCGGGTTCATTTCGACGACGCTGTGATGCCGGAAGTAATTCAAGTCATCGTCGGGCCCAACCTTAAAGAATTCCACGAATCTCAGGAAGTGGACGGCCGGAATATTCTGTGTCTGTGCAACCTCGACGACGATGGCGTGTGGAGGGTGACGCGGGCAAAGATGAGCGGAGTCTGACAGCCATGACCACGCCAACACAAAAAAAATCTCGATACGGCATGGTAATCGATCTGGATCGCTGCAACGGATGCGGGGCCTGCATGATGGCCTGTGCGGTGGAAAACAATGTTCCTCCGGCGCACCGTGAGGCCACCGATCGCACCGGGATCACCTGGCTGCGCGTGTATCGTTTCAACAATGGATTGAAGTTTCCGAACAACCGTTCTGTGTTTGTACCTGTGCCCTGCCAGCAATGCGGCCGCGAGACACCGTGCGTTTCGGTTTGTCCGCAACAAGCCGTGGATGTCGACCCGGCGACCGGCGTGGTCGGCCAGATGCCGGAACGCTGCCTGGGATGCCGTTATTGCATGGCCGCGTGCCCGTATCACGCCCGCTATTTCAATTGGTGGGACGCCGTGTGGCCCCCGGGGATGGAAAAAACTCTCAATCCGGATGTTTCCACGCGCATGCGGGGTGTCGTGGAAAAATGCAATTTCTGTCACGGGCGATTGCATGCGGCACGGGAGAGAGCGGCCGCCGCAGGCCGCGACACACTTCAACCCGGCGAATATGTTCCCGCCTGTGTCGAAGCATGCCCGGCGCGCGCCATCGTCTTCGGTGATTTGAATGACGAAACCAGTGAAGTGGCCCGTCTGGCGCGGCGTCCCGAAGCCTTTCGCATGCTCGAACAACTTGGAACCGAACCGAAAATTTATTACCTGACGCGCCAATCCTGGGTCAGGAAAGTTTCAGAAGATGAGGTGCAGATGGCACGGAAGGACCAAACTCATGGATAGGGGATACATGGTTCGCGGCGTCACCCGCTCGTCCTTTTCGAAATTTTTGATGTGGATTCTTCCTTGGACGGCCCTGTTGGCTTTGGGGCTCTACGCGGCATGGCTGTGTTTTTCGCGGGGCTTGAATCAAACGCACATGGACAATCGTTTTGCCTTCGGGCTGTGGATTTTTCTGGATCTCACGGTGATTGCGTTGGGTGCGGGCGCTTTCTTCACCGGATTCCTGGTCTATATTTTGAAGAAAGAAGAGTTGAAAGCCGTAATTAACAGCGCCGTAGTGCTGGGTTTCGTCTGCTACAGCGGCGCGGTGGCCGTGTTGATGGTTGACGTGGGACAGCCCCTGCGGGCCTGGTTTACTTTTTGGCATCCCAATGTGCATTCCATGCTCACGGAAGTGACGTTTTGCATCAGTTGCTATCTGGCGGTGCTCTTCATCGAATATCTTCCCATCATTTTGAAGAACCGCAAACTGCGGCAGGTGCCGTCGTTCCTGGTCTTTGAGTTTGAATTGCACAAACTTATGGTGGTGTTGGCGGGTGTCGGCACGATTCTCTCGTTTTTCCACCAGGGATCGTTGGGAGGGCTGTATGGTGTCCTGCGAGGGCGGCCCTTTGCATTTCGCGAGGGCCTGGCGATTTGGCCGTCGACATTTTTCCTCTTCATCCTGTCGGCGCTGGCCGCCGGGCCGTGCTTCATTCTGTTGACAACCTGGCTGGTGTCAAAAATTTCCCGCAAAAGACTCGTCCGGCCCGAAGTGTTCAGCGAGCTGGGCCAGATTTCCGGAATCCTGTTGATCGTTTATACCTTGTTAAAAACCGTGGATACCCTGGTATGGATCAACGGTACTTCGCCGGCGCGGGGCTTTCCGGCCTACCAGTATTATCAGTGGAAACCGTTCGGAACCTGGATCCTGTTTGCAGAGATTGTGCTGTTCGGCTTGCTCCCCGCTGTGATTTTGTTGAGCCGCCGTCTTCGGGCGCACCGTGGCTGGTTGTTGACGGCCGCCGTGCTGGTCTGCGGCGGTGTCGCCTTGAACCGTTTTGTGCTGACCATTCAAACCTTGGCGTTGCCGACGTTGCCCTTTGATCGGTTCTTGTCGTATCTGCCCAGCTGGCAGGAGACGGCGGCGTTCCTGGCGATCGTGGCTTACGGTGTGTTGGTTTATTCTTTTTCATTCCGCTATCTCAATCTTTTCCCGCAGGAAAGGGAATTGGCGCGGCCGTGATGGAGGAAGAGCATGTTCCCCGGAATTTATGGTTTTCATTGGAGCCCTGGGTTCTTGATTTTTCTGGGAGTCTTTTATTCCGTGTTGATGGTGATCGGCGTGACCGTCGGCCTGGCGGTGTGGCGAGCCGTGAAAGCCTTTCGCTCCGACCTGCAGGAAACGATCCGTTGGAAATCCGATTTCCAGGAATTATCGCCGCAGGACCGCACGTGCCGTCACGTTTGGACGGGGGAGTTCAAACAGCGTGTCTGTGAAAACCAGTTCGAATGCTGGGATTGCGCTGAGCACGCACGGTTGACGGCGAAGGCTCTTCCTTCCGATATTCGGGTTGAAGAAAATTTTCAAGCGACTGAAGATGTTTTTGGGTTGGAAGTGCCTTTGGACCGGTTTTATCATCGCGGACACACCTGGGTGAAACCTGAGAATGATGGAACCGTGCATGTGGGTTTGGACGATTTGGGCGCCCGGATGATGCCCGATCCCGAGGTCCTCGACCTGCCTCCGGTGGGCGCCAAGCTGAAGGTAAACGGGATCGGCTGGTTCATGAAAAAATCCGGAGTGGCCATTCGAGTTCTTGCTCCGATTTCCGGCGAAGTGGTAGCCGCCGGCGGCCCGGAGCAAGGCTGGTTCCTCAAAGTGAAGCCGGAAGCCGGCTTCAACCTTCGATCCTTGTTGCATGGGAACGAACTTCGACCCTGGTTTTTGAGGGAGCTGGATCGGCTTCAAAGCGCCTTGGCGGTGGAGGGTGTCGGCGTCAGTTTGGCCGACGGCGGCGTCCCGGTGCGCGATTTGGGGGCAACGCACCCGAAAGCTGATTGGCAACTGGTGTGTGATGCGTTGTTCCTTCGACCCTAGCCGCGCACAGCGAATCCCGAAAGATTATTTTTCGACCAGCCGTTCGCGTTGGATTCCGTATCTCTTGATGCGCTCGTACAAGGTGGAGCGGTCAATGTCGAGCACCGCCGCCGCTTCTTTGATGTTGCCTTGGGTGCGTTGAAGCGTGGCGGTAATGACCTGGCGTTCCAGCTCGTCAAGGGAAAGGTGGGTTGGGACGGTCCAGCCTTTCTTGTCTTCGATGCTGCGCTGCAGAAAATTGAAATCCTCTTCCGTGAGAATTTTGCTGCGACAGGTGACGATGGCGCGCTCGATGGCGTTTTCAAGCTCCCGAACGTTTCCGGGCCAGTCGTATTCCAGC
The DNA here is from genome assembly GCA_028716525.1 of Terriglobia bacterium. Lineage (GTDB taxonomy): Bacteria > Acidobacteriota > Terriglobia > JAIQFV01 > JAIQFV01 > JAQUPQ01. The sequence continues at coordinate 41,271 of JAQUPQ010000015.1, read as the reverse complement.
AATAATTTCAAAGCATTTTCCGAAAGATCCACGACCTCTTTAGCCAGTTCGTGGGAGAGGCGTTCGATGAAGTGACGCGCCAACAGCGGAATGTCTTCACGGCGTTCGCTGAGAGGCGGGATATAAATAGTGATGACATTCAGGCGATAATAGAGGTCGTCGCGGAATTTTCCCTCCTGGACGGCCTGCCGCAAATCCACATGGGAAGCCGCGATGACCCGCACATCGACCTGGACTTCTTCAGACCCGCCCACCCGATAAAAGGAGCGTTCCTGCAGCACCCGCAGCAGGTCCAACTGCAATTTAGGCGAGATGTCGCCGATTTCGTCCAGGAAGATCGTGCCGCCATCCGCCAGTTCAAACTTCCCCTTCTTGCGTTGATCCGCGCCTGTGAACGATCCCTTCTCGTGACCAAAGAGCTCCGATTCCAGCAAGGTCTCGGCCAGAGCAGCGCAGGAAACGCCAATGAACGGCTTGTCGGCGCGATTTCCTGAATTGTGAATGGCGCGGGCGATGAGCTCCTTGCCGGTTCCGCTGCCTCCATGAATCAGCACCGTGCTGCGCAAACTGGCAATTTCCTTGATGAGGTCGAAGATTTCCAGCATCTTCGGGTTTTTGCTGATGATGTCGTGAAAACTGTATTGGCGCGACAATTTCTTGCGCAAAATGGCATTCTCGCGCTGCAGGTTTTTCACCTTGATGATGCGGTTGACCAGCATCGAGATTTCCGCCGGATTGCACGGCTTGACGATATATTCCTGGGCGCCTTCCTTCATGGCGGTGATGGCGGTGTCGACGGTGGCAAAGGCCGTAATAATAATGATGGAGGCCTCGGCGTGCAGCCGGCGGATTTCCATCATGGTTTCAATGCCATCCATGCCGCCCGGCATTTTTAAATCGACAAAATAGATGGCGTATTCCTTGGCGCGGGCCTTGTCGAGCGCTTCGCGGCCGGAACACGCGGTCTCGACTTCGTAGCCGTCTTCGCGCAACCAGGCGGCCAAAGATTCCCGCATAATCTCCTCATCGTCCACCACCAGGATTTCCCATGCTGATTTCATAATCGTTCCTCCCACGCTAAAACTTCAGAACCGCCGGCTCGAGTGACCGCAGTGTTTTCCCGCAGCACGGCGCGGCAACCGCCGCAAAATTCGCTTCCCTTTAAATCAATGTGCCGGATATTGGTTGACAACGACATGATACAAAGCCGTTCCGGACAATGAATCAATCCGAAGGTGTGGCCCATCTCATGCGACATTTCTTTCAAGGCGCGTTCACGCAAGAGATCGCCGTCCGAGGGAAAGCCGTAAAATTCCTGCCGCAATTGGGCCAGTGATACGACCGCGACTTTCCCGCCGAGTTGAGCTTGTCCATAAACAAAACTCAGCATCGGGATGAACAAATCCCGTTCTGTGATCGTCAACATCTTGACTGCCTCGGGGGGACAATGTTCCACGGCCTGCTGCAGAAAAGCCACGGCGCTAAACTGGCGTCGTTGCGGATCATAGGCATGCTCCGGTTCGGCGATCGGAGGGTGTCGGCGTGTTTCAAAGCCAAAGTGCATCGTCAAGGCTTCTTCCAGATCTTCAAGAATGTCTGCGTCCAAGTGTCCCATCGACGCCAGATAAATCCGGTTCACGCTCACTCACCGCCTCGAGGCGGCTCCCGCCTCCGCCGGCGCCACCGGCGCTTTTTCTGCCGGGCTCAGCGGCAGAGTGACACGAAACGAGGTCCCTTCTCCCAAGGTGCTCTTCACTTCGATGTCGCCGCCATGGGATTCCACGATTCCATAAACCACGGCCAAACCCAGGCCGACTCCTTTGCCTTCCTCCTTGGTGGTGAAAAATGGGTCGAAGACCTTCGAAAGATGCTCCGGGCGAATTCCCTCGCCATTATCGCTGACGGTGAGGGCCACCACGTGGTTCTTGGGATCGGACTGCGTGGTCACCGCGATTCGGCCCGAGCCGCGGGGCTGGGTAGCCTCGGCGCCATTCAAGATAAGGTTCATGACGACCTGCTGGATTTGCGAAGCGTCACAGGACACCGGGGGCAACTGCTCCTCGAAATGGGCTGAGACCGCCACATTGTTCAGCTTCAGTTTGTGATCCACCAGCGATAATGTGGTCTTTACGATCTTGTTTAGATCGGCGTTCGTGTGTTGAGGTTTGGAACGGCGGGAGAACGCCAGCAGGTCCGACACGATTCGTCCGACCCGGGAAGTTTCGGTGATGACCTGCGAGAGATACTTGCGAAAATCGTTGAGCCGGTCGGGTGGGACACCGTCGTCTTTGAGGATCCGCTGCATCAGCATCGCCAGATTCAAGACTCCCGAGATGGGGTTGTTGATTTCGTGGGCGACGCTGGCGGCCAGCTGTCCGAGCGACGCCAGCCGATCACTTTTCATCAAGCGTTCATGGGCCGTTTTCAGTTGTTCGGTGCGTTCCTCGACTTTGGTTTCGAGGCTTTGTGTGAATTGATTGATTTCCTCGATGGCCTGTCGCAACCGATCCCGCATTACGTTGAAGGAACGGGCCAGCTCGCCCAGTTCTTCACTGGAATCGATGGTGATGGGCTGGTCCAGCTTCATGTCGCTCACCGCGCGTGTGCCCTCAATTAATTTGCGGATGGGGGCTTCGACAAATCGCCGCGCGAACAACACAATGAACGATCCCATCAGGAGAATCTGAACACCGGTGACCAGCAATACGCGCCACTTGATACCGGCCACTTCGCGGTCCACGGTGTCGAGGTTCAAGGCCACATCCAACACGCCTAAAACGCGCCTCGACTCCGGATGGGCATGACACACTGCCTGACTGCAGGAAGGTTCGTTGTAAATGGGTGTGAACATGGCCAGCCGGCGCCGTCCGCTGGGATCGACCAGAATGCGCGACCGGGAGGGAATATCGACATGCAGCTTGGGCTGCCCCGGAATATGGCAGGCCGAGCACACTTCCGTGGTCTTGTCCACCTGGCCCTGTTCGGTCGGGGCGGTCGAGAACATGACGCGACCTTCGTGATTGAACATTCGGATGCGGCTGATGCCCTGCTTCAAGGCGATGGTCTGCATCACTTCGTAGGCGGCTTCGCGACGGTCCGCCAACATGGCGTGCCAAGTGGCGCTGGCGATGCCCTTGGAGAGCTGATCGGCGCCCAGAATCATGGCGTTCAGCAGTTGCCGCTCCTGGGTGCGCATATTGATCAGACCCGCCACGCCTTCCACAACCACCACCAGGATGGTTAAGGCGAGGATGAGCTTCTGAACCAACCGCTTGGGCATGATGTCCTCAAATGAGGAGCGGAGGGGTGCTGGCGGATGCGTTCGCCGTTCATTCCGGGATGGCTTGGGGCACTGAGGGCAGGAAGGGCGTTGAAGTGCGAATAAGACAAAAAGACGAAGCTAAATACCATTTATGATGGCAAAAAAGAAGCCGAAACTTTTCCTGCGGTCAAGCCCCCCAAAAAGAATCCAATTCAGCGATCCTTTGCTGCGAACCGCCTTCAAGCCTCCGGTGTAATTGTCGCATAAAAACGGTCTGAATTCACAGGTCTTTGTGGAGAGAGTTAGATGTATAAGGAAGACATGGTGGTTCCGATTCAAAATTTTCAGGCTCAGTGCAATCAGGATCGCCGAGGGTGGCGTTGGTTGTTCTCTTGTGGTATCTTGAAAACTTATATTGCATGCGAGAACTTGACGGCGGCTGGAAGAGGCGTCTTCAAGACAGGATCGACCGACTATGGATCCGATTCAAAACCTTAAAGCTTTTGGCTTTGAGATATCGTCGCCAGACCCGGCGGGCTGGTACAGAGCCGAACGCCAAGGCTGCGCCATTCTTTTCCGGGCCAACGCCGGGCGTGTTGAGATTTTCAGGTCTGCGGGATTGGTGCGGAAAGGGAAAATCTTCCGACTCTTGGACCGTGGGTTCCAGAAATTTTTAAGCGACGACTCCGTGGAAATTCCTGCACTTGCCGACATGCTGGAACACATCAATGATTTCTATCAAGATTTTAAAGACGCTGTGGGCCTGCCGGTACTTTTCAATGAAGCTTTGGGCGCGCTGACGGCGTTCACCGATCTCGATTCTGCGGAACATCCGTATCAGCCGTCAGCTGTCAGCTTTCAGCCGTCAGCTTTCAGCTACAAGCCTTAAGCTGTAAGCAAACAAGAAACTCAATATTCAAAAACCTGTCATCGGTCGAGAAGAATGGCTTATCGATGAAGTCTCGTCCAAAAGATATTCTTGTTTTCGGATCCGCATTGAACGCTTAGGGCTTAAAGCTTGGGGCTTCCGGCTAATTCCTGTTTGCTTTAGGCTTATGGCTTGTAGCTGAAAGCTGACGGCTGAAAGCTGACGGCTGACTGCTCTTCTCATACCCCTGACACCCGACACCCGGCACCTATGATACTCAGCGTTTCTTGGAAGGTGCATTCGGCGTAGTCCGTCGCGTGGTGATGGTATGGCGGGCCGGCTCGGCCATGACCTTCGAACCGGGTGGAACGCTTTCCATCAAGCGAACGTTGGATCCGATGATGGAGCCGTGCCCCACCACGGTTTCACCACCCAGGACGGTGGCATTAGCGTAGATGATGCAATCGTCTTCTACCGTGGGATGTCGTTTGGTACCGCGGATGAGGCGTCCCTGGGTATCTCTGGGAAAATTAACCGCGCCGAGTGTCACGCCCTGGTAGAGGCGGACGCGATCGCCGATGATCGTCGTTTCGCCGATGACCACGCCCGTGCCGTGATCGATGAAGAAGCGTCGTCCGATGCGGGCGCCGGGGTGGATGTCGATTCCGGTTCGGGAGTGGGCGATTTCGGTCAGAATACGCGGAATGATGGGCACCCGCTGAAGCTCCAGCTCATGCGCCAGCCGGTAGACGGTGACGGCGTACATGCCGGGGTAGCTGAAAATGATTTCGTCGGTGCTCTTGGCGGCCGGGTCGCCATCCAAGGCGGCTTCAACATCCGCGCGCAACATTCCCCGCAGCGCCGGAATCTTCCTCAAAAAATCCAGCGTGTTGGTTTTCGCCGCTTCCTGGCAGTGAGGGCACGGTGAGCTCGGGCTCTCGCAAAAATGCCGGAAGCTTAAGTACACCTGCTCGTGCAGTTTTTCAAAAATCGCCTCGACGAGACGGCCCGCGCGTTCGCTTCTATCACCCGGATGAGTGGAATATTCTCCAAAGTAGCCGGGATAAATCAGGGCCTCGAGCGCCTCCAGGATGACGCCGAGAATTTCTTTGGAAGGCAGGGGAGTGGAGCCGGTAGGCGTGCGGCGAACATTCCCCTCAGCTTCTCCGGCAAGAATGGCTTTTCGGATTTCTTCCAATTCGTCTTTCATCAAATTTCTCAGTGGGTTTGAAAAAGGTCGGGTTAGACGGAATTCAATTCATCCCCGGAAACAACCAACGGTTTTAATGATACAGTTTCCCCAGAAACTCCGGCAAAATTTTTGTGCCGTCCAGCTGGTGATCATAATGATAGGTATGACTGTGGCCGTGCCAATCGCTGCCCAGAGAGGCCACCAGCCCGTTTTTCTTTGAAGCTTTCAGAAATTGTTTGGAAGCTTTCTCCTGGCGTCGCAGGTTGAAGACTTCCAGGCCGGCCAAACCGAATCCCATCAGAGTCTTCAATCGGTTGTCGAAATTTTCTTCATCCGGATGGGCCCACACGGCCAAGCCGCCCTCGCTCGAAATGGTTTGGATGACATCTTCGGCCCGCATTGTAAACTTCGGAAGCACACGCTCGTTCAGGTATACACGGCGCGCTTCCCCCATCGAACGGGCGTAATTCTTGCTGATCAGCAAAAAGGCCAGATGCAACTGCGTCAGGCTGAGGCAATCCGGATGCGCCGGAATTTCATCCATGGTGGCTTTCACGCCGATGGTTCCGAGGATCTCAAGGGCGCGTTCGATGCGAGCCCGGCGCTCCGCCTGCACCATTTGGGCATATTGCAGCAACCGCGGCGACGGCGCCTCTTTGAAGTAGCCGTGAATGTGGATTTCTTCGCCGTTCAGCATGGCCGTAAATTCGGCTGCGGGAATCAGCTTCAGGCCCAATCCCCGCTCGCCGATTAAGCGAGTGGCGGTTTCGAAGGAAGCGAAGCAGTCATGGTCGGTGATGGCCAGATAATCGAGCCGGTTTTTTTCGGCCAGATCAATCAGGGTTTCCGTCGGAAATGATCCGTCGGAGTGGTAGGTATGAATATGCAAATCCGCCCGCATGAGTTTTGAGAGAGTGCTCCGTTCGGTGGCGCCGCGCCGGCGGTGTCAACCGTCGATTTGTAAAGTGGGCATTCTACTGAATCTTGGGGGAATGGGCAAAGTAATCTGGTAGCCGGGATGCTTCCTTTCTTGAAGCATCCCGAAGATAGGGACAGACACCTCAGGCTTTACTCTTTCCAATGTGTTGAGCCGCCGGTGTCTGTCCCTGGTTTTCTAATGGCTCGACCGGCCAGACTCTACTGACCTGGAAGCTCTTCCCGTTGCATTTTTAGTTACGGCAAACAGCGTAATTAGCCGGCCCGGCAACGTGGGGATTCCACTCAGTTTGAAGCCCGGATCATTGGAAGCCAAACCGGTGATGGCCAGTTGTTGGTCGCTCGTGATGACCACCGACAGATTTGTGGGGGTGAGGGTGTTCCGATTGACACTCACGATTCCATCAATGAATGCGGCCGTGTGCGTACCCGGTGGCAAATTGATGCTACCGGTGCTCCCCACCTGGCTTCCACCAGAGTTGAATGCCATCACCTGGATGTGAGCGGTTGCGGGATCTGTAGGAAGGGCCAGAAAGGCAATTCCAATGTCGTCCAAGGGGCCCAAGAATCCGACCAGTGTGAACGCCCGTCCTAGTTGTGCCGGCGGAACACCCACTGCAGTAATGGGATTTCCGGATCCGTCCGACTGAATGAACTTCTCCTGGGCAAAAAACGCATGCAGGTCGTCGGAGCGAATCCACGCCCAGCCGGTCTTAATCGGGGAGGATAAAGTCCCGTTGGTAACACAGCTGTTGGTCCCACTGCCCGGTTCAGTGGAAAACGAGCATGACCCAATGGAGCTTCCGTTGTCATCAAAATTGGTGAACTGAATATTGGCGATCGTGTTTCCAGTAGTGCCGTTGGAAGACTGTTCGACAGTGCTGAAACCGCCGTTGAATGCGATTTGCGGGAAGTAGTAGGTATTGTAATTGGCACCGCCAGGGGCATCGGGAATGAAGCAGGCAAAGGCCAAGGCATTGAGGAACATGACGGTCGCGTCGTTGCCGTTGGGGCTGGTAGCCTCAGAATTACCGGCATAATCCGAGTCGTTCAAAATCACCACACGTCCAGAGGTTGGCCCGAGGGCGTTCTCTCGAAATATGACTACGGCTGCCGTGTTTCCGCCAGTTGATCCACCGATATTACGCGCCAGAAGGGTGGCATTCCCGGGAACACCCGAGAACTGACCCACAAACCCGGCCGGTATCAACAGACCCACTCGGCCGAAGGGGCCATTCATGACGGGGTTATCGTAATCCGCGATCTCTTGATTGGTGCTTCCTCCCCCCGTGCCGCTATTCACTTGGGTCAGGCCAAAGAGATCAACAATGCTGTGGTTGATATCGTCTGCTTGGACAATAATGCTGACCCCGTTCATCACCGCATTAAGAATATTCGTTTTCTCGGTCGGGGTATAGCTTGACGTGGCGGTCCAGCCGGTTACAAACACAGTCGGATTTCCCGGCTGGAGCGAGGAGGAACCCACCGTCGATAAGCCCGATTGCAACTGGATGGGAAAGGGAGCGGCTCCTGACGCAAAACTGAAAAAGGTCGGATTTGAAAGCTTGCTGCGGAGGTTAGTATAAACACTCCCATCAATGATGCTGTATCCCCCATCGACACGAGCATTGTTGAATCCATTGACAACACAAGGAGTCTGGGCATGGAGCACAAGACTCATAAGAATAAACCAACAAATGCCAAGGCATGCAATGCGAAAAACCTGTCTTTTCATGTTCCCTCCTGGGTTTGGGATTCTCCAATTGCCTTCAGGTCAAGCCAACTGCCCTCGAAAGAGCTTGATCTTTCCTGGACGTCTGAAAACACCGATGCATGAAACCGAATGAAGAGAACCGCAAAATAAGAACCCCCATCAACCAGGATGATTCTCAATCAAGAACGTGTATGAAACTGACGGCCACGCACCCTGCTCCAGCATGGCCCACAAGCCCACGCTTGCCGCAACCCATCAAGAGACGCGTTGCTCCGCCTCAAAATGCAGTGATGGTGACCCACCACATGCCTCTTCAAGCGCCGGCTGCCTCCGTTGCATGAACCGTTCATCTCGCTCGAAGGCTGCTACCCAATCATTATGAAAGTTGTTGAATTCGGGATAAGAACCAACTGCAGCTTATGGACGAGAGATTCTCTCACGAGAGAAGAAGTGAAGTCAAATATCGTATTGCGATGGAACGTGGTGGATCCATGACAAAAAAGGGGCGCTGACAGTCAATTTGCTCAGCGCCCGAGGTTATTGTCATTGGCCGACCGCATCTCATCGCGAACGGCACTGATTAATTTGGATCGTCCGATTTTTTATTTTCGGCCGCCAAAAGTTGGAGTCCCGAAGAGCCGCGCGCCCGGTTCGGCGTCTCCCAAAGCTAAGACGCCAATTTGTTGATCGCTTGAAATGGTGACCGAGATCCCTTGGAAGGTGGCTCGAGGAACATTGAACGGCGCCTGCGAGGCAAACGCGGCCGTCTGATTTCCGGGGTTTAGGGTCAAGTTCCCGGTCGCGCCGATTTGCGTTCCGGTCCCGTCGAACGCTTTGACCGTAATGTTTGCGACCGCGCTGTTGGTCGGCAGCGCCAGGATGGCCACGCCCAAGTCATTGTTCGGCCCGATGATTCCTGTAAGGGTAAAGTTGTGGCCTGGCGAGGCAGCAGGAACTCCCACAACACTCTGAGGGTTGCCCGAAGGATCGGACAAGAGAAAACTCTCCGTTGCGAAATAGTTGTTCCGATCGCTGCTTCGTGTCCGAGCCCAACCCGTGACAATCGGTGAGGTTTGGGAATTACCTAAATTGCAACCGGCGAACGTGGATGACCCGCCCACAGTTGTTGTGCCGCAATTTCCGGTCGCAACTCCAGTGTTACTGAAAAAATTGATGCTTACCGGAACCGAGCTGGAATTGAACGCGCTCGTAGCAATCATGCGGGTGGAGAATCCCTGATTCTGGGCTGTCTGGGGAAAATAGAAAGTGTTGCCGCCCCGCGTACCGGGAGCGCCGCAAAGGAAAGCGAAGGTGTTGAGGATCATCACGTTGTCGTCGCCACCACCATCTGATACAGAGCCGAAGTTGGTATCGTTAATCAGCACGACCCGACCTGATCCGGGGCCCAATGCATTATTGTCAAAGACAAGGACAGTCGCCTCAAAAGGATTTGTGCCTGTCTGGTTCGCGGCTAAGATCTGCGCCGTGCTCCCGGGAAGCACCGAAAATTGGCTATAAGCGCCGGCGTTGATGAGGGTCTCCACACCCCCAAAAGGACCGTCCATGATGGAATGGTTTCTATCCTTAATGGTGAGATTAGCCGACCCCCCAAAGTCGATGGTTGTGACCCCGAAAATGTCGGAGGCGGTATGCCCGGTATCGTCGAAGGTTCCCAGAAAATTGCCGCCAGCCATGACATAGGCCAAGATGGCCGTTTTTTCCGCGCCCGTGTAGGAAGAGGTCGGAATCCATCCGGTTGCGAAAACGGTGCTGGCTGGAAATGTGAGCGAGGCACCGGTCACCGTGGTTTGTCCCGCCAGAATGGTGATGCCGAACGGAACGGCGCCCGCGGTGGCGTCAAAGTAGGTAGTGCTGGTCAACAAGGCCCGAAGGGGCGCCAAGAACGTACCGTCGGTAAAACTCCATCCGTTGCCCGCGCGAACGGAGTTGAATCCATCGATTTTGCAGTTTTGGGCGGGAGCTGTCGCCGAAAGGGTCAGGCTGAGCACAACGCCCGTGATAATGCAGACGAACCATTTCTTGTTCATGTTATCTCCTGTGTTAGTTGGTGAAATTCACGAAATTTGCAACTTGGCTTCGAATGTCATTGCAGCAATCTTTTGGACACTTGTGCATCACGCGATGAACGGCCCCCCAATATCGGCAAGAGGGTGTTATTAGGAAAAACTCCCCTCCCGCGTGCTGATCGCGGCGCTAGCGTAAGTCCTCACGCCATAAATCTTAAGAAAGCTTATGATTTAAGAATGTCTCTTCTTTTAGGATACGGCAGGGATTCTGCCATTTTCGGTTGGGGTTTGTCAATCTGTCTGATGCGATGTTGAGGGGGCTAACCAGTTCATGTCACAAACTAGGTCCTTCACCGCCGAGGCGCAAAGGACGCGGAGGGTCCGCGGAGACTGGCCGAATCTATGGTCGGGGAGGAAACCAAAGATTGGTCACACCACTGCGCGCCGATCATTCAGCAACAATTCGCGCAGCAGCGGGATCGGAGGAAATCCGTTTTGAATGCAGTTGTTGTGAAACCTCTTGAGCGAGAATTTTGGTCCCCACTTTTTTTGGAGATCTTCGCGCAACCGCAGGAATTGCATTTTGCCGAGGGTGTAAACGATGTAAGTAGGATCGACGATGCCGCGCTTGGCCTCGCGTTCGGCGTTGAGGGGCTGGGTGTGGGCGCCTCGAATGAAGAGGTTCTTGGCTTGTTCGAAAGTCATTCCCCGGGTATGCATCCGGATGCCGGCGATGAAGCGGCACAACCGCATTTGGGCTTCGTGAAGTTGCGCCAGGTGCAGAAGGGGATCGCTGTTACCGAATCCCTCTTCGATCATCATCTGTTCGCAGTAATGAGCCCAGCCTTCCACATGGGAGATGGCCCCGAACATGCGGCGCGCTTTGGAAGGATGCCGGTTCACCCAGCGGAAATGCACCAAGTGACCGGGGTAGGCTTCGTGGATGGAGGTCGTCAAAATGAGATGCCGGGAGAAAAAACGCAGATGTTGTTCCTGTTGTGCCCGGGTCCAACGCGGATCCGGCAGCGTGACATAGTAATAATAGTCATTCGCCTTGCGCTCAAACGGGCCCGGAATGTCGAGAGAAGCAAAAGTCAACTCCCGCAGGCATTCGGGGCTTTCTTCCACCGTACAGTTGTCGTGTGGCTTGTGCTTCGAGGGTGGCAACGAAACGATGTTGTGAGTTCGAAGAAACGTCCGCAGCCGGTTCAACACTCCGGTTGTCGATGCGATCAACCGGCCGGCGCCCGGGTGATCGGCGGTCATGTTTTCCAAAATCTGGTCCGGTTTCCGGCGCGGATGAATCAAAGCGCCGACGCGCTTCATTTCTTCTTCATGCTCTTCGAGCGAACCCTCGGCCTGGGCCAGGAGAAAATCCAGAGGCAGTTCCACGAGTTCATCCACGGCGAGTTTGCGGCAGTACAGATCTTCTCCCAAGGCAAAGGAGGTTCGACCCTTGGGAAGAAGCCTTTCACGAATGAAACCACCGTACCGCTGAAACGCCGCCACAGCCCCGGCATTGGCTGTTTCAAAGCGGGCCTTCCATTCGGGATTTTTCAGGGCGTGCACGGAGCGTGGTAAAGAGTGTTTCAAGAAGTTGATGGTTCCATCGCAGTGCGCCACGGCCAGGCGGGCCACCATTTGGGGAACATTTTTCAACTGCTTCTCGGCAGCCCGGAGCACATCCGGGATTTGACGCTCCCGCTCAATCAGCGATTGGACACGCCGCTCCAGGGGAGCGAAATCCCGTCGAATAAGCAGAAAAATAGCCTGAAAAAGGCGTTCGTTATAAAAATTCGGATTCCATTCCCAGGGGCGTAGGATCTCCTGATTGAATAAAGCCGCCTCCAAGGTTTGTTGGGTTAGCTGCAAATCCAGGTTGAACTGCGGAGAAACCGCGTCAGGTTTTCCAGGCTGCCGCGAAGGCCTCAGGCGTTTTAATTGAGAAAGGGCACTCCGGAGGCGTGTCACATCTCGAGAAATTCCGGCGCAACTGAAATCGGGAAGTTGCGAGTCGAAATCGTGAAACCCACAGTGGGTTGCAACATCGGGGTGAGCGGCATAGTAGTCCGCAAGAAATCTGTCAAAAAAAACCTCAAATTTTTTCATCGGGACAGGTCTCATCCTTCTCCTTGGCGGGGGGAAACCGAATCAGGAGAGTACTGAAGCAAGGGTACCATAACATTCTTTTTCATCCCAGTTGCAGGAAACATTTTTATCGTCGGGGAAGCGCGCTGCGATTGAAAAATCTTTGGAATTCGCAAATCCGGTTGGTCGCTGCAGCATCAATGCCGAGGCGTTCCAGTTTTCTCAGGCGTTCGAGCGAATCGACCGTATATACGCCCACGGGGGTCCCCAACTGATGAGCCCAAGTCACCAGATCGGGATGCCGTTCCACCACGCCCACGTGCCCGATCAGGATTTTCGCCCCAATTCTCTCGGCCGCAGCAAAAAGCCTGCGGGGTTGGTGGTGTTCAAACAGCAGCCCCAAACTCAAGTTGGAATTCAATGTGTGCAGAGCTTTCAAGGCCCGCCAGTCAAAGGAAATGAAGGTCAGGTTGGAGATCATTTTATGGACATCGACCGGGGTCACGAGAGATTCCAGATACTTCGATCTTCCCCACAGCGCTTCCCGTTTAATTTCGGCGTAGAGATGAACGCCCCAGGGCTGCAGCAGGCGCAACAAATCCTCGAAAGTGGGGATAGGTTCGGTTAAAAATTTGTCCCCGAATTTTCTTCGATATCCCGCGGAAAGCCGGCGCAACTCGGCCGCCGATTTTCTTCGGACCAGTCCCCGTCCATTGGTGGTGCGGCCCAGGATGGCGTCGTGAAGGACCGTCCACTGGCCGTCGCGCGTTCGCTGCAGATCGCATTCCACGGCTGGGGCGCCGCATCGAATAGCCCGGCGAAAAGCTTCCAGGGTGTTTTCCGGGGCGTGGGCCGAATCTCCGCGATGGGCGATCAATTTCATGGGGAAGGGTATGGACGAGGGCCTGAGATCTCAGGTTGAAGGGAAATCCTCAGTTCTCCCGGATGATTTCCGCGGCGCTCGGAAGGCGAAGCCGCCCGCGATCATCGGGGCGGCACATAGTGGATATAGGCAGTCATCATCTTCAGTTCGTGATCTTTTTCGTCCAGATCCACCAGCAACAAGTCACGCAATGAAACCAGGCCCTGCAGTGTGCCTTTCTCCAGCACCGGCAGGTGCCGGATACTCATTTGTTTCATTTTGCGGAGGCAGTCTTCATAAGAATCATCCGCATCGGCCGTGACCATTTCATGCGTCATGACCTGTTCGATGCGGGTGTGCTCCGGATCCAAGCCGGCGCTTAACACGCGTTTGATCACGTCGCGTTCCGAGAAAATGCCGGTCATGCGGTCGGTTCCCAGCACCAGGACGGCGCCGATATTTTTTTCGGCCATGTAGCGCGCCGCTTCCATCACCGTTTGTCCTTCCCGTACGAAATAAACTTCCCGGTTCGCCACGATTTCACCGATGCGTTTCATGGGAGTGCCTCCTTGGCGGTCAAAAAGATTTCAATAAGGAAACCATGAGGCCCCAAAGTACATCTCCGGGACGGCGTGCTGGGGAGATTTGATCGTTAAATATCTGGTCTCCTGAATTCCTCATTATTTTTCCGGCTGTTTAAGAATCAGACAGCGTTTTTGCGCCCACGGGCGCCTCGGGCGCGAGTTCGGCGGCTTCTTTATCGGGAAGCGTCTGACTCAACTTGGTCTGCAGTTTTTCCAGGCGCTTCTCGCCCTCGGAAAAATTGGATTGCGCAAAATTCAGATGTTTGCCGAGCAACCCGAAGGTTTCTGAGAACTTGTCAAAATCGCCCTGCAGTTGCTGCAGGGTGCGAATGATCTGGTGGGCGCTTTCTTCGACGTGCAATCCCCGAAGCCCCAGCAGGATGGCTTGCAGATAAGCATAAAAACTGTTGGGGGAGACGGGAACGACGTGGCGGATCAGGGCATAATGCGCAATGCTGTGTTCTTCGCCGAAGGTTTCGTCTTTGATGATGGTTTCGTAGTAGACGTTCTCGGCCGGAATGTACATCAAAGCGAAGTCGAACGTGCCTTCCTCCGGCAGAATGTATTTCTTGGCAATCGCTTCGATATGCTTTTTGACGTCGGTATTGAACGACCGGCGGGCGGTGCGGCGTTCATCATCCGAGCCGGCCTCGCTGATGCGTTTGAAGCTTTCCAGAGGAAACTTCGAATCGATGGGTACCAGCCCGTTCATGAGGCGCAATGCGGCGTCCACGCGTTCACCGCTTTTGAAGGTGTATTGCATTTCGAAGTATTGCGGGGGAAAGATCTGTCGCAACAGGTCTTCGAGGAACAGCTCACCCAATCCTCCGCGCAGTTTGGGCGCCCGCAGGATGTTCTGCAATTCCGCCAGGTCTTTGCCGATGTCGAAAATGCGTTTGGAGGATTCTTCCATGACCCCCAGTTTATTCTGAACCTCGCCCACCACCCGGGCGGCGTGATCGAGCCGTTGGCCGATGGCGCTTTGAGAGGTTTGCAACTGGGAGGTGATTTGATTCAAGCCGTTGCCCACGGTGTCGATCGTCTGTGCCATTTGTCGGGAGATCTGTTGGGCGTTGGCGTTGAGAGATTCCTGCAGTTGGGCCCGCAGGGCGTCGATCTGTTGCTGCATGATCTGCAGGGCCGGGGTGGCGTCGCCGGAGTGTTGCAACCCTCGAATCTGGGACCGAAAATAGATCGCCAGACCGACCAGGGCGAGAAGAACAATCAGCACCAGCGAAAATGCTTCCAGTGTCATGCCCGATCTCCGCGAAACTGAAATTCGAAAACTACCGCTTCCTTGGGGTGCGATCAATTATACCGGAAGGGGAGGTGGACGAGAAGCAAATGGAAGGGAAGGGGGGGCTCGATGTGAGATCCTCTTGCCGTAGCGCCAACTTGGCCGCGGAGCTCCAGCTTTATTGGAGCCCGCGACCCAAGGAAGAGGGTCGTCATCTCTTCTCCCTATGGACCACCCCCGTCAGCCCTGACAGGGCGGCACAATTGCCCTCCATGAAGAGCTCTCTTACCTGGGGTGGAGGCTCTAAGGCCAGCCCCCACCCCAGGCTACTCGATTACGCCGCTCCGCGGCGACTTCAGCTTGACCGACGGGCCACTTGAGTTACTACCGAAGAGTTTCAGCCATAAAAAAAGCGGCGGAGTGTTTCAACTCCGCCGCGAGAGAGGTTCATCAACCTTAAGTGGAACTGGTGGCCTCCAGTTCGTCCATAAGGTCAGAACTTAGCCCTCCTAGAAAGTGACTTTGACCCCGAATTCAAACTGTCTCGGGGCGCCCAGGCCGAACACACCCGAACCCAATCCGATGCGGTTGGTGCGATCCCCGGGTGTAGTTCCGTTCACCGAACCGGCTGATCCGTTCAACTGCCCGCTCATGGGGTTGCTGGGTCCGTCAAAGTTGGCAAAGTTGAACAGATTGTAAATTGAAACACTGGGCTCCACGACCACGCCTTCCGGAATGCGGTCCATCACCCGATGCGGCTTCAATTCCCAACCCAAGCGGAAATCGAAAGTCGTGAGCCAGCTCAGATTCACCTGGTTTGCCGGGGCCAACGGCACCGTGGGAGCAACGGCGCCCAAGGCAATCAATTGCGCCTGAGTGAATAGGCCGGAACTGACCAAGGCCTGGCCGGCGGGCGTGAGCTTGCCGGCGAATTGGCTGTTGTAGGCACTGATGAAGCTGTTGATGTTGCCCGAATCGATGCCTCGCCCGAAGGCGCCGACGTTGGTTCCGGGTATGACATCACCTATCGTGCCGTCGCCCGTAAAATCCGTCATGAAAATTTCGCCGCCCGTTCCTACCGGAGCAACTGTCAAGGTGGTGGACAACGGCGAGTAGATGTGGGAAATGAAACTGGCCCGCAGTGCGCCCGGAAGATCCAATGTTCCTCCGTACGACAACTGGCTGGTGCGATCCAGGGAATTCGGACCGAAGAATCCGTTCACATTGTTGTTGTCGATGGCATTGTTCACGAAATCCTGGTCACGTACCATGCTGTTGAATCGTGACAAGGAATAGGACACCTGAAGGTTGGCGTTACGGACGAACGGCAGCGGATGCGCCCGGTTCATCCGCAAGGAAATCTGCAGGGCGTTGTAGACGGAACGGCCGATCGGAAAGTTCATGAAGACTTCGCCGAAATTGGGATTGATTCCACCGAAGGCGATACTTCCAGGTGCAGGAAAGCCTCCGGAAAATTCCGCCGTGGAGGTCAATCCGTTTCCGGCGTAGTCGGCGATGGTCGCTCCATTGTTGATGGCGCAAGTGATGCCGGCCTGTCCCGGCGGGCATCCAAACGCGGCGTTGGTGGCGGTAATCGCTGCGACAGCGGCTCCTTTATTCAAAAACCGGGCGTCGCCCGTGTGGTTCACATCATAGGCGACCAGATAGTGCAATCCCACGTTTCTCAGATAGTCGGCCGAGATGACGATGCCTTTCCCCAATTGATGTTCAACTCCCACGTTCATTTGCACGGAGTAAGGAGAGCGATAATCGGGGGAGAAGAAAGTCACGCCGTTGACTAAGCTTCCGGCGGCCATAGCGTTTCCAAAGAAGCTGCCGTTGCTTTGCGGGCCCGCGGCCGCCACGGCGGCTTGGAATTGGGATTGCAACGCCGCGATCTGGCTGGCGACTGATCCGATGGGCTGGCCGCAGAACGCCGGGGTCACCGTGGTTCCGTTCGGAAATGTGACAGGAACAGCTTGACTGTCCAAGCAAGCTAAGGCCGTCCCGTTGAACAATCCCTTGGTGAGGCGCCCGGGACGGTCGAACAAGACGTTGTTGAAAATCGCGTTCTCATAGTAGAGCCCGATTCCCGCGCGAAAGACCGTCTTTCCATTGTTCCAAGGATCCCAAGCGATACCCGCTTGAGGCGCGAAGTTCCTGTTGGGCTGATGGACCGGATTTCCGAGGCCGGGCGCGAGCTGATTGAGCGCTGCTACGGCCGGAAGATCGCTGTCGGATCGGCCGGTGTCGCGGTCATAGCGGATTCCGTAGGTCAGGGTCAGATTCGGCCGCACCTTCCAAGTGTCGCCGAAATACCAGGCAAACCGATTATCATATTGCCCGCCCGCCGGAAGACCAAATTGCGGAATTTCCGAGAAGAATCCTTGGCCGTTTCCCAGCAGCACAAACTGTGCAGGGTAATTAGCCGGATTGCTGGCGCCTCCGGCCAGAGGGCCACTGGCGGCAAAGGCTTCGGTCGCCGCCGTCAGTTGGGAACTGGCCGGCGGAGCCAAGCCGAAGAAGTTTGCAAAGCCGCCGCCCAGAATGTGGTTCAGGCTGACGCCGTAACGGAAAATGTGGGAGTGGAACACCTTGCTGCCGTCGTACTTAATCTGCGTGTTGTGCTGCAAGGTTTGTTGCGGGGCCAGAATATTGGGACCGGAGCAGAATTGATCCGCCCCTGCCGTCAGGCAGAAGGGGTCGTTGCCGATAGCCAGTTCCACGCCCGGCGCCGGATTGGGCAGACTGAAACTCGCGTCCGCGATGGCATTGCGGAAACGGGTGTATCCAAACCGGATGCTGTGCGTGAAGGAGCCGGTATTAAAATCCAGTCCGGCCGCCTGAACGGGTGTGTTGTCGCGGTTGCGGAACAACGAAAAAGTGTTCGGAATGAAGGGCACGAAGCTGTCGTTCTGATCGTAGGTCCATCGATAGAAGGCCCGCATGTCGGGCTTGATCTGCCAGTCGAGGCGCCCCAACAATTCGCTTTCATGAAACGGCGAGTTGATTCCCGTGTCGAAACCGGAAAAGGGAGCGGTCAGTGCGGCCGGGGCGGCCTGGTCCTGAATCGTGCGTTCGTAGTCCATAAAGAAAAAGAGTTTGTCTTTGATGAAGGGTCCGCCAATGCGCGCGCCGAATTGCTCGCGGTCGAAGGGGGTCGGCTGATTGGACAAGCGGGCCGCAAAGTTGTCGTTCCGATAGACGTCAAAGAATTCCCCGTGAAGCTGGTTGCTGCCGGAACGCGTGACCACGTTGACGGCGCCGGAAGAGGTCAGCTCGGTCGACAGATCCAGGGTCGATTGCCCCACCTGAAATTCTTGAATGCCGCTGGCGGGGATGTTTTGCGTGGTGGTGCCGACGGTTTCGTCGCTGATGTCCACGCCATCGACTTCAATGCGGGCGGTGCGTCCGAATCTTCCGCCGAATGAAATGGATTGAAATCCGTTCTTGGTGGGATCGAAATTCGATCCGTCCTGAATTTGTACGCCCGGTTGCAACTGCGCCAGATCGAGGAAATTGCGCCCGCCAATAGGAAGATTTTCGATCTGTTGAGTGGTCATCACACCCTGAACCGAGGCTTGTTCGGTATTCACCACGTTAGCGGATTCCTCCACGGAAACCACCGTGCTCTCCGCACCCAGCTGCAGGGTTACATTGGCGGGTGTGGTGACACCGACCTGAACCGACACCGTGGCTTCGGAAGTTTTGAATCCCTTCGCTGTGACGCGCACGGTGTAACTGCCCGGCAACAAAGCGCCGGAGTTGTAGGTACCCGTGCTGCTGCTGCTCACTGCAATAGATTGCGAGGTCGCGGCGTTGGTGATCTTAATGACCGCGCCCGGGACCACAGCACCCGTGGGATCACTGATGGTGCCTTGAATGCTCCCCGACGATACGGTCGACTGCGCCCTCTGCAGCGCGGGTAGGAAGAAGAGAGCGGCTAATACAACGCCGCTTAAGAGGCGAACAAAACGCTGCCGATGCAAATCCTTCATGGAATATCCTCCTGTCGAAGTAGGGTTTGAATGTGCTGCCTGAAATCTGATCATGATGCCGAATTGATTGTTGGGGGCAAAACGCGGCTTGCGTGACAAGCCGCCTCGGAAAAACCCACCCGATTTCCTCAGAACGAAGAGCGTTAAACATTCCTCGATAACTTGTGTTTGCAAGACCCCGAAGGCGCGCGCGCCCGTTCAAACATCAGTTTCTTAAGCTTGTAATATTTGGCACATTGTTGTACTGCAATCGTCCAGCCAAAACAGTACACTATATCGTGTTGCGATATTGTTGCACGGGGAGGAGCGTTCCCCTTCGGAGGGGATCCTTTAACATTTTAAAAATGCATAAGATAAGGCATATCCATTTTCCTCCAGGAATTTCAATGCGCAACTTCGGAGTTTCCGAAGGCCCGGCGAGGCCCAAAAAATATTCTAAAATCCGTAAAGGGCTACGGATTTTTGTAGAAGCGAGGGTGGATATATCGCTTTACGATCCACTGTGTTCATATGGAATTTAGGATCAAACGGCAGGGTCAGTGGCCGGCTTTGATTTGCTGGTGGGGCGGTTTTTTCATTAAAAGGAGGAGCGGCAGCATGATGAGGAAAATGAGCCCCAACATCCAAAAGTTGTCGATGAAGGCCAACATGGCGGCCTGCCGCGAGAGTTCACCGTGGATCATTCCATAGCTTAGGGCCTTGGTGTTTCCGGATGGAACCCCGTGTTGGAACAACAGGGTTGGGAGCCGATGCAAGGCCTGTTGCATTGCCGGGTTGTAAGGAGTGATGTGCTCGGCCAGACGTTCATGGTGGAACTGCAGCCGCCGCGAGAGCAGCGTGTTGACAAAAGCGATGCCGGCGCTGCCCCCCATGTTCCGCATCAGGTTATAAAGTCCCGAAGCCATGCCCATGTTTTCATTCGATATGTAGGCCATCGTGGCCGTCGTCAACGGGACAAACAAGAAAACGATGCCGGCGCCTTGGATCAAATTCGGCAGCATGAGAGCGCGGAAATCCGTTTGCAGATTCCAGTGCGACATCATCCACAGGGTGAGCGATGTCATGATGACGCCAAAGGCAATCAACCAGCGCGCATCTTTCTTTTCGGTCAGCCGGCCCGCCAGCGGCGCAAAGAGCAGGCTCGTGACCCCGCGTGGCGCCAGCGTCAAACCGCTCAGAAGCGCCGTGTAACCCATGAGGGTTTGAAGATAGATGGGTTGCAAGACAATGGATCCGTACAGCACCATGCCGAGCGTGGTCATCAATAATAATCCGGCGCTGAAATTTCGATCTTTGAGCAGGTGCAAGTCGACGACGGGATGATCCGTCGACAATTCCCAGAAAATAAAAACAACCAACGCCGCCGCAGCCAGGAAGCTGAAGTTCCGGATGAAGGGGGAACCGAACCAATCTTTGAGTTCGCCGTTGTCGAGAACGATTTCGAGCGATCCCAGGCCGATGGCCAGCAGGGCCAATCCGAAGTAATCGATGACGTTGTGCTTGCGCCGGATGTAAGGCGGGTCAAAGACCAAGGCGTTGGCCAGCAGAAACGCAAACGCTCCGACCGGTACGTTGATATAGAAAACCCAGCGCCAGGAATAGTTGTCGGTGATGAAACCGCCCAAAATGGGTCCCACGATGGGAGCGAATATAATAATGATGGCGAAGGCGGCCATGGCGCGGCCGCGTTTTTCGGGGGGAAAGCTCTCCAGCATGATGGCCTGGGCGATGGGGACCAGGATGCCGCCGCTCATGCCTTGAAGCACCCGAAAGAACAGCATAAATCCCAGCGAAGGGGCTGCGCCGCACAACACCGAGGCAAACGTAAAACTCCACAGGCAGATGATGAACAGCCGACGGCGCCCGAAATAGTTGGCTAACCATCCGGTCATGGGAAGAACGATGGCGTTGGCCACCAGATAAGTGGTCATGGTCCAGGTCGCTTCCGCATTGGTGACACCCATGGATCCCGCGATGTGAGGGATGGAAACATTCACCACGGTGGAATCGAGAACCTCCATCAGCGTGGCCGGTGTCACCGCCAAGGCGGCAAACCAAGGGTTGATGGGCCTGGAGTCCCGAGCGGCTGGGGACGCAGACGCGGAAGCTGTTGTTGGCTTGCGGATATCGGACATGGAATGTCGAGCGTGAACCTCGGCGAAAAAGTCTGCGCCTCCCTAGAATTCGAAACGCGCACTTTCGTAGACGTGCCGAAATGCGGGTTCAAATTCCTTGAAGCGGTCGGTCGGCGCGATGCACACGACCGCAAAAAGCCGGTGGGCGTCATACATCCGGGTGGCCACTCGCACGGTGGAATCTTCGGGGCGGTACGGCGGCTTACCTCCCAGTTGTGTCACCAGGAGTCGATCATTCCCCACGCGCATCTGAACATGCCCGGAAGTGTCTTCCTGCAAGTAATTATTGCCTTTGAGAAGATTGCCGACGAACAGATCCGTCATCGCGTCGAGTGAATCCTGGTGTCCGCCGTGACCTTGGGGCTCGAAAATGGAGACTTGAATTCCATACACCAAATCGCTGCGTTCCTCGATTTTTTGCAGGCCTCCCTCGGGCCAAAAGCTTACCCCCGAACCGACCGCCGAAACATTCCAGCCGGAAGGGTATTCCACGAGGTACAGATTGCCGCGCGCTGAAAAGCGCGAGAAGTTTTCGGAGGGTGAGGGAATGTTGGCGCTTTGAGACGCCGCGCTCCCGGCGGAGCTGGTGGTCTTCGATCCCGCGCCGGCCGGCTTGGGCTGAGGAGCGGGCGGCAAAGATCTTAAATGAGTCTTGAGGTCTTCAAAGCGGGTCGTA
This sequence comes from Terriglobia bacterium, assembly GCA_028716525.1. GTDB lineage: Bacteria > Acidobacteriota > Terriglobia > JAIQFV01 > JAIQFV01 > JAQUPQ01. The sequence goes on along the minus strand of JAQUPQ010000015.1, from coordinate 19,692 downwards.
TCCCGAATCGGTTGACCGGGAACATTCAATCCGTCAATTTCCCGGTCGATGCTTTGAACTCGGTTGGCGGGCGAAGGGTGATCGGCGAACCAGGCGGCGGCGCCGGAAATATTCTGTTTATTGTCGCGTTCCAGCTTTTCAAAAAATGAAGCGAATTGATGAGGATCGTACCCGGCGTCGGTGATTTCTTGAGTGCCGAGAAGATCGGCTTGCGCTTCGTGCTCCCGGGAGTTTTTCAGGAAATAGAGGTTGACTCCGATGGGGATGCCGTATTGCGCCAAGGTGTTGGCCCAACCGCCGCGGCCGGCGGTGAGGCTGCCCAGCATGGCCAATCCCACTTGCGGCCAGATGGCTTTAGAGATTTGATTGGTTCCATGGCGGGCCACGACATGGCCGATCTCATGTCCGATCACTCCGGCGATCTGAGCTTCATTGTCGGCCGATTGTATGGCGCCGCGGTTCACATAGATGAATCCGCCCGGAAGCGCAAAGGCATTGATGGCGCGGTCGTTCACCACTTTGAAGGTCCACGGATAATTCGGGTTCATGGATTTGGCCGCCAACTTCTTGCCGATGTCCGTGACATAGCGGTCCGCCGCGGGATCGTTCAACAACACCAGCTGTTTTTCGGCATTTTGAGCCGAGGCGCGGCCGATTTCGATGTCCTGCTGGGGAGTAAAAATGTTGAATCCCGGTTTGACGCCGGTGCGCGCTTCCAGAAGAAAAGAACTGGCTGTCAGAACCAGGGTTATCCATAAAACCGCGAGGGTGTGTTGCCCGGATTGGTGTCGCATGATGACCTCATCCTAACTGCGTTTGTTCACCGGCCCCCACGCCGGGAGCACGCGGAAGACAGACTTTACGCGCTGCAAATTCATAATATTCTAGGCAAGCGAAAAGGGAAAGTAAACTCACCGGCACCGCACTGGCTCCGACAGGATTCTATAGAATGCTTTAGGGGGAAGATTTCAAAAATCGGCGCCGGCACTCTTCCGAACAAAAGAAAAACGATTTTCCGCTTCGCTCCTCCCTGAGCGCCGTGGACACATCCACATACATTCCGCACACGGGATCCTTCTCCATGCGGCCGGTGACGGCACTGGAATCAGGGCTTGAACCGGAGGGATTGGGCCGCGGTTTGGAGGGTCGAGAAAACAAACTCCGGATCACGCGGAGCAGGAGGAACAGGAGGAAGACGTAGAAGATAATGCGCAGCAGAAACTGGATCATTCTGTTTTGAAGCGAGTCAGCCTGGCGGGCTCGCACGCCGGTTTGGAGCGACGCTTAGGGGCGCTTTTCGGCGCGGTCGAGCATGTCGCGCAGCTCCTTGAGCGAAGCATCATTGGGGGCAATCGTCTCCAATTGCTTCATCGTCGCCCGCGCTGCGGCGGTATCTTTTTTCCCTTCGAGAAGAACGATGAACTTGTTGTGAAGCGTCTGAATATGCCGCGGATCGTTGCGCAGGGCGTTGTTGAAGTGCAAGAGCGCCGAGTCGGGATCGTTGGTGTAGTAATAGGCCGTCCCGAGATCGGTCTCAATGTCGGCGTTTTTCGGATCCAGCTGCAGCGCCTTTTGGTACCAATCGATGGCCTCCGTGTAGCGCTTGCTGTCATAAAGAAAATTCGCCAGGCGGGCCGTCTTCTCGATGTTACCGGGGTCCTTCTCGGCGTCGGCCTTCATGGCGGCGATCACGGGTTCGGGATTGATTTGAGGATGGCCTTCGGGCAATCGGCCGGACGTATCCGCGGACGCCGGCGGAAGTCCGGCCGTGTCGGCGGAATTTGCGGCCGGGGCGCCGCGTTGGGCATTCCAGTTGACTTGATTGGTGTAGATATAACCGGCCAGAAATCCGATGACCAGTGCCATTACCAGCGTCAACAAAAAAAAGGAAGTTCGTATTTCCATTCGAGACGGCATGGACACATCCGGAGATTGAATTTTTCAATGAATAACTGCAGGCAAATTCGCGGCGCCTGCGGTCCGTCTCATTTCAGGCGGGTCAGGGACCCCAAGTCGCCGCGCCATTCCTTGCAGACGGACGGCGAGTCCCGTGTCGTGGAAAGGACCGCGCCGGCCGTATCATTAATTATTGCTTCTTGCCTTTCTTGGTTTCTTTGCGCATGCCGACCGAGGTCGTCACGGTTTGCCCGGCTGCTTGGATCAGCCCTTTGGCGCCTTCCGCATATTTGCCTTGCGGGTCCAACTCCAAATATTTGTTGAGTGCCACGACCATTTCCGGAGGCGCCGTCACTTTCCCGTCGGACGTGAACGACATTTTCTCGGAAAGCGTCAATCCGTACTGATACCAGGCGTTGGCATTCTTGGGATCGGCTTCGGTGGCTTTCTTGAAGGCCGCAACGCGGTCGTCGACGGGCGCGTGGGCATTGGTCAGCACTGCGCCCATGTTATAGAAATACATCCCGGCGCTCTCGGGATTGATGTTGGCGGCTTTCTGGTAGGTGTCCATGGCATCCTTGGTCTTGCCTTCCTTGGCGAGGACGCCGCCATAGTTGTTGTAGTAACCCGCCAAATTTTGCTTCATGTCGGGCTTCAGATCCGGTTTGCTCTCCAGGATGGAGATGGTCTTCTGAAAATTCGTGGCGGCCAGATCCAACTTTCCCATGGATGAATAAGTATCGGCCATGCGGCCAAAGACCACGTACTGCGTCGGATCGATTTGCGCGGCCTGTTGGAACTCTTCCAGCGCCTTATCGTATTGATTGCTTTGCTGGAAGGCCACACCGGCTTCAAAATGCTGCTTCAAATCGCCCTGCTTCTTGACTTCCTGCTCGCGCTTCTCCATCTGCTCTTTGACTTCTTTGGGGATGTTCTTCATCGCCGCTTCTTGATCCGCTTTCAGATCGAAATCGTGAAGCGTGGGTTCTCCGCTGGGGATCCGGATGTTGTCGTGGAAATCGATCTGTTGAGTGCCATCCCACAAGGAGATGCGATAGGTGCCTGAGGGTAGGCCGGTATGGAAATAATGTCCCTTCTTGTCCGTCTTGGTTTCGAAGTGGCCCTTGATTTCCTTACGGTCCAGTTGAACGGTGATGCCGATCAGGGGCTCGCCTTTCATACCTTTAACATCGCCTTCGATGCCGCCGATTTGAGCGAAGACGGGTCGTGGTGCGAGAAAGCCGACGAGGGCGAACGCCGCCACCAACAAAATGCCGATAAAAAATTTCTTCAACATGAAGTCCTCCCAGGGCGGGTGAGCCTTAAAATGGTCTACGGAACCGCCCTCCATATTAAAAGTCCGTTCCTATCCTAATCTACCGCGGCCAAAATTCCAAATTGTCGCAGACAAAGTTTGTTCAAACCAGCGAGGGGCGCCGGGCATAAGGAATAGGGTCCTCGACACCCGCTTGCTGAAAGCCCCGCAGTCGCAGCGCACAACTATCACACTCCCCACAAGCCACCTCGGTGTTGCGGTAGCAGGACCAGGTGAGATGCAGGGGAGCGTTCAATTCGATGCCTTTTCGGACGATTTCCGATTTTCGCATGGCGATAACCGGAGTTTCGATTCGAATATGCGTCTCCGGTTTGGTGCCGGCCTCAATGGCGCGTTCAAAAGCGTCGTAGAACTGGCGACGGCAATCCGGGTATCCGGAGCTGTCTTCCGCCACGGCGCCGATAAAGATTCGCGTTGCCCCCATCACTTCCGCCCAGGACGTCGCTATGGAAAGCAAATGCGCATTGCGGAAGGGCACATAGCTGCTGGGGATGGTGGTGGAATTCAAATTGGCTGGGGACACTTCGACACCGGGATCTGTGAGTGACGAACCCCCGATCGTTCTCAGATGATCCAGGGTGGTCGCCCAGCGCCGGGAAACCTGATAATGGTCGGCAATGGCTTCAAACGATTGCCGTTCCCGAGTGGATGTCCGCTGGTGGTAGTCGACGTGCAACAGCGCCAGGTCATACTGGAGTCGGGCGATGGCCGTGGTCACGCAGCTGTCCATGCCGCCGCTCAACAAAACCACGGCCCGGTTTCTTTTCTCGGATGTCATAGAAACGCTTTCCTGCTACAGGCCGGCCTCAGACACCGCGCGTGTCGGTGCCCCACAACCATTTCTGCAGCTGTGTTTGGAGCTTTACCGGCAGATGATCACGCAACACCCACTCCGCCAGTTGGCGTGCGCGGGTGGCGCTTGAAGCCAGCGGATCCGGCGAAGCCGCGGCGAAGGGTGTATCCTGGCCCGAATCGAACAAGGGAGAAAACAGGATCGTCACCTCCGGCGGAATGGCCTTGGAACGGATCCATTCCCGCGCGAATTCATAATCGGAGCGATCCGCGATCACGAATTTCAATTCGTCATGAGGCGCCAGGTGTTTCAAATTGTCGGGATGAAACTTGCCGGCCTCGCCGCTGGAAGGGCATTTCACGTCCACAATTTTCACGACCTCGCGGGGAACCGGAGCGATGGATTGTTCTCCGCTGGTTTCGAGCATCACCCGGAAATTTCGCGCCAGCAATTCCTGCATTAACGCCACGGCCTCCGGTTGCAACAATGGTTCACCGCCGGTCAGTTCGACGAGCCGGCAATGGAACGATTCGACGTGCCGCAGAATTTCCTCGAACGACATCGGCTCGCCCCTGTAAAAAGAGTAGGTGGTGTCACACCATTGGCAGCGCAGATTGCAGGCGGCCAAGCGGACAAACACGCAGGGTTGTCCGGCCCACGACGATTCGCCCTGAAGAGAATAGAAGATTTCATTGATCTTGAGTGTGCGGGTCTTCAGGCGGAGGGCGCCGTTGCGGGTAGAATCCGGGGAAATCGAATTCTGCGGGTGGCACGTCGCGGAAGTCGAACTGGGCGTGGCTTTGGCGGTCACTGCAATTGAGCGGCTCTGGGGCGCGGGGAAACTCCCCGACAGCGTCCGTCTCCCTCGTTGATTTTTTACCGGGGATCATTTGCGGCGGGACTGGCGGGCCGCTGCGAACGACTCCAGGAATTGCCGGATTTCATCCAAGCTGTGGGTCAGCCGATAATCGGGCAGGCTGGCCAGAAACATCTGCCCGTAACTTTTACGGATGACCCGGTCGTCCAGCACGGCCAACAGCCCGTAATCGCGCGTCGACCGAATCAACCGGCCCAGGCCTTGCTTGAGCTGAATGACGGCTTCCGGCACCTGATATTCCAAAAAACCGTTTCGCCCGGCAGCTTCCAGCGCTTCCGTGCGCGCCCGAACAATCGGATCGTCCGGCACAGCAAACGGGAGCTTGTCGATTATAACACAGCTCAATTGCTCTCCCACGACGTCTACACCGTGCCAGAAGCTGGCTGTGGCGCACAAGACGGCGTGCGGCGTCTTGCGGAATTTGTTCAGCAATGCAGTGCGGCTCAATTGGCCTTGCATCAGGACGGGATAAGGAATGCTTTTCTTCAGCACCCGAAAGGATCGCTGCATCTGCTCAATGGATGTGAAGAGGAAGAAGGCGCGACCTTGCGTCAGCTCGAGCAGCTGCGCCACCAAACTCACCGAAGCCGTGGTGTAGTCGGCCGAACCGGGCGGAGGCAGATGCGTCGGAACAAACAAAATGGCCTGGCGGCGATGATCGAAGTGCGAGGGGCACAGGGCTTCTCGAACGCGTTCCACCGGCGACTCCTCCAGTCCGAGCCGGGAACGGATGAACTCAAACTTTCCGCTCACGGAGAGCGTCGCCGAAGTCAAAACCACCGTGGGCACATGATCGAACAACCTCTCCCTGAGAAGGCCTCCCAGATGGATGGGTGAGGCCTGCAGGAAAACGCCCCCGCGGGAGGGTTTGTGGGAAGCGTGAGCCCGACGAGTACCCCCACGGCATTCCAGCCAGTACACATGATTGCGACTGTCGTGACGCAGCAAGAAATCCAACTCCTGCCGCATTTCCTTGGAACGGCGGATCAAGGCGAAGATGATCTCGGGCCGGTTGGGCAACTCGCCCAACTGACCTTCGAGCTTTTCCAAGCCGGAGGCCAAACGGTCCGCATGAGAGCCTAGATGTTCGGTTTGTTCCAGCCGGGGAATCAGATTGAAGCGTCCCTCCTTTCCTGCCAGCAATCCAAAGAAAGCCAGCGATCGGGCCGAGAGATCATTCAAAACAGCATCGATGGATCCGCTCGAAATTTCATGGGCTCGCAGGGCGGCGTAAGTGTCGCGCACCAGCTCCTCCAGCCGATAGTTGGATATCTGAATTCCGAAATATTGCGTGGCGATGTTCTCGATGGTGTGGGCTTCGTCCAGAATCAAAACTTCATACTCCGGGAGAACCGATCCGAAATCGCTTTCCCGCACCGCCAGATCGGCGAACACCAGGTGGTGGTTGGCAATGATAATGTTGGATTGCTCGGCGCGGGCTCGCATCCGGACGATGAAACAGCGCTCGTAATCGGAGCATTTTTTGCCAAGACAGTCTTCGGCGCGCGCGTCGAGCCGCGACCACAAAGGCAAATCTTCGGGCAGATCGGGAATTTCGGCCCGGTCGCCGGATTCCGTGGCTTGCGCCCATTCATCGATCTGTTGGAAGAGGTCGACCTCCTCCATGGATTCCAGCATCGGTTGTTTCTTGGCTTCTGAAAGTTTCTTCAGGCAAAGATAGTTGGAGCGCCCTTTCATCAGGCAGGCATGGCATTCGCCGGGAAACAATTCTTCCACCAGGGGAATATCCTTGAAGAAGAGTTGTTCCTGAAGATTTTTGGTGCCCGTCGAGATGACCACGCGCTTGCCGCTCTTCACGGCCGGGACAAGATAGGCCAGGGTTTTTCCGGTGCCCGTTCCGGCTTCGACCACCAAGTGATGTTGATGCTGGATGGCATGCTCCACAGCTTCGGCCATGTCGAGCTGCCCGGAACGGAACTCAAAGTTATCCAGCAGGGTCGACAAGCGGCCGTGAGCGCCGAAGATGGATTGCGGGGTCGTCATGTTCAAACCGATTTGAGGTGCGCGTTCTCCCAGGAGACTTCCAATATCAAATTCCAGGCGAAATTCAAACCTTAAAATTTAGAAGAGTCATCCGGTTTGAGGTGCGAGGTGTGAGGGTCGAGTGTGCGGCGTAGGGGCCGTTGATCAGGTGTCTGGAATGAGAGTTTTCAAGATGAACAAATGTTGGAAAAAATCTTCGCGCTTTCTTTGCGGCCTCTGCGTCTCGGCGGTGAAGCGATCTACCATAAATGTCGACAAATAGAGGGGTGTTCGTCGATAGCACAGTTGTCCACCTTGCCGGCTGTAGAGAAAAAATCCAAATCCCGGTGACCCAACTCCAGACAAATTCCAAATATCAATATCCGATCTCCAAATCCGAGATAACAGCATGAGTTCTTGGCTTTCTTGGGAATTGGATTTTATCTGGATTGGGGTGCTTGGAGTGTGGAATTTTCAATCCGACCATGTCTCCAAACCCTCGGGGTGTACACAAAAGAATTTCTTCTCAGCTTGACAGATTTTTCTTCACCGCATACCTTGGCGTGGTATGAGCAAAATGCCACTGCTGGCCATTGTGGGCCGCCCCAACGTGGGGAAGTCGACGCTCTTCAACCGCCTGGTGGGGCGTCGTCGCTCCATCGTGACGGACGAGCCCGGCATCACGCGCGATCGCATCTACGGCCGCTTGGAATGGGGCGGACGGCAGCTCGAAGTCGTGGACACCGGCGGCCTGTTGCCTCATGACGAAGATGTGATTGCCCAGAGCATTCTGAAGCAAGCGCGCACGGCTCTTCAGGAGGCCGCACAAGTTTTGTTGGTGACCAATTTCCGGGAAGGTGTGGTGCCGCTCGACGAGGAGTTGGCGCATTTGTTAAGACCGTTGGGAAAGCCGTTGGCCCTGGTGGTGAACAAAGTCGATTCGCCGCAACAGGTCGCTGCCGCCGGCGAGTTTCACCGCCTGGGTATCGAGCCTGTTTTTTTTATTTCAGCCGAACACAGCCACAATATCACGGAAATGTTGGATGTCCTGTTTTCGCAACCGCACTTGCGCCCTGGCCCGGAGAAAGCGCTTGGAGAGCAGGCATCGTCCGACCAGGAAACTTCAAACGCGGCCGTTGCCGGCCCGGAAGAGGAAATTCGGGTGGCCATCATGGGGCGTCCCAACGTCGGGAAATCGACTCTTCTCAACAACCTCTGCGGCAAAGAGCGGGCCATTGTTTCGCCGCTTCCCGGGACTACGCGCGACAGCGTGGACGCGCTGGTGGAACGCGAGGGACAGCGCTTTCGTCTGGTCGATACCGCCGGCATTCGGCGCAAGGGTAAGACCAAGTTAATTGCCGAAAAATTGAGCGTCGTTCTGGCGCGCAAACACCTCGAACAATCTGAGGTGGCGCTGCTGTTGATCGACGCCGTGGAGGGAATCACGGCGTTAGACGCCACCATTGCGGGCTACGCCCACGACGCCGGCAAGTCCCTGGTGCTGGTGGTCAACAAATGGGACTTGGCCAAGAAAACCCCCGATGCCGCGAAACGTTTTGAAGCAAGCGTCCGCCGGCGCGCCAAGTTCCTGGAGTATGCCCCCGTGGTGTTCATTTCAGCGTTGACGGGGCAGCGAGTTACGAATCTCATGCAGCGCGTGGTGGAAGTGGCCCGGCAGCGGCGGCGGCATATCACCACCGGGGAGTTGAATCGCTTTTTTCAAAAACTGGATATCGAACGGGCTACCGTGCCGATGTCGCAGCGCGCCAAAATTTTTTATGCCACTCAAACCCGCTGGGGTCCGCCCACCTTCGTCCTGTTTACAAATCGGCGGGGCCGGTTTCATTTCGGTTTCGAGCGTTTTTTGATCAACCGCATTCGGGAGCATTTTGGTTTTGAAGGAACGCCCATCCGCATTGAGCAGCGCATCAAAAAAGGCCGCTCGTCGGCGCGTTGACTTTTTGAACTTCTGAATCTTTGCCCGCGGTGCTAGAATTTTTTGAGGAGCTCCAATCCGAATTCCAGGCGGCGGCCGAAAGTCGGGGAAACCCCTCTTCCTTCGTCCCGAGACGAGGTCAATCTTCTGATCGGACGGTCTGAGTGATGAGCAAGGTTGTTAAAGAGATTCCCGACAAACTCTTTTTCCGGATTCGGGAGGTGGCCAAGCTGGCGGAAGTGGAGCCCTATGTCCTGAGGTTCTGGGAATCAGAATTCAAAGAGCTGGCGCCGGAGAAGAATCGTGCCGGCTGGCGGGTGTATCGGCGCCAGGATGTCGAGAAGGTGTTGGAGATCAAGCGGCTGCTTTACGATGAAGGGTTCACGATTGATGGCGCGCGCAAACGTTTGACGGAAGGTAATCATCACTCCGCGCCGGCCGTGGAAAGAGCCGCGCCGGAAAATGAAAATGTCGCCGTGGCCGCGAGCGCACCCCGCACGCAACAGACACTGCGCCAGGTGAAAGGGGAGCTGGAGTCGATCTTGACACTCTTAAATAAAAGGTGATAGATTCGCCGGTCGCCGTGGACACGAAAATCTTTTCTGTGAGACGGCGGCGCTGTAAGAACGGTAGTTGAAACAAGTTGACGGATTCGGGGCGTGGCTCAGCCTGGTAGAGCGCTCGGTTCGGGACCGAGAGGTCGATGGTTCAAATCCATTCGCCCCGACCAAAGCAGGAGTTGACGAAACCGGAATGTCGGGGCGTGGCGCAGCCTGGTAGCGCACTCGCTTGGGGTGCGAGTGGTCGTCCGTTCAAATCGGATCGCCCCGACCATTTACCTCGGCGCTTCGTCCTTGCGTGCAGCATGCTGAGCCGGCCTCATTTTTCATCATTCATTCCAATACGGGAACGAGGTTGAGATAGAAATTGGCGAGAATTCTGCTCACCAATGACGATGGGATTCATTCGGAAGGGTTGAAGGCATTAAACGAAGCTCTTCAGGCGCTGGGTGAAGTCACGATTGTGGCGCCGGACCGTGAGATGAGCGCCGTGTCGCAATCCATCACGCTGCATTCCCCCCTGCGTTATTCCCAACTCAGCGACCACGAGTTCCGAGTGGAAGGCACGCCGGCCGATTGTGTGATCCTGGCTTTGCGGACCATCATGAAAACGCCGCCCGATCTGATCGTGTCGGGCATCAACAAAGGCGCCAACTTGGGCGACGACATTTCATATTCCGGGACCGTGGCGGCCGCGTTGGAAGGAACCTTCAACGGAGTGCCGTCGCTGGCCCTGTCCCTTTGCATGCGCTCGGATTTCAATTTCAAGCCCGCCGCGGAATTTGCGGCCCGTTTGTCCGAGGCGGTGCTGACCAAGGGCTTGCCCGACGGGGTGCTGCTCAACGTCAATATTCCACCCAACTGGACGGGGACTGTGGAGTTCACCCGGCAGGGAAAGAAGAACAACAAGAACATGTTGCTGGAGAACAAGGATCCTCGCGGCCGCAAGTATTTTTGGCTGCACGACCCGCCCGCCGCCAACCACGGGGATGCCGGAACCGATTACGCCGCCATTGATGCCGGAACGATTTCGATCACCCCGTTGAATATCAATCGCACCGATTATTCGGCGCTGGAGTCGCTGACGCCCTGGCAGCAAGAGCTCACGGAAAAGGTAAAAACAGAGCGCTCCCAGTGGTTGAAGAGGTTGGCCTCGTTGAAGATTTGAGATCATGGAGCGCCCGTCAAAGCCACGGCCGACACGCGGGGATTTCGTGGTAACGCCGGCGCTGCGGTTTTCCCCATTCATCAAGACTAATGGGTAACTCGTTTCAATCGCTGATGGCCCGCGGTTATCACATATCGGGCCGGGTTCAAGGCGTGGGCTTTCGATATTACGCCCAGCACTGGGCCGCCGAACTCGGCGTCAAGGGTTTCGTGCGGAATGCCCCTGAGGGCACCGTGGAGTGTTACGCCGTCGGCACGCAAGCACAACTCGAACGGTTCAAGGAGAAATTGGCCAAGGGGCCGCGCATGGCGTTTGTCGAGCGCGTGGACGAGTTTCCGGAGAGCGTCGACCGCGAGCTGGAATCTTTTCGCATCACCTACTGAAGCTGAGGACACCATTCTTATGGAACGACTGAAGAGCTTGATTCGCGAAGTTCCGGATTTTCCAAAAAAAGGGATTTTGTTCTACGACATCACCACGTTGTTGAAGGATGCCGAAGGGTTTCGGCACGTGATTGATGGATTCTCGGAAATTTTCAAGAATCAGGAAATCCATCAGATAGTCGGGGTGGAGGCCCGCGGCTTTATTTTTGCGCCCGCGGTGGCCTATGCCATCGGCGCCGGCTTCGTCCCGGTCCGTAAGCCAAAGAAGCTGCCAGCCGCCACCGAACGCATTACCTATGACTTGGAGTATGGAACCGATACGCTCGAAATCCATCGCGACGGCATCACACCGGGTCAGCGCGTGCTGCTGCTGGATGATGTCCTGGCGACGGGGGGAACGGCGGCGGCGGTTGTGAAACTGATCCAGAAACTCGGCGGACAGGTGGTGGGGGCCGCTTTCGTGGTGGAGTTGGATTTCTTGAAAGGCCGACAAAAGCTGGAAGGAATCGATATCACATCCCTGCTGCACTATTAGCGCCGTCGGGACACACCTCTCCGGTGGAGAACAGCCGGGCCCCCAGTTGATACCCAAGCCGTTTTATAGTATATTTTTACGTTTTGTAGGGGCCATCTGAGATAGACTAGAGGAGCTCACAATGAAAGAAGGGATTCATCCCAAGTATCATGAGGTGCAGGTGGTGTGCGCCTGCGGGAATACGTTCAAGACCCGCTCCACATTCAAGGCCGATATGATCCGCCTCGACATTTGTTCGGGCTGCCATCCGTTCTTTACGGGCAAACAGAAGTTCATCGACACCGCCGGGCGCATCGAACGATTCAAGAAGAAGTACGAGAACAAAGGCAAGGCGGAAAAGAAATCCCCCAACGCCTGAGGCTTGGGGATTTCTGAACGAGAACGCGGAAGCTCGAAAGGATTGGATATTTGATGAACGTCCGACTTCGAATTTGGCTGCAAGGACTCGGGGCCACCACCCAGCTGCTGAACGACTCGGTTATGCAACCGACCGAAGATTTGTTGGTGGGCGGCCAGGCGGTCCTGGAAGGGGTGATGATGCGCTCGCCGCACTCCTTTGCCATTGCGGTTCATCGGACGCCGGAGGAAGTGGCCGTGCGCAAAGAGCCGGTTCCCCGGGTTTCGGAGAAATATCCGTTGTTCAAGTGGCCGGTGTTGCGCGGCGTGGGAATTTTGGGACAGGCCTTTGTTTTGGGAATGAAAGCCATCAAATTTTCAGCCGATCAGCTGATGGAGGCTTTCGACCAGGAGGAGGCCCGGAAAGCGGCGCCTTCGACATCGACGGCCGAGCCTCCCAAGAAGGGCGGCGAGTTGGGGCCGTGGTTTATCGCCGTGAATGCCATCGTGGCAACGGTGTTGTTCATTTTCTTGTTCAAGTTCCTTCCCTTGTCGGTCGCCACTTATTTTCAGAATCACACGCAATGGGCGAAGAGCCGGATTCCATTCAACCTGGTGGACGGTGTGGTGCGATTGGCGCTTTTCGTCGGATACATCGGCGGCTTGGGTCTGTGGAAGGAGTTTCATCGTCTGTACGAATATCACGGCGCCGAGCACAAGGTGGTTTTCAATTTTGAAAGCCAAAAACCGCTCACGGTCGAAAATGCCCGCGGTTTTTCCACTCTGCATCCCCGATGCGGAACCAGTTTTTTGCTGACTGTGATGTTGATTTCGATTGTGGTGTACTGTTTTATTCCTTTCCAATCCTTTGCCCTCAAACTTCTCTTCCGAATCTTGTTGTTGCCGGTCGTGATGGGTTTGAGTTACGAGATCATTCGATATGCCGCCAAGAAACCGGGGTCGTTGTTCGCCATCATGACGAAACCCGGATTGTGGCTGCAGCGCATCACCACCCAGCCTCCCGACGACGCTCAACTGGCCACCGGAATCCGCGCTTTGGAAGAAGCCCTCTCGCTCGAACCGACGTATTCCGCACCCCAAGGTTAGCGGTCCGATCTCCTCTGAACGATCAACCCATTCGGGCGGTCGAGTTCCGGCCGCATCGTTTCAACCCACGCAGGACTTAAGGATTTTCAAATGTTTTCCAAACTCGAAGCCTTGGAGCAAAAATTTGAGGAGCTGACCATGTCACTGGCTCAGCCCGAAACGCTCAACGACCCGGGCAAATATCAGAAGACCGCCAAAGCGCGGGCAGAAATCGCCGGCATCGTCGAGAAGTATCGCGAATACAAGGAAGCCGAAAAGCACCTGCGCGAGACCAAGCAGTTGCTGTTGGAATCGGCAAACGATCCCGAAATGAAAGCCATGGCTCAAGAAGAGCTGCAGAAGCTCGAGCGGCAGGAACAGCAGTGCACCGAGTCGCTGAAAGTTCTGTTGCTGCCGCGGGATCCCAACGATGAGAAAAACGTGATCCTGGAGATACGCGCCGGCACAGGCGGCGATGAGGCCACGCTGTTTGCCGCCGAGGTCTTTCGCATGTACTCGCGTTACGCTGAATCGCAGGGCTGGCGTGTGGATATCCTCTCGACCTCGGAATCCGGCGTGGGCGGTTACAAAGAAGTCATCGCGGTGATTGAAGGGGCCAAGGTGTACAGCAAACTGAAGTACGAAAGCGGCGTTCACCGCGTACAGCGCGTCCCGAAAACCGAAGCCAGCGGGCGGATTCATACGTCCGCGGTCACCGTGGCCGTGCTCCCGGAGGCCGATGAAGTGGAGGTTCAAATCGACCCCAAAGACGTTCGCGTCGACACGTTTTGTTCCTCCGGACCGGGCGGACAGTCGGTGAATACCACCTATTCCGCTGTCCGCATCACACATTTGCCCACGGGACTGGTGGTGTCGTGCCAGGACGAGAAATCCCAGATCAAGAATCGCGCCAAGGCCATGCGCGTCTTGAGATCGCGTCTGTTTGAGATGGAGCAGGCGAAACAACAGCAGGAGATTGCGCAGGCCCGCCGCTCACAGGTGGGATCCGGGGACCGCAGCGAGAAAATTCGGACGTACAATTATCCGCAGAATCGATTGACCGACCATCGCATCGGATTGACTTTGCATCAGCTGGATTCCATCCTGGACGGCCGTTTGAGCCCGGTGATCGACGCCGTGCTGTCGCATTTTCAAGCGGAGAAGTTGAAACAGACGGTGGAGGCGGCGTGAGGTTGAAGGGCCTAAGCGCGCAGTTCAAGGATTAGGAACGGCGAAGGAATCGGATGGACCTTGCGGAGGCATTAACGCTCGGAAAGAAACAACTGGCGGAGGCCGGCACGCCGAGTCCCTCGTTGAACGCCGAAGTATTGATGCAGAGGCTGTTGGGAGTGGAAAAAGTCCGGCTGATTTCTCATTCCGAACGAGGTTTGACGCCCGAAGAGGAGCACACTTATTTTTCCTGGATAGTCCGCCGGTCCCGTGGAGAGCCCGCTCAATACATCACCGGACATCAGGAATTCTGGGGGCTCGATTTCGAAGTGACATCCGAAGTTCTAATTCCCCGGCCGGAGACGGAACACCTCATTGAAACCGTTTTGGAATTGAACCAATCCCCGCAACCTCAGATTGTGGATGTGGGGACAGGATCAGGTTGTATTGCGATCGCGTTAGCCAAAGAAATTCCCGGGGCGCGCCTCGTGGCTGTGGACCAATCCCGAGCGGCTTTGAACGTCGCAGCTCGAAATGCCGAACGCTTGGGAGTCTGCGATCGGATCGAGTTCGTGAACGGCGATCTGCTGGCGCCGCTCCATTTGAAAGAAGATCGCGCCGCCCTGGACTTTGTGGTTTCCAATCCGCCTTATGTCCCTCCCGGTGATCGGGAGACGTTGGCGAAAGAAGTGCGGGATCACGAACCACCCGCGGCTATTTATTCTCCAGAAAGCGGCCCCATGACCCTATTTCGCCGCCTCATCCGGGAGTCGGCGCCGCTTCTACGACAGGGTGGGTATCTGGTCATGGAGATCGGCGCAGGTCAAAAACCGCTGTTGCAAGAGGAATTTTCGGTTGACGACTGGCAGGGCCTGAGGTTTGTGAACGATTTGCAGTCCATCCCCCGCGTGGTGGCGGTGCAACGCCGGTAGAAGTCCCGGATTGTTCCAAGCATGCTGTTGTAACTTCAGCCGTTATCCCTTCGTCTTTAAAGTATCCGCTCAGGGGGCGGGCGGAGGAACGAAAGGAAGACCGCCGAGTCATTATTCCTTCGATCCAATTCGAGAAAGTGAGAAGTCACATGGCATCAAAGGACTTTATTAAAAAACACCGTTTCGCGTCGGTTCTTATACTTATAGTTGTGGTCGGATTGTTCGCCGCTTACATGGTCTATTCGCGTGAAGATGCACCCAAGTATTTGGACCAGCCCATCGAGCGGGGCAGCATCCGGGCCGAAGTGGGCGCCACAGGCACTTTGACGGCTATCACCACGACCCAGGTTGGAACCCAGGTTTCGGGCACCATTTCAAAATGGTATGCGGACTTCAACAACCATGTGAAAGCTCACCAGCTCCTCGCTGAAATTGAGCCTTCCCTCTTTCAGGCGGCCTATGAGCAAGCTTCTGCAAATCTGAAGACGTCGCAAGCCGATGTGGCCAACCAAAGAGCCGCACTGGTGAACATGCAGGCAAACCTGGTGAAGGCCCAGGTCGGGGTGCGGGATGCCAGAATCAAGTTGGACCGGTCCAAGGGACTGGTCAAAGACGGCATCTTGTCGCAGCAGGACCTCGACACGGCGCAGGTGAATTTCGATGCCGCGGTGGCGACTCAGAAGTCCGCCGAGGCCCAGATTGATTCCCAGCAAGCCCAAGTGAATTCTTCGGTGGCGCGGGTGGCACAGGCCAAAGCCAGTCTCGACACGGCCAGGGTCAATTTGGATCACACCAAGATTTATGCGCCGATGGACGGCGTCATCGTAAACCGGGCCATCGATGTCGGGCAGACCGTGGCGGCCAGCTTCCAAACGCCCACGCTTTTCACCATTGCCAACGACCTCACAAAAATGCAGGTGTTCGCCAACATCGATGAAGCCGACGTCGGAAGCATTCATGAAGGCAGTCCGGCCATGTTCAATGTGGACGCTTATCCCGGCGAAACGTTTCGAGGACGCATTTCACAGATTCGATTGAACCCCACGACGATTTCAAACGTGGTGACTTACACCGCCGTAATCCAGGTGGAGAATCCGGAATTGAAGTTGATGCCGGGAATGACGGCCAATGTAACCATCCTGGTGGCGCAACGTGAAAATGTACTGAAGATTCCTAATGCCGCCATTCGTTTTATTCCTCCGCAGTCGGAGGAAGAGAAGAAAGCCAGTGCGGGAGTGGCCAAGACACCGAAGGGTGACGCTCAAGCCAAGGGCGCAGGCCAGCCCGGGGGCGCGGGAGGTTTCAGCAAAGGCGGATCCCGTCCGCAGGGTCAGGGACCGCGCGCCGGAGGTGCCAGCCGCAACCAGGGCGAGCAGAAGGTGTGGTTGTGGGATGCCAAGAGCAACAAGCTGCGACCCATCACGGTGAAACTGGGCATCACGGACGGCATCTACACCGAATTGGTCGAAGGTCAGTTGCAGGAAGGCGATCGAGTGGTCGTGGGGCAGCAAATGACCACCACAGTACGCAATGGCCAACAGCGTCCTCCCGGGATGGCCGGTGGCGCTCGCGGCGGATTCCATTGATGCAGGATGTCTTCGCCTAAAATTTTCGCGAGCCGGCGATCATCCGGTGACGCGGCAGGGATTCGTTGAAATGGCGCCAACAGAAGTACTCGATTCTTTGGATCAGGACACAAGTGTGACAAGTCCCAACAATAAAGTCATTCGTATTGAGAATCTTCACAAGACCTACGATCTGGGTGAGGTCAAAGTCCATGCCTTGAGAGGGGTTTCCATTGAAGTTCATCGCGGCGAGTTTGTGGCTGTAATGGGAGCCTCGGGATCGGGGAAGTCCACGTTCATGAATATTGTGGGCTGCTTGGACCGGCCTACTCAAGGCACCTATTGGCTGGAATCGGTTGACGTCTCGACGCTTAACAAGGATGCCTTGGCCGACATCCGCAACCGCCGCATCGGATTTGTCTTTCAGGGATTCAACCTGCTGGCCCGGACCACGGCGCTGGACAACGTGGAGTTGCCGCTGTTATACGCCGGCACGGACTCCAAGGAGCGGCACGAGCGGTCCATGAAGGCGCTGCATGACGTGGGCTTGGCCGGACGTGAATATCACATGCCCAATCAGTTGTCGGGAGGACAGCAGCAGCGCGTGGCGATCGCCCGGGCCCTGGTGAATGAACCTTCCATTATTCTGGCCGATGAACCCACCGGTAACCTCGACAGCCGCACCTCGGTCGAAGTCATGGACATCTTTCAAAAACTCAATGACCGCTACAACATCACCATTGTCTTGGTGACGCACGAGCACGATATCGCCAAGTATGCCAAACGCAATGTGGTATTCAAAGACGGGCGAATTCGCGACGATTCCCTGGTCGAAGGACGCATCTCCGCTGAAGAGGAACTCAAACGCCTTCCCCCCGTGGAGGAGGATTGATAGAACTTGCGCTGTTGTGCGCCTCAATTCAGCGAGCCTCCGTTAACTCCAATTAAAGAAAAATCGAACATATAATAAGAGTTGCCCTTCCTCGAGCATGCTTTGGGTGGATTTTTCCCTCCGTTTGGCCGCTCACCAAATCAAATAGTTGTGAAAATTTCTTAACATCCTCCTGGCACACTCCAGGCGTAATTCGCTCGACGCAGGGCCGGGTTTCAGGGCGGGAGACGTTCATCTGAAACCCGCGATGAATCCGCAATCGAGGAAATAACGCATGGCAGTTATTTGGGGAGAATTTTCAGCGCTGGATTGTGCCAAGAGTGTGTGCTTGGTTTGCCTCATGACGGGGGCATTATCGTGTGGGGGCAAAGCCCATACCGTGCATCCCCCGGTTTCATCCCCGCCGCAGATCACTTATCGAACCGCACCCCCTCCGGGGCCACGCGCTGATGCTCCTTATTCCAGCGAACTGGTTGGGATCGCTTCGTATTACGGAGATCCTCACAACGGTCGCCCGACCGCGAACGGGGAAGTTTTCGACAAACATGCCCTGACGGCGGCGCATCGAACCTTGCCGTTCAATACCCGGGTTCGAGTCAACGATTTGGACAATCATCGCTCTGTGGAAGTGAGAATCAACGACCGCGGCCCGTTCATCGACGGCCGCATCATCGACCTTTCCGAGGAAGCCGGCCGCCGCATGGGTTTGATCGGTCCGGGGACGGCACACGTCCGCTTGGATATTCTCTCGATGCCGGCAGATGCGACAGGTCTTTTTACCGTTCAAGTCGGGGCGTTCTCGAACCGGAGCAATGCCGACCATTTGCGCAGCGAGCTATCCCGCCGCTTCGACCATATCTCCATCAGTCGTTATGACTCCGGCCTGGGCGTCCTGTTCCGCGTTCGCGTGGGAGCGGAACGCTCGCTCACGGATGCGAATCATCTCGCCTACAAGCTCCAAGGGCAGCGCCTGCCGACCTTTGTGATCCGCGACTGAAAGCTTCCTCCCGCAAGCGCCACTATGGAGGCACTAGCCTTGGCCCGCCAAGTTTGCTAGCATCTTACCGAAGTTGAGGCGCCTTTTTCCCGGCAGGGTCGGGTCCGTACTCATTCCTGTTCAGATTGAACCTGGACGCAGATTCCGAGTTCCTCGGAGGCTTCATGGGGTTCGAAGAGGCCGGCAAGAAGCTCGATCAAGAGATTCACAAGATCGTCGAATACCTCGAAAAAGAAGCATTGCCTTCGGCGCGCAAAGACACCAGCAAGTTTTTGCGTTTTGCCTCGGAGCGGCTTCAAAAGCTCGCTGAGAAACTGGAAAAAGAACAATCGGAGAAATAGCGCATGCAACGGCCGAGGGGGTGGTTTCGACTGAACACATCCGGTTTGGCGTTGGGGCTGTTGTGCGTCCTGCTGGGCGGCACTGCCTGCGGACCACGCCAACCAGTGCAGCCGCCCGTTTCTTCGACGCTGACGCCCAGTGAGGTTTCTCCCGGTTATGAACTCCAGGGGGTCGCCTCCTACTACGGAGATCGGCACCAGGGACATCCCACCGCGAACGGCGAGATCTTTGATAAAGCTAAAATGACCGCAGCCCACCGGACCTTGCCCTTCAATACTCAAGTGCGTGTGCACAACCTGAAAAATCACAAGACCGTGACTGTGCGGATAAATGATCGCGGGCCCTATGTCCCCGGACGCATCATCGATCTCTCGGAGGCCGCTGGAATGCAGCTCGGGATGGGGCATTCCGGAACCACGCCTGTGCGTTTGGAAATCCTTTCGGCCCCGGCAGAACGCAATGCCGTTTACACCGTGCAAGTGGGGGCCTTTTCCAGCGAGAAGAGAGCCAAGAAACTGCGACAGAAACTTGTGAGGCGGTACAATAACACCACCGTCACTCCCTACGATTCGAGTGCCGGTAAGATCTATCGCGTTCGGGTGGGGCAGGAAAACAATCTGGCGAAGGCCAATCAGTTGGCTCAGCAACTTTTGGGCGAAAATTTGCCGGCCGTGGTAGTCCGTAGCGAGGAATAGAAAAGAGCCGAAGCTCCTAAAACTCGTTAATGCACATCTGAATCCCCCCAGTGCATTTCTTCGTAGTTAAACCTGATCCCGCGCTAGTTCCCGGGGATCCCTTGGAATCAGGAGGCACTTTCATGCGACCCATAAAAAGATTGGCGGTCATTCTATTTGTCCTGGCGGGGTGGACGGGAATCTACTGCTCCTCGCTGAGCTTTCTTTTGA